>NZ_MVKW01000002.1:0-652805 GCF_002018395.1 Acinetobacter sp. ANC 5600
AGCAAGCTAGGTCGGCTATATTACTCTTTATTTCTAAAGAGTCAACTGGTAATTCAAATTATTTTTAAACTTATCAAATAAAACCCAACTTAATCAATTCAACCAAGTCATTGTTTTATCAGAAGTTTTAATCTTCATCACCGCCAATGGATGTGCATTCTACAGCATTTCACATCCGTTGCAACACCCTTTTCCATTTATTTTTAATTTTTCATTACGTTTGTTTATTTATTCTACTAAATTAAGTTTTTTTACTATTTTTTGAGCATAAAAGGGACAATATTTCCATATTTGTCCGTTAATTTATCTTTTTCATTCTTTTCTTGCCATTTTAAAGCTCGACAATCTACATATTCACAGTAGCCACCCTCCCCACACTCGATTTCGTCGTTAATTTTAATTTGATAGTTAAAGCTTCCTGCATAGCCAGCGCCGAGTCCAAATTTAAAATCCCCACGGCTCTGCGCTTGTATATGTATTTTTAGTTTGTCATTTTGGTAAATCCATTCAAATTCACGTGGCAAATACATTTTTTGCAAATTGGGGGTTTTAACCACAGGATAAACGCGCATGACTTTAAAGAACACGCCTTGGTCTGCCATAAACACTTGCTGCTGATTTAAATCTCTTAGATATAAACGTGAACTCAAAATATTGTTATAACGGTCTCGCGTTTGCATAAAGATAATTTGACGTTGTCGACTAAGGTTAATCACCTGATGGGTATAAAATGCTAAAGGTAAATATGGGAACTTGCGTATTTGTGCATAGGATAATACCGCCAGCTGATTTACATCATAAATCTGGCCCTGAAATTTGATTTGACCTTCACATTGGCACATCACCGACCAATATTCAGCAAGACCTAATCTCAACTTAATTAAACACGAAGAAATATCGGTAGTTTGCACGGACAAATCTAAACTGAGTTCAGTATCTTCTCGATGGATTTGAAATACCGCTCCATCCCAACCAATCTGCTCTTTATCTCTAAATTTAAAGACGGTATCACTCAGACTACAGTCGTCTTTGATGGAATATGATTGTAATTGCCCAACCATATGACCGCTCACACTGGTCAATACTGTGGCTGTATTGAGTTCGTCTTGTTGAATGGACACAGGATTTTGAAAAGCGGGAATCTGAGGCTGCCCAAGCCAACTCATAAAGTTAAGATAATGTAAGGGCGCAGGAAGATTCGGTAGACAAAGTCCATAATGGACTGAAGGATAAGACGTATTCGGCGCATGTAGATTTATTTTTTTATGTTGTAAATCTGGAGCTTGATTCAGTCGTCTTGATTGATCCAAGAAATCTTGAAATATCTGCATATCAAGCTCCTTTTCATTTTTATTTCATGTTTTAACTCATGCTTCAGCCTTTTTTGCCATTAAGGTTGTGACAAAGCCAGACAATGCATAAATTACTGAAATAATTAAAATACCCATTGGAATATTATACGTTACAGCAGCTAAAATGAAGACTATGATTGGCAACACCGCAAATGGAACACGGCGACGATCCACAGTTTTAAATGAATAGTATTTTACATTTGAGATCATCAATAGACCCACTGCAATAATCACTACCGCATTAAAAATCTGAATACCTGTTTCGCGTAAGTCGAAGACCGCAGGGATATCCATACCTACCCATACCAATGAAATAATCATAACGGCTGCGAGTGGACTTGCAACACCAATAAAATAACGTTTATCGACAACCCCGATTTGTACGTTAAAACGTGCTAAACGGAAGGCTGCACATGCGGTGTAAACAAAACATGCTGCCAGGCCAATACGGCCTAAGTCATTTAGACTCCAGCTATACATTAAAATGGCAGGTGCAACACCAAATGCTAGCAAGTCCGACAACGAGTCAAACTGTTCACCAAAAGGACTTTGTGCGCCGATAGCACGTGCGACACGTCCATCCAAACCATCAAATAATGCTGCAAGGAAAATGGCATAGATGGCTTGTTGAAACTCACCATTCATACTGGCAATTATTGAATAAAAGCCGGATAACAACGCTGCAGTTGTAATCAAGTTTGGCCACAGATAGATCCCACGACGTTTCACTTTATGCCCTTCATGGGTATGCTCCTCTTCTTCAACTTCAAATGTAATGCCATCAAATGCATTTTCATCCTTTGAAGAAATTTCCCGCTCAGGTTTATTTGTATTTGTCATTGTTCGATCCTAACTGTGACCTTTCTTTTTCAAGTTTAAAATTATTCGCCAACCAACCAACGTACGGCTGCATGACCACCATTTTCATTCATACGAAGATGTGGGAACAACCATTGTAATGCTTCATCCGCATCTTCAGAGAATTTCCAAGGTGGGTTAATCACCAATAAACCACAACCATTTAGACCGACTGGAGTGTCATCTGGCCATACACAAATTTCGCAAACCAACTGACGACGAATGCCGGTTTTGTACATTTTCTTTTCAAAACGTTCAATCATCGCGCGGTCTTTAATTGGATACCATACCGCAAAAACGCCTGTCGGCCATTTTTTATAAGCAGCCACCAACAATTCTACAAGCTGTGGAAAATCTTTACGTTCTAATTCGTAAGGCGGGTCAATCATGACCAAACCACGTTTTTCTTTTGGTGGAATTACACCCAGTAAACCTTCGTAAGCATCACGCTCATGCAAGCCTGCACGTTTATCAAAAATATTGTGGCGCAATTGTTGGAATACATCGCGCTGCATTTCAAAAATCGTTGCCTTATCAGTTTCACGCATGCCTTCAAGTGCGAACCACGGAGAGCCTGGATAAGCGCCTTTACCAAAGTTTTCACGCATTTTTTCAACAACTTTTAAATATTGTTGAACACCTTCAGGCGCATTGCGTTTAATTGAATCATCGAGCTTAACTAAACGATGAATACCATTTAAAAACTCACCTGATTTCTGTGCTTCAGAGGTCGAAAGATCATATTTACCTGCACCACCATGTGTATCTACATAGCGATAAGGTTTATCTTTTGCATTCAGTCGACTTAATAACTGAAGCAGCAAAACGTGCTTCATCACGTCGGCAAAGTTGCCTGCATGGAAATGGTGACGGTAATTCATGTTTCTTTAATTCCTAATATCAACGGACATTTTAGCATGAAAAATAGTTTCATTCCGATGCTATTCTTGCTCTAGAATACGTCACCTTTTTTTCCACAACTTTATGGATCGTATATGGAAACAGCCTTTCTCCCAAAGTCTTGGCCGGTTGATCAAATCCTCGATGATTTAGATCAACACGGGTTTAGCATTATTGATGACGCTTATCCTGCAGAATATATACATGCACTTGTTGAAGAATGTATGTCAAATTTAAATAAATTCAGGGATGCAGCCGTACAAAATGGAGTCATCAGTAAAATTAGAAGTGATCATATTTTATGGATTAACGACACATTAGATGTCGCACAAGAACACGTTCAAGCCTTAGAACATTTATCAGAACAATTTAATCGCGCATTTTTTTCTGGCATTCACGAAGTCGAAGCACATTTTGCTTGTTATAACGCAGGTGAGTTTTATGCACTACACAAAGATAATCCTCAAGGCAAAAATGGACGTGTCATTTCAGCGGTTTATTATTTGCATGAATATTGGCAAGCCGACTGGGGCGGTGAATTGCGCTTACAAGATAAGAATGATGTTTGGCATATTTTAGAACCTAAACCGAATCGCATTGCGTTATTCCAAAGTGACCTATTACACGAGGTACTCGAAGCAAAACATCAACGTTTATCGATTACGGCTTGGCTACGTAATGACAACTCGATGTGGTAATTCGAGATTCCTCCTTTAAATCCCTTAAACTATCCTCATATATGAGTCATTCATAGATGAGGATGTACCCGATGCGTCAAAACAGTCATAAAATTATTCAGCGTATTGGCGAAACCGATCAATTATTTCTACAAGGCAACAGCCCTGAACTTGCTCTTGAGCGTGCAGACTTACGCCTGCAATTGGTTAATTTAAGTAAGAACCATCAAGAACAAGTGTATTTTCTGCAAGAAGCCATTGTTCTACTTGAGCAAAGCCGGATTGAATTTGAAGAAATGCCGATTGAGCTATACATCAATTTGTCTGTACATTTAGCCAAAGCTTATATGATATTTTTTGAAATTACCCAAGAGCAGCGCTATGCCCTGATTACCCAGCAGATTATGAAACCGATGTCCAAAGCTGAACATGGCGACATTTACTTCTACCTGGCCTATGCCTCTGCAGTAAAACAGGAACCTGCGTTAACCCGCCACTGGCTAAATAAGTACTGCAAATCTCAAGAATTCAAACTGACCACATTACTTGAGCATCCTGCATTTAATCCATATCGCCAAGAAGACTGGTTTTCAGAATTACGCCAAAGCAAACTGCACTAAATAAAAAAACACCTCCGAGGAGGTGTTTTTTTATTTGTGGAGAAATGAAATTTATGCTGGCTGCAGCTTATATGCATCCATATGCAACTGTTGATTCAGCTCATCAATCCAAATCGCCCAATCATCATCTTGTACTAAATGACTGATTAGAAAATCACGCTGCGCTTTATTCCAAAATGGCGCATCATGTAAATTTTCACTTGCAGCAAGCTGATGCGTACGCACGTATAACTCGATCGCTGCTGGACTGCTAGCTAACCCCAATTGAGAAAACAATAAAGCTAAGGATGGTTTATTTTGATTGAGCATCTCGCCCTCCTTATCAACTAATCTGTCATTTATTATTTAATTAACTTATATGATGAAGCTAAAAAAACCTAGCGTTAAAACTAGGTTTGTTGTTTCAAATTGTATTTAGATTTTGCATGATCCGGAAAGCTTATGTTCTGTATGCAATTGTTCATTTAAAATATCGACCACTATGGCCCAGTCATCATCTTTTTTCCAATGACTGATAATGAAATCACGCTGTGACTTCGTCCAAAATGGCGCTTCGTGCAATGGAACATCCATGGTGATTTGATGCGTTTCGATAAATTGGTCAATGCCTTCCGGACTTGCATCTAACCCCAATTGTTCAAAAAATAGTTCCAACGTCGGTTGTTGATCAAACATTGCCGTTCTCCTCAAGCCAAAAACATTTCTTCCATCTTCATAGTTATCTGTTTAATTGACTTTGTCAGTTGCAACTACATCTCAACGTGTTATTTTTTGTTCAAAACTTAAGCTTGGTATTTTTCGCAGGCCATAAAAAAGCACCCCAAATGGAGTGCTTTTTTTTATAATTTAATTTAAAAAATTAAATTATTTAACCATGTCAGCAACTGCTGCACGTTCTTCTTCAAGCTCGTTTAGAGTGACGTTGATACGTTCACGGCTGAATTCGTCGATTTCAAGACCTTGAACGATTTTGTATTCGCCATTTTCACAAGTTACAGGGAAACCGAACATTACGCCTTCAGGAATACCATAAGAACCGTCAGAAGGAATACCCATAGTTACCCATTTGCCGTTTGTGCCAAGAGCCCAATCGCGCATATGGTCGATTGCAGCGTTTGCAGCAGAAGCAGCAGAAGAAAGACCACGCGCTTCAATGATCGCAGCACCACGTTTACCAACAGTTGGAAGGAATACGTCTTTGTTCCAAGCAGCATCGTTGATTTTGTCTTTTAAGCTTTCGCCGTTTACATTTGCAAAACGGTAGTCAGCATACATTGTTGGAGAGTGGTTACCCCAAACTGTCATGTTTTCGATGTCAGAAACTGCAACACCCGCTTTTTGAGCAAGTTGAGTTAACGCACGGTTGTGGTCAAGACGTAACATTGCTGTGAAGTTTTTCGCTGGAAGATCTGGAGCAGATTTCATTGCGATGTAAGCGTTAGTGTTTGCAGGGTTACCTACAACAAGAACTTTAACGTCACGGCTAGCAACTTCGTTAAGTGCTTGGCCTTGACCGATGAAGATTTCACCGTTTACTTTAAGAAGGTCAGCACGTTCCATACCAGGACCACGTGGACGTGAACCTACAAGAAGAGCGTAGTCAGCATCTTTGAATGCAACTTTAGGATCATCAGTACCGATCATACCTTCTAAAAGAGGGAATGCGCAGTCATCAAGTTCCATCATTACGCCTTTAAGCGCTTGTTGAGCTTTCTCAACTGGAATTTCTAATAATTGAAGGATAACTGGTTGGTCTTTACCCAACATTTCACCGCTTGCGATACGGAATAATAAGCTATAACCGATTTGACCAGCTGCGCCAGTAACGGCAACACGAACTGCTTGCTTCATGTAATTATCTCCAATTGAGGAAGGTCATAATGATTAAATAGCTGTTCTATCTAATCTTAATAATCATAAACGGCAAAGATTGTACTCCAATCTTTTGACGCTTGCATGTAAAAGAGAATGCTTTTCAACAAAAGTATGATAGGAAATATAAATTAAATGCCGAAAAAAGCTTAGAAAGAACCTTTAATTATGAAAGTTGCAGGACAATTTCCGACAATAGTCGTAGGGCAACTTTTATACTGACCATTGTTTTTATAGCAAATTTTAATCTCGGTCAGTAAACTGCCACCACGGGTTTGCATACAGTTAAATTCAATACTTTGGGATACCAATCCGCTGTTCATACGCAACATTTTATTACGCAAGACATTGGCTTGAATGGATTGGGTTTCTTGGCTAGTCAATTCATCTGGAATTTTTAGCTTATCTGCATAATTAATAATGGTTCTGAAATACTGGCTGGCATTCATTGGGATACAGCCGCCGGTAGTGTGCCAAAGCGCCACGCGAGCATTTTCATCAGGCATAATCCGTGCAACCACTTTGGCTTGCAACGGAGAAAGTTTAGCTGAACTATTGGTGGTGCAATCACGGGTAGAAGTTTCTGGATATAGGCCCGTGATATTGAGTGAATACCCTTCCAGACATTTACGTTTTTTACTTTTTAAAGGATCATAGGCGCAAACAGCTGGCACCATTTGTACATCCATCACATAACCATTAACCACGGGTGCTGCCGAAAGCACAGACACACCAAAGCCTGTACCACTGCCGATGAGCAGTAATGTCAGTATTCGATAAACAGGTCTAATGTTCAATTCGGCATTCATTATTTACCCATATTGCGCCTTAAAACAGGCGCATTGCTTTAATGCTTATTGCGCATTCCGTAATGGAATCATTTGCATTCGTTTTTCAATCGATTGCGGTCCCTGACCCAATAAAAGGCCGTAATGGGTTGCATTGGTCATCACATGTTTTACATAGTCTCGAGTTTCCGTTAATGGAATCGATTCTGTATATTGGTCCGCTGCAATCGCTTGATACTCAGGCTGCCAGCGTCGAGCACGATTTGGACCCGCATTGTAGCCTGCAGTCGCTAATACTGGACTATTACTCAATTGACGTTGAATCATTGATAAATAGAAAGTGCCATAACGGATATTGGTATTCATATCCGTTAATGCAGCGGGGTTATAACTCTCCCCCATCTGACGAGCCACCAATTTTGCGGTGTCTGGCATAATTTGCATTAAACCACCAGCACCGACATGTGAACGCGCGCTAGTAACAAAGCGACTTTCTTGACGCATCAAACCATAAGCCCATGCTGGGTCAATACCTGCATTACGACTATGACTCACCACATAATTTTGATGTGGCATGGCATAACGTAAAGCATAGTTATGCTGTTTAGTGGTTCGATCTGCTGCATAAATCGCCCGATCATACCACCCCATATCGGTTGCACGTTTAGCTGCGGCAAGAATCATGCCATCATCATGCTTTAAGTAGGCTTGACGCACTGCCCAGTTCCATTCACGGTTAATATAGCTGTCAGATGCATTAATATTGCGCAATGCAAAGGCACGACGGAAGTGAATATCCTGACTGAGACGCTGCGCATCTTGTGACGAAGGCTGCACATTTGACGGAATATTGTTATAAGACTGACCAATTTTGTCACGTGCTAACAAATTATGGTAATCATCGCCAACGGCAAGCTTGCGATAAATTTCTTTAGCCGCACGTTTAGATGAGGCATCTCCACGTTGTTCAGATGCTCGTGCTAACCAATATTGCCAACGGTCTTCCTGCTTTTGCGAAACGCTCATCGCATCAATTGCACGAATGACACTTTCCCATGCGCCAAAACGAATGGCTTGTCGCGCATAAATCTCGGCTTCTTCTGCACTAAAAGGCAAGCCATAACTCAAATCAAGATAATTTAATACTTCACGGTTGAAATTATTTTTCATTACCGTTGTACCACCGATATAACCGACACTACGGTAGAGGGCTTTTTGTACATCGGCTGGTGTGCCTTCAGCTGCACGTTTCACCGAAGAAATTGCGCCATTTAAGTCGCTATCTGCCAAGCGTCCCATCGCATAAATCAGGTATGCATGATCTTCAGCTGTGGCTTTGGGTGCAGACCATAAATAATTCAGTGGATTGGCTTGAATGGTGTTGAGTTGTGACAAATTAATATTTACGCCAATGGTTTGCGCAGTCGCAATCGCTTGTCCTGACTGACCCGCTCTTAACTGTCCCCACATCCGTTGATGGCGGTCATCTTGAGTCATTAAAGGACTCGACAGCATCATACGGCCCAAGCCCGTACACGAGTCAGGTTGTGAGTTTGTGGTCAACCATACATCTTTAAATTCTGCGAAAACCAGAGGGTCGCCCGACTTTGCGCGGACTTGAGCCATGGCACATGTTTCAGCACGGTCAGCATTAGTCACATATTGCAAGACAGGCTGTGCTGTAGCGAAATCAGCTTGTTTGACTTTTTCTTCAACATAATCTGCGGCTAATTTTTCTGCCATTGCCGAATTTGGATAGCGCTGTGCAAAATTAATAATGGCACTTGCTGGCTGTGAAGCCAAATTGTTATTCAGTAACCAATATTCTGGATAATAGCCCAAAACGTCATTTTGCATGGATGATTGGTATTGTTGTAATAAACTAATATTGCCTGCATTCGCAGCACGTAAAGCATCGTTAAACTGCTCATCTGCGGCTTGGGCAAACGCAGAAATTCCGGAGAGCCCGACACTCAAAGCAAGTAATTTAGCGTAATTTTTCTGTTTAAAATTATGTTTTAACATCCACTTGCCTTCTTTCATGTCATTCTGCTCAGTTACAGCACATCGAACTTTGTTTAGGAATTAGTTTAATAATTCTAAACTCTGCATTGTGTTCTGTTATGTAACCTTATGATTAGCCAATATTAATTTTCAAACATTTTTGCTTCATAAATCAATATGGCAGAGTTGTCATTTTAGGCTGTAAGTTTCTAGTAAATTACTGCTAAAATATTGCCCATTCTTAAAATCCCCTTTTTGACCTCCGCAGCTGCACAATTCAATTGATTGAATTGTCTGTCAGCCACGTATGGTTATTGATTTTCATAAAATTCCTTTAGGAGCCTACATGACGGTTCAAACCTTCATCCCCAATAGTGCCCAAGCTGCCCCAGATAACACTGTTACCCAGCCACAGCACACCCCAGCTCAAGATGGAGCAGTGAAAAAACTGTACATCGAAACGCAAGGGTGTCAGATGAATGAGTATGACAGTCAACGTATGGGCGACCTTTTAGGTGATTCTCACGGCTATGTGCTGACAAACGATCCAAAAGAAGCGGATATTCTCCTGATGAATACCTGTTCTATCCGTGAAAAAGCACAAGAAAAAGTATTTTCTGAGTTAGGCCGCTGGCGCAAGCTGAAAGAAAAAAATCCTGACTTGGTGATTGGTGTTGGTGGCTGTGTTGCCTCTCAGGAAGGTGACAACATTCAAAAACGTGCGCCTTATGTCGATATGGTCTTTGGTCCACAAACCTTACACCGTTTACCGCAAATGCTTGATCAACATACTGAGCAAGTGGTCAAACCGAAAAAAGAAAAAATTCAGTTGGTGGATATTTCATTCCCTGATATTGAAAAATTCGACTTTTTACCTGAACCGCGTGTAGAAGGGTTTAAAGCCTTTGTTTCTATCATGGAAGGCTGTTCTAAATACTGTTCATTCTGCGTAGTTCCTTATACCCGTGGTGAAGAGGTTTCTCGCCCACTCGATGACGTATTGGCTGAAATTGCCACTTTAGCTGAAAAAGGCGTACGTGAAATTTCATTACTCGGCCAAAACGTGAATGGTTACCGTGGTGAAACTTTTGAAGGCGAAATCTGTACCTTTGCCGACTTATTACGTTTAGTTGCTGAGATTCCAGGGATTGGTCGTATTCGTTACACCACATCGCACCCGCTTGAATTTAATGATGACTTGATTCAATGCTACCGTGACTTACCGCAAATGGTTTCTCACTTGCATCTACCAGTTCAAAGTGGTTCGAATGACGTGCTACAAGCCATGAAACGTAACCACACGATTGATGTATATATCGATAAAATTGCTAAATTACGTCAAGTTCGCCCTGATATGCATTTATCTAGCGACTTTATTATTGGCTTTCCGGGTGAGACTGACGAAAACTTCGAAGAAACTTATCAATTTATCCAAGATATGGATTTCGATCATTCATACAGTTTCATCTACTCAAAACGTCCGGGTACTCCTGCCTCAGAACTTGAAGACACAACCCCTGAAGATGTGAAAAAAGAACGTCTTGCAAAAGTTCAACAATGGATTAAACAATCCAGTATCGATAAAACTGATGCAATGCTTGGGACCATTCAACGTGTCTTGATTGAGTCTGTTTCAGACAAAGATCCGAATTTGCTGATTGGTACTGCAGACAATACACGTTTGGTTAGCTTTATCGGTGATCCTGCATGGGTTGGGCGTTTTGCAGAGATTGAAGTGACCGATATTAAAACTTTGAAGTTTGTTTACGGTGAACTCTTGAATCTTGAGCCTGACGTGGCGTAATGTAAGCTTAATCGTCAGACCAATTTAAAGGAATTCTCTTGACTGCAGCGATTCGACGTACTGTAACTTTTGCTGGTATTCCACTTGACCGTTTACAAAGCATGCTCGGTGCCTATAACGGTCATCTCAAACAAATTGAACAACGTTTGGATGTCAAAATTTCTCATCGTGCAGATGCTTTTTTTGTCGATGGGGAAATCGATGCGGTAGAGAGAGCCGAAAGTCTCCTTCACCGTCTTTATGAAGAGTCCGAAACCAATCCACAGATTAGTGCGGACATTTTACACATGATGATTCAAGGCAGTCAGACTGACCGCAAAATTCAGGAAGATTTTTCTGAAAATGAGCATACCGGTTTAGACAATGTTTATCTACAAACCCGTAAAGGTCGAATCAATCCACGTGGTGCCAATCAAAAACGCTATGTACAGCGTATTTTACAAAGCGATATTTCATTTGGTATCGGCCCAGCGGGTACAGGTAAAACTTATCTCGCGGTCGCCGCTGCTGTAGATATGCTAGAACGTAACGAAATTCAACGCATTTTATTGGTTCGCCCTGCGGTTGAAGCCGGTGAAAAATTGGGTTTTTTACCCGGTGATTTGAGCCAAAAAATTGACCCTTACTTACGTCCGCTATACGACGCTTTGTATGAAATGCTCGGTTTTGAAAAAGTCGCTAAACTAATTGAACGTCAAGTGATTGAAGTTGCACCACTGGCCTACATGCGTGGTCGTACCTTAAATCATTCTTTTGTGATTTTAGATGAAGCACAAAACACCACCCCTGAACAAATGAAAATGTTCCTCACCCGTTTAGGTTTTGGTTCTCGTGCAGTAATCACGGGCGACATTACACAGGTCGATTTACCTCGTGGTCAACAATCTGGTTTGGCACATGCCTTACGTGTGATTGAAAAAATCAAAGAAATTCATATTACTCGCTTCCACTCTCGTGACGTGGTACGTCATCAATTGGTTCAAAAAATTGTTGAAGCCTATGAGGGATGGGACAGCGAACAACATCGCCTTACAGCTGAACAACGTGCAGAACGTAAAGCACGTCAGGAAGCCTTGGTGGCGGACAATGATGCTAAAGCTGATGGGCAGCATCAAGACGAAAACATTTAAGGATTCATTTTGAAACTTAATCTCTCCTTGCAGCAAAATTTTCAGTCACCTGAATTGGTGGTGAAACGTGCGCATATCAAAAAAGTCGTGGAAACGGCTTTACGTCATATCGATACACAAAGTGATTGTGAGATCGGTATTGCATGTGTGGACAATGACGAAAGCCACAAATTGAACTTGGAATATCGTGGTAAAGACAAACCGACTAATGTGTTGTCTTTTCCGAGCGATCTCCCCGATGAAATGGCTGCAGTTTTAGACTCATTTCCGATTGGCGACTTGGTGATTTGTATTCCTGTGGTTCTTCGTGAAGCACAAGAACAAAGCAAAGCACCCCTGACCCACTTTACGCATATGCTGGTACACGGTACGTTGCACCTCATGGGCTATGACCATGAAACCTCTGATGAAGATGCTGAAGAAATGGAAGCGTTGGAAATCGAGATTTTAGCCAAATTAGGGTTTGATAACCCTTATCTGGAAAGAGATTAAGAACCCAAAAAGCGAGCTACGGCTCGCTTTTTTTATCGTCATAAAAACCAAGGAAGGAAAGATATGCAATATGTCGTGATTTTTAAAGCACGCATTCGTACGCTTGATGAGCTGTATTTTTCGACTGCACAGCAGCTTAGAGACAAAGCCTTGACACACTTTAACTGTCAACATTTTGAAGCGCTGACAGAGGGTGAGCATGAAATCGCCCTTTCCTACTGGAATACATTAGAAGACATTCGAGCTTGGCAACAAGATGCACAACATCTGGTCGCGCAGCAATTGGGGAAAAACCAATGGTATGCGAGTTTTAGCGTCGAAATCTGCGAAGTTTTGCGACGCTATCACAACTGATTAACGCACCTCAAACTCTGCTTCTGCAGGATCAAAGCGCCAAGTACGCACAATACGAAGTTCTGAGATGTCTTTCATTTTGGCATCAAACAAACCAAAAGGTGCCGCCTTACGCACAGAGGTTTTTGCAGCTTCATCCAATAAACTTGAACCTGAACTTTCGATCAAACGAATGGCACGAATCCCGCCATTACTGTTCAAAATAACCATTAAACGTACTTCACCGCGTAGCTGTTGCTGTTTTGCCGCTTCAGGATAATAACGGTTGCCATAAAACTCGACTTTTTCGCGGAATTTTTCCATATAAGCCGCAGAAACATCTTGCTTGGCTTGAATACCATCAATGGTTTTAATTTTTTGCTGACGGCTAAAGTTTTGCTGACGTTGTAAATATTGGGCTTCGATACTCGCCACCATCGCAGCCTTGGCCTGAAACTGACTATTCAACTCCTCAACGGCTTTTTTACGACTGTTTTCTTCAGCTTGTTTTTGCCAACTCAAAGTTGTCATCAACACTTTATCTTCAAAGCTGAGTTCTTTCTTTTGTTGCAGTTGTTCTAAAGCTTCACTTTTTTGCTCACCGGCTTTTTGTTCGATCATCGGTGCAGGCATGTCACTCGACATACGATGCGACTCACGGAATGTCCCAGAGCCCTGCTGATCGGCTTGTGCTAAAAAGTCTGCATGTTCAATTTTTTCCGTCGTAGAACGTAAAGAAACTGCAATTTCTTTGGTGTTATAATCCGCCTCTTGGGGCATGGAAAATTGCATGGTTAAAAAAGCCAAATGCAACACAGCAGCAAACGCCAATGCAGTTGCAAATATGGGATCTTTCCACCACTCTTTCATCAAGGGCATGAACGTTATTTTTTTCAGCATCACATTAAACCGACAATTTGCCGCATTCCCCAAACTGCTTAAAACAGTATAAAATAAAACTCGTATTCATTTTTTGATGAAAACGAGAAATCCATCAACACATCGATAATGCACAATTAAAATCATGAAAATGGTGCAATTTATTTTGCTAAACTGCAAGATCAAAACCTTGTGTTTTTATAGAAATCGACAAGATAAACATCGTTAAAAAACATAATTTGTCAGGATGCACTTCTTATGCAAACGCTAGTTTCCAATATCGCTAAACGTATACGCCAAGTGTACCAAAAAGCTGAAGGATTTATTGAAGATGAGCGTGAATTCCCAATGTCTCAAGTGTTTTTAAATGCGACATTTCAGCGCTTTGTGACCGATAATGTGAAAATGCTCAAAGACTTGCATGCTGACCTGCATGATGACTGGCTTCGACTGTATGCCACATTGGATTATAACGGGCTGATCATAACACTCTCTGTCGATTTAAAACTGGTACAGATGGAACTCAACAAACAAACCCAATTGATCGTATTTGAACAAATTAGTGATACACAAGTGATTGAAGCGAAGTATCCAAATGTTCTGTATAAGATGGGCGTGCGCATGGCGTTATGGTTCTATCAAAAAGTACTCAACCAAGATCCATTGGGTATGATTTTGGAAAAGCTCAATGTGATCAAAGTTAAAGATGATTTACTGTATTTAGACCTAAATCGCTGGCTCGGTAAAAGTCGATCAATTATCGACACACTGGGCAAAGTCCATGTCAACCATGCTGTTTTACGTGAGGCCGAATTGGTGGTGATTGGTAATGTTAATTTAACCGCATTGTTCACCAAGATGTCGCAAGAACGGATTGAAGACTGGGATGATTCAAATTTAAAAGACGATGAAGTCACGCCAATTAAGCAAAAGGAAAGCTAGACTTATCCTGTACTTAGACATCTTGAGCATATAAAACGCTACACAACATATACATTAGGCACGGATTTGCGACGAGATTCTCCACAATCCAGCCGCATAATAAACATATCAGGTGGTTTAGCCCACCACACTTCTATTGAATAGGAAAACCATACTTATGGCACATTCAGTTTTGAAAAATTTAGGTCTTGTTGCTGGGGTATCGACTACACTGCTTTTGACTGGTTTCTCAAGTCAGTCATTTGCCATGAGTCCATTCCAAGCCAACTACCAATTTAACTACAACGGCAAAAACTTGGGTTCTGCAACACGTACCCTAAAACAATCTGGGAATAACTGGACCTATGTTTTCGCAGCAAAAGCTGGTGCGATGGCCTCTGCAACTGAAACCAGTCGTTTTAGTTTAAATGGCAGCCAAATTCACTCGAACAGCTTTAGCCGCAGCAGCAAAATTTTGGTGCACAACAACACCATGAATATTAATTTTAATGCTGGCGCAAAAACCATTAATACCAAAAAAGATGATAAAGCGCGTTCATTTGCGTGGAAATCAGGTGTGTTAGATGAACTCAATGCTGAATTGCAAATTCGTGAAGATTTAAAAAATGGTGGTTTGAAATCGAATTACTACATTGCCGATGCCAAAGAGGTTGAAGCTCGTAAGTTCGTGAAACAAGGCACTGAAAAAGTGAAAACCACTTACGGGACTTTTGACACCGTGAAAGTCGTGATGCGCCATGACAAACCTGGCCGTCAAACCACCTTCTGGTTAGCACCAAAACTAGATTACCTACCTGTCAAAGTTTCTCACCAAGACAATAAAACCTCTTACGGTTTATTGTTAACGGGCTATAAAGGTGCAACAAATTAATTGATTTGATCAATTTCGCTTGCATTTTTCACGGTGCTTTTTAAAATACGCTTTTGCTTTAAAAAGCACCTGCCCCTCGAGGATTCTCCCGTGCACGCTCTGGAACAGAAAATCTTAGCTGAAGGTATCGTTCTCTCTGAAGAAGTTCTGAAAGTCGATTCTTTCCTGAACCACCAAATTGACCCTGTGATGATGCAGCAAATTGGTCAAGAATTTGCCCGTCTTTTTAAAGATGCTGGCATCACAAAAATCATTACGATTGAAGCATCAGGTATTGCACCTGCAGTAATGGCTGGTCTTGAACTTGGTGTTCCTGTGATTTTTGCACGTAAATATCAATCTTTAACCTTAAAAGATGATTTGTATCGCTCAAAAGTGTTTTCTTTCACAAAACAAACTGAAAGCACTATCGCGATTTCTAAAAAGCACATCAATGCTGAAGATAAAGTTTTAGTGATTGATGACTTTTTGGCCAATGGTCAAGCTGCTTTAGGTCTTGCAGATCTTATTCATCAAGCAAGTGCTGAAGTATTGGGTATCGGTATCGTGATTGAAAAATCATTCCAACCTGGTCGTGATATTTTGCTTGAAAAAGGCTATCGCGTTGAATCATTGGCACGTGTGAAATCGCTGGCGAATGGTACAGTTGAATTTGTTCGTGACTAGTTTGCGTTCAAAAGAAAAAAGAACACATCAGGTGTTCTTTTTTTTTGCTAAAAATTTGCCATTAAGGTGACATAGAGCGCACTTTTTAACACCTTAGTTACAAGCAGACAAAACATCGGTGTGCAAAACTCGATAAAATTCAGGAAAATCGTCACATTTGATCGAATGGGTCAACTACTCATCTGTCAAATTACATTATGCTGCACCATAAATTCGGCCACTTTATTTTTTAAGGCTACGGAAAGTTATGAATACAGAAGAGCAAAACATGGAATCGACAGTTAAATGTCCAAAATGTGGATCAACCCATATTGAAAAGCGTAACCATGAACAAAACTTACAAAAAATTGGTGGGGTCTTACTCAGTGGTGCAGGAACTGCTGCAGGGACTGTCGGTGGTGCGGCATCTGGCGCATCTATTGGTGCTGCGATTGGTGGTGTGACTGCAGGCCCACTTGGCGTGATTATGGGCGGAACCATCGGGACTTTTGTTGGTGCAATTAGCGTCGGTATTACAGGCGGTTTTCTCGGACACCGTTTTGGTAAAAAAGCCGGCGTGATCGTCGATCAAAATATTTTTCTCGACTACCAATGTTTAGATTGCAAACAGCGCTTTGAAGTTGAGCAACAGCCTGAAGACGCTGCAAAGACTTCGGATCAAGACTAATTTCGATATTAAAAAAGAGCACATCAGCGCTCTTTTTTAATAGGTTATTGTTTTCTAATATGTATTTCTAGTCTATTGAAATGCTATTCGAAACCATGGCGAATCAATTATTTTGAAGCATCGGTTAAAGATTTTGATTCTGCTTTGATTTGATCTTGTGTCGCCAAAAATTCTTTTTCTTCGGCTTTTTTCTCTTGCGGGAAATCCATACTGTATAAAACTGGCATTGCCGTACACAAGGAAGATGCAGCCAATGCGGAATACAGGAAAATCATTCGAAAATTAATAGACATCACACACCCCAAAGAAGAAATTTAAATACAAATCATGTAATCAAAAAATAAAAATAACGCGCCCAAAGAGACAGCAAAAATCGATTCAAGGCCATCACTGAGCAGGCTGTATTTAAAAACTTTCAATATGTTATTGATATCACTTATTTTGGGTATTTTAAGAATAGTTCGACAGATTTATTTTTATATTTTTGGGCGCAAATACAATATCGTAAATAAAAGAAATCACACGTAAAAAAGCAAGAAAAGTGCAATATTTAAACCTTTTCTTGCTCGTTCGCTACAAAGTCTGCGTAACTTCCTAGAACAAGTAAGTATCAAATCAACTTTTTGACCACTTCGCCTAGGCGTTTACCCTGCTCTTCACATAAGTTTCGCTCATCTTGACTCAATGACTGATCATGGCGCGGACCACTGACATGGCTTGCACCGTAGGGCGTACCACCCGTTTTGGTATTCGATAATGCAGGATGGGCATTACTTAGACCCATAACCATCATTCCATGATGGAACAAAGGCGGCAGCATGGTCAGCAAAGTACTTTCCTGTCCGCCATGCATTGAACCTGAACTGGTAAACACACAGGCAGGTTTGCCATGCAATGCGCCATTGAGCCAAAGCGCTGTGGTTTGATCCCAGAAATATTTCATTTCCGACGCCATATTACCAAAACGTGTCGGTGAACCAAGGGCTAAACCTGAGCAATGCGCTAAGTCATCTAAGCTACAGTAAATATCGCCTTCGGCAGGAATACTGGGCTGCACGTCAGTTACCACGGTAGATAAATTTGGAACGGTACGTATTTTTACCGCCATCCCAGAAGCTTCAATCCCATTGGCAATCAAATGTGCCATCTCACGTGTTGAACCATATTTGCTGTAATACAACACCAGTACATAAGCTTGCGTCATTTTTATAAATTCAATGAAAAAAGAAAACTATACGGTATTTTTCCTATTTTTTGGTTAAGCTAAGTGATGAAAATTGCATAAACATGACTAAAATAACTCGAGACTTGAACGAATGATCGAAGCATTTTTAAAAAAACTTCCCTTTTACGACAAGAAATGGTTTCAGTTTGTTTTATTTGTCATTCGACGTTTTGAAGCCGATCGCTGCCGTGAACAAGCAGGATCATTAACCTATACCACCTTGTTTGCAGTGGTACCCATGTTGACCGTATTCTTGGTCATCATCTCCTCAATTAAAGCTTTAGAACCTGCTCGTCAACAGCTTCAACAATTGATTTATAGTAATTTCCTACCGAAAACGACGATTGCTTTTGATAAAGCGCTAAATGCCTTCACCGATAAATCCAGTAACTTGACCGTGATAGGTGTGCTGTTTTTATTCATTACCACAGTTATGATGCTGACCAGCATTGAGACAGTATTTAACCGAATTTGGCGGGTGCGTGAGACACGTGGCGGCATTATTGGCTTTATGCGCTATTGGACTATTATCTCATTAGGCCCAATCTTACTGGGTAGCGCATTTGTTGTGTCATCTACCTTGGCCTCTATGAATGTCCTCAGCAATAATTTTGCCGGCTATGAACTGGATGGGGCTTTTCTGCTGTGGATCTTGTCTTTTTCATTGACCATTTTAGGTTTTTTCATTCTGTATTGGACGATTCCCAACCGCAGTGTGCCGATTAAGGCGGCGCTGATCGCGGGTGTCTTTAGTGCCGTGGTATTTGAATTACTCAAAAACCTCTTTGGCTTTGTCATGTCAAATTTCACCAGTTATCAAATCGTTTATGGTGCATTTGCTGCGGTGCCAATTTTCCTGCTTTGGATATTCCTTTCATGGAATATCGTGCTGATTGGGGTAGAAATTAGTTATGCACTGACAGCTTTCAATTCGGGCAACGACCAAAAACGTCATCCTGTTATTATGTTGATGGATTTGCTTGAATTATTTTATAAAAAGCAAAAACTCGGTCAGAGCGTGACAGAAAAAGAAGCGCTTGAGGTTTTAGGGCGTGATGAAATCGGCCGCCTGCCAAGCTATATTTTATTGTTTGAAGAGCAACACCTGATTAAACGTACAGATGATGATCATTATGTTTTAGTTCGGAATTTAACCCAAGTGGACTTTTGGAGTTTTTACAGTAAGCTGCCCTATCCGCTCCCTAAACGGCAAGATTTAGGTCGCGTCGATCCAGATGATGTTTGGATGGAAAAAATTGGGCCGCAACTGGTCGAATCGGATGATTATCTCGCGGCCAAACTCTCGATTCCACTTGCGACTATTTTTGAAGAAAAATAAGCGTAAATAAAAAAGGAGAGCCGTAGCTCTCCTTTTTTATTTATACATGATCTTAGGTCGCTGTGCGCTGACGTCCCATCAATTTAGACAACCACCGATGCAAGGTTACCGTCATCACTCCAACCATTACTAAGGCCGTTCCCAAAATAAAGTTCAGTTCAATCGTTTCGTTTAAGATCAATACGCCAAAGACTAGTCCAAAGATTGGGGTAAGGAATGAAAAAACGCCCAGACCATTGGCCAGATATTTACTTAACAGCCAAAACCAAAGCATCAGGCTAAAAAATGAAATAATGAGCACATGAAAAATCATACTGCCGATGGACAACACCGTCCAATGTACAGTCATTTGTCCTGTCAGCCACGCCACGGGTAATAAAAATACACAACCACCAACCAACTGATAAAACAAGGTCTGAGTCGGAGGTGCATCAGAGAGTTTGGTGAGTCTTAATGAAATGGTGGTCAAGGCCCACATCACCCCAGCAAGTAATGCCATCGCATCACCCAACAGGGCTTGAGTGTTGACTGTAGTACTACTTTCACGTCCCATAAACGACAGTACTATTCCTGAAAAGGCAATAAAAATACCGACCCATTGGATCGCTGTAAGCTTTTCTTCAGGCAACTTCCAATGTAAACCTAGTGCCACGAATATCGGTGCGGTATAGAGCAAGACAACAGTATGTGATGCAGAGGTATAGCGCAGGGATTCTGCCACTAAAATAAATTCGGCTGAAAATAAAAACGCCAACCAAATACCCGGCAGCAAGTATTCGCGTGTATATAAATGTGTTCCCGGCTTGAGACGAATCAGTGGAAAGACCAACAGCGCAGCCAAACCCGATCGAATGGCAATTTGCATGATCGGCGCAATATCAACCGCGGCCAATTTCAAAATGACCTGCTGAATCCCTAAAATCATGCACAAAATAATCATCAAACCAGAAGCTTTTGCATCTAGCGCCTTACGCTGTTCCACACTATTTACTCGACAATACGACAAGCAACACTATAGAACTGTCAGAAATAAAATATATACTTCAAAATAGACAAGTGATCTTCTTATTCAGGCAAAATTTCTTATGGGTCATAAAGCTCGTGCAGATCATACGCAGTTGCAACAACTTCCCACCAACGATGAAATTCAAGCAGCGCTGTGGATCAGTTTTCGTGACGATCCTGCACTGTCTGTTTATCCCGTCCACGGGCATGCTTGGGGTGAATTTGTCTATGCCTTTAATGGCGTGATGGAAGTAAACATCAATCAAATAGACTATATTACCCCTCCACCTTATGGTATCTGGCTTCCCCCACACTTAGAACACAGTGGTTTAAATCGTACTGCGGTTTCACATGGAACCTTATATGTACATGAATCTCTATGCACCTACTTGCCGAAACAACCGGGGATTTTACTCAGCTCACCTTTAGTTACAGCGATATTCAGCCATTTGCGTCTGTTGCATCAACATGTCGATCTCATGGAAAATACGGCCGAGTATCAACGCTTACTCCATGTGATCTTAGATCAACTGCATCAAGCCAAACTGGTCAGTAGTTATTTACCGCATTCGGATCACCCTGCCCTCAAACAGCTGCTTGATTATTTACATCAACATCCTGCAGATCAGAGCACGCTTGAGCAATTGGCAAAGCGGATAAATATGACGGAACGTACTCTGGCGCGTTATTGTCAAAAAGAACTCGGGATGTCACTGCATGAATGGCGACAACGTCTCAAAGTTATGAAAGCCATGTCGATGCTCAACGCAGGTCAAACCGTCGAAAATATTGCTTTAGAACTTGGTTATGCCAATGCCTCGGCGTTTATTAATATGTTTAAAAAATGGATGCTTTGCACCCCAGATCAGTTTAGAAAATCTGCTTTAAAGCCCTAAATTTGTTTAAATTTAGCCGCAAGGATCTCTATAAAGTGATTCAACAATCCGCTAAGATCAAAAAATCCACGAAGAATGATAATGATTCCATTTCGAATGAATAAAAAAACAATTTTAGCGCTGTGTTTATCTGCCGTATTTTTAACGGCTTGTAGTTCAAAAGAACAGCGTGAATTTAAATCTGCACTCAAAATAGCTCAAAGTGGTGATGCGACTGCGCAAATGAAAGTGGGTGATTTATACCTCACTGGAACGGGCACAGAACAAAATATCGAACAAAGTGTACATTGGTACAAAGCTGCTGCGGATCAAGGCACTACGGACGCATTCGCATGGTTAATGACTCAAACCTACCAAGGAAACTCTCATGCAGATCAAGTGATTCGAAAGATGCAGCAAGATGGCAATATTTTCCTTGCACACTGGGTGCTAGACCTTGCAAAAAAGACTCATGATCCTGCTGCTGAATATACCGTTGGTTGGATGTACGACACTGGAAAAGGCTTAATTCAAGATAAGCACCAAGCGCAAATTTGGTATGAAAAAGCTGCCAAACAAAAGAATGTCGAAGCGATCAAAGTCTTGGGAAATCAACATTATTTTTCTGAACATCCTTCGTCTACACCGGACAAAGCAGCCGAATATTTAAGCTATGCTGCAGAACAAGGACAAGATGCTGACGCCGCAATGAAAATGGCACATTATTATCATTATGATATTCGAGATGGTGAAAAAGCGCGACAATGGTATGCCAAAGCAGGTGCATTGGGAGACACCGACTCACAGCATATTGCCGACACCTATGAAACATGGAAAGACACTGGTCCTTTACAACCCAATGAGCCACCACCATCAAGTAGCACTGAATAAATCAATCAAAAAAGGCTGCATTAAGCAGCCTTTTTTGTATTTCGTTCACAGTTTATTTGACAAAGGTTGTCCAGATATAATCCTGATTTTTTCCTTTTAGGGTCATTTTCAACTGCTCACCTGACTGTAGTGCCGCGACACCTGCAGGCGTACCTGTCATGACCACATCACCCGCTTCAAGACTAAACACTTGGCTAATATCGGCCAGTAATGTACCCACATCAAAAATCAGCAATGCAGTATCACCGTTCTGACGCAGTTCATCATTGACATGCAAGGTGTAATGCACATCTTTCCAATCTTGAACCACCTCTTGGACATCGACCCAATCCGCAAGGATGCAAGAACCATCATAAGCTTTGGCACGTTCCCACGGCTGACCTTTTTTCTTTAAGTCATCTTGTAGATCACGCAAAGTCAGATCAAGACCCAAAGTCACAGCTCCGACTGCTTCTAAGGCTTTGCGTGGATCAGTTTCAGCCGATAAAGGTCGATCAATACGTAAACTTAATTCGCATTCATAGTGACAACTGCCCCATACAGGATTCCATGAGATGCCTTGGTCTAATGCGGTTAATGCACTTGGCGGCTTCATAAAAAGTACAGGACGGTCAGGAATTGCATTGCCTAATTCTTTGGCATGATCTGCATAACTACGACCGACGCAAACAATTTTAGATGGACGTGACTGCATACTACTCCCTCTTTTGTTATGAATAGATTGTCTTAGTGTTGAAAAGTATTGCTAAAAGTCGCTTGGTCCGCAGCATTTTTAAATGCACTTTTCGGCACAATAATCACGGTTTTATTTTTCAGCTCAAGCATATAGGTCAATTTGCCTTCAGCAAAATTTGCCACTTCAGCATAATGAAAGACATTCTTACGCCCATTGGCATGAATTTCTGCATAGTCTTGAAATAAATCAATACCTTGTTCACTTTTGCCTAATTGGTATTTTACAAATTGGCGTTTAAACATCATCGGTAAAAACCAATAACGCATGATGCCTTGAAGGAGTAAAAAGAAAGCACCCAGACCAACATAGTAGGCACCAACGCCATCTACACCCAAGTAAAAACCCCAGATGATAATCCCAAGGCTAATGGCTGGCGTTAAAAAACGCGTAAATTGCTTTTTGCCAAAAGTAGCTAGTGCAAAACCATCCTGTGATTCTTCTAGATTTAAAAAATAGCGCAGCGATAATGCAGGTAGATTCTCAGACATAAGCGTATGAATATTTAAAAATGAATTGCGCTAAATACTACACCACAATTCAAACTTGCTTCATGCTTTTTAATGGTCGGTTGTAACACTTCACTACTTCCCTTCCATCTAGAAATACGTTAAAAACAGCAACAAATAAAAGATTGCATACGCAGGATGTGACATGCAGATAACAAAAATAATGATAGTGCTGGTGTTTCTGAGTGGACTGAGCATATCGACCAGTTGGGCCAAATTCGTTCAATGGCAACCCCAGATTCCTAGTAGTTTGGACTTATTTAATGGCAATGCCAAAGCCTTGGCCAATCTTGCCGGTGATCACATCGTGATTTTTGCGCATCCCTCACAACAGATTAGTCTGCCCACGATGAAAGCAGGTCAAAAAGTCGTTGGTAAATTTCAAAGTGCCGCTGTGGTTGTCCCAACCAACAGCAAAAATGTGGCCAGATTACTCAGTAATTATCCAAACTACGCCGGCTTATTTCCCACGCTAAAATCTGCTGAGGTTTTGCAACAACAAGGTTCAACCAGCCAAGTTGAATATCGTATCCATATCCCGACACCGATTCCGGTTTTAAACTTTAAAGAAACCGTGGTGATGCAGCACCAAATTGATCACAACAGCATTAATAGTTTGGTTCTGCAAGCACCGGTGCCCTTTGGTGCAGGAAAAATTGAATGGTTTGAGATCGATGCACAACACACCTTGATTAGTGTGACCCAATGGGGCGATTTAAATCAGCCTAAAGGTTTTTTGTTTAGCAAAATATTAAATGCCTTACCCGATGCCAAATTAGGGATTCCTGCGGGAACCAATAGTTTTTTACTGGAATCATTACAGCGCCGATTTAAAGCCTTTAGTAGTGAAACTCTCGCTGCAAATCAATTGCCTGAACTCAAATTAAATGCCTCCCAACTCGACAAAGTCACCCAATTAAGTCAAAGCTCGAAAGAACCTGTGTCCTTTATTTTGGCAGCGCAGCGCGTTCCCTTTGGGCAAAATTATGAATTGATGCGCTTTAGCACCAGTTTTCAATATTATGCACAAGAGCCTTCGAGCTTACAGCGCTGGATTAATGTGTCTTCGTTCAAGCACTTATTTCCAAGACAAGTTAAACATATGCAAGTGCAGAAAATTAATCCGCACCTCATGGATGCCGACTATAAAATTTCGGTGGGTTTAGGCGTGATCAATATTCCCTTTGATTTTAAAATGCGTTTTAACTACCCAGACTTACTGCAAAATCAATATACCGCAACCGGTGGAGACCTAAAGTTTGTCCGAGGTGCAATGCATATTCGCCCCTTACAACAAGGATCGTTATTACAATTGACCAGTGCGGTGAAGATTGATGACAAAGCACCGTTTTTACTTCGCGCCATGCGCAGTATGCCGTATCACGACATGTTGCCGGCTTTAGGCGGAAATACGGTCTTTGCACTCAAAGTTAAACAGAAGTTAAATTTGAACCTTGATTGATGAGCTGAATTTATTGGTTTTAGCTATATTTTAGACACAAAAAAACCGCAACATGTGCGGTTTTTTCAATCTTGATCAAGTTGGTGCGCTCAGAGAGATTCGAACTCCCGACCCCTTAGTTCGTAGCCAAGTGCTCTATCCAGCTGAGCTATGAGCGCGACGTCTTGATGAGGCTCATTATACGTGATTTTTATTTTTTGTTAAGAGCTTTTTCATATAAATTTAACCAAACGCACAGCAAATAAACAATTACCCTTTAAACACGCTAAAAATCAGCTAGATTTACTTTTTTAATGGCTTTTGCATCACAAGTTTGGAATTTAAACTTAGCAATACTCATGTATAAATGCTCAAGATAGATAACAAATCTATCGACATCATTGAGTCACTGCTTTAACTCACTCAATTCTTTTTTAAACTTAGATTTAAAAAAATTGCATCACTATGAATATCTGAAAAAAGGGTTATCTATAGAAGATAAGCAAAATTGAAATTTACTGATGGGTAGTTTTATGAAATAGAACGCTTAATAGAATCCAAACAAAAGACAGCTATATCAAAGCGATAAATCACAAGCACAAAAAAACCGCAACATGTGCGGTAATTTGTTCAAGTTGGTGCGCTCAGAGAGATTCGAACTCCCGACCCCTTAGTTCGTAGCCAAGTGCTCTATCCAGCTGAGCTATGAGCGCGTAACTTGTGTCGTCTTAAAAGACTACGTTTTCAGATTTACTTATTGGTGCGCTCAGAGAGATTCGAACTCCCGACCCCTTAGTTCGTAGCCAAGTGCTCTATCCAGCTGAGCTATGAGCGCGACATAAGTAAATCGTGGCGGTGAGAGAGGGATTCGAACCCTCGATACAGTTGCCCGTATGCATCCTTAGCAGGGATGTGGTTTCAGCCACTCACCCATCTCACCGTAACGTGCCGCCATAATACAAAGATCATGATACGACTGCAAGCACAGTCGTTATATTTTTTTCATTTTTTTACTCAATTAGATATTTTTTAAACGATTTTCAAAAAATTAGCGCAAAATTAGTTCAGCACGCGCTGCTATCCCCTACTTTTCAGCTTTAGACATTATAAAATATCGGCATAAAACACTTTATTGCAATCAATTGCGTGCAGTATCTGCTTGCATGACTTATGCTAATCCTAATCTTCTGATTTGAAGCCAAATACATATGAAAAACTGGGTCGACCCTGAAGCAAAAGCTGAAGCCGAACGTTATGACAATCCAATTCCAAGCCGTACTCTAATTCAAGAGACGATTGAACAACTGAAAACTGCAATGTCGCATGCCGATCTTGTAGAACATTTTGAAATTGCCGATCAAAAAAGTATTGATGCACTGAGTCATCGTCTGATTGCGATGGTTCGAGATGGTCAGTTGATGAAAGATGGATTTAAGTTCCAGCTTGCAGCTGAGCAACCGACTCATGAAGCAACGGTTTATATCAACTCAAAAGGTTTAGGCACAGCCAATATTAGCGGTGAAGATGACCTTTTACTTCCTGAGCGTGAGTTACGTCAGGTGTTTAATGGTGACCGTGTTAAAGTCCGCCAAACTTCGGTAGACCGTAAAGGCAAAGCATGGGGCTTTATTACTGAAGTTCTACAGCATCGTGTCAAAGAAATTATTGGTAAAGTGTCTGAGTATGAAGGTGAATATTTTATTCAGCCGGCAAATCCCAATGCACACCAACCGATTACGTTAGAAAGAGAATTAATCGAGCATGCCAAAGTCAAACTCGGTGACTCTGTACGTATTGCGATTGACAGCTACCCAACCAAAGAAGAATTTGCGACAGGTCATATTGTTCAGTCGATGGCTGATAAAGCAGACACTGAAATTATTATTCCACAAACCATTTTAGAGTTTGGTTTACCTTACGAATTCCCTGAAGCGGTACAACAAGAAGCCGACAGCTTTAAAGAACCATCAGAACAAGACCGTGAAGGTCGTGTCGATTTACGTGATTTAGCACTTGTCACCATTGATGGTGAAGATGCACGCGACTTCGATGATGCCGTGTATGCTGAAAAACGTCCGGGTGGTGGTTATCGCGTTGTGGTGGCAATTGCCGATGTCAGCCATTATGTACGTCCGGGTAAACCGCTCGATGACGAAGCTCAAGAGCGCGGTACATCGGTGTACTTCCCTCATTTTGTATTGCCGATGTTGCCTGAGGCACTGTCGAATGGTTTATGTTCTTTGAACCCACACGTAGACCGTTTATGTATGGTCTGTGATTTAAACTTATCTCGCGCAGGTCGTGTTACTAAGTTTGAATTCTACCCAGGTGTGATGCATTCAAAAGCTCGTTTGACCTATACCCAAGTTGCCGAATATTTTGAGGGTAATAGTCAAGCCATTCCTGAAGACCGTGATGTGCGTAAATCGGTCAATACCTTATTCCAGTTGTATCAAGTGTTGAAAGGCTTACGTGCTGAACGCCACGCGATGGAATTTGAAACCGTTGAAACCTATATGACCTTTGATGAGCTAGGCGGTATTAACGAAATCCTACCGCGTAGCCGTAATGATGCACACAAACTGATTGAAGAATGTATGTTGTTGGCAAACGTTGCAGCGGCAGAGTATGCTTTAAAGAATGAAATTCCGATGCTGTACCGTGTGCATGAGCCACCTGAGTTCTCACGTATTCAAAAGGTTCGTGATTTTGTGAAGTTATTGGGGCTGCCATTCCCTGAACAGCCGACTCAAGCTGACTATCAAGCCGTAATCGATGCCACCAAAGACCGTATTGATGCTCCAAGTATTCATGCCGTTTTACTCCGTTCAATGATGCAAGCTTATTATGGCGCGAACAATGCTGGTCACTTTGGCTTGGCTTATGAAGCGTATACGCATTTCACATCTCCAATCCGTCGTTATCCAGACTTGTTACTTCACCGTGCCATCAAAGCACAATTAAAGAAAAAACCTTACCCAATTTCTGGCGCTTCGCTGGATGATGCTGGTGAACACTTCTCTGCGACTGAGCGCCGTGCAGATGAAGCATCACGTTCTGTCACTACATGGTTGAAGTGCCATTACATGCAGCAACATTTGGGTGAAGAGTTTGTCGGCACTATCAGTGCGACTGCTGAATTTGGCCTGTTTGTAACGCTCAAAGACTTATATGTTGATGGCATGATCCACGTCAGCCAATTGGGTGATGACTTCTTTGTCTATGACCAACCAAGTCAGAGCTTAATTGGTCAATCTCGCGGTCAAGTTTTCAGTCTAGGCGATGAAGTGAAAATTAAAGTCGCTGGTGTAAACCTAGAAGAGCGCAAAATTGACTTTGAATTGATTCAACAATTGAGCCATGCAGGTCGCGCTATTCGCGCACGTGCCCCTCGTGTTGCAAAACCTACAGCCAAAGAAGAAGTCTTTTCAGAACGTAAAACCAACGTTGCTGAAGATGGAGAACAGCCCATACGACGCAAAAAGTCAAAATCTAAGCCCAGTTCATTCGGTAAAAAGCCTGCTAAAAAATCTGCAAGCAAATCTGAAGCGAAGGCTAAAGATAAAGTGAAGAAAAAATCTAAACCGAAAAAGAAAAAATCCAATGCAAAATCATCTGCGGATTAAGTTTTAAATCAAGAGCGCTTCGGCGCTCTTTTTGATTCTTAATGTCAATGAAGACTTCGCGCCCGCTGTAGAAGATGAATAATTCCTGATTTAGTCTTGATTTAACCTGCAACAAACCCTACATCTATAAATAACTCAGGATTTATATGAAGTAGAAAATATGACTTTAGAAAAGGCAACATTACCTGTTCCACAATTTGACCAAATCACATTGGAACAGCTGAAAGAAAAAATTCAAAGCGCCATTCAACAAGGTCAGCAATTTCTCAATGAATTAACAGAAGTCCCTGATTCGATTCAGCAACAACTGAATACCTTAGAACAAGTTGATCGCCTAGAAAATAATATGAGCGAAGCTTGGGGCGTGTTGTCACACTTAAATGCTGTGATGAACAACGCGGAAACCCGTGAGCTGTATCAGGCTTTATTACCCAGTCTGAGTGAGTACTATACACAGCTAGGTCAACATACAGTGTTGTATCAAACCTATCAGCATGTACATGACAACAGTGTATTTGACACGCTTCCTGCAGCACAGCAAAGCGCGATTAAACTTGCGTTACGAGATTTTAAACTTTCAGGCGTAGCCTTAGAAGGTGAAGCGAAAAAACGCTATGCAGAAATATCTGCACGACTTTCACAGTTATCATCAGACTTTTCCAATCACGTATTGGATGCCACCCAAGCCTACTTCAAACCTTTAACTGAAGCGCAGCTCAAAGGACTACCTCAAGGCAGTATTGAACTTCTGAAACAATATGGTCAACAACGCGAACTCGAACAGGCTGTAGCCACACTCGACTTCCCGTCTTATATTGCCATTATGACCTATGCAGAAGACCGCGAAGTGCGTGAAGCACTCTATAAAGCCTATACCACACGTGCCTCTGATCAGGCAGACTCTGCTGAATTTGATAATACAGCGGTCATGGAAGAAATCTTGAAACTACGTCAGGAAATGGCTAGCCTGCTTGGTTTTAACAACTACGCCGAATTGTCTTTAGCAAGCAAAATGGCACCCGATGTGGCAACTGTAGATCAGTTCCTGATTGAACTGGCAGAACATGCGCGTGCGCCAGCAGAGAAAGAAATCGCTGAACTGAAAGCCATTGCAGCGCAAGACGGTATCACTGAGTTGCAACCGTGGGATGCCACTTTCTATTCAGAAAAACTCAAAGTTCAACAGTTTAATTTGTCACAAGAAGACCTGAAGCCCTACTTCCCTGCACCTAAAATTATTCAAGGCTTGTTCAGCATTGTAAATCGTCTCTATGGCATCAATGTGATCGAGCGTGAAGCGCCTGTTTGGCATCCTGATGCACGTTATTTTGAACTTGAAGATCAAGGCAGCGTGATTGGCGGTTTTTATTTTGACCTGTATGCACGAAGCGGTAAACGTGGCGGCGCATGGATGAGCGGCTTCCGTTCACGCATGCAAACTGAAAATGGTCTGCAAAAACCAATTTGCTACATGGTCTGCAACTTTACCCCACCTGTCGGTGAGCAAGCTGCTTTACTTACCCATGATGAAGTAACGACGTTGTTCCACGAATTTGGTCATGGCTTACATCACATGCTCACTGAAGTCGATAACATTGCTGTGGCTGGTACACATGGCGTGGCGTGGGATGCTGTAGAGCTGCCAAGTCAATTCATGGAATTTTGGACTTGGGATCAAGAAAGTTTAGATTTACTCAGTGAACATATCGAATCAAAGCAAACTTTACCAGCCGATCTGCTAAAAGCACTGCAAGATGCACGTTTCTTCCAGTCAGGGATGCAAACGTTACGTCAAATTGAATTTGCCATGTTTGACTTAAATATCCATAAGGCCAACCCTGCTTTGGATGCTACAGGCATCCAAAAAACCTTAGATGATATTCGTCAAAAATATGCAGTTGCACCCACCACTTCGTACAACCGTTTCCAACATGGTTTCAGTCATATCTTCGCAGGTGGTTACGCTGCTGGCTATTATTCATACAAATGGGCAGAGGTTTTGGCAAGTGATGCCTTCGACCGATTCGAAAATGAAGGAATTTTTAATACTTCGACTGGCAAGTCGTTTAGACAATTTATTCTAGCAGTTGGCGGAAAAGATACGGCACTTGACGCATTTATCAATTTCCGCGGACGCGAGCCAAAAATAGATGCTTTGCTGCGTCATCAAGGTTGGACGAACGCATCTAAAAACGCTTAAACTAGGGACCTTAGTTAGATTCAAGGTAAGTATGATGACCATTAAACGACGCTTCATTGCAGGTGCAAAATGTCCAAAATGCCAAGCGATGGACCGGGTTGTCATGCTGACCTCTGGCGAAGACGAATGGATCGAATGCATTGATTGTGGTTACAGTGAAAATCGACCGACTCATGTCGATCAACCTGAACAACCCGCCGTGCCAGACGATATCGGTGTGATCCAATTTAAGCCACGTCAGCCTAAATAAAAATTAAGGTCAAGCAATGACAGAAGATCAAAGACATAATCCAAAATTGTTAGTTGGAATCATTGGGGGCTTAACGTTATTGATTGCTATCTTTTTTGCATATCAATGGTTAAGCAGCAGTACAGCAGATAAATCTGCGCTTCAAGAAGAAATGGTCGCTGCACCGGCTAAACCGCCTGTTGCAGTCCCAGTCCAATCTGAAACTGAAGCATCAGTCCCTGTCGCAGAGACTGAAACCCTTAAATTGGTCGAAGAAGACATTTTAGATGCAGCTGTACCTGAAAATGCCTCTTTAGCCAAAGAGGAAATTGCCAAATTAGATGACATTCAACAACAATTGAATGATCAGGAGCAAAGTTTAAAACAGCAGCATTCTGATGCAGATGAGCTGATTAAACTGAAAGAAGAACAAATTAAATTACTCGAAGCCCAGTTAGCACAACAAGCAAAATAACCGACTTCTGCTACACCATGCGTACTTATAGGCTAGAATATCATCAGATTTTCTAGCCTTTTTGTTATGTCCACTACTACACCACAAAATATCCCCAAAGCAATTGGCTTTCTCATGCTATCAGCGCTGCTTTTTTCCATTATGGGGGTTTGTATACGCTATGCATCCCACACAGTAGATAATGCCACCATCGTATTTTTTCGCAATGCGGTTGGCTTATTGATCTTTCTACCTTTGATCCTACAAAAGGGCAGCACATTTTTTAGAACTGAAAAACTGTGGATGCATACCTGGCGTTCAATCGTAGGCTTGGTGGCAATGTATGGCTTTTTTTATGCCATCGCACACTTAAAACTCTCCAATGCCATGGTCTTCACCTATTCCTCGCCGATCTTCATCCCCTTAATTGCATGGTTATTTTTAAAAGAAAAAATGACCCTGAGTATGCTCATTGCCGCAGTCATTGGTTTAATCGGCGTGCTCTTCGTCGCAAAGCCCGATGCAGGAATGTTTAATCAGTTATCATTCATCGGACTGACCGCAAGCTTCTTGGCAGCCATGGCATTTGTCACTGTCCGTGCCCTTACAGCAACCGAGCCGCCTGAACGCATCGTGTTTTATTTCTGCTTTTTTGGCACACTCATTTCCATGATCCCGATGTTCTGGCTTTGGCGTCCTTATAGTTTCAAGGAGTTTGCTTTTCTGATTACAGCGGGGCTTTTGGCCAATATCAGTCAAATTTTTATGTCCAATGCCTATAAGCTTGCACCCGCAGGTCAAATTGGCCCCGTGAACTATATCGCGATTATTTTTGCGGGTATTTGGGGCTTTGCACTGTGGCAAGAATTGCCAGATATTTACAGCCTATTCGGTTTTGCTTTTATATTTTTAGCGATTTTGCTATGTAGTCCGTTCCTACAAAATAAGTTTAAAAAGTCATAAATATCCATTCATTTACCTTCAAACGCACAGCCCCTTATTCAATAAAAAAAGCACCCGAAGGTGCTTTTTTAATGGCTCACTGCGAACTTATTGGTACCAACCAAACAGTTTCAGAATATAAGGAGCATAAGTCACGATCACCAAAGCTGGGAACAATACAAGGATCGGTAAAATCCAACGTTCATAGCGATAATAGAAATTGGTGTATTGGGCTTTTGCTTCTGCATCTGCTGCCCGTACCTCTTCATCCCCGACGGAGAGTCGTGTCAATAAGTGATTCAGCGCTACAGGTGGCGAAACATAACCGAGCTCAAAGGCAACCAAAACGATCATCCAGAAGTGAATCGGATGGATACCATTTTCGTAGGCTACTGGTGCAATCGTTGCTGCAACCAAAATTACTGCCCCGAATGGATCTGTCGTCATACCAATAATCGCCAATAACAATGCGATAAAGGCCAACGAAATATAGATATTGCCCAAATGCGTTGGTAATAATTCAACGATTTCTGTCCGTTCAATCAAACCGCCGACACTTGCCGACAAGGCCATTAAGATAATTAATGCGCCAATGTGTCCAACCGTTTCTGAAGAAGCAAACCAAATTGAACTACCGAAACCACGACGGTTAGCCCCATGTCCACCATGTTCACGCATGAACTCAGAACTTTGCTCATGTTGTAAGCTGAGTTGTTCATGTGCATCTACAGTTTGCGAAGTAAAACGATCTGCAAACCAACGGTCAAACATAATGTAAACAATCAGAATGATCGGTAGAACCACAGGGGCAGTGAATTCATCCATTTGCGTATCTAAACCGTACTTGTAGAAAGCAATCACAAGCAAGGTCAGTACGATATACGGAATCACGGGAATGAATGCTTTCAGCATGCCCGGAATAGCCACTTTCGGCGATGCCACACGGAAACGTGTTTCTGCCAAGAACAGTGAAATACCCAAGAACAAGAATGCTGTGAGCCAGAACACATAGATACCGTGATCAAATAGTTCATCTGACGTGACATGGCGGCTATCAAGCATCGAGATCAAGATAATCAATAGACATGGACGGATGACCACACCTAAGGAACCTGACATTGCAGATACAGCGAGTGCGAACTGACGACGAGAGCCAGAGTTCCACACTTCTTTATAAATAATTGCACCGGCTGCTACAACGAAGATCCCTGAAGCGCCGGTATAAGCAGTTGGAATAGCCGCGGCAATCAGAATTAACCACGTCAAAGTCTCAGGTGCTAAGTTCCATGGACGTAGAATCCCCAAGAACAAATCCATCACGCGCGTTTGGGTCAATAACATCCCGGCCCAAATAAACAGTGCAAGGTTCAGGAAAATCCCAGAGAATTCGACCAATTGTCCGAGGTAAATCCCCTGACCCATTGGGTAGTCCATAAAGAAGGTAAATGCTACACCCGTAATAATCGCCATAAAGGCATACAACGGTACACTCAATAGCGCAAAACCAATATTCCCCGGACCCGGCTCTTTCGCAGCAGGTGGTTTAAAGAACTGATAAATACTGATGAGCGTGACAATACCAAACAAGGCTAACCACAACCAATATACCGCCAAGGTTTCTGTGGTCGATTTCACCCCAGAATTTAGGACTGAATTAAACTGACTATATACCGAGAAGGTTAATAGGCCATTCCCAATCGCCATGAATAAAGCATAGACTTTATAATCCAAGCGTGTTGTTGGCGCACGTAGACCAATATGATGGAACTTCACTGAAGCAGTAATGGCAGACACCAAGACCATCAGTAAAAGAATCAATACACGGTTTTCGGAACCAAATTTAAAGATGCCAAAGAATGTCGTTTCAATCGCACGATAAGTACGAATACTTGGATGCTCATCTAAATAAGCTTTTGCTTTGTCATAAAATTGGAATTTTTCTTCACATTGCTGTACACCTGCCATGACTGATGCACGTACATCAGATTCAGATGCTGTACCAAAAATATCTGCAAATTCGTCAGCCGCATTGGCTTTCATTTGCGTTTGCACCATTTTATCTACATCTGGGTGGCGGTCACAATCTGGCTTGGTCGGTTCTGCACGTAAAAATGAATACTGCATCCCAATGCTTTCATTACCATACAAACGTTCACCAGTACGCAGAAGCTGACCATGAATCATCTCCCCTGTCCCGATAATCAATGTAAGCAGAAGCAAGATCAACACGACTAGAGTCGAAATCCATTCTGTCCAGACATACCTTAACAGCCCGACGATGCCGGATCTGTTTTGTGTATCATTTTGCATGAGTCTTCCTATTTTTTATTTTGGAGCCTAGCGGGGCTAAGCATCCTTTTCCTTATCGGCTCGAGAAGTTCCTTTCCCTGACCTAACTGTTTTATTATTACGTTTAAATTTGCATCAATATTCAAAACATTAAAATGACAATATGTATTTTCTTTTCGGTTTTTTTTGTCAACCCATTCACCTAAAGTGCGTTAGCGATCCCAGAAATAATTACCAATAAGATAAAACACGGCGATGACAATGCCCCAAATCACCCCCAATAAATGGGCTTCGACTAAAACGGGGCTTCCTATTAATTCTGCCGTTCCGGTATTCCCTACGGTATTTTCCCACACCAATTTTGCCAAAATCAGCAAGAGGACAAAGGCTGCAAAATTTCGCTCCCGTTTATACATTAAATGTACGCAAGCGACCGCAACATAGGCGCCATGCAAGACACCAGATAATCCTGCATAGGCTTCAATATCGGGGAGGAAAAAATAGAAACTCAGACTGATTAAAGGGGATAAAATCAATAAGATGGCAACAAAATGCCATATTGAAACTCTTGGAAAAATAAACGGTAAGCAGATAAAAGCCAACATATTTAAAGCAAAATGAATCCAACCGACGTGAACCCAATGGGCCGTCCATAAGCGCCAAAAGTCATGAAATAAATCATCTTGCCAGTAGATAAAATAGTCTTTAAATACCTGTAGCGAGGCACAGATCGAAACGAATACGGCAAGAAAGACAATTTTCGGAATTAAAAATTGTGTTTTCATTTTCGCTCCTCCTGTACCTCACATTTGGACTACATGCTTTATTAATTTGTTGCAGCACCACTCGTTTCTATAGCACCACTGGTTTCAGCATCGCCACTAAACAAATCATCGAGTTCTGAACTATTGGCACTTTCATCCCAGAAATGTTCCATACCATCATCGCCGGTACGAACGCCTGTATGTTCAGTCCAATAACGATCTGAAATCCCTTTCACCATGCTTTCAGCCATACTATCGATGAGCTTAAATTGCGGGTTAACAGGTTTTTCATCGCTACGTGCCTGTGCAAAGGTACGTAAGGCATCACGGATTTTCGCATCATCGCCACTGGCTTGTGCAGCAACTGCATATAACGCATGTGACAGTCTTACACCTTTTTGCTCACCAATTTGCGCTGATTGTTTTAAGGTTTGGTATGGATCAGGTTTGCCATCTCCAGCACCCGGCAGTAACGTCCAGATCACAGCGCGGGTTGCATTTGGTGCGCCCCAGAATTTTTCATTATTCAGACACACCATACCGCGTTCAACAATCGCAGCAATATCTTTCGGAACGTTTACCGCCCCACCTGAATTAATATCATTGGTCATGGCCTGTAAGCCACTTAACATTCCCAACATATACACTGTTTGGTCAATGTCGCTGTTCATTTTTGGACAGCCTTCACCTAGACTTTTCTTATACTTCTTTTCAAAACGATCTTGAAATAATTGATAGCCGGTATATTGACGCTGTGCCGCAAGTGCCGCCCAACGCTTTTGCTCAACACGAGCATCCTGTGCTTCGGTCACTTGGTTGGCTTTAGATGCACGTAAATAACGTAACTCTGCATCCAAGGCTTTTTGTTCTGCACAAATCCCTGCTGCTGAATACATCAACACTGCCACACGTGTTGGGTCTGCGCCCATATCTTTGGTGGCCATAATAGCTGGAGTTAATGAATTACCTGAATTACACACCATTTCAGCATCTTCCATGGCTAAAATGGGTGGCACAATATGTTTTTCGGTAAATCCGAGTGCAACATTAGCACCGGTTTTTACAACCTGCGAACAACCCGCGAATAATGTACTTGTTATTGCTACAACTGCCACACCCTGGCATATTTTTTGGACGCTCGACATTTTCCTGTCCTCTATAATTGTGTTTATGTCCATCACGACAAACATATCAGAAGCAAAAAATGAATAAAAGAGTATTTGCTCTAATTTGAACGACACACTGTGCCATGAATCACACTGAATGCAATTGACTGATTTTTTACAAAGACTAAATTTTAGGCAAAAAAAAGTAGCATAGCGACGGTTCGGCACATGCTACTTATTAACTGTGAAAGCGTTTGACTGCTTATTTTTGAGTTAACTGTTCCTTCAGCACTGTTCCTAGTCGTCCTATAACAATTGCTAACACAATCGCTATTACCAGAAACATCCAAGTTGGCATCATCATGATGATTTCCTTTAACGGCTGTTGGTAAGGCTAATATATAGGCAGAGAATCACCGCACAGCTTAAAATTGTCAGACAATTTAAATATTTTGCCAATAAAATCCAATCCTGTCAGACAAGATTATTTTACCTACAAAATAAGATAATGAAATATGTGCATTTTATTGAATTTTAAAAAATAAGGCTGTCTAACAATTAGATCATTTTGGCCAATACTTTGAGTGATTTCCACTGTTTCAATGACAATTGATCGCGCCAAATAATCACTGGTTTTGCACGTGCATGCATAAAATACACCACAATATACATTTGATGATCCAAAATATGGCTTATTTGAACGCGTTGCACCGGGCGGTTGAGTCGTTGCAAAGACCAATCAGTTCCATCCAAATAATCTAGACTGGTGACGTCTAAATGCTTACGGAAAAACAATACATAAACCACCAGTCCAATGAGGAAAAATATCCCCCAAAGCATGGGTGTTAGTAACTGATAAAGCAGCGTCATCAATACCGCAAAAATAAAAAACTGAAACGCATGCGATAAAAAACTGCGTTTCAGTTTGAATTGCCGATTATCCATGAACGTAATGTTTTAATTTTTGAATAAACGTTTTTAATTCAGGACGTGGCGGTTCACTAACTTCCATAAACCAATCCAACAAATCTGGATCTTCTGCAGCAACGAGTTCTGCAAACATGTCTTTTTCAGCTGCATCGGCTTGTAAATAGTAATTTTTGACGTAGGGATCAAAATAAACATCAATCTCTTTTAAACCACGACGTGCACGGTAGATCACTTTACGCTCTTCTAAGCTGATTTCATCAGTCATTGTCTTCCCCAATCGTTGAACCGGTCTAGTGTAACTCATCCACCCCATTGAAGTGGAGTGTTTTCACAGATTGACCGAATGCTTCATCGCATTTCCTGCTTTTGAATGTTCTGCACATTGCAGTCACTCGCTGCATCTTATAAGTTGAGACAAAGCCATAAAAATGAATAGGATATTCAAAATGCAATCTGGAGCGATTCGCCCACTCAACAACATGCTGCCACGTCAATTATTTAATGCAGAACATGATGCATTTCGTGAAACAGTACGAAAATTTTATGAAAAAGAAGTTGTGCCCAATATCGAAAAATATGAAAAACAACAACATGTTGACCGTGACTTATGGAATAAAGCCGGTGCCATGGGCTTGCTTTGCCCGACCATGCCCGAAGCTTATGGCGGCTATGGTGTAGACCGACTCTATAGCATGATTCTGATTGAAGAGCAGGCCTATGCCATGGACTCCTCTACTGGCTTTTCACTGCATTCCGACATCGTGGCCAATTATATTCATAACTTTGGCAATGAAGAACAAAAGCTGCATTGGCTGCCGAAAATGGCTTCTGGCGAAACCGTGACTGCCATTGCAATGACCGAACCGGGCACAGGTTCAGACCTACAAGCCGTACGCACAACTGCTACAGAAGATGGTGATTACTATATTATTAATGGGTCAAAGATTTTTATCACCAATGGCTATTTATGTGACATGGCGATTGTGGTCTGTAAGACAGGCAATAGTGAAAAAGGCTCAGCTAATTTATCGCTAATTATCGTCGAGGCAGATCGCGTCGGTTTTAGTAAAGGCAAACCTTTAAACAAAATTGGCATGAAAGGTCAGGATACCTGTGAACTGTTCTTTGATAATGTCCGCGTCCCTAAAAGCAACTTACTCGGCATGCAAGGTATGGGCTTTATGATGCTGATGAAGGAATTGGCTTGGGAGCGTATGTTGGTTGCGATTATTTGCCAAGCCGGTGCAGAAGCAGCCTTTGCGCACACAGTTCAATACACCAAAGAACGTAAGGCATTTGGCAAGACCGTATCAAGTTTCCAAAACACCCGTTTTAAATTGGCAGAACTACGTACTGAGATCGATTTTTGTCGAGCTTATCTAGATCGCTGTATGGAACTACAACTTGAGGAACAGCTCGGTATTGACGCTGCAGCCGCTGCTAAATACAAAATTTCAGAAATGTTTTCCAAAGTTGTGGATGAATGTCTGCAGTTGCATGGTGGCTATGGCTATATGCTTGAATATCCAATTGCACGGGCTTATATCGACAATCGAGCCAATCGTATTTATGCAGGTACCAATGAAATTATGAAAGAGCTGATTTCCCGCTCTTTATAACAACAAAGCCCATCATCTGATGGGCTTTTTTCATTCTTTCGATATCAACTTAAATCATTCACAAAATCACAGATCAGTGCAGTGACCAATGCGGGTTGCTCTTTATGCGGCATGTGATGAAGCCCTTCCAAAATCTCTAGTTCAGCATCACCTTGTATACCCGAAAAAAGTTTCTGAGCTTGTGCTGTCGTCCCGTATTCATCCAGTTCTCCATGGATGATCAAGCTTGGACACTGTACTTTTCCAACATATTGCTCGAGGTTCCATTGACGAAAACTCGGTGAGAGCCAAGTTTCAGTCCAAGCATCCAAAACCCATTGGGCTTTATCCCCATGATATTTAGCCAAGCGTTCAAGTTGTCCCAGCTGCGCAAACCCTGTTTTAGCTTCACGTATACCCGATAATGTCAGTTCTTCCACTTCATACTGTGCTGCTATGGAGATCAGACCTCGACATTGTTCAGTATATTCACTGGCAATCACAACAGACATTCCCCCACCGACACTATGCCCCATCACAATAAACTGTTGAATGGAATAATGTTGAAGAAGCGCCTTAAAGCCCTGCTGTGCTTCGGCATAGACAAAATCAGTACTTAATACATCAGGATTTGCTGACGAACGACCAAAACCCAACCGATCATAAGCAATGACCTTTCTGCCAGACGCAGAAGCCAATTGCGCAGGAAAATCACGCCACAAATCCACACTCCCCAGTGAATCATGCATCAATATAATCGGGGCCAAAGTTACATCTTTATCTGCTGTTTCAGGCTGCCAAGCTTTGGTATATAGCTCATAATCATTTAATTTTATAAATTCTGAATGTTCTTGAATATTCACATTAACCCTGTGTGCTTTTCCTTATTTTCAACATGATATATTTTTCAACAAATAAAGCGCATCAAATAAAACCCAAAAGTCACTCATCTAAAGCAAAAAAAAGGAGCGTGATGCTCCTTTTTCTATAACTGCCTTAAGAAACTAATCTGGGTTTAGCCGCCACTTGATCTGACTTTTTTTCAAATTTCAGCACTCCATCTTCAAATGAAGCATGCTTTAATTCTTTACGATCTGCCAAATAGTTATTGCTGACTTTCCACGGTGCATGTTTACCCTGTTTTGGCATCACATCTGCTGCACGTGCAATATAGCCTGAGGTCAAACTGCCCATCACCGTATCTTCTAACAACTCGGTCGCATCACCTTGAGGAATCACTTGGTTGTAATCATTTTGATCCATATAGTTAATCAATTTACAGATGTATTCAGAAGCGATATCAACTTTTAATGTCCATGAAGCATTAATATAGCCAATAATCATCGCCATATTTGGTACATCACTGACCATAACACCACGATATAACATATGTTTAGAGGTATTCAGTGGTTCTCCATCAATTGTGGCACTGATCCCGCCTAAAATTTGAATGTTGAGACCTGTAGCAGAAATTACTACATCTGCATCAAGATGTTTACCTGATTTCAATTGAATGCCATTTTCAGTAAAACTTTCAATTTGATCAGTTTCAACAGATGCACGGCCTTCACGTAAAATTTTAAACAAATCACCATCTGGCACCACACAAAGCCGCTGATCCCAAGGATTATAATCTGGGGTAAAGTGCTTCATATCCACTTTACCTTTCAATTGCAACTCAATTGATTTTAATAAAAACTTACGGAGTAATTTAGGTTGCTTTTGTGCAACAGCATAAACAGCCCGTTGGACACCGATATTTCGTGCACGGGTAAGTTTATAAGCAACATCTTCAGGTAATACTTTACGCATTTTGTCGTAAATGATGTCAATAGAAGGTACTGAGGCAATATAGGTTGGAGAACGCTGTAGCATAGTCACATGCCCTGCACCGCCTTTTGCCATAGCTGGTACCAGTGTAATCGCTGTTGCGCCACTACCAATAATCACCACTTTTTTGCCTGCATAATTAAAATTTTCAGGCCAATGCTGTGGATGAATAAAAGTACCTTTGAAATTTTCCTGCCCTGCGAACTCAGGTTGGAACCCTTGGTCATAATTATAATAACCCGTACAGCCAAAGACGAAATTTGCAACCCAGGTTTGTTGTTTCTTCTTCGCATCTTCAATAACAACAGACCATTTACGAGTTTGTGAGTCGTAATTTGCACTCACCACACGATGTTGAAAATGAATTTTTTCTTTGATCTTATATTCGTCAATCACTTCAGAAAGGTAGCCTTTAATCGAAGACCCATCAGCAAGCACACTAGATTTTTTCCACGGCTTAAAATTAAAGCCAAAAGTTGACATGTCCGAATCAGAACGAATACCCGGATATTTAAAAAGATCCCATGTACCACCGAAACTTTCACGACGTTCAATAATTTCAAATGAACGATTTGGACATTTTTTTGAAAGATGCGCAGCCAAACCTACACCGGAGATCCCTGCACCTACAATGAGAATATCAACTTGTTTTTCCATGTTGTTCTTTTAACCTATCTTAGATTTATATTTATTAAATCACATTTTTGACAATGCACAATGTCAAGTTTAAGCAAAAGGCGATTTATTTTTATCTTTTAAGGACAAATTGAATTATTGTCTAACAATATACAGCCAACACAAAACTGCAGGCATTAAAAAAGGTCGGTTAAAAACCGACCTTTTTTAGAACAACGTACGCTGCTCTTCACGAAATTAGTTAACTTCGCGATCTACTAGCTCAACGTAAGCCATCGGTGCAGCATCACCTGCACGGAAGCCCGCTTTAAGAACACGTAGATAACCGCCGTTACGTTCTTTGTAACGAGGGCCAAGAACGGTAAATAATTTACCAACAGTTGCAGCTGAACGAGTACGAGCAAACGCTAAACGACGGTTTGCTACAGAATCGACTTTAGCTAAAGTGATTAAAGGCTCAGCAACACGACGTAATTCTTTTGCTTTAGGAACAGTAGTTTTAATTAACTCGTGTTCGAACAAAGAATTAGCCATGTTTTGGAACATCGCTTTACGATGACTGCTTGTACGGCCTAATTTCACACCACTATTACGATGACGCATGGTGATAGTCCTACTTAATTAACGGCTACGATAAGCAAAGCGATCGTCCATGCGGAGGCTAGCCGGTGGCCAGTTCTCTAAACGCATGCCCAATTGCAAGCCTTTCGATGCCAGAACATCTTTAATCTCAGTCAACGATTTTTTACCTAGGTTAGGAGTTTTAAGCAACTCAACTTCAGTACGTTGAACAAGATCGCCAATGTAGTAAATATTTTCTGCTTTCAAACAGTTAGCAGAACGAACAGTAAGCTCTAGATCATCTACTGGACGAAGCAAAATCGGATCAACTTCTTCACGAGGCTCTTGAGCAACTGGTGCTTGATCTTTCTGAAGATCAACAAAAATTGCAATTTGTTGTTGCAAGATTGTTGCCGCTTTGCGGATAGCTTCTTCAGGATCAACAGTACCGTTGGTTTCAAGATCAATGATCAATTTATCAAGGTCAGTACGTTGTTCTACACGAGCGTTTTCCACTGTGTAAGACACACGTTTGATTGGGCTGTAAGAAGCATCTAATTGCAAACGACCCACTGGGCGAGTTTCACCCTCAGGGAAGCGTGAATCAGAAGTCTCATAACCACGACCTTGAGAAACTTTCAGGCGCATTTTTAATGAGCCAGAAGCACTTAAAGTACCGATCAAATGTTCAGGGTTAACCACTTCAACATTGTGTGGTAAACGAAGGTCAGCGGCTGTAACGTCGCCAGGACCTTGTTTTTCCAATGTCAGATAAGCTTCATTTTGATCGAACAGCTTAATAGACAATCCTTTTAGGTTCAGCAAGAGCTCGACGATGTCCTGCTGCAAGCCTTCCAAAGTACTGTACTCGTGCTCGACACCTTCAATCTCTACTTCAACCACGGCTGCGCCAGGTAAAGAAGACAAAAGGATACGACGTAAAGCATTACCAAGAGTATGACCAAAGCCACGCTCTAATGGTTCTAGAATAACTTTTGCCGAGGTCCCGCTTGCCGCTTCGACCTTAATCGCTTGCGGAGTTAGAAACTCATTTGCAGTACGCGTCATTATTGCTACCTCAAGGATTATTTAGAATACAATTCTACAATCAAGCTTTCGTTGATTTCAGCAGGTAAATCAGAGCGATCTGGTGCAGCTTTGAATGTACCTTCCAATTTAGAATGATCAATTTCAATCCAAGATGGAATGCCACGTTGAGTCGCTAACTCAACTGCGTTTTTGATACGCAATTGTTGTTTAGCGCCTTCGTGAACTGCAACAACGTCACCAGCTTTAACTTGGATAGACGCGATATTAACACGACGACCATTTAAAGTGATTGAACGGTGAGATACAAGCTGACGAGCTTCTGCACGTGTAGAACCAAAACCCATGCGATAAACAACGTTATCTAGACGGCTTTCAAGAAGTTTCAACAAGTTTTCACCTGTTGCGCCTTTAACACGAGCAGCTTCTTTGTAGTAGTTACTAAATTGACGCTCTAAAACACCGTACATACGACGTACTTTTTGTTTTTCACGTAATTGTAGTGAGTACTCAGATTGTTTGCCGCCACGAGCGCCACCATGTTGGCCAGGTGCTTTAGCAGCTTTTTTTGTTTTGACGTCAAATGGTTTAACGCCAGATTTTAATTGCAGGTCTGTCCCTTCGCGGCGAGAGAGTTTGCATTTTGGACCAATATAACGAGCCATGAATGTTTCTCCTTACACGCGACGTTTTTTAGGTGGACGGCAACCGTTGTGCGGGATTGGCGTCACATCGGTAATGCTGTTAATTTTATAACCCACTGCACCTAAAGCACGAACCGCAGATTCACGACCTGGACCAGGACCTTTTACAAGGACGTCCAAGTTTTTCAAACCGTAATCTAAAGCAGCTTTACCAGCAACCTCAGCAGCTACCTGAGCAGCAAACGGAGTTGATTTACGTGATCCACGGAAGCCTTGTCCACCAGAGGTAGCCCAAGCCAGTGCATTACCTTGACGATCGGTAATAGTCACAATGGTGTTATTAAAAGAAGCGTGAATGTGTGCAACACCTTCAGAGACGGTACGAGTGACCTTCTTGCGTGTGCGAGTATCTTTAGCCATCTTTTAGCTTCCAGAAATCTTATTTCTTAATAGGTTTGCGCGGACCTTTACGGGTACGTGCGTTAGTTTTGGTGCGTTGACCACGGACAGGCAAGCTGCGACGATGACGAAGACCGCGGTAGCAGCCTAAATCCATTAAACGTTTAATGTTCATGGAAATTTCGCGACGTAAATCACCTTCGGTAGGAACCTTAGTAACTTCTGCACGAATCGCATCAAGCTGAGCGTCATCTAATTCACGAATTTTAGTTGTTGGTGCAATACCAGCAGCAGCTAAGATAGCTTTTGCAGTGTGGCGACCAATACCAAAAATGTACGTTAGAGAGATAACAGCATGCTTGTTATCCGGAATGTTTACACCGGCAATACGAGCCATTCAATTTTCTCCAAAAAGGCAGTTAAGATAATCAACCGCCCGACAAAATCTTTGAGGGGCGGATAATAACCTAATTAGCCTACTGAAATCAACAGGTCTTGATCAGATTAACCTTGACGCTGCTTATGACGAGGTTCTGCGCTGCAAATTACGCGAATAACCCCATTACGACGGATAACTTTACAGCTACCACAAATTTTCTTTACAGAAGCTTGAACTTTCATAATGAAACCTCTAAGTGCGCTTATCCTTTCGGATGAGCAGTCGTTTTACGCATTAACGATTGATTGTCATATTGATGCGATGTGAGATGAGCTTGAAGCTGAGCCATAAAGTCCATCACCACCACCACTACGATCAGTAGAGACGTACCACCTAAGCTAAATGGAATACCAAATGAACTTTGTAGAATCATCGGCATTAAACAGATGATTGTGATATAAACCGCGCCAATAAAAGTCAAACGATTCAAAATATGATCTAAATAGCGTGCAGTTTGCTCACCAGGACGAATACCCGGTACATAAGCACCACTACGTTTTAAATTCTCTGACACTTCTTTCGGGCTAAATACTAGCGCAGTATAGAAGTAACAGAAGAAGATAATTAATGCGCCAAATAGCACCAAATACATCGGTTGACCCGGCGACAATACGAGTGCCAAATCTTGTAGGCCACGTTTAATCACGCCAGCATTTGGATCTGCGCTGCCTACCCATTGCCCTAAGCTCGCTGGGAACAATAGCAATGAACTAGCAAAAATTGCAGGAATCACACCCGCCATATTAATTTTTAATGGCAAATGTGTTTGCTGGGCAGTAAATACACGACGACCTTGTTGTTTTTGAGCATAGTTTACCGGAATACGACGCTGCGCCTTCTCAATAAACACAATTGCTGCTAACACTGCAACAGACAGCAATGCAAAAATTGCAAGACCAATTAAACTTGATTGGCCATTATCTACTGAGGTTAAAGATTGCAGAACCAAGTTCGGCAAACCAGCAACAATACCAGCGAAGATGATCATGGAAATACCATTCCCTACTCCACGCTCTGTAATTTGCTCACCTAACCACATCAGGAACATTGTACCTGCAACTAAAGAAGTTACAGCAGGAACGTAAAAAGCAAGTCCACTAGTCAAAGTAATATTTTGACTAATCAGACCTGCACACATCCCAACAGCTTGCACAAGTGCAAGAAACAATGTGCCTTGTCGCGTATATTGATTGATCTTACGCTTACCTTGTTCGCCTTCTTTCTTTAAAGCTTCCAGCGAAGGAACAACCGTAGACATTAACTGCACAATAATCGATGCAGAGATATACGGCATAATCCCAAGAGCAAGAATTGACATACGCTCTAATGCACCACCTGAGAACATGTTAAACAAACCAAGGATCGTACCTTGGTTTGCATTAAACAGATTCTCTAGTGCGGCATTGTTAATGCCCGGTACTGGAATATGTGCTCCCAGTCGAAAAACCAACAACGCCCCGATGAGGAACATCATACGGCGGATAATTTCACGATATTTCACATGAAAAGGCTGGCCTTTCATCATGTTAACATGACCTGTCGAACTAGGAGTCATAGACACTGGGGATTACTCCTCGACTTTACCGCCAGCAGCTTCAACAGCAGCTTTAGCGCCTTTAGTCAATGCAACACCTTGAACAGTGAACGCACGAGTAATTTCACCAGAAAGTACGATACGTGCACGTAACATATCTTTACGCACAACGTTAGCAGCTTTTAAAGTTTCAAGAGACACGATGTCGCCTTCAACTTTAGCGAGTTCTGATAAACGTACTTCAGCAGTTTTCAAAGCCATTTGGCTAGTGAAACCGAATTTAGGTAAACGACGATATAACGCAGTTTGACCACCTTCGAAACCAGGACGTGTACCACCGCTCTTACGTGAGTTTTGACCTTTGACACCACGGCCACCAGTCTTACCAACGCCAGAACCGATACCACGGCCTAAACGTAGGTTGTCACGCTTAGCACCTTCTGCAGGTGCAATTGTATTTAAACGCAGAGTCATGGCTTATTCCTCTACACTAACCATATAGTAAACTTGGTTGATCATACCACGGTTAGAAGGCGTATCTTGCACTTCAACTGTATGACCAATACGACGCAGACCTAAACCTTTAAGGCTAAGCTTGTGATTTTTCAAGCGATGCGATGAAGATTTAGTCTGGGTAACTTTAATCGTTTTCATGATTGATTACCCTTGAATTTGTGCTACTGATAAACCACGTTTCGCAGCAACTTTCTCAGGAGAAGTCATATCACGCAAACCGTTAAAAGTTGCGTTTACTACGTTAGCAGCGTTAGTAGAACCATAACACTTAGTTAATACGTTACGTACACCTACAGCTTCTAAAACTGCACGCATAGCGCCACCAGCAATTACACCAGTACCTTCAGAAGCAGGTTGCATGTAAACGCGGCTTGCACCGTGACGAGCATTGATAGGGTGCTGAACAGTACCGTCAACAAGGTCAACAGTAATCATGTTGCGACGAGCAGCTTCAAGTGCTTTAGAAATAGCAGCTGGAACTTCACGTGCTTTACCACGACCAAAACCTACGCGACCATTACCATCACCCACAACAGTTAATGCTGTGAAAGAGAAGATACGACCACCCTTAACAACTTTGGCTACACGATCAACGGCAACCAGCTTTTCAACAAGACCTTCGTTTTGTTCAACTTTAGCCATGATTAGAACTCCAAGCCGTTTTCACGAGCAGCATCAGCCAAGGCTTTGATACGACCATGATATTTGAAACCAGAACGGTCAAATGCAACTTTAGTTACACCAGCCGCTTTAGCACGTTCTGCAATTAAAGCACCAACTTTCTGAGCCGATTCAACGTTACCAGTAGTACCAGCACGTAGAGTAGCGTCTAAAGTAGAAGCTTGCGCTAATACTTTGCCACCATCTGCAGAGATAACTTGAGCATAGATGTGACGCGGAGTGCGGTTTACACACAAACGAGTCGCACCCAATGCACGGATGTGCAAGCGTGTGCTTTTCGCACGACGCAAACGGGATTGTTTCTTTTCGTTCATAAGAACCTCGCGCCTTATTTCTTCTTAGCTTCTTTACGAAGTACAACTTCGTCAGAATAACGAACACCTTTACCTTTATAAGGCTCTGGCGGACGGTAACCACGGATTTCTGCAGCAACTTGACCTAATTTAGCTTTATCAGCTGATTTAAGTACAATTTCAGTTGCAGTAGGAGTTTCTGCAGTTACACCTTCAGGAAGGTTGTAGTCGATCGGGTGAGAGAAACCAAGGTTAAGGTTAACAATATTACCTTTAACCGCAGCTTTATAACCAACACCGATAAGCTGTAACTTACGTTCGAAACCTTCGTTAACACCTTTTACAAGATTGTTAAGCACAGCGCGAGCAGTACCAGCTTGCATCCAAGCATCTTTAGATTCAGCTTTAGGAGCAATAACTAGAGTACCGTCTTCCTGTTTTAGCTCGACCAGCGCATGCAGGTTGAAAGACAATGTACCTTTGCTGCCTTTCACTTCGACCTGCCGGCCGTTCTGAGTAACTGTAACACCGTTAGGTACAGTTACTGGGGCTTTAGCCACACGAGACATGAGGAATCACCTATTAAGAAACAAAAGCAATAACTTCACCACCGATACCTGCAGCACGTGCAGCGCGATCAGTCATGATGCCTTTGCTTGTAGAAACAATTGCAATACCTAAACCTTGCTTAACGCTAGGAAGTGCATCTTTACCGCGATATTGACGTAGACCTGGACGGCTTACGCGTTTCACAGTATCAATAACTGGTTTGCCTTCGAAATATTTTAAAGTAATCGTTAAAGTCGCTTTGCCTTCATTATCAGCAACAGCTACATCAGCGATATAACCTTCTTGTTGAAGTACGTTAGCAATCGCAACTTTCAACTTTGAGTTTGGCATAGAAACAGTTTGTTTCTTTGCCATTTGTGCGTTACGAACACGTGTTAGCATGTCGGCAACGGTATCTTGCATACTCATTTATAGTGCTCCTTACCAGCTTGCCTTAACAACGCCCGGTACATCACCTTGCATTACTGTTTCACGTAATTTGTTACGGCTTAAACCGAACTTACGGAAGTAACCATGAGGACGACCAGTTAAACCACAACGGTTACGTAGACGTACTGGAGACGCATTACGTGGTAATGCTTGAAATTTCATCATCGCTTCGAAACGTTCTTCGTCTGATGCATTTACGTTTGCGATAATTGCTTTTAATTCAGCACGTTTCGCAGCGTATTTAGCAACAGTAGCTTCGCGTTTCAATTCGCGATTAATCATACCTTTCTTAGCCATATCGACCTCTTATTTGAACGGGAAGCCGAATGCACGCATAAGCGCACGGCCTTCGTCATCGGTGCGAGCAGTCGTAGTGATGGTAATGTCCATACCACGAATACGATCAATCTTATCAAAATCGATTTCAGGGAACATGATTTGTTCCTTAAGACCCATTGAGTAGTTACCACGACCATCAAATGATTTCGCAGAGAAACCACGGAAGTCACGGATACGAGGGATCGCGATAGAGATCAAACGGTCTAAGAATTCGTACATACGTTCGCCACGTAAAGTAACTTTACAGCCGATCGGCCAACCATCACGGATTTTGAAACCAGCGATAGATTTACGAGCTAAAGTAAGTACTGGTTTTTGACCAGCAATTGCTTGCATATCAGAAAGAGCGCCATCTAACAATTTCTTGTCAGCTGATGCAGCACCAACACCCATGTTGATGGTAATTTTTGTAATGCGAGGGATATCCATCACATTCTTAACGCCCAATGTTTCTTTTAATTGAGCCTTAAGTTCGTCGTTGTAACGCGTTTTAAGTCTGGCCATTGCCTAGTCAACCTATTACTTCGCTACCGCCACTGATTCACCATTAGATTTGAATACGCGAGTTTTCACGCCTTCAATCACTTGGTAACCAACACGGTCAGCCTTTTGGGTTGTAGCATTAAAAATTGCCACGTTAGAGATATGAAGCTCAGCTTCTTGAGTTACGATGCCGCCTTCAGCGCCAGTAGCTCGGTTAGGCTTTTGATGCTTCGTTACCAAGTTAAGGCCTTCAACCTTAACACGGTCATTTGAAACAGACAAAACAGTACCTTGTTTGCCTTTTTCTTTACCTGCGATCACAATTACTTGATCGCCCTTTTTAATCTTAGCCATGAGTGCCTCTTATAGAACTTCAGGAGCCAATGAAATAATTTTCATGAACTGTTCAGTACGAAGTTCACGAGTCACTGGTCCGAAAATACGAGTTGCAATCGGCGCTTTGTTGTTGTTCAAAATAACAGCTGCGTTATCGTCGAAACGAATAACTGAACCATCTGCACGACGGATGCCGAATTTTGTACGTACAACTACAGCATTCATCACGTCACCTTTTTTAACACGTGCGCGTGGAATAGCTTCTTTTACAGTAACTTTAATAATGTCGCCAACAGAAGCATAACGACGATGTGAACCACCAAGTACTTTAATACATTGTACGCGGCGAGCACCACTGTTGTCTGCTACGTCGAGCATACTTTCGGTTTGAATCATTGCCCTACTCCAAAACCGAGCATCACCGGTCGCAATTTCGAAAGGCTCAAAGAGTACTCGAAATTGACCGATGATGCAAGAACGTTTAATTACTCAGCAGCAGCTTCAACAACTTCAACTAAAGTCCAAGACTTAGTTTTAGACATTGGGCGGCTTTCTTTGATGCTTACTACGTCGCCAACTTTAGCAACATTGTTTTCATCATGAGCGTGTAATTTAGTTGAACGGCGGATTAATTTGCCATACAACGGGTGTTGAACGCGGCGTTCGATAAGAACAACGATAGACTTGTCCATCTTGTCGCTAACTACTTTACCGGTTAACGTGCGAACTGTTTGTTCACTCATTGTCCGTTCCCCTGTTTTTCGGTAAGGAGGGTCTTAATACGAGCAATTGTCTTACGAGTAAGCGCAACTTCGTGCGATTTACCCAATTGACCAGTTGCTTTCGCCATACGAAGACGGAATTGGTTAAGCTGTTGCTCATCAAGCAAAGCTGTCAACTCTTCTACCGACTTTTCACGTAGATCATTAGTTTTCATTACATTACCGTCCGAGTCACGATAGTGGTTTTAAACGGAAGTTTTGCAGCAGCAAGCGTAAACGCTTCGCGAGCAAGTTCTTCGTTAACACCATCAATTTCGTACAAGACTTTACCTGGTTTGATTTGGCAAACCCAGTATTCCACAGAACCTTTACCTTTACCCATACGAACTTCTAATGGTTTTTCAGTAATTGGTTTGTCTGGGAAAACACGGATAAAGATCTTACCACCACGTTTAATACGACGGCTGATTGTACGACGCGCTGCTTCAATTTGACGTGCTGTCATTTGACCACGTTCAACTGATTTAAGTGCAATAGTACCAAAAGATACTGAGCTACCGCGATGTGCTAGACCAGTGTTACGGCCTTTTTGCACTTTACGGAATTTAGTACGTTTAGGTTGTAACATGGATTATTCTCCTTTTTCAGCAGAACGATCATTGCGACGACCACGACGCTCTTGACCTTCACCACGACCACGGCCACGTTTAGCTGGACGTTCTTCAGCTGGAGCTGGGTTCATGACTTGTTTCATGCCGCCCAAGATCTCACCACGGAAGATCCATACTTTAACGCCGATCGTACCGTAAGTAGTCTCAGCACGCATAGTAGCATAGTCGATGTCAGCACGAAGAGTATGAAGAGGTACACGACCTTCACGATACCATTCAGTACGAGCAATCTCAGCACCACCTAGACGGCCTGAAACTTCTACTTTGATACCTTTAGCACCAGCACGCATAGAGTTTTGAACCGCACGCTTCATAGCACGACGGAACATTACACGTTTTTCTAATTGAGAAGCGATTGCCTCAGCAACTAAACGAGCGTCTAAATCTGGGCGATCGATTTCGTTGATACTTACTTGCGCAGGAACACCCATAATGGCTGTTAATTCGCGTTGTAATTTCTCAATGTCTTCGCCTTTTTTACCGATCACGATACCAGGACGTGCAGTGCTAATAGTTACTTTAGCTGCGCCTGTAGGGCGTTCGATAAGAATATTGCTCACCATCGCATTCTTAAGTTTTTTAGTTAAAAACTCACGAACTTGAAGATCTTTTAGCAAATATTCAGCATATTGTTTCGGATTCGCATACCAGTTAGCGTTATGACGTTTCACAACACCTAGGCGGATACCGATTGGATGAACCTTCTGACCCATATCAAACCCCTACCTTAACGGTAATGTGACAAGTACGCTTAGTAATACGATCTGCACGGCCTTTAGCACGTGGCAAAATACGTTTCAGGCTCATGCCTTCATCAACGTAGATCGTAGAAACTTTAAGGTCGTCTACATCTAAACTGTTATTGTGTTCAGCGTTTGCAATCGCAGATTCCAATGCTTTTTTAACTAAAACTGCAGCTTTTTTGTTGCTGAAGTTTAAGATATTCAAAGCATGCGCAACAGATTTGCCGCGAATTAGGTCTGCAACCAAACGTGCTTTTTGTGCCGAGATAGCGGCACCGCGTAATTTAGCAGTTACTTCCATCATAGCACCTATTAACGTTTAGACTTCTTGTCAACACCGTGACCACGATAGGTACGAGTTGGCGCGAATTCACCTAATTTATGACCAACCATATGCTCAGATACGATCACTGGAACATGGTTACGGCCATTGTGTACAGAAATTGTTAGACCAACAAAATCCGGTAAGATCATCGAACGACGCGACCAAGTTTTGATCGGCTTACGGTTATTAGCCGCGATAGCCGCTTCAACCTTAGCGAACAAGTGCGCATCGACGAATGGGCCTTTTTTCAGAGAACGAGGCATTGTCAGATTCCTTTACTTGTTACTTAACGCGACGGTCGCGAATGATCATCTTAGTCGTACGCTTGTTGGTACGTGTTTTGTACCCTTTAGCTTTTTGACCCCATGGACTTACAGGTTGAATACCTTTGTTACGTCCTTCACCACCACCATGTGGATGGTCTACTGGGTTCATCGCCATACCACGTACGGTAGGACGAACGCCACGCCAGCGCGATGCACCTGCTTTACCAAGTGAACGAAGGTTGCTTTCTGAGTTAGAAACTTCACCTAACACAGCACGGCATTCAACGTGTACTTTACGCATTTCGCCTGAACGAAGACGAATGATAGCGTAAGAACCGTCACGACCCAACAATTGAGCAGATGTACCAGCAGAACGTACTAATTGTGCGCCTTTACCGATTTTAAGCTCGATGTTGTGAAGAGTAGAACCGATAGGCATGTTGCGAAGTGGCAAGCAGTTACCTGGACGGATTGGAGCATCGTTACCAGACTGAACTTGATCACCAGCGCGAAGGCCTTTAGGTGCAATAATATAGCGACGTTCACCGTCAGCATATTTCAATAAAGCAATATGAGCTGTACGGTTTGGATCGTATTCAATACGCTCAACTACAGCTGGGATGCTGTCTTTGTTACGTTTGAAGTCTACGATACGGTAGTGCTGTTTATGACCACCACCAACGTGACGAGTTGTAATGTGACCGTTGTTATTACGACCGCCAGTACGTTTTTTAGCTTCAACCAACGGAGCATATGGCGCGCCTTTGTGAAGGTGGTTATGAACCACTTTCTCTACAAAGCGACGTCCTGGAGACGTTGGCTTACATTTTTGAATCGGCATAATTTTCGTCCTTATTCCGCTGCGTTTTCAGCGGTATCGCCCAAGTCAGCCATTTCAACATCTTGGCCAGCTTTCAGGGTGACGTATGCTTTTTTAACATCAGAACGACGTCCTAATGTTTTACCAAAGCGTTTAGTCTTACCTTTAGTGATCGTTGTGTTAACTTTAACAACTTGAACACCAAATAGTTGCTCAACGGCTTTTTTAATTTCAAGTTTGTTTGCATCTAGTGCAACTTTGAACACTTGAACACCAGCAGTTTCGCCTAAAACTTGTGCTTTTTCTGAGAATACAGGTCCTTGTAGGACTTGATAGATACGTTCGTTGTTCATCCGAGTTCTACCTCAATTTTCTTAGCAGCAGCAACAGACATAACAACTTTATCGAACGCGATCAAGCTAACAGGATCGATTGCAGCAGCATCAACCACATCAACGTGTGGAATGTTGCGAGCAGCAAGATACAAGTTCTCATCAACAGCATCTGTAACGATTAATGCACGAGGTGCATTCAAGTCGTTAAGTTTTGCAAGCAATTCTTTAGTTTTTGGAGCTGCAACAGCAATCTCTTCAACTAAAACAAGGCGATCTTGACGAACAAGCTCAGCCAGGATGCATTGCATAGCACCGCGATACATTTTACGGTTTACTTTTTGAGACCAGTCTTGTGGACGAGCAGCAAAAGTTTTACCACCGCCAACCCAGATTGGGCTACGAATAGAACCAGCACGAGCGCGGCCAGTACCTTTTTGACGGAAAGGTTTTTTACCACCGCCAGAAACGTCAGCACGTGATTTTTGCGCTTTAGAACCTTGACGACCACCAGCTAAGTAAGCTGTAACAACTTGGTGTACAAGAGCTTCGTTAAAATCACGACCAAACGCAACTTCAGATAACTCAACAGCAGAGCCGGAAACAGTATTTAAATTCACGTTATTTCCCCTCAGGCCTTGATAGTAGGACGAACAGTAACGTCGCCACCAGTAGCACCAGGAACCGCGCCTTTAACAACTAGAACTGAACGTTCTGCATCGATAGCAACGATTTCAAGACCCTGTGTAGTTACACGTTCAGCACCTAAGTGACCAGGCATTTTTTTGCCTTTGAACACGCGACCAGGAGTCTGGTTTTGACCTGTAGAACCGATAACACGGTGAGATACAGAGTTACCATGTGTAGCGTCTTGAGTACGGAAGTTCCAACGCTTAACACCACCTTGGAAACCTTTACCTTTAGATGTACCAGTAACGTCAACAATTTGACCCACTGTAAACACATCTACACCGATAGTTCCGCCAACTTCACGACCTTCAAGATCAGCTTCTGTAGCGCGAAATTCTTGAACTAGACGACCAGCAGCAACACCAGCTTTCGCAAAGTGACCTTTCTGAGCATTAGTTACGCGAGATTCGCGACGTTCACCAGTAGTGATTTGAATCGCTTGATAACCATCAGTTTCAAGCGTTTTGATTTGTGTGATGCGGTTAGGATCAACCTCAATCACTGTTACAGGTACAGAAACACCAGCATCTGTAAAGATACGTGTCATACCGCACTTGCGACCGACTAAACCAATAGCCATGTGCATAAACCTCTAAAAAAGCGGCCTAATTAACTTAGAGCGTTAATTAACCGAAAGCCTTAACCCAAAGCGATCTGAACATCAACACCAGCTGCAAGATCTAACTTCATCAATGCATCAACAGTTTTATCTGTAGGTTGAACGATGTCGATCAAACGTTTGTAAGTGCGGATCTCGTATTGGTCACGCGCATCTTTGTTAACGTGTGGTGATGTTAAAACGTTAAAACGTTCGATACGTGTAGGCATCGGGATTGGACCACAAACTTGTGCACCAGTACGTTTTGCTGTTTCTACGATTTCTTGAGCTGATTGATCAATTAGACGGTGATCAAAAGACTTAAGACGGATACGAATTCTCTGGTTAGACATACCAGTTAACTCCAAGCCAAATATATAAAGAATCACCCTTGACGCATCTCACCCCACTTTAAAAGAGGCAAGTGTCAAGAGCAGTGAAATATCACTAAGGTCACGATCGATGCCGTGACTGTCACGATGTTAACTACTTTATTCGTAGCTAACCCCCTTCATCAAAGGGTCGCCCATTATAGCTATTGTTTAATGCATAAGCAAATCCCTTTTGCTGTTTTTCTTATATTTTTCATTTTTTATGCAAGATCAATTGCTTAACTTTTAATCAACAGGCATTATTTCTTAATACATACTCTATTGCTTGGTTTAGTATTTGATTTCCCTCAATAAATTTGTTTTTTTCGCTTTTCCGCAGATCATGTACTGGCTGTACATGTGTTCCTGAAAAATATGCCACTTCTTCATCATTTTCCAAAAATAAATCGAGTACTTCAGGGGTAATTTCAGGATGAAATTGAAAGCCCAAAACATTTTGTCCAATTTGATACATTTGATTACGACATGCATCATTTTCCGCCAGTAATACCGCTCCTTTGGGAATTTCAAATGTTTCACTGTGCCACTGCATGACTTTAAACTCTTCCGGTAGTTTGAAACAGCCATGCGGTACGTTAGCGACCTTACGGATGGTCGTCCAACCCAATTCTTGTTGTGCATTTCGACTCACCGCACCACCCAAAGCATTAGCAATCAATTGCCCACCTAAGCAAAGCCCGATTGCGGGTTTTCCGAGTGCTAAATAGCGTCGCAGCCATCGTTTTTCTATTTTTAACCATGGGAAATTTGCCTCATCATTTACGCTCATGGCCCCACCCATGATGATGAGTAAATCTACATCTTCAACATGCGGCAAAGCCTCGAGATCTAAGGCTTGATCGACAGGTAATGCAAAGAATTCTGTGGCCGTAATTTTGGCCTGATGCTGTTTTAAAAATTCATAACAACTGCCGAACCCTTCGCCAGCAATATGCTGAAAATAATGTACTTTTAAATGCGACTTCATGCGCTAAACCTATTATTGTTGCTCTGATATCGGTTTTGCAAGAATGAAGCCAACTTTGCTTTTCACTTAATTTTCTATACAAAAGCATCGTAAATCCATGCGTTTTAGTCGTATTCTTTTGAACATTCATTATTATTTTGATCATTTCAGAGCGCCACGTGAAAAAGAATCCTCAAACCGAACTCATTCATGCACCAAGAAAGGCACCGCAATACATCAATAGTGTTCAACCTCCCCTGTTTCGTGCATCCACTATAATTTTCGAAAATACAGATGCGCTATTTAATCGCCATTGGACTGATGATTATGACTATAGCTACGGAACACATGGCACACCCACGACATTTACCCTAGGCGATCAGATTGCTCAGATTGAAGGTGGCTTGTATCACTTACTCGCACCAAGCGGTTTGTCTGCAATTAATTTGGTCAATTCATGTTTTTTAAGTCAAGGGGATGAAGTTTGGGTCGCAGATAATATCTATGGCCCAAATATGGACCATTTACGCAATTTAGAAACCCGCTATGGCATCGTGGTCAAGGTTTATAACCCTATTGATGTCGATTCATTTAGCCCTTCAGCGCAAGCCAAGCTTATCTGGTTAGAAGCGGCGGGTTCTGTCACTTTAGAGTTTCCAGATTTAGTCGGCTTGGTCAAAAAAGCTCAAGCGCAGAACATTCTCACTGCACTGGACAATACGTGGGGCGCAGGACTTGCCTTTAATGCTTTTGATTTTAGTGCTGAGCACCTGGGTGTCGATATCAGTGTGCATGCCTTGACCAAATACCCAAGTGGCGGTGGCGATATTTTAATGGGCTCGGTAATTACACGAGATAAAAAGCTTCATCACAAACTGTTTCGTGCGCACGCCATTCAAGGCATTAGCATCTCTGGTGATGATGCCGCGCAAATACAACGCAGTCTGGCTTCTATGCGCCTGCGCTATGAACACCAGTCACAAAGTGCTTTAACTTTATTAAATTGGCTAAAACAGCAGCCAGCCTTTGTACAGGTTTTACATCCTGCTGATGAAGCTTCCGCAGGACATCAGTATTGGAAAGAAATTTGTACAGAACAAAACAGTGCCGGCTTGGTCAGCGTGATATTTAATGAAAAATATAGTTTGCAGGATGTACGCCGCTTTTGCGATGCGCTGAAACTATTTAAGCTCGGTTTTAGCTGGGGTGGTCCAGTCAGTTTAGCCATGCTATATAACTTAAAAGATATGCGTATACTCGAACATTCACACATTCAAGCTGGCTTACTTGTTCGCTTTTGTATAGGACTAGAACATCCTGCAGATTTAATACAAGATATAGAAAACGCACTACAACATTTAAATAAACAGCAACTCGAATAAATACAGGAACATCTATGGGTACACCAATAATTATTGGCAAAAAAACACAAGACACCACACAGGATGTGGTGCTTCATTCACAATTTGCAAACCGCCATGGTTTGATTGCTGGGGCCACAGGTACTGGTAAGACGGTGACGTTGAAGGTGTTGGCAGAAAGTTTTTCTCGGCTGGGTGTACCTGTATTTTTAGCTGATGCCAAAGGGGATGTTTCTAGCCTTGCCAAAGCAGGTGAAAGCAATCCTAAGTTTGACGAACGAATTAAAAGCTTAAATATCGAGAGCATTCCTTTTGCTGCCTCCCCTGTGGTGTTTTGGGATTTGTTTGGTGAACAAGGACATCCCATTCGCACCACCATTTCTGAAATTGGTCCACTGCTCCTTGCCCGAATTCTAAATTTAAACGACACGCAAGAAGGTGTGCTATCTGCGGTCTTTCGTATTGCCGATGATCAGGGCTTATTGCTCATCGACTTTAAAGACTTAAAAGCCATGATCAGCTACGTCAGTGAACATGCATCCGAATTTAAAAATGAATATGGCAATTTATCACCTGCAAGCTTAGGTGCAATTCAACGTAATTTGCTTGCATTGGCAGATCAAGGCGGTGACAAGTTCTTTGGTGAGCCTGCGCTCAATATCATGGATTTCATTCAAACGGATGCGCAAGGTCGTGGCAACATCAACCTGCTCGCAGCCGACAAGTTAATGAATACCCCTAAGCTCTATGCGACTTTCTTACTTTGGATGCTGTCAGAACTGTTTGAACAATTGCCCGAAGTTGGAGATATGGATAAACCCAAACTAGTGTTCTTCTTCGATGAAGCGCATTTATTGTTTGATAATGCCAGCCCTGCTTTACAAGAAAAAATTGAGCAAGTGGTTCGTCTGATTCGCTCTAAAGGCGTTGGGATTTACTTTGTAACGCAAAACCCACTTGACCTACCTGAGAGTGTTTTAGGACAACTGGGTAACCGCGTTCAGCATGCGCTACGTGCATTTACCCCAAAAGATCAGAAAGCAGTTAAAACGGCAGCAGATACTTTCCGAGCTAATCCTGCGTTTAAAGTCGATCAAGTAATTACGGAACTGGCTGTAGGTGAAGCATTAATTAGCTGTTTAGATGAACAAGGCACACCACAAATCGTTGAACGTGCTTGGGTGATGCCACCCTACTCATCATTTAGCCCAATTGCTGTAGAAGAACGCAAAGCACTCATGACAAATAGCGTTGTTGCAGGCGTGTATGACACCGAAGCAGACCGTGAAAGTGCCTATGAACTTTTACAAAATAAAGTGGCGGAGCGCCAACAACAAGCCGTCCAAGCGGAACAAGATAAAATAGAAGCCAAAGAACAAGAAGCGTTAGCCAAACAACAAGCCAAAGAAGCAGATGCACTCGCCAAACAGCAAGCGCGTGAACAAGAACGACTTGCACGCGAACAACAAAAAGAAGCTGAGCGTTCAGCCAAACAACGTGAAAAACTGATTCAAGACACGGTAGGAACTTTTGCAAAAAGTGCTGCACGCAGCTTGGGTGGGTCGACAGGTCAGAAAATCGTACGCGGTTTGCTAGGTTCACTGTTTGGTAAAAAATAATTCGCCATTACGATTATCTATGCTGAATTTATGGGATATTTTAATATCCCATATTTTTTTTATGGTTTTTACTAAAACATGTATTGCGCGGATGTATTTAAAAATGTATTTTAAATACATCTTATAAATAACAGCCATGAGAGATCAGCTATGACTCCGCAGCAAATTGACCTAGTAAAAGCTACTGTTCCTGTTCTACGTGAAAATGGTGTCGCGCTGACTGGTTACTTCTATAATCGTATGTTGGGCAATAACCCTGACCTCAAAGAAACCTTTAACATGGGACATCAGCGCAGCGGTGCTCAGGCACAAGCTTTGGCGGGTGCTGTATTGGCTTATGCTGAAAATATTGAGGACCCATCTGTACTTTTACCAGTTGTAGAATTAATTGCGCATAAACATGTGAGTCTTAACATTCAAGCTCCAGACTATAATATTGTCGGCGAAAATTTGCTGCACTCGATCAGTGAAGTATTAAGCATTTCAATGGAAGATCCACTGATTGCAGCTTGGGCAGCAGCATATGGACAATTGGCAGACTTGTTTATCAGCACTGAAAAAGCGATTTATGAGCAACATCAGCAAACTAAAGGCAGTTGGTTAGGTTGGCGTAATTTCAAAATCGCGAAAAAAGTGGCTGAAAGTGATGAAATCACCTCATTCTACCTTGAGCCTTCTGATGGTGGTGATTTACCAAAATATGAAGCAGGTCAGTACATCTCTGTACGTGTATTGGTCGATGAGCTGGGTCTAAAACAACCACGTCAATATACACTGTCTACCAGCCCACAAGACAACTACTTACGTATCTCTGTAAAACGTGAAGATCAGAAAGGTGATTTGGTTCCAGGTTGGGTATCAAATACACTGCATGGCTTGGAGATCGGTTCAGAAATCGAAGTGTCTGCACCAACAGGTAATTTCTTCCTGATTGATTCACAAAAACGCAATGTCTTTATCAGTGGTGGTGTAGGTCTAACACCAATGATTGCGATGCTGAATCAGTTGGTGACTTTAGACATGCCACAACCTGTAACCTTTATCCATGCCTGCCGTAGCAAACAAGTGCATGCAATGCATAAACACATTCAGGATTTGGAAGCAAAATACCCACGTCTTAGCACTTTTACAGCGTATGAGTTCCCTCATGCTAATGATAAATTAGGTGAAGATTATGATGCTGCTGGTCGTCTAGACTTAGGCAGCATGGATACTGCACTGTTACCGATCAATGCGGATTATTACCTTTGCGGTCCAATGCCATTTATGGCTGAACAACAGAAAGCTTTAATTGCTCGTGGTATTCCTGCTAGCAATATTCACAGCGAAGCTTTCGGCACTGGTGGTGTAAAACACTAACTAAGCTATTCACCTGAAATACAAAGGGTTAGTTTAGTTATGCTAGACTAGCCCTTATTTATTTCTCTCAGACTCACAGTATTATCATGCAACTCAATAAATTCACCGATTATGCATTACGCATTTTGCTCTATATCGCACGTCCTCGTGATGTGCCTTATAACATTGCTGAAATTGCAGAAGACCTGCACGTTTCGCGTAATCACTTGGTGAAAATTGTGCATTTTATGGCAAAGCAAAACTGGTTAATCACCAGCCGCGGCAAAGGTGGCGGCATCCGCCTTAACCCTGAAGCACTTGAGGCTCAGCTCGGTCAAATCGTACGGATTTTGCAAGGTAATCACCAGATTGTTGAATGCAATGACCCACCCTGCGTACTGCGCAGTCAGTGTGGTTTAAAAAGCATTTTAGACCAAGCTTTAGAACAGTTTTATCAAAGTCTCGATCAGTACAAACTTGCCGATGTCTTGCAACCAAGCAGCGCATCTAAATTTACAACACAATCTCCGATTCAAATGATCAATCTCTAATTTCACTTTGCCTGCGACAAAATTCGCTTGCCTGCCCGACTTCCTTTATAATGCGTGTTGTTAAATCAGTTATTGAAGTTGGGTTATGCATCAGCACAGAGGAAAATCACGAAACAGTAAAGCGGCCAATGCGCCGAAGCAAAAGATTACTTACGAGAAAAAAGTAGACTCTGCGATTACTGAATATGCTGTGCGCTCGCTCAACTGGCTACGCAAAGCTGAGTTCTTAATGAGTGCGCCTAAACTCAACCTCTGCGTTGAAGATACCGGCTATGAAATTGCCTTTGCTGGCCGCTCTAATGCGGGTAAGTCAAGTGCCATTAATGCGCTCACCAACCAAAAACAATTGGCACGTGCGTCGAAAAAACCGGGTCGTACCCAAATGATCAACTTTTTCAGTCTAGGAAATCCTGATCAGCGATTGGTCGACTTACCGGGTTATGGCTATGCCGCTGTACCTGAAGCGATGAAAATCGTGTGGCAAAAAGAATTAGAAAACTATCTGATACACCGTGAAAGTTTACAAGGTCTTGTGCTGTTGATGGATATCCGTCATCCACTACAACACTTTGACGTCATGATGTTGGAATGGGCACATTCACGTAAATTGTTCGTACATGTACTGCTCACCAAATCAGATAAACTAAACCGTGGCCCAGCCTCTAAAGCACTACAAGAAGTGAAAGCAGCATTGAAAAAAATGAAGCTGAACTTCTCTATCCAATCGTTCTCTTCATTGAATAAGCAAGGTTTAGAAGAGTTAGCGAGTGTCATGGCGGGTCGTCTTAACTTCACCTTAGAACAATCAACAGAGTTTGATCTTGATAGCATCCCTGAAGCATCGGAAGATGATATTGATATCGATGCAGATGCGGAAGCATTCGATGACTTCGATACCACATCTGAAGATTTACCCCAAGCTGAAGGCAAAAATTCAGACCACTAATCCAGTATTTTTAAAGTCAGCGCAAGGATGATTGTCTGACAAAAAGTATCATCTGAAGATAATGAAATGTCCTGTATTGCTAATCACAATGCAGGATTTTTTTTGGATACTGAATACATCAGATGTGTACTCGATCACATAAAAACAAGGATAGGTCATGAAATTACTCTCCCGCTTGAGAAACACAAAACTTGGATCATCAATCGAATATAAAATTAAGCCACGTAAAGTGAAATTTGAGTGGCTAGATACTCAAGTTGACTGGGTACCCAACCAACCTTTTGTCAGCTATTTTATTAATGAGATTAATATGATCTTACCGGCAGGTGAATTTTGGTTTTGCCGTCTGTATAACAAAGTATTGCCACAAATTAGAGATGAAAAATTAGCAGAGGACGTTAAAGCATTTATCCGCCAAGAAGCTATGCATGCTCAGGCGCATAACTCTGCCAATAAAGAATATCTGTCTCAGCGCAATATCAGTATTCAACGCAATCTCGAAATCATGGACTTTCTCTTTGGCAAACTGCTTGCGGACCAACCTCTAGGGCTCAACGTATCTAAAGCTTTGGATCATCAATGGGATCTCTTTCGTTTAGGGGTGATTGCAACTGTTGAACACATGACCTGTGTACTAGGCAAATATGCTTTATACAACAAAGAGTGGGAACGACTAGGCGCTGATCCGAATATGCTCGATCTAGTAAAATGGCATGGTGCAGAGGAAATAGAACATCGTACCGTGGCTTTTGATTTGTATCGTCATCTCGGTGGGGGCTATATTTCTCGCTATTATCAAAGTGTGATCGTGATTGCAGCCGTACTTGGTCTATGGGTCGATGGTGCAGCACATATCATGCAGCAAGACTCGCGCTATGCATCGATTAAACCTGCCGTATATAAACCGTGGATTTGGCGTGAATGGGCGCGTATCGCGCAAAAAGACAATCGCTTATTGCCACATCCACTTTGGTTAGTGTCGCAGCAATTGGGGTATTTAATGCCTTGGTACGATCCTGTGCATGAAGCAAAAACGGAAGATGCGATTGCATACCTCGACAACTCTCCTGCTGCAAAACGTGCCGCACTGAAAGTTGCATAAACACCATTTAAAATCTGTATTAAGCAGGGTTCGCCCTGCTTTTTTTTGTGCTCACATCCATTACGCTCAATGTTTTATTGAGCAATCAACAAACTTAAGATGAATAGGGTCGTCATAAGTTCGAGGTTTAAAGTACAGTTCTTCCGAGTTCCCTATTCTCTTTAAAATGCATTTATACTCAGCCTCATCCTAAAATAAAAATAAGCCATTCAGGAGCATCTCCATGCACGCTCACATCTCCGTCATTACACTGGCCGTGAAAGATTTACATGCTGCATTCGCGTTTTATCAGGAGGGTTTAGGTCTTAATAGCGCGGGGATTATTGGGACTGAATTTGAACATAGCGCTGTGGCATTTTTTTATTTACAACACGGTTTAAAGCTTACACTCTGGCCGCAAGATAGCCTTAGTCATGACACAGGAATCAGCACTTCAGCGTTTTGTCCAACTTAAATGTCTCTGGGACATAACGTCAACAGTCCCGCAGCCGTCGATCAAATCATGCAACAAGCCCAACGCGCAGGTGCAAAAACTATTAAGCCCGCACAGCCCACGTTTTACGGTGGTTATGCAGGCTATTTTCAAGACTTAGACGGGCATCTGTGGGAGATCGTCTACACCCCACATTTTAGCTCTTTATCTGCTTAATTCAACAACGCTGGTTCATCTACATCTCGCGTATGACGATCAACCACCACACTAATCATCATATCGCCCTGTACGTTCACCACAGTCCGTACCGTATCCAATAGACGATCGATCGGCAGCAATATCGCAATGGCTTCTGCAGGAAGCCCAACCGATTGTAAAACCATAATCATCGTCACCATTCCAGCACTTGGAATGCCCGGTGCGCCGAGTGACGCAATCATGGCGGTTGCACAGACAATTAACTGCTGACCCAAGGTTAAATCTAAGCCCATCAAGTTGGCAATAAATAACGCAGCAGCAGCTTCATACAGCGCTGTACCATCCATATTCAACTGCGTGCCCAATGGAATCACAAAACCTGCCGTTTGAGGACGTACACCTAAATTTTCCTGCGCACATTTCATCGACAGTGGCATCGTTGCTGAACTTGAACTGGTTGCAAAAGCAGTGATTAAGGCAGCTCGTGTTCCTCTAAAAAATGTCAGTGGACTCATTTTCCCAAAAATCCATAGCAACAGAGGCAACACCACTGCCCCATGGAAAATCGTCGTCCCAGTGACCACTGCAGCAAACTCCGCGAGGCGACTCAACACCGAAATATCTTCTGTAGCAATCAATTTAGCCAATAATGCAAAAATACCAATCGGTGCAAGCTTCATCACCCAACCGATGATCATCATCATGATGTCAAAAAATTGCTGACTGAGCTTTCTCACGCTTCGGAACTTTTCACCGCCTTTGACCAAGGCCACACCGAGAAATAGTGAAAACACCACGACAGCGAGTACATTGCCATCACTAAAGGCTTTAAACGGATTGATCAGTGTATTTTGAATAAAATTGGTAAAGAATGAACCTGCTGTGAGGGTGTCAGGACTCTGATGCTGTTGCATTGCATCTTGGAACATGACGATGTCCACGCCCTGCCCAACTTTAAAAATATGCGCACATGCTAGACCTAAGATCAGTGCCAAAGTTGTGGTCGTGACACAGCACGCTAAGGTAATTTTCCACGTACGACTCAGCTGACCACCTGCCTGTAAATTCGATACCCCCACCACGATCGAACTAAAGATCAGCGGAACCAAGATCATTTTCAACAAGCCAATAAAAATACTACTGGCAATCCCCAAGCCATACAGGCTGGCGGATAAAAACTGCGTCTCTGAAAACTGAATTAATAAAAAGCCAAATGCCACACCCAATATTGCGGCAATCAAAATCTGCGTATTTAAGCTCATTGTGCCTTGCATTTATCATCCTTTATTCAGGCACTATGCCATGTGACCCTCTGTGAATCGAGGAATTTTTTGTCACATGTACTACTGCATTTCTGCAAAGCACGAATTCAGCTCCATTCAACTTGTACTGCACCCTATTTAAATAACTCGATTCCGTGAGTAGTTGCATAACCCAAAATTGACGGACATAAAAAAACCGAATCAGAAGATTCGGTTTTTTCCAGTATTCAGCTTTTACGACTTAACACATAGTGCTCAAAACTTATTGGGTTTCAATTTCGCGTAAACGGATCAAGCCTTCTTGTGTCGTACTACAGACCAACTCACCGTTTTGCCACATGCGACCGAAATTTAGACCACGTGAACTAGCACTGACGGTGGCATCCATGTCATAAAGCATCCACTCATCCACACGGAATGGCTTATGGAAATACATGGCATGGTCAATACTCGCACACTGCAAACTTGGTGATAAATAACTTAAACCATGTGGACGTAGTGCAGTCGTCATCAGCGTAAAGTCTGAATAGAATGCCGCAATAGCCTGATGTAAAGAGATGTCATCAATATCGGCAGCAATCGTATCATGGGTACGAATATAGTGTGCATACGATGGCGCAGCAGGCTGCGGTTGGTACGGGTTTTGTGGATCAATCGGGCGAATTTCTACGTGACGGTCGCGCATAAAAGACGCACGGACGTTTTCAGGGACAAACTCCACCATCATTCGTTTTAGCTCAGCTTCAGATTTTAAATCTTCGACGGCTGGATATTCTGGCTCTGCAACTTGGTAGTTCAACCCTTCTTCTTGCTCTGCAAATGACACCATACACATAAAAATGGTTTTACCATGTTGAATCGCACGAACCTGACGACTCACAAAACTGCGTCCATCGCGAATACGATCCACTTCATAAACGATTGGTGCATTGATATCACCGCCAAATAAGAAATAGGCATGTAAAGAATGAGCAGGTCGATCTGTCGTATAAGATGCCGCACGTAGCGCCTGACCTAAAACCTGTCCGCCAAAGACACGTTTCCCGACCAAATTTCGGCTTTGCCCACGAAAAATATTTTCTTCTAATTTTTCAAGACTGAGTAAATCAACCAACTCTTGTGTTAAGGCATTCATAACAAACCTATCTATCATTCGGGATTAAGCTAATGCAGGCAACATCAACAGATGTTTAAATATATTTTCCATTTTGCCATAAATCCAGACTAAAACCCTAAAGATTCGCTGACTGATCTGTCACCTTGCTGATGCAATATAACTGCTAAAAATACGTTTTTTAACGATAAAATCTTACAATATCTATGCAATTTGTCAGAAAATGACATACAGTTTTTAAGTACAATTACGCAGAATAGATTCCCCTCAGAATCTCTGTGGTTTGGTCATGAAAAGTAGGAGTTTGTATGTCCAAGAGCGGCTTTGGTCAGATGTATCGAAAGCTTTCGAGTAAACTGCTTGACCTTGTGGTAACACCGCATGTTTTAGGTGAAGTCCCTGTAGAACCTGTAGTGACTGAAACCGATACAGATACCGGCGTACAGACAACGAAAATTACCTGCTACGTTCTGCAAAATCATTCACGGAGTAATGCTTTAATTGTCGATGGTGAAACCCGTCGTTTAAAGCTACACCCTGCACTCGACCCAATGACTGTGGGTACGCAAACAGAAAAAGCCTCTGTGGTGTTTTTACAACATCATGATGAAGACAACTTACTCAATCCACCGCCACATGCCTTTCCACCTCGTTTATTACGTTTAATTGAGGTTTTGGAAAAAAATCCTGATGCGGATGTTGAGCTCGTTCCTGTAACCGTGCTGTGGGGCCGTGAACCCGATAAAGAAGATTCTTGGTTTAAATTATTATTTACCGATACATGGTCTACACCAAGCAAAGTGAAGCAGCTGGTCAATATTGGTTTGCACGGTCGTCAATCGTACCTCGAATTCCATGAGCCACAGTCTTTGCGTCGTTTGGTTGAATATGCCAAAACTACACATCCAAACTTGTCACCTGCGACTTATATTGTTAGCACACTGAATGATTATTTAGATGCGCAGCGTGAAGTGGTTTTGGGTCCGGATTTATCCGACCGTCGTAATGTAATGCATGGCCTGATCAAATCTACGGATGTGCAAGATGCGATTCGTCGTGAAAGCATTCGCAGTAAAATCAGCATGGTTGAAGCTGAACGTCGTGCGATTGGTTATTTAAATGAAATCGTTTCTGACTATTCTGCATCAACAGTACGTTTTGCTGACTTAGCCCTGACTCGTCTGTGGACACAGCTTTATGATGGCGTCGAAGTGCATAACTTCAGTACCGTTCGTGAACTAGCCAAAGACTACGAGATCATTTACACCCCATGTCATCGTAGTCATATCGACTATTTATTATTGTCATATGTGATCTATAAACGTGGCTTGATGGTGCCGTACATTGCTGCGGGCGATAACTTAAACATGCCATTTGTCGGGCAAATTTTACGTGGTGGCGGTGCGTTCTTTATTCGTCGTTCATTCCGTGGCAATGGTCTCTACACCACCGTATTTAAAGAATACCTCTATAGTATTTTGGCGCGTAATACACCACTTGAATACTTTATCGAAGGGGGGCGTTCACGTACTGGTCGTTTATTACCACCGAAGACCGGCATGCTCGCCATGACTGTCCATGGTCATTTACGCAATCCAGCCAAACCAATCGTGTTCTTACCGACCTATATTGGTTATGAGCGTTTAATGGAAGGTGCGACCTACGTTGGCGAAATGAATGGTAAGCCGAAAGAAGGCGAATCGATCATTGGGATTATGAAAACTCTGCGTAAGATCGAACGTATTTTCGGTAAAGTTCATTTGAACTTTGGTGAGCCAGTTTTCCTTGATGATATGCTGAAACAGCACAATGCAAGCAACATCAAAATCGAGAAGAATGACGATCCAATTCCGCCAGAAGTTTCGGATGCCATTAACAGTTCTGCACACGTGATTTTAGAAAATATTAACCGTGCAGCAGTGGTGAACCCAGTTTCATTGCTTTCACTGATTTTATTGGCAACATCTAAACATACTTTAGATGAAGAGATTTGCATTAAGCAGTTAGATACCTATCGCGATCTTTTAACTGCCTTACCTTACGATGAGCGCATGCAAGTGACACCGCTGTCAGGTAAAGAAATCATTGCTTATGGTTTAAAACTCAAGCTGATCAAACGTGTTAATCATGTCCTTGGCGATATTATTGCCATTGCTGATAATCAAGCGGTGCTGTTAACCTACTTCCGTAACAACATCCTGCACGCATTTATTTTGCCATCACTCATTGCCGCTTTGGTTGAACATAATGGTTCTATTCGCCGTGGTGATTTGATTAATGTCATTCGTACACTGTATCCGTTCTTAAAAGCTGAGTTATTCCTCAAGTGGAATGATGAAGAGATTAAAGATCAGATCTGTGCGTATGCAGAAGTACTGATCAAAGCCAAGCTAATTTCTGAAGATGCAGAAGGCAACCTGATCTCCCCTGCGCCTAACTCAGAGCAGCACAATCAGTTAGTGGTCTTGGCTGCACCTGTGATGCAAAGTCTAGAGCGTTACTACATGACTTTGGCTTTAATCACACAACGTGGTTCAGGCAATATCTCGACACGTCAGGTTGAAGAACTCAGTCACTTGGTTGGTCAACGTCTATCTGTGTTGTATGAATTTAACTCGCCAGAGTTCTTTGATAAGGCCTTGTTCCAAAGCTTTATTAAAGTCTTAACACAACAAGGTTATATCAGCACCAATGAAAACAACGCCATTGTGTTTGATGAAAATTTCCAAAATGTTGCGCAATATGCCAACCTCGTTTTGGATGATGTGACCCTGCAAATGTTGCAGCACATTACAACCTTTAGTGATGAAGAGTTAAAAGAAGCACTGGATAAAGTGGCTGCGGAACAAGCCAAAAAACGCTTGAAACGTAAGAAGAAATAAACCGTTCTGATTTTTTCGCAATAAAAGCGGAAGAAGATGAGCAAAATCAGGGACAAGTTGTAAAAAGCTTGTCTCTTTTTTTTGGACTATACAAAAGTATTTAATATTTTCTTTTTTAAAATTAAGGTATGTACATTCCAAAATTTTGGAGTTCCATTGGCTAGCGGTTTATTGCCTTTAAATTCATCGATATAAATAATATCAAAGTCCGCATCAAACAATTGTTTAAGCTCTTCCTGTTCAAAACCTATAAATTTTTCAGAAAAATTATTTACCCAATCATCATCTTTCCCTAACAGTTGTATGAGTAAGATGCCTTGCTCACTTAAGGATTCCTGCATTTTCTTTAAAACACTTTCAAGCGAATCCGTAGAACAAAAAAATAAACTGAATAAAGCAATAATTAAACTAGCTTTAGGAAAGCTATAGTCTTCAAAGGCCTGATTAGAAAATAAAAAATTCTTATTGTCTTTAAATTTACTTAGACAGATATTTTTAGCGTCAACAGACGGATCAAATGCATATACTTTAAAATGATGACGGAGTAGAAATGATGATTCATTTCCTGCACCACAACCACAATCAATCGCGATCTTTGGTAAATTCTCAAAATAACTCAAAGCTTTTTCCAAAATCGGTCTATGGGGTAAATTCTGAGTAAGTTCAGCAAATGATTTTGTCATTATTTAATTCTTAGCCTTTGAGATCCATTCGAAAATTTGAACAATAGATGTTGTAAAAAACCTATCTTATTCATTTATAGAATTTCTTTTAATACTCACAAAGCTGCTCGAAATTTTATACGTCACTCCAATTTTACACATCACAATCAATCGTGCGCTAACCTAAAACTACTCTCCATCATCCGCGTCGGATAAATCTTTTTACCTGTTTCTACTTCACTCTCTAAAACCAATTCGGGTAAATGCATAGCTCTTTGCAAATCCAAGATTCGCTCATGTAAAGGTTGAGGTTGGTTATTAGTACAAATATATGATTTTTCAGGATGTTCCACGTGGAGTAGATGACACAGAAAATTTGCCAAATCTTCGATATGTATTCGATTGGACCAATGGATATTGGGATAGCGATTAGTCGTTTCTGCTAGTTTACGCATTCGCGCTGTCGATGTGCCATAAATCCCAGATGGACGTACAATCACGCATTCGGTAGGAAATGCTTGTGAGTAGCGATGCTCCATTTCGAGTAACAGCATCCCCTGCTCATCGATCGGACGTGGCACAGTGTCATCATCAATGCGCTCCCCCGCATGTTCACCATAGACACGAGTGGACGACACCACGATTAAACGTTGTATTGGATGACTTGCTAATGCTTGAACAATCGGCTGTACAGAATCGACATAAGTGTATCGATAAGCATCCACAGCATTGAATTGAGCATGACGTGCAGGAGCCAAAAGAACATAGACAGCATCAATCGGTTGAACCTGCGATAAATCCAGTTGGTGAACATCTTGGATTAAATGTTCTGCAAAATCATCCTCTTTTACACTACGACTCACTGTGGTAATTTGGTGACCTTGCTGAAATAATTGTTTAGCAACACGTTGCGATGTTTTACCATAACCGATAAATAGAATATGCATCAAACGACCTATTCTCAGAACTGATCCATTTAGATCATATAAACCGAAGTTGAGGGGACATGGCTGCCGTCCATCAATTGCAAGGGGTTGGCAATGCCGCCGCTGCTTTACTTGAAAAACTAAATATTTTCACGACAGATGATCTTTTGTTTCATCTGCCACGCGACTATGAAGATCGTAGCACGATCATCCCCATGAACCAATTGACCGTGGGTCGCAGTTATTTACTAGAAGGTACAGTCAAAAGTATCGACTTTCCACCCGGAAAGCGTAAATCGATGGCCGCCCTTTTGGATGACGATTGTGGCAAAGTCACCTTACGTTTCTACCATATCTACAAAGGCATTACTGATCGGGTAAAACCGGGCAATCGTTTACGGATTTTTGGTGAAGTCCGTGTTGGTGCTCGTGGCTTAGAAATGTATCATCCTGAACTACAGGTGATTACTGAACACACGCCTTTACCACAAACCCAACTCACTGCGATTTACCCTGCAACCGAAGGCTTAACACAGCCCAAACTACGTGAATACGTCAAACAAGCACTACAGTTATATAGTGATGACTTACCTGAATTACTGCCAGAAAAATTCACCAATGGCTATGCACTAAAACAAGCACTGGACTATATTCATCACCCCCCTGTCGATGCCAATATGTTGCAACTGAGCCAAGGTTCTCATCCTGCACAGCAACGTTTAATTTTCGAAGAATTGGTTGCCCATCAGGTCAGTTTGCTCAGCCGCCGTGCTTATATTCAACAAATCGAAGCACCGTCATTCTCTACAAGTAAAAACTTCACCAAACAACTTTTAAGTACTCTGCCATTTGAAATGACCGGCGCACAAAAACGCGTGTCCAAAGAAATTGCGGTCGATCTGAAAAAGAACAAACCTATGCTTCGACTCGTACAAGGCGATGTAGGTGCAGGTAAAACTTTGGTTGCAGGCGTTGCAGCCTGTCATGCTCTTGAGGAAGGTTGGCAAGTGGCCATGATGGCACCGACAGAAATTTTGGCCGAACAACATTATCTAAATTTCAAAAAATGGTTTGAGCCTATGGGACTGACCGTGTCTTGGCTTTCCGGTAAACAAAAAGGTAAGGCTCGAGCTGCGGCAGAACAAAGTATTCAAGATGGTTCAGCCAATTTAGTGGTCGGCACGCATGCTTTATTTCAGGACAATGTTCAATTTGCCAAATTGGGTTTAGTGATTATTGATGAACAACACCGTTTTGGTGTCGATCAGCGTTTGGCGCTACGAAACAAAGGTCTCAATGGCATGACACCGCATCAACTGGTGATGACAGCAACCCCTATTCCTCGTACCTTGGCCATGTCGGCTTATGGCGATTTAGATACCTCCGTCATTGATGAACTGCCACCCGGTCGTACACCGATTCAAACAGTCACTATTCCACTTGACCGTCGTGAAGAAGTGCTACAGCGGATTGCCAGCAATTGTGCTGAAGGTAAACAAGCCTATTGGGTCTGTACCTTAGTTGAACAATCAGAAACTTTAGATGCTCAGGCCGCTGAAGCGACTTTTAATGAAATTAAAGAACGCTTTCCAGACCTCAATATTGGTCTTGTTCACGGCAAAATGAAGGCCGATGAAAAACAAGCAGTGATGCAGCAATTTAAAAATAATGAATTGCAATTACTGATTGCAACCACAGTGATTGAAGTTGGTGTTGACGTGCCGAATGCCTCAATCATGGTAATTGAAAATGCAGAGCGTTTAGGGCTTTCACAATTGCATCAGCTACGTGGTCGTGTAGGACGTGGTGCCAAAGCCAGTTTCTGTGCCTTGCTGTATAAAAATCCCTTATCGCAAAATGGGCAAGAGCGTTTACGCATCATGCGCGAGACCAATGATGGCTTTATGATTGCTGAAAAAGATTTGGAAATTCGTGGTCCCGGCGAACTCCTCGGCACTAAACAAACGGGTGATATGGGCTTTCGTGTAGCAAAATTAGAGCGAGATGACCATTTACTCAATCAGGCACACTATGTGGCTCAACAAGTCCTGAACGACTATCCTGCACAGGCTCAAGCGCTTTTAAAACGATGGCTGCCTGAAGCACCCCGTTATGCCTATGTATAATTAGGATGATGGTTCGATCATCCTAAAATACAGATTGGCTTTAACGAATAAGCTTGTCGAACAGGTTTCTGTGGTGTCGTGATTGCACTTCACCACAAACTGTGCAAAATACACAAAAAAGAATGATTAGAATAAAAACATGCTCCAATCTATCCAACACTACATCCAAAAAGGGATGCAGAGCGTTTCCCCTTGCTTGCTCTGTGGTATCGATCGACAACAACATCATTCGCTTTGTACCGACTGCTGGGCACAACTGCCTTGGTTTAAACAAATGGTTAATCGCCATGAACACAGCATCTCTTGTGCCTTTCACTATGATTTTCCAATAGATCGCATCATCCAAAGCTATAAGTATGAGCAACAATTGCACTATCAAAATTTACTGGCACAAAGCCTTTTAAGCTTGCGCTTAGCTAGGGCTCAAGCCATCGTCCCCATGCCTATTTCAGTAGAACGCCTCAAGGACCGTGGATACAACCAAATGCTGCTCGTTGCACACATGATGGCAAAGCAATTGCGCATCCCTGTTTGGCAACCCGTGATTCGTCAAGCACAGCACGCTCAAAAAGGTTTAAGTCGGCTAGAACGCCTAGAAAATATCGAACAGCAATTTATTATCGACCCAACTAAAAAACGCCGTTTCCGTAAAGTCCTCATCATCGATGATGTGGTGACCACGGGGAGTTCAATCCATGCATTAAGTACGCTGTTACATCAGCTACATTGCACGCAGGTATATGCCGCATGCATTGCTGCGGCACAGCCTTAGTTTCAAACATCAACCACTAATAAAGAAACTGAGCAAGCAAAGCGGTTTAGCTTTCAGCAAGAGATCGCGCCTGCTGCTTCACCCAAGGAATCACCACCTCACGCGTTAAAGGCGCAAGTTTTGTTTGTGTATCATCCAAGCTGACCCATTGCATTGCTGCAATTTCCGCATCAATTTTCGGTTCACCTTGCAACTGGACCAGATAGACATAACTCACCAGTAGATGATCAGCTTCGTTCGCAGCGGCCGTTTCAAAACGACCAATGAATTGCTCAATCTGCGCAGCGCAGCCAATTTCTTCCTGAATTTCACGTAGCATGGTGATTTCAGGAGCTTCATGGGGTTCTAACTTGCCGCCTACTTGCATAAAGAATGCCGTGTGTTTTTTACGAACCACTAAAAGTTCATGCTGTTCATTTAAAATAATGGCTGCGGCAACAGTGATAATTTTCATCAATCTTGTTCCAAATCGGCGATAAAGGCTGTACGTTCAACCATGCCCCATTTCGGCTCTGGCGCAGTGAAATGTTGAAACTGCTCAACAATCGTTTCAATATTATCTTCTGCAATTAAGCCTTCGATAAAACGCGGATGGGTAAAGCCTTTTTCTGCAGTTGTTTTTAGAAAATTCAATAAATCGTCATAAAAACCATCTACATTGAGAAAGGCACATGGCTTTAAATGAATGCCCAATTGAGCCCACGTCCACTGCTCAAAAATTTCCTCTAAAGTCCCTGCTCCACCTGGAATCGCCACAAAACCATCCGAGAGTTCAGACATTTTAGTTTTCCGTTGTTGCATATTTTCTACCACATGCAATTCGGTTAAATCTGGATGTGCCAATTCTTTATCGACCAGGACTTTTGGAATCACCCCAATGACTTGCCCGCCTGCATGCAAAGCACTATCTGCCACAACCCCCATCAAACCTGAACGACCACCACCATAGACCAGTGTGATGCCTTGTGCCGCCAAATGACGACCGACTTTTTCAGCCACCTGTAAATAGGCAGGATTGTTACCAAGGGCGGAACCACAGAAAATTGCGATAGATTTCATTTATAATCACCATCAGATCAGGAACGCTATGCTGGAAAAATCAACTTTAAACAGATTTTTTCATAAATTAAGCATTAGAACAGTGTTTTTCAGCAAATCCTTGTCTAAAATACACCCATTCATTTTTAACTTACTGCGTAAGGGGAAAAGACAACATGCTTGAAGCCTTTTACGCCACAGAGCGCGGTAGCCTGGAAGATGTCACCATCAATGGTGACTTCGATTTACATCAGGATTTAGTCTGGCTCGATCTCATTGCCCCATCCCAGGAAGAACAGCAATGGATTATGGATGCCTATGATCAAAATTTACCTACATTAAAATCATTAGAAGATATTTCGTCGAGTGCACGATTCTACCGTGATGACGACGGTATTTTGCACATCAGCACCTATTTTTTAACGAAAAATAAAAATTTTCAGGTCGATGGCGAACCCGAAGAAAATGCCAGCACCTTAGCTACCGTACAAACGGTTGCCTTTATTTTGCATAAAGAGCGCTTATTCACTTTACGGGGTGAAAAGCTGGTGGCTTTCCGTGCCTTTCGTGCCCGCGCGCGTCGTAATGACTATGAAATTGACTATAAAGATCCAACTTGGATTTTATTGGGCCTTTTAGAAGCCAAACTCGATGAGCTTGCGGATATCTTGGAAGATATCCACAAGGATTTAGAAAAGTATTCCACAGAAGTGCTGAATAACCGTCATCGTGAAATGATTTTAGACTTAGATGACATGATTACCCGACTTGCGCATTTAGAAGATATGCTCGGGAAAGCTCAGCTGTGTCTGATCGATTTACGTCGTGTTCTCACCTTCCTATCACGTCCTCGCGCCTTGGGCAGTCATATTTATGATGCCGACATCCGAGAACTCAGTGAAGACGTGCGCTCTCTTGTTGAGCATGATGCCTTCTTGTTCCAAAAGGTTCGATTCTTACTGGATACCACTTCTGGGTTCATTAACACCGAACAGAACGATACGATTCGTCGATTCTCGATTTTACCAAGTATGCTTGCGCCACCGATGTTAGTAGCTAGCGTCTATGGGATGAACACCGATGTACTGCCCTTCGCGCATGGTACAACCAGTTTTATCGTGGTCAGCTTAATCATCGTGGCATTCTTTATTGGCCCATTGATGTACTTCCGCTGGAAGAAATGGATTTGATCCTTTCCTATTGCGTAGACTTGCGAGAGTTTCTTGTCCCGCTAAAATAAAAAAAAGCACCTTACGGTGCTTTTTTTTAGATCAATTGCAAGTCATGCTCAAGATGACAGGCTTGAATAATCTTCATCATTTTTTCAGGGACTGCTTTAAACTGTAAACCTTGCGCTTTTGGCGTTTGACGTAACCAACGAACCAAAACAGCTAAAGCCAAAGTACTGCCATGCTCAAGCTCAACAAGATTGACCACTAAGGGAAAAGCTTGCTGTTGTTGAATCAATTTCAAGCCGTCTTGATAGTACAATTCGGCATTGTTGTAATCGATTTTGCCTGAAACCATCAATTCTTGTTGATGAAGTTTAATCACACATCACCTATCTTATTTTTTCTTGTCCAATGCTGCATCAGCATCAGGTTTGAAGTTCGCAATTGCTTTATCAATGTTACCGCCATTACGTTTTACAGTTGCCGCAAACTGATTACGGAATTGTAAGCCTAGGTCGATACCCGAAACGTTGATATTACGGATTTTCCATTGTGAACCTTTATCCGCCAACTGGAAAGAGACTGGAATTTTTTCACCGTTGTTATGGAAATCAATCGTTACAACAGGGTTCTTACTGTTCGATGCTTTATAAGGACGCATGCTATATGTTTGGTTACTAAACTTAGCAAAAGCTGAACCATAGTTTTCGATCAGTGTTGCACGGAAGTTACGTTCAAACTGCGCACGTTGAGCCGCTGAGCTGTATTGATTCGTTGCATAAGTACCCATCACGATACGTGTGAACGCTTGTGAATCGATATACGGGTCTAAGTTTTGACGAACAATCGTTTTCACAGCCGCAGGGTTATTTTGTAGTTTTGCGTGGTCTGCTTTTAAACGTGTAATGAGGCCATCAGCCACTTTTTTTACAAATGCAGGTGGTGCTTCGCTTGGAGCAGCAAAAGCTGTACCTGCCATCATAGTTGATAAGATACTTGCTGTAAGCGTATGTTTTAACAATGTGTTCACTTAATTTCTCCTAAAAATTATTCAACAAATGCAGGTTCGTCTGCCGTTGTTGTGTCAGCAGCTTCTGTTTTTTGTTCAGCATCTGCTGTGTTGTCAGATTTGTTCCCTGCACCACCGGTCACAAATTTAGACACCAAATCTTCGATTTCCATCGTACCTTGGGTATTACCAATTTGGTCACCACGTTTTAAGAAGTTGACACCACCACCCGGTACAATTTTCAAATATTTCTCGCCCAATAAACCATTGGTTGCCACCATAATGTAAGCATCTTCATCGATATTGGTGATGGATTTCATGTTAGCAATCAGTTGCTGTTCCATTTCTTTTTGTTTCGCAGGTGTTGCTGCTTCATAGTCTGATGTGTAACGCAGTTCTTCGAGTGCATTCTTTTGCACTACTTTTAACTGTTCTGCGTTATAAGAGGTTAATGAGCCATCCATAATCAGATGTGCTGTCACTAAGCGCGTCACAGGATCGAGTTTCAATGATTCCACTTGACCAACTTTGACACCACTTAAGGTGACTTTGGCACGGGGTTTAATCCCGTTTACATTTTCAAATGTCGCGGTCAATTCATAACTGTCTTCGATGTTATTGCCGACCAAACCACTCACACGCATCGCCAAGAAGAAAATAGCGATAGCAAACAGAATGACAAAAAAACCGACGGCCAGTTCACTCGTACGTGATTTCATTAAATACCTCCGAACATGACCGCAGTCAACACGAAATCTGAACCTAAAACACACAACGAAGAATACACGACAGTACGTGTGGTCGACGTTGCAATACCTTCTGAAGTTGGGACACAGGCATAACCCTGATAGACCGCAATCCAAGTACAAATTAATGCAAAAACAAAACTTTTGATGATGGTGCCATTAAAGACGTCTTTAAAGAATTGCACACTGTTCTCGATGCCACTCCAATAAGAGCCTTCATCTGCACCCAGAAAATCAACACCCACCAATTTACCGCCCATGATGCCGACCGCAGCGAAAATCACCGACAACATTGGTAAGCTAAAAATACCGGCCCAAAGTCGAGGCGAGATCACTCGTTTTAATGGATCGACCCCGATCATTTCCATACTCGACAACTGCTCAGTGGCTTTCATCAAACCAATTTCAGCCGTCAAAGCAGAGCCTGCACGACCTGCAAAGAGTAAAGCCGCCACCACAGGTGCAAGTTCACGCAGTAACGTCAGTGCAACGGCGGTACCGAGCATTGCTTCACTACCAAAGGTCGACAGAATGCTATACATTTGCAAACCCAGTACCGAGCCAATAAATAAGCCAGATACCACAATAATCAGTAATGAAAGCACACCAACACGGTACATCTGATAAATAAACAATTTCACGCCAAGTAAAGTCGGCATGGAAAAAAGAATCTGCAGCAACATAATGGTTGCTACGCCGATTCCTCGAACACGTTCAATGACGCGTCTACCTAATGCGGCAATAGCATTCATGAACGAACCTCATGATTTAAATAGGGCTGATGACTGAATTGATAATCGACCGGACCTTCTACCGAACCCGTCAAGAACTGCTTCACAAAAGGCGAAGCATGTGCTTTTAACTGCTCAGGTGTTCCCTCGCCCTGCACTTTCCCTTCAGCCACGACGTAGATGTAATCTGCAATTGATAATGTTTCAGCCACATCATGCGAGACAATAATCGTGGTTAAATCTAAAGCTTCACGTAGCGAACGAATCAAGCGAGTTAAAACCCCCATCACAATCGGGTCTTGCCCTGCAAAGGGTTCGTCATACATGATCAACTCAGGATCCAGTGCAATTGCACGGGCCAAAGCCACACGACGATTCATACCACCTGAAAGTTCAGAGGGCATCATTTGTTCTGCACCACGTAAACCAACAGACTCTAATTTCAACGCAACAATTTCTGCGATCAAATGCTCTGGCAACTTGGTATGGGCACGAATTGGAAAGGCTACGTTTTCATATACCGACATATCGGTAAATAATGCGCCGCTCTGGAACAACATCCCCATACGTGCACGCGCAGTGAAGAGCTCCTGACGTGACATTTGTGCAATGTTTTGCCCATCAAGCAACACCTCTCCATTATCGGGAGTCAATTGACCACCAATTAAACGGAGTAAAGTCGTTTTACCTGTACCAGATGGACCCATAATTGCAGTGATCTGACCACGACGAATTTTTAAACTGACATTGTCATAAATGACGCGCTCTCCTCGCTTAAAACTCAGGTTTTTCACTTCGATCAGTGCCTGAGTCTGAGAAGACGTTTGATTATTCATAGCTGAGGATTTTCCTGCATTTTTTTCAGCATGCATACTATAAAGGATTGAAGTTTAAAATGTTACCATTGCATGAGCGCATATCCCTGCATTCCATCAGGTAAATTGTTTTTTATTATTAATGCGATTTTATAGAGGGTGTTTTCAACCCAATAGAAGAATTTAGTTAAAATAATTGTATATATAGTAAACGATATTACACAATAAGAGTGTCAAACCGATATAAGGCATAAGTACCTCGATCATCACTGTACGCATATTTGCCAACGCGTTTCCGTTCATATTAATTATCATTAAACACATAAAGTTTGATCAAGTATACATTTTTCTGATTAAAAAGCTAATTTAAATCCATAAAAAAAACCGGTGTTTCCACCGGTTTTTTCGATATTTCTTTCGAAATTCAATTAGTCATTGAATTTACGACGTGGACGGTCTTCACCGAAAGTGCGTTCGCCACGCGGTTTATCATCAACGAAACGTTTTGGACGGTCATCGCCGAAACGTTTTGGACGATCTTCACCAAATGAACGTTGAGGACGGTCACCGTTGAATTCACGACGTGGACGATCTTCACCAAATGAACGTTTTGGACGATCGCCATAACCTTCACGAGCTGGTTTGTAATCTACACGGTTACCACGGTTGTCATCGTTAGAACGACGATCAAAACCACCTTCACGACGTGGACGATCGCTGTTAAATTCGCGACGTGGACGATCTTCAAAACCGCCTTCACGACGTGGACGATCGTTGTTAAATTCGCGACGTGGACGATCTTCGAAACCGCCTTCACGACGTGGACGATCGTTGTTAAATTCGCGACGTGGACGATCTTCAAAACCACCTTCACGACGTGGACGATCGTTGTTATATTCGCGACGTGGACGATCTTCGCCACCGAATGAACGACGTTCGCCATCACGGTTGCCTTCACGACGTTTGAAGTTTGATTCACCTTCAAAACGACGACCGCCACCGAAACCACCACGACCACCGCGACCGCCATCACGACGACCACGACCGCCATCACGGCTACCGCGTGCAGGAGGTGGAGATGGCTCAAGACCTTCAATTTCGGATACATTTAAACGTGCGTCTAAGAAGTCTTCTAAAGCACGGATTTTACCGCGTTCACGGTAAGTCGCTAAAGTAATCGCGTTACCAGTACGGCCCGCACGACCTGTACGACCGATACGGTGTACATAGTCTTCGTTCTTCATTGGAAGACCGAAGTTAATTACGTGAGAAATAGTTGGTACGTCTAGACCACGTGCAGCAACGTCAGTCGCAACTAAGATTTTTGCACGACCTTCACGAATGCTACGTAAACGACGGTTACGTACAGTTTGCGGCATTGCACCATGAAGAGCGACAACTGAGTGACCTGCTTCTGCAAGTTCTTCAGCCAACATATCTGTATCTTCTTGGGTAGATGCGAATACAACTGCTTGATCTACAGACTCATCAGATAACCAGTGAGTCAAAAGTTTTTTCTTGTGTTCGAAACCGTCAGTCCAATGAAGAGTCTGAGTAATGTCAGTATTTGTAGAGTGACCAGTTTCAATCGCAATACGCTGTGGATCATTCATCATGCGTTCTGCAAGTGTAATGATACGCGGCGCAAATGTTGCAGAGAACATTAATGTTTGTTTACGGTTAGCAGCCAAGTCGCTGATCGCTTCTAGGTCTTCAGAGAAACCTAAGTCAAGCATACGGTCAGCTTCGTCAACGATTAACGCATCAACGTTGTCTAGTTTAATTTGACGACGGTTAACCAAGTCAAGTAAACGACCTGGAGTCGCTACGACAACTTGTGCACCTTTAAGCTGTTGAATTTGTTTACCGAAAGGCATACCACCCATAATTGCAGCAATACGAACACCTTTCATATGACGTACTAAAGCAATTGCGTCTTGGCTAACCTGTTGAGCCAATTCACGTGTAGGGCAAAGTACAAGAATAGACGGTGCAGTTACCGCTTTCATGCGCTCTTTGAAAGACATCAAAGTGTCTTGACCAGCCAAAGCATTCACAGTTGGGAGTAAGAATGCAGCAGTTTTACCAGAACCAGTTTGGCTTGATACAAGAAGGTCTTTACCTTCTAATGCAGCTGGAATTGATTGTTCTTGCACTGGAGTCGGAGTAGTAAAACCTAGACCTTGTAATGCTAGTTGTAACGACTCATGTAAAGGAAAATCAGCAAAAGTTTTGCTCATAGAGTATTTCACCCCAAAAATGGGTGCTCCATTAAAAATATAAATTCAGATGGACATCGGCAAAAAGCGGCACAGCAAAAAACGCTGAAAATATAGAATCAGCGGCGATCCGAGAACGACGATGTGTATAACGCACACATGATTACAGCCGCAACCTGAAGGAATCGCTTAGCGATTGGGTGGGGCGCGAAATATCGTCCTCTCTTTGGACCGGAACGCGCATACACAATGATAGAAGAGAATGTTCAGGTAATGAACGAAATTTAGTGCGTGCGGCGATTATAGCAGAAAGTTTTTAAATGTCACCTGTTTTAGTCAACTTCAGAATGTTTTTTGTAAGAAGCTTTAAATTATAGGTGTTTAAGCCTTTATTTTTGACCGATTAGACAAAAATAAAGCCCTCATAAAGAGGGCTTTATTTCATTATTCTGTCAATAAACTCGAACTAAGCGTTCTATTATTTAGCAGCTTCACCCCAAGCTGGAACAACAGCTTGCATAAGTGGTTTAAGCATTTTCATAGAACATGCAAGTACTTGACCATTGTCCATTGAGTCGTTACCACCACGAGCATCAACCACAGTACCACCCGCTTCTTTCACAATAAGTTCACCCGCAGCGATGTCCCAAGGTTTCAAACCAAGTTCGAAATAACCATCGAAACGACCGGCAGCAACATATGCTAGATCAAGAGCAGCAGAACCTGAACGACGGTATTGAGCACCGGCTTCAGTCACATTTAACAATGAGTTGAAATGGTTTTTCGCATAAGAAACCACTTCGCCATTACGAATTTTACGATACGCATGACCCACTGAAAGGAAAGTGTTTTCTAAGCTGTCTTTTACATTTACACGAATACGGCGTTGGTTCATCATCGCACCGCGACCACGGCTTGCAGAGAACAACTCATCTTTCACAGGGTCATAAATAACACCGTGTTGAGTTACACCTTTATGTTGAACTGCAATAGAGATACAGAAATGTGGAACACCATTAACGAAGTTTAATGTGCCATCAAGTGGGTCGATGATCCAACACCAATCAGCGTCATGACCTTTACCTTCTTGAAGACCAAACTCTTCGCCTAGGAAACTGTGATTTTTATAGCTTTTACGTAGGGTATCGATGGTCAATTGTTCCAAATAACGGTCTACACGCGTTACTGGACCATCAATTCCTTTTTCTTCGACTTGTAGATCGAGTTTATGACGATTTTGATGCGCTTTTAAAAGCTCTTGACCAACTAATTGAGCCGCACGCGCAGCCATAACCACCATAGGTTCCATTGAACACCCACTACAAATTTGAAGATACTGATAAAGAATAATGCATAAAAGCCCTTATATCTTATCAAATATAAGGGCTTTTAGGGAAAAAATGTTTCTAAAAATTAGAAATTCAGCAAACTACAGTTGACTTATGTTTTATCCAGCTTTGTGTCACAGAAGTGATAATGCCTTCAGCATCTAGTCCAGCTTGTTGTAGCATTTGAGCATGTGTCGCCTGATGCATAAATTCATCTGACAAACCTAAATTCAGCATCGGTTTAACAATACTAGCCTGCGCTAAATATTCATTTACCGCACTACCCGCACCCGCCATCACTGCATGCTCTTCAACTGTCACAAATAGTTGCGTGCTTGCCGCGATTTGATCGATCAACTGTGTATCTAATGGTTTTACAAAACGCATATTTAGCACACGAACTGCAACATCCAGTTTTTCAGCCAATACTTCAGCCGCCTCAACCGCTGCCTGAACACGGCTACCAAATGCTAAAATCGAAATTGTTGCATCTTGCTGATCATTGAAGTTTGCAAGAACTTCACCACGGCCAATTTCAAGCTCGGTCATCTCTTGCTGAATCTCAACACCTAGTCCATTACCTCGTGGGTAACGTACTGCCGCTGGGCCTTTATACAAATAAGCCGTATGTAACATTTGACGACATTCATTTTCGTCTTTCGGTGCCATGACCACCATGTTCGGCACGGTACGCATAAAGGCATAATCATAAGCACCGGCATGCGTTGGGCCATCTTCACCAACCAAACCTGCACGGTCGATGCCAAATGTCACATCGAGATTTTGCAAAGCGACGTCATGAATCAGTTGATCATAACCACGTTGTAAGAAGGTTGAATAGATTGCAACAACGGGTTTTACCCCTTCGCAGGCCATACCCGCAGCTAAGGTCACCGCATGTTGTTCTGCAATGGCAACATCAAAAAAACGCTCAGGGAAGTGCTTTGCAAATTGCACCATACCGGAGCCTTCACACATCGCAGGGGTAATCGCTAATAAACGATCATCCTGTGCAGCTTCATCACATAACCACTGACCAAAAACATCTGAATATTTCGGTGCAGTTGCCACTGCAGCAGGTGCATTCAGTTTACTGATGGCATGGTATTTGATTTGATCTGCTTCGGCAGGTGCAAAGCCTTTACCTTTTTTGGTATAGACATGCACTAAACGTGGACCACTGCGTTTTTTTAAGGCTTCAAACACATGTGTCAATTGTTCAACATCGTGCCCATCAAAAGGACCAAAGTAGTCAAAGCCAATGGCTTTAAATAGGTTGTCTGCAGCATCGGTCGCAGCACAATGTAGGCGTGAGTTATACGCCCATTCAGGATGAGGTTGAATATAGGCTTCGCCATTTTCAGAAATATTCACCGATTGACCACTTTCCCAAATCGCAGCCAAATGCTTAGCAAAACCACCAGTACTGCATGAGATCGACATATCGTTGTCGTTCAATACCACCATGAGGTCAGCATTGTGTGCCACCGCATCGTTCATGGCTTCAAAAGCCATGCCCGCTGTCATCGCGCCATCACCCACGATTGCAACCACATGACAGGGATCTTGCTTGAAGCGACGTGCCAATGACATCCCAAGACCAGCAGAAATCGCTGTTGATGAATGGCCTACGCCAAAGGTGTCAAATTCAGATTCTTCACGGGCAGGAAACGCAGCCAAACCATCTTTGGCACGAATCGTCACTAATTGTTCACGACGACCTGTTAAGGCTTTATGCGGGTAGGCTTGATGACCCACATCCCAAATCAGACGATCACGTGGCGTATCAAAACAGTAATGCAATGCCACGGTTAATTCGATCACCCCAAGATTGGCACCAAAATGCCCACCACTTTGTCCGGCCGCATACAAAATAAATTGACGTAACTCATCCGCCACTTGCTCTAATTGGCTGCGCTCGAGTAAACGAAGTTGTTGAGGATGGTTAATCGTATCCAGCAACGGTGTTACAGGGCGTTGAAATGGTATTTCTTTATACAGCATAATGTGGCAAAGCCTTCTAAAGCCTGGCAAATTCCTAAGCTCGGTCTAAATGGGTAACTCGATCATATCGTCGAATTGTATCACCTTACAATCAGCCAAACTTGTAGCGATGTAATTTTTAGCAATGATCTCGTTGGGGAGATTTTGAATGAGTCAGATTATCCTGAATAATCTTCCTATTTATCAACTATTATCGTTCGCTTTATACAAAAAAGAAAATGTTCTGCATAAATTCGTCGTTGCAATTCTACCAATGTCCAAGCATTACGCTATACTTTAGCAAATTTATAATCGAATAAACGGGTTAAGCAGTGCCTATAGAATTTGTCGCAACGTCAAGATTACCGACCGCTTTTGGTGAATTCAATATTACGGTTTTTCAGGATCCTGAAACCGGTGAAGAACACGTCGCACTCTCTAAAGGACTAGAACAAGTTCCCACTGAACCTGTTTTAGTTCGTATCCACTCCGAATGCCTCACCGGTGATGCCTTCGCTTCACTCAAATGTGACTGTGGCCCACAGCTTCAAGCGACCCAAAAATTAATTAATGAAGCAGGTCAAGGGGTGATTTTATATTTACGCCAAGAAGGTCGTGGTATTGGCTTAACCAATAAAATTCGTGCTTACGCCCTACAAGACCAAGGCCATGACACAGTCGATGCCAATTTATTATTGGATCTTCCTGCCGATGCACGTCGTTATGATATGTGTCCTATCATGTTGAATCATCTCAACATTACTGCGGTGCGTCTCATTACCAATAACCCGTTAAAAATTGAAGCGCTCCAAGAGCAAGGCGTGAATGTCGTTGATCGCGTTCCGCTGACTGTGGGTTTAAATCCCTTTAACGAACAATATTTAAAAACCAAACATGATCGTATGTCGCATATGTATCAAAAGGACGATTTTTAAAAATCCTTTAAATTCTCCATAAATTAATCCCTCCAAACCTCCCTTTACAAAAGGGAGGCTTCCCCCTCTTTATTAAAGAGGGGTTAGGGGAGATTCAAATCGTCATCGAAAAAATACGATTTTCAGGAACACGACGTTTTAATCGTAAATCAAAAGCCATGCAGATATTACGGACAAAAGGTTTGCCTTTTTCGGTAATTTGGATGCTCTGATCACCCAACTCTAATAATTCATCCGCCTGCATTTCTGTTAATTGTGCAACCACTTCATCAATTTCTGGAAATTGCATGTCTGTATTTGCCCACGAAGTATGGAATGTACACATCAAATTCAGAATATGTTTACGGATAATCAAGTCTTCTTCAGTCAGCACATGACCTCGATAAACAGGAATTTGGTTTTGCTCTAAACGTGCATAATAGTCTTCAATTTTCTTTTCATTTTGTGCAAAGCTGTACCAACTGTCACTGATCGAGGATAAGCCGAGACCAATCATTACTTGGGTTTTCGATGCGGTATAGCCCATAAAATTACGGTGCAAACTGCCCTGCTGAAAAGCTTGATACATCGGATCTTGGGTTAATGCAAAATGATCCATCCCAATTTCATGATAGCCCTGCGCCAATAGCTGTTTTTTACCTTCTTCATAGCATTGACGCTTTAAATCATCTTTCGGGACATCGGCATCTTTAAAACCACGCTGACCATTACCCTTAATCCACGGCACATGTGCATAGCTATAAAAGGCTAGACGATCTGGCATCAAACGATTGGTCTGTTCAATGGTATGCAACACATCGTTTAAATCCTGAAATGGCAGACCAAAAACCAAATCATGTGAAATAGAGGTATAGCCAATATCACGTGCCCACTGTGTCACTTGTTCCACATGCTCAAAAGGTTGTATCCGATGAATGGCTTTTTGCACCTTCTCATTATAATCCTGCACTCCATAACTTACGCGTCGAAAACCAACATCATACAAAGCTTGTAAATGCTCACGTGTGGTATTGTTCGGATGCCCTTCAAAGCTAAATTCATGTGTATCGGCAATATCAGCATGCACTAGAATGCCTTGAATCAACTGGGTGAGATGCTCAGGAGAAAAGAAAGTAGGCGTTCCCCCGCCCAAATGAATTTCTTTAATCTTTGGTCGATCGACCAAGAGCTGACAATATAAGTCCCACTCTTTCAGCACCGCCTGAATATAAGGCAGCTCCATCTCATGTCTTTTTGTGACTTTTTTATGGCAACCACAAAACGTACATAAGCTTTCACAAAATGGTAGATGGATGTACAGACTGATGCCTTCGCTGTGATTAGTCTCATCAAATGAACGCTTCAAGCCCTGTTTCCACTGTTGCAATGAAAACTCAGCTTCCTCCCAATACGGTACGGTTGGATAACTGGTATAGCGTGGACCCGGTACATTATATTTTTGAATTAAAGAACTCGCTTGCTGAGACATCGATGCACCATTTCAATCAATGAGATTTAATTTAAATCTACCTGATGATTATTGTGCTGAGCTTCAGAAGTGAATTCAACCTAGCAAATTTGTCGGAATAGCCCCAATTTCAGTCTGAGCAATTGCTGCTAACTTTGCATGATCTTTTGGTTTAATCACTAGATTTCCAGATTTAAAGTAAAGAGCCGATGCTGAGTATCGGGAAAAATGCCTTAAGTTTTCACGTAATTTATGTTTTGATGACACTTATCTTTAAATTATTTTAATAAAGGTCACCATGCAGAATCCAACTTCAGCCGATATTCAACGTGTAGATGAATTCCTTCGCGATTTACAGGCACGAATTTGTGCCGCATTGGAACAGCAAGAACGTGCTGGTGGCGGAAGTGCCGAATTTGCTATCGATGACTGGGAACGCCCTGAAGGTGGTGGTGGTCGCTCACGTGTTCTTCAAAATGGAACGGTGATTGAAAAAGGCGGTGTGATGTTCTCGCACATCAATATTTCAAAATTACCCGCCTCTGCGACTGAACGCCATCCCGCTATTGCAGGTGCAAAAGCGCAAGCCATGGGCGTGTCGTTGGTAATTCACCCGAAAAACCCCAACGTCCCAACCTCACATGCCAATGTGCGTTTATTTGTCGCGGAAAAAGAAGGACAAGATCCGATTTGGTGGTTTGGCGGTGGTTTTGACCTCACTCCATTTTATCCAAATGATGAAGATGTCTTGTCTTGGCATCAAACTGCCCATGATCTTTGTGCCCCATTTAGTGATACACTCTATGATGAACATAAGAAATGGTGTGATGACTATTTCTATCTCAAACACCGTGATGAACAACGTGGTGTGGGTGGTTTATTCTTTGATGATCTCAACCAATGGGACTTTGAAACCTGTTTCAAATATATGCAGGCCGTCGGTAATGGTTATTTAGAGGCAATTTTACCGATCTTCCAAAGAAACCAAGACAAAGCCTATACCGAAGCACAACGAGACTTCCAACTTTACCGTCGTGGTCGTTACGTTGAATATAACCTAGTGTATGACCGTGGCACCTTATTTGGTTTACAAACTGGTGGGCGTATTGAATCCATTTTAGTAAGTATGCCACCTTTGGTGGGCTGGTCGTATCGTCCTGAATGGGAAGAAAATTCTCCAGAGAAAAAGCTCACCGACTTTTATTTAAAACCGCATGATTGGCTTAATATATTGAAATAAAATAGATAGACATGTATTTGCCTCTGTCCATCAGGGGCTTTTCATTGCCTTTTAATTAAAGTATTTATATTTCTAGGTAATATCTTGATGCATAAATAAATTTTTTAAGCATTTACTTTGTAATCATATTGCTCAACAATGACACATCTTTTAAACAGCTTTACGCTATGTCATTGCACAATGTGTCAATAAACTCATGGCTGTAACTTTCTTGTACGGAGTACAACGCACATGACACATCAAACACTCAATAAAAAAGCAGTCAGTCTTACTGCCTTGGTGTTTTGGAGCTTTGCTGTTGTGCTGATCAGCGCTATCAGTACTAATATTTTTTCCGAAACGTCTTTGAATGACAATTTGGCTATTGGCTTCATGGTGGTTGCCTTGATTGGTTTAGTCATCAGTGCTGCCAGCATCTTGATTCAAAGCGTCTTAGATATTTGTAATCCTTAATTTTCCGCCTTTATTTCACGATTTTAAGACTGCCCGAACTTTAGCCATCATCACATTTGGCGTATATTGTCTGCTCTTTCACATCTACATGGACGCTGTGCAATGAGCAAACAATTTGCCGTGATTGGCAACCCGATTGAACAATCACGCTCACCTGAACTTCATCATGCCTTCGCTGAAAAAACAGGCCTCGACATTCAGTACAGCAAACGACTTGCGCCACTCGATGGTTTTCAGCACAGTGTCGAATCCTTCTTTGCCGAAGGTGGCATCGGTATGAATGTCACTGTTCCGTTTAAAGAACAAGCCTATGCACAATGTAGCGTGCTTACTGAACGTGCCAAAATTGCAGGTGCGGTCAATACACTTTGGATGCAAGATGGCGTACTCCATGGCGATAATACCGATGGACAAGGCCTAGTTGATGCCATCCGTGCCTTAGATTGGAATTTAGAACAGAGCGATATTTTAATTATTGGTGCAGGTGGTGCGACACGTGGCGTGATTTACCCACTGGTACAAGCCGGGGCCAAAAAAATCGTCATTGCCAACCGTACTTTAGCGCGTGCTGAGCAATTGGTCGCTGATTTAAAAACTGCCGTCCCCAATGCCGAACTTGCAGCCATTGCCCTCGCCGAATTAGCAGGTCAATTTGATCTGGTGATTAATGCCACATCGGCCAGCTTAACGGGTGATGCTCTAATTTTGCCTGAAGCTTTACAATTCACCCACGCCTATGAAATGGCCTATGGCAAACCATCGACATTTTTGGATCAAGCCAAAGCACGCCATGTTCCAACCTCAGAAGGTTTTGGCATGTTGGTTGGTCAAGCAATCGAATCTTTTTCTATTTGGAATGGCATTAAACCTGATCTAAAAGACTTTCTATAATTCAAAATGATTTGCTCAATTCACTTTCTGAGCAGGCTAAACACCTAAAAAAAGAACCTCAATTGAGGTTCTTTTTTTGATCCAACTTACTTCTTATGTTTTTGTATCGCCTTATAAGTCTCATAATAAGCCGATTGGCTGAACAACTCTTCGTGTTCTGCTGCTAGGCCTTGCAATGACGCTTCTGATAATTTTCCTTTGATATCATCAGCAAAGGCTTGCGCATAGATTTTTGATGCTTTCACCAAATGTGCTTTTTCAGTTCCTTCCAGTTCATAGCTAGCTAAAAAGTTTTGTTGGTATAAATGTGCAAAAATCGCCTGATCAGTCTTATAGGTTTTTTGCAACTGCTTCCATTCAACCTGAGCTTTGTACTCACCAATCCCCGACTGCACATAATGATTGACTGAAGAACCTAAGTCATCAAAGTCTTGATAGCGATGCAAAGCATGCTTATCACGTAATTGATTTAAACGTTTCAGCGCATTGCCTGTTGGCTCTTTTAAGCCATCAACAAATCGATATGCATAAACTTCAGCAATTTCATTCAAATCATTGGCTGAGTAATAACGCACATACTGAGCGCGATAGTTAGCAAATGCCACGACAAATGCCGCTTGATAGGCTTTCACTTCAGATTGATGGCGTTTATAACTTTGCAAAGCAACTGTACTGAGATATTCAGGAAGTTCGATTTCTTCATTTGCAGCACGGACATCATCAACCGATGCAGTTTCTGCTTCAACAAGCAGAGGATCATTTCCCGTGATTGGCGCAAGCAGGCCTTTCAACATATTTTCAAAGAGTGAATCTTTACTGACTTCCTCAATGGATTTTGCCTGTTTCATGGCTTGACGATCAATTTTAGTCGCATTGCCATAATTCAAGATTTGGTTGCTACTTTTCAGCTTTAATTGACCTAAACGTGGCTCATTAAAGGCCAATTGATAGTCCATTACTTGGACGCGGCCTTTGTGATCTAAGCCTACATCCATCACGACATTCGAAGATGATTTATCCTGTGTATTCAGCACCTGTGCAATTTCAGCTTGATGCTTTTGCCATAATTGCTGGAATTGTTTTACATCGACAAGTTGTTCACTTTGATATTGCTGGAATACTGGTTTTAACTGCTCAACAGCGTCCGAAATCTCTGAATCTGTATTGGATGCGTCCGCAGCAGAGGCCGATGGTACAGAATCTTCTTGCAGCGGTATCACCCGAACATCTTGATAATCCTGACACAATGTGACTTTACCAATCGGCACCTGTTTGGTGTTCATCAAGGCCTGACAGGCTTCCTCAGATAAGTTCGCTGTTTCATCATCTTCTTCTGAAGCCGCATAAGCTTCGGTTACTTCAGTATCCGTATTATAGGCTTCTTCGTCATCACCCGCGGTCGCCTCCGCATATGCACTTGCAGTATCGATCGCGTATTCAGCAGATTCAGCTGCAGAAGACGTTTGTTCTTCTTGCGTTTCGTGTTGGTGATACATCAGGCCATGCATTTTCGCATTGAGCAGCTCATTCACACGTTCTACAGATGCATAAGCCGCATCATAGTCTTCATCCTCAGCTGCTGCCGCTACTGCAGTCCCTCCCTCCGCTTCAGCCGCAGCCATCGCCTCTTCGGAAGCACTCTGATGCACAGCAGCGTCCACAGATTCATCTTGCTCGGCGTCACTATTACGCTGACCTTTGATTTGCGTGGTGTAATAGTTGGCATTCACAAAATCGAAAAGTTCAAGCTGGGTGTATAGCGCATTAAGATCACCCACATAGCGGATTTTTTTAGTCAGCCCTGCATTTTTTTCATCACGTGTTAAAGCAATATTTTGCACTTGATTCGGCTCTGCCAAGACATAGGGCAAAGCATTCATTTGTTTTAAATAGTCAGCAAATTTTTTCAAATCGTACTGAGCAATCGTCTCTTTATGTTTTGAAAAATCCACATAAGCCAAGCTGCTTTGGCTTTCACGATTTACCATAAACGGCATGAACGCAAAGTAGTTGGTATAAAATTTATGTTGATTAAAATCAATGATCATCGGCAACTGTGCATTCACCTGCAAAGTCGGTTTTTGATAACTCAGTTGTAAGGTTAAGGCGGCAAGTTTTTCTCTAAAATGTACTGAACCGCTATAGCTAAACTGTAAATCATTCAACACATTCAGTAGTGATTGTGCAATTTTGGATTGCGGAGAAACGCCATCATCTTCATCGCTATAGCGCGCTGATGGTGGGATCGATTCATTGGCAATCGCTTGATAGAGCTGTTTCTTTTCTTTTTGGCTAAATGGAATATTTTGGGTTTTAATCAACTGATCCAGTTGTTTTTTAAGTTTAGGATCCAGCTCTGGCTGTGTGCTTATCGCAGGTTTTGACTTGGTTTCAGGCTTTTTTTCATCGAACTGAATATCGGTCTGAATTGAAAATTGCCCTTTCATGTCATAACTGGCATTTTCAAACATTGCGTTTAAGCCTTGAGTGGCTTGTTGCCCGAGAGACTGATCCGTTGAATTGGTTTTTATGACATGTTGAGCACACCCAGTAATACTCAAACCCAGTAAACAAAGTGTTATATATTTTAATCGCATAATTGTACGAAAGACCTAAGTTCTTTATGATTTATTAAAAGAAAAAAATGATCAAAAGATCAACATCCAGTCTATCAGAAGTTTACATTTCACATGTTGGTTAAATATTACAATTCGCCTTTCTGACATTTTTTAAGGGCGTATTCATCAATGTTTTTTGGATAAAATTATGAATAATCAAATCATCAATACAGATAATCCAAAAAAATTTAGATATTAGGATTAAGACTATGCCTGCATATAAAGCGCCTTTACACGATATTCGTTTCTTAATGAATGAAGTGCTCGATTACCCAGCACACTACAAAACTTTGTCTAATGGTGAAGCTGCTGATGCAGATACTGTCGACATGATTTTAGAAGGTGCAGCGGATTTTTGTGAAAACATCCTTTCACCTTTAAACCAAACGGGTGATGAAGAAGGCTGTCATTTTGAAAATGGTGATGTGAAAACACCAAAAGGGTTTAAAGAAGCCTATGACCAATTTGTACAGGGTGGCTGGCAAGGTCTGTCTTTCCCTGAAGAATTTGGCGGTCAAAACTTGCCACAGTCGTTGAATCTCATCAAATCTGAAATGATGGGTACAGCAAACTGGTCATTCCAAATGTATCCGGGTCTCAGCGTAGGTTGTATCAACACCATTCTACAATTTGGTTCAGAAGAACAGAAAAACCAATATTTACCGAACCTTGTTGCTGGAACTTGGTCAGGCACCATGTGCTTAACTGAACCTCAATGCGGTACCGACTTAGGTCAGGTAAAAACCAAAGCGGAACCTCAAGCTGACGGTAGCTATGCAATTTCTGGTACAAAAATCTTCATCTCTGCGGGTGAGCATGATTTAACAGATAACATCGTGCATATCGTACTTGCTCGTCTTCCAAATGCTCCTGCAGGTACTAAAGGGATTTCATTGTTCATCGTTCCAAAATTCCTTGTGAAAGCAGACGGTTCAGTGGGCGAACGCAACCCAGTGACTTGTGGTTCGATTGAACACAAAATGGGGATCCGTGCTTCGGCAACAGCTGTGCTGAACTTTGACAATGCCATTGGTTACTTGATCGGTGAAAAACACAAAGGCCTACATGCAATGTTCACCTTCATGAACACTGCACGTATTGGTACAGCAATTCAAGGTATTGCACATGCTGAATTGGCATTCCAAGGCGCACTTCCATACGCGAAAGAACGTATGTCTATGCGTGCACTTTCAGGTAAAAAAGATCCTGAAAAAGTAGCCGATGCGATTATTCACCATGCAGACGTACGTCGTATGCTTTTAACTCAAAAAGCGATCGCTGAAGGCGGCCGTTCAATGATTTACTATGCAGCTCAAATTGCGGACAAAATGACTGATGCTTTAACCCGCGGTGATACAGCAGCGTTTGAAGCACATGATGACCACTTAGGCTTCTACACCCCGATTCTCAAAGGTTTCTTAACCGAAATGGGTTATGAAGCTGCAAACCATGGTATGCAAGTATACGGTGGTCATGGTTATATTAAAGAATGGGGCATGGAACAAATTGTTCGTGACTCACGTATCTCTACTCTCTACGAAGGCACAACTGGTGTTCAAGCACTAGACTTGATTGGTCGTAAAGTTCTGTTGACCTCTAAAGGTAAAGTGATTCGTGACTACACAGCTGAAATCTTGAAGTTCTGTGGTCAACATGCACGTAACAAATACATGCGTCGTTTTGCGTGGGACTTAACGAAGCTTTGCGCACAGTGGAATGCATTAACGGTTCGTATCATGCTTGCAGCACGTAAAGACCGTGACATCGTATCTTCTGCTTCTGTCGATTTCTTAATGTTCTCTGGCTACGTGATGATGGCTTATTTCTGGGCACAACAAGCTGCCGTAGCTTCTGAAAAATTAGCAGAAGGCAATGGTGCAGAAGTTCCTGAGTTCTATAAAGCAAAAATCAAAGTGGCAGACTTCTACTTTGAACGCCTATTACCACGCTCACAAGGTCACGCTGAAGCAATGGTTAACCCATCGAAGACCATGACTTCTTTGGCTCCTGAACACTTTAGCTTTGACTACTAAGCTTTAAACCGAGTTAAATGACTCTATAAAAAGACCGCTTCGGCGGTCTTTTTGTCTTCTCTTTTAATTTTCATCTATAGCGATAATGAGCAGCATTCTTAATTTCTTCATGAGGTAATAACAATGTATAAAGATGAACTTTATATGGAGAAATATTGTTGTATTTTTCAAAAAAATAATTTTATTTAATAAATATTAAATACTTAAATTAAATTTCACTCGATGATTTTAGCTTTACATTTGTATCTCATACAACTTCATATCTTCTCCATAGCCTCCCCCTATGATGAATTCATTGATTCATAAAGAGCGTAACCATGAAAAAACTGATGTCTTCATTAATGATTGGTCTAATTGCAACAACTGCGACAATGTCTGCAATGGCAGCGCCTGCATTCGATCATAAAAATCCGCCACCTGCTGCACACTTCGATAAAAAACCTGTACCGCCTAAAACAACACATCACAAACCTGCTGGGCCGCAAATAGTGAAAAAAGAGCATCAACACGCTCATGCAAAATTTGCCAAACAAAATCATAAGGCCGTAGCTTTTAAAGGCAATCAACACAAACCTGTTTCGCAGCATAAATTACCGCCAATGCCACCGAAACATCGTTAAGCTAAATTAAAAAAAGACCGCTCATGCGGTCTTTTTTTAATATTTACTTTGCTTTATCAGCAATAAATTCTTTAATCTCTATGGGTTTATCTTTTACCAACTCAACTGTGCCTTCATTCACACCATTAAAGTTCTTAAAGTGAATTGAAACACCTTGGTCGTTGGCAAGTCGTACACCACTTCCTGAAACTGCTCGTTTCAATTCATACACACGATCAGAATTATCAGTCAATTGTGCGGTTTCAAAATTATCTTTGGTTTTTAACTCAAGGCTAAGATCTTGTGGCCCTGTAAAGTGAATCACTTGCTCATCTTGAGCTACTGCAACATCGTTTGTTTGTGCAGTTGTGGCCGTTGCCTCTGTTGCAACATTTTGTTCTGATGGTGCTTTTTTATCGGTGCAACCCACCAAAGCTATAGTTAATAACGTCGCAGTTAAAATATATTTCATTTTCTGAAGTTCCTTTATGCCATGTAAATTCAATTATCAACTGAATAATTTCATACACATTCTGCAAATTACATTCCAAATATGAAAAATTACTTGTCGCTCAAATTTTAAAACAAGTTTGACATAGCTTTCATTACAGGAATTCTTCCAATACTGAGTTTAAAAAGATATGCCCCTGCTCGGTACAAGACAAACGCGCAGGATCATTCACCATCAATTGGCGCTCACGTAAAGAAGCCAATAATTCAGAAATTGGCGCTAAACTTTCCCCTGTACGCTCACTATATAGCTTGGCTTCCACCCCATGATTTAAACGAAGTACATTCATCATAAATTCAAAAGGCATGTCGGCTGCTTCGATGCGCTTAAACTGAAGATGTTCAGCAGGTACTTTGGCTAAATAGTCTTTCGGCAATCGGGTTTTTTGGAAACGATACACCCCGTCTGGCATGGTCACTTTACCATGTGCGCCTGCGCCAATCGCCAAATAATCGCCAAACTGCCAATAATTTAAATTATGTGCCGACGGCTTTTCTTTACGCCATGCCGATACTTCATAATTGATAAAGCCTTGCGCTGTTAAATAGGCTTCGCCCTGTTCTTGAATATCTTCAAGCACATCATCGACAGGTAAAATCGGTTTTGTGCGGAAGAAAACCGTATTAGGTTCAATGGTCAACTGATACCACGACACATGCGTTGCGCCATTTTCAACAGCAAGTTTTAAATCCAACAGTGCTTGCTCAAGCGTTTGTTCAGGCAGGCCATGCATCAAGTCGACATTTATCCGTTCAAAACCTGCCTCTTTTGCATGCTGAATGGCAGAAATCGCATCATCATTCGAATGAATCCGGCCCAGTTTTTTCAGCTGGTCGGTATTAAAACTTTGCACACCGATAGATAGACGATTAATCCCTGCATCTAAATAACCGGCAAAAGGATCGTGCTCAACCGTGCCCGGATTGGCTTCCAAGGTAATTTCACAGTCCGCTTCAAATGGCACTAACGCTTTGAGTTGAGCAAATAACCCTTGATAGCCTTTGGATGAAATGAGCGATGGTGTACCCCCACCAATAAATACACTATGAATCAGGCGACCCTGAGCAAAATCGACTTGCGTTTTAAAGTCTTCAACCAACGCCTGTAAATATTCTTGTTCTAAGTCTAAAGACAATTCACCATTCGGCACTGCATGCGAATTAAAGTCACAGTATGGACATTTGCGCACACACCACGGCATGTGAATGTATAAAGATAACGGAACAACTGCAGGATTTAATTCAACCAAGGAAAATGCTCAAAAGGAACAAAAGAAGTAAGCGCATTTTAACATGACTGCATCAGAGCGCTTATGAAATCTCATCCACAATACAGTAGACTAATAAATTTAAGAAGAATTAGATGATTAGAAGATGAAAATAAGCAGCCATTTATTGTACTTACTGCCGCTCGCGATGGGTGTTGGTATCGCCATGACCATTCAAACAGCGATCAACAGCCAATTGCGTGAATATTTATATTCACCGCTGCAAGCTGCCCTTTTTTCTTTTTTGGTTGGTACAATAGTCCTCGCCTTTATGGTGTTTTTTCAATCGGCCGAAAAACCGGACTTTGCAAGTTTTGCTCAAATCCCTTGGTATTTATGGCTGGGGGGATGTTTGGGTGTTTATGCCATCAGTATCAGTATTTATACCGCACCGAAACTGGGTTTTTTATCCCTCTCCGGTCTGATTATTTTTGGACAGATCTTAATGTCGATGGTATTTGACCAGTTTGGCTTGCTCGGCACTGAAAAAACCCCGATTAACTGGCAACGCTTATTGGGTGGCGTGGTGATTTTTATTGGTGTGCTTCTCACTTTCCAACGCTAAGACCTCATTCCTAAGCACCTCACAAGAAATGAGTACATTCTGTGTCTACTGTCACGGCTGTAACAAGCAGCAAGTATGAATTAAAACAACTGTTTCATTTAATGATCCCGATATTGATCACGCAGTTTGCGCAAGCGGGATTTGGTCTCATTGATACCATCATGGCTGGACACATGTCCGCCAATGACCTTGCAGCCATTGCGGTCGGGGTCGGTTTATGGATACCGGTCATGCTGCTGTTCAGCGGCATTATGATTGCAACCACCCCATTGGTGGCCGAAGCCAATGGTGCTCGCACGCCTGAAAAAATTGCCACCATCGCCCGTCAGTCGTTATGGGTCGCATTATTTTTAGGGATCATTGCCGCATTAGTCTTACAAGCCATGCCGCTGCTTTTACCGTTATTGGGTGTCCCTGAAGCATTGCTGCCGAAGGCGAGTTTATTCTTACACGCCATTAGTTTAGGTATGCCTGCTGTCACCATGTACGCAGCTTTACGTGGCTACTCAGAAGCTTTGGGGCATCCGCGACCAGTCACTGTGCTGAGTCTGCTAGCTTTATTGGTGTTAATTCCACTAAACTTTATTTTTATGTATGGTTTAGGCCCAGTCCCTGAATTGGGTTCTGCAGGATGTGGTTTTGCCACCGCGATTTTACAATGGTTGATGTTCTTTGCTTTGGCGATGTACGTTTTCAAAGGATCGGCCTATCAAAAGACCCAACCTTTCGCTGCTTTTGAAAAAATGAACAGTGAATGGATCAAACGTATCTTAAAACTTGGCTTTCCCATTGGCTTAGCCATTTTCTTTGAAGTCAGTATTTTTAGTACAGCCGCTATTGTTTTGAGTCCTTTGGGCGAAGTCACCATTGCCGCGCATCAAGTCGCCATTTCGATTACCTCGCAATTGTTTATGATTCCCATGTCACTAGCGATTGCGCTGACCATTCGGGTCGGTACCTATTATGGGGAAAAGAACTGGCTGGCTATGCGAAAAGTCCAGAAAGTCGGTATGTTGACAGGGACGGTATTTGCCCTGATTACCATGTTGCTGCTTTGGCTTTTACGTAATGAAATTGTGTCACTCTATACCAATGACTATGATGTGACTCAGCTTGCAGTATATTTGGTCTTGTTCGCGATTGCCTATCAGTTGATGGACGCATGGCAAGTCAGTGCCGCAGGGTGTTTACGCGGCATGCAAGACACTAAAGGGCCGATGTGGATCACCATGATCGCGTATTGGATCATTGCTTTCCCTGTCGGGATCTATCTTGCACGCTTCACCACGACTGGTGCTGCAGGCGTTTGGATTGGCCTAATTGTGGGTCTGACTGTCGCCTGTATACTGCTACTTACACGTTTATTTATGATGAATAAACGTTTAGCTCAAGCGAGATAAGCCCTTAAAAATCATCTAAAAAGTTACTTAAAAAAGACAGCTAGGCTATGCAGAAGATTAATGCAAATTAACACGCTGCATAGCAACGCCATAAATAAACAGCACGAAGAAGAGGAAGATAAACATGTCCCATGTATTTCGCTCGATGAGTCTCTGTCTGAGCTTGGGCTTCTCCATGTCACTACAGGCTGAACAAACAATCAACCGACATGAATTTCCTTTGTATTACGCACCCATCAAAGTCCAATCACAACCTGAATTTGATTACATCAATCAAGCACTTTGGACAGCCTTTCGCTTTTATCATGAACAACAAGCAGACTCATATACCGCACGTTTAAAGTTAAGTTGTCAGCAGTCTGGTATGGCATATACCTATCAGGACTTCATCAAGGCCAATCAAAAGTTTGCCTCTGCGGGTGATCAGGATTTTATCGTGACGCAAAACCTCATCACCTTGAATGAAAACTTACACCATAACCAATGCAGTAAATATCTCAGTCCACATTTAGAACTGGAAAAAACTGAATCTAGCGAAGCAGCAAAAACCAACTAATTAAGCGCCTCGATGGCATTTTTTAAACCTTGTGGCACTTGGCTGTCGTCCTCTACGTCTTTCACGATCGCCTGCCCGACAATCACATCTGTCCCATTAAAACTCATGGTCGGTGATCCATACAATTCATAGCCTTCATTTAAAGCTTTGGTCACACGGGCACAGAAATTGACATCATCTTTACCGGTTAAATAGCGATACACTTTCATCGTTCAGTTCTCTTCTAGCGACGCGATATTTTAAACCATTCAGCACATGGCTTAAATTTGCCTGAATTATTTTCAGTATTTACATTTTTGCCCATCATTTTATCAATGGAAATAAAGTCTTAACAATTTAAAGTAGGCAGTTTGTGTTTTGTCGCCTATGATCGGTATTAGATAATAAATGATGATCTTGAGGAACATCACATGGCAAAAACGGCTAGCACACCGGGTCGTCGCTTTATGAAACTTGCCAGTATGACGGCAAGCATTGCTACTAAAACCGTTTCCAATTCCATCCGCAATATCACTGCCGATGAAGAACAGAAAAATGCATCTCGCAGTAAACTTTTTCAGGACATCGGTCTGCAAATTGCAGACACTTTGGGTGAAATGAAAGGTGCGGTGATGAAAGTCGGACAAATTGCCTCGCAGTACAAAGACATTTTTCCACCTGAAGTCGCAAAAGCGATCAGTAAATTACAACGCCAAGCGCCAGCCATGCCTTTTGCTGAAATTAAGGCCCAAGTAGAACAAGAACTCGGCAAACCCCTCGCGCAAATTTTTAAAAGTTTTGAAGAACAACCTTTTGCCGCTGCATCCATTGGGCAGGTGCATAAAGCCGTGTTACCTAATGGTCAGCAGGTGGTGGTGAAAGTGCAATATCCGGGTGTCGAAGAAGCCTGTGAAAGTGACTTAAAACAAGTTCGCCTTGCACTTCGTCTGATGGGCGTATTAAAAATTGATCGGAAGTTACAAGACAAGCTATTTCGTGAAATTCAGGACAGTTTAGACAACGAACTGAACTATGAAATTGAAGCGCAAAACTTAGATGTGGCCCGTGCGTTTCATAGTGCGCTGGATGACAAAATCATCATTCCACAGGTCTATAAAGATTATTCTTCACGTCATATTTTGACTCTAAGTCTAGAGCTTGGCGACAGTATAGAAACTGCCAGCACATGGTCACAAGAAACCCGAAATGCCTTGGGAAGACGCTTATTCCGTGCCATAGGCCGTGAAATTTTCTTCCTTAAACGTTTCCACTGTGACCCGCATCCGGGCAACTTCGCCTTTCGTGAAGATGGTTCAGTCATCGTATATGACTACGGCGGTGTGAAAACCCTGTCTCCTGAAATCGTGTCGCACTTTAAGCAATTGATTAATGCTGCACGCAAGCACGATATTCCACTGATGGAACAGCAACTGGATGCCCTACATTCACTCAATGAACTCGGTAAATTCCCTACAGAGTTGTATGAGCAATGGCTTGAAGTACTGATGCGTCCGCTGACCACACAATACGACTTTGCTGAAAATTCAGCGCACCATGACGGGGTAGAATTAATTAAGCCATCTCTTAAATACTGGGATGTGTTTAAACCGTCGCCAGACACCCTGATGGTGAACCGGACTGTTTCAGGGCATTATTGGAATTTGATTCATTTGAAAGTGAATGACAATCTCAATGATCTCTTTGATGAGTTGGTCCCACCTAGCGCTTAAGTGAACATGACGCGCTGATTGCCTGATGAATTTCGGGCAATATTTGCATTTTATATTGTTATGTTATAACATTTCTTTAATCAATAAATTTAAGGAACAGAAGAATGCGTGCCAACATCCATCCCGAATACCGTGAAGTGCTCTTTCATGACACCAATGCCAATGCCTTTTTTGTGATTGGCAGTACTTTAAGTACTAATCAAACCAAAGAGTTTGAGGGCAAAACTTATCCATATGTGACGCTCGATATTTCAAGTGCATCACACCCTTTTTATACAGGTGAACAACGTCAAGTGAATAATGAAGGACGTATTGCGAACTTCAATAAACGCTTTGCGCGTTTCAAACGCTCACAATAAGTTCAGTTTCGATTAAGTTTTTTCTTTTAAAATTAAAACATTAAAGAAGTTCAGGGTTACCCTCCTCCAGCCTGAACTTCTTTTTTTTATGTCTGAAATTTTGTGGTTTTCAAGCGTTGTTTTAAACATCTATTTTTAAAATCGAATGAAATAAGTAATATCCCAGCCCCAATACGATGACACCAATCACCACACTGGAAATGGCATAACTAAATGCCAGCCCACTTTGCCCTTGTCTGAGCAGTTGAAAGGTTTCTAAGCCGAAACTGGAAAATGTGGTAAAGCCACCTAAGATCCCGACCATAAGCAATAAGCGTGCTTCATTTTGTAGAACGGGATATTTTTGGCTAAATGCAAACAACACACCTGCACAAAAGCAACCTAAAATATTCACCCACCATGTAGCCCATGGAAAGAGTACTGTTGGCTTGGCCAATAACAGTCCTGCTGCATAGCGAAGTGTTGCTCCAATTGCGCCGCCACATGCGACCAAAAGCCAGTTCATAGTTGTCCTACTTCAACATCATTGGTATCTACAATTTAGGCAACAGACTGCCTAAGGTCGCCCTTCAATATACACGCATTTAATTTACGCAAATAGTGTTAAATGTTTGGGTCAAAGCTTGCTATAGTCTGCAACACTTTGCGGTATTTTTTATTGAAAGAGGACATTATGGCTCAGGAATTATTAGATCAACTTCAAGCAGGGACTGCGAAATTTTCAGATGTGATTGCATTTATTGAAGCGCGTTATAACCACACACCAACTGCTTTTACCAATGGCAAACAAGCCAATGCAGCGACTGAAAACCAAGGCAGTGCCAAAGTATTTTCTTTTGCCCAATTGAATGGTCTAAACCAAGCTGAAACCTTAAGTCTTTTTGCTGAACATTATGCTGCTGTTTTGGCGACACCAGACGCAACTGACCACCAAAACATTCGCCAATTTATGCAAAATGGTTGGGAAGGTATTCAATTTGACGGTCAAGCGCTGAGCGCGAAATAATACATACGTGGACGTTTTAAATCAGTTCGTCTGCCATAAAAAAGCCAGTATAAATACTGGCTTTTTTATCTTTTCATCATTGGTTCAAATCAAGATACTCGAACTCTGCAAGTCCATTCAGCCATCGCGGTTTTTTCCCAAGCTCGTGCATGCTTCAAATGTAGTAATTCTTCACCGGCAGTCAATGCGGTAAAACGATAAATTTTTTGACCACCGGCACCAAGCACTGGTGTCGCATCTGCAGCAGCAGCTTGTTGTTGAGCTGATTGAAACACTTCTTCAACTTTAAAAAGTTTCGGTTGCTCAGCCAAAGACCATACATATCCGGTACTTGGATTTTCGTTTAACAGTACTTCTAAAGTTTGTCCACGATCCATCTCAAGCAAGGTCGGACAACTTTGCTGTTCAGTAAATACATGGGTTTTCCCATCTACAGTTGAACTCATACTGGTACATCCACCAAGCGCCAAACTACTCGCCATCATTAGACTCAAAATAAGCTTTTTCTTTATCGTCATTTTCATCATCAAATTATTTTACCTTGAATCTAATGCACACCGATTTCAATACGATCTCGATGCAATCGAAGTTTAGCCTTTGACTTTTTCAATCCACTGAATCGAACTTACACGAAAAACCTCACAAGCCCCATCACCCGTGTCTGTTGGGGTCAAAGATGAAGTCCAAACCAAATCTTTGTCTTTCACCTCAACCAAATCCCCTTTTAAACGCACAAGATCGCCACGTTTCACTTGAGTAATTTGTTTCGCAATTTGCGGGTTTGCAGGAATGATGTGCATATTCGACACCATCATCATGGCTTGCTTTTGCGGTACAGGAACGCGATCCATTTTCCAATTTAAGAAACGGTCATATTGATTGACTGAAATCGTACGAGCAATTTCTGGCTCTGCAAATAAGCCCCAACTGACCGCATAATCGATCGGAGAAAATTTTGCTTGTTCATCTGTTTGATAGGTTTTAGAACCTAAAATTCGGAAATCACCTTTAAATTCTTTCAAGGTAGAAATCGACTGGCCTTTGGCAGCAGGTGCTAAGCCTTTGGCAATATTATAATCTGAAGACGCTTGGACACCGACATTCAATAAAAAGCCTGCAAGCACAGTACTTAATGCAATTCGCTTGATCATCGCGTTATCCTCTTACCCTGTAATACTTCACATTACTCAATTTTAATTCTGCAATTGAGCCGACTTCATCTATTCATAATGCCCCAACCTGAACATGAGCTTAAAATCGCGTAGGTTGAGCCTGATGAATGTCGTTTTCACTAGTTGTAACTCTATATTACGCACACAGTCTGCATAAACCTTATGAACTTGGTAACAAAATGCTGTTATTCAGTCAATTGGCCCATATTCATGCTCCACGACATGATTTACACTTTAAAAAAAGCCAACAATAATGCCCGCTATGATTTATAAATTTTATCAACAACACATTTTTCCGCATCTTTTAAATCAAGTCATGCAAGTACCAAGCTTGATGGATAAACGACGTGAACTCCTGTTAGCCGTATCTGGGGAGGTGCTCGAAATTGGCTTTGGTACAGGTTTGAATTTAGCGTTTTATCAAAATGTCGATACGGTTTTTGCCCTTGAGCCCAATTCCGATATTTTTCATTTAGCTGCTGAACGTGTACATGCAGCACCTTTTGAGGTACAGCATATTTTAGCTGGTGCTGAAAAATTACCCTTTGCAGATGAAAGTCTAGATCATGTCGTGAGTACATGGACCTTATGCAGCATTGCCGATATTGAAACTGCGCTTGAAGAAATCTACCGTGTCCTTAAACCAACAGGGACATTTCATTTGGTTGAGCATGTACCACACAATGAAAATCGAAAAATTAAGCAGTTACAGCATTTACTCACGCCCATTCAAAAGAAAGTCGCAGATGGCTGTCATCTGGATCGTAATATGCAAAAGTTGCTTGAAGATGCCCAGTTTGAATGTTTTGAAACGCAGTATTTTGATGCTGAAGGCATTCCAAAAATTGGTCAGCGCATGTTGCTCGCCCGCGCACGGAAGTTGAGTTAAAGCGTCCAAGGCCATGTTTAAGCACAATCAAATCTAGATAAAAATACCTAGTCTTTGATTAATCGAATGGCATTAATTTTTAGGATATGACAGGGCTTTTTATTCAACACATTATAGGTGTTATACGACTTGCCTGTTTTGATGGAATGTACATCCACCCATTCACCCAAAATCTCCACACGATCCCCTGATTTTAAACGACGAATACGATTTGCAACGTCTTCGGATTGAGCAATCACACTGACATTTTGCAATTCAGACTTGAGCTGTTCAACTTGTGTCGACGGCACGTCTTTCGCTTGTACGTTAAAACAGCGGTTCTGCTGCGACCATTCAAGATGATATTTTAAAGACTGGAAATCATTTGCGCCTGAACCCAGTAGCAAATCAATATTGCTGACATACGCCAAGTCTTGAAAGCCACCCACCACGGTCGGTGCGGCCGGATGTAATGTACGACTACTCGCACTGTAGTAGCGTTTATCCAACAGCAAATATTCACCGGCAAATGCCTGAGTCGGTGTGACCTGAAAATTTTTCAGCACACCAGTTTGCTCTAAATGTGGAATGGCACGAAAATATTCAGACCATATCCACAGCATGAGAGCAAAAACGGCTGCAGTCGCTAAGAGTTTTTCCATGTGGATATTCTGTCCTTATTACTTTTCAACGGTTCTGAGGCTGAGTCACGCGAGCTTAAATGTGCTCAAAGTCAATTCGGATGGTTTCAAAACGCACTCGCCCTTCGGCAATGGCTTGAGCAATCGCTTGTTGCCCTTTGGTCAAACGTGCGCCACCACTTTTAATATCAATCAGCACCACCTCGATGTCTTCAGCGAGCCCATCACCATCACGAAAGTCGGTGTAGCCATCAAAAACCACATAATCGATCGGGTCACCGAGAAACTTTGCATCGCTAGGTAAATACTGAAATTCAGGCATGATCGGCGCCATTTGTTCGGCCATTTTGCCTTTTAAAACAGCACGACTGGTATTTACACTGCGTTTTTGTGCATGGGCCAAGGCTTGCTGATGTTCCAATTCTAGTTCTGCAATATATTGCTCGTATTCTGCCTTTATCCTTCCATTGCGACTGCCACTTAAAATTAAGGTGGTCAGTACAATCCCAATACACGCGCCAATGAGCATGGCCATCCAGACAGACATTTAAAATTCCTAATCTTTTTAATATATTACAGCGAAACCTATAGAAAAAACTTAGACTTTGGTTCTTTGTCATATTCCCCGCATTAAACAATGATATGCTAGGGATGAGCAGAATAAAATCTATTTAGGTCGATGAAAACGATATTAATTGCCAATCAAAAAGGTGGTTGTGGCAAAACCATCACAGCAATCAGTTTAGCCTCTGCACTTGCGCAAAAAGGTTATAAAGTGGCCTTGGCAGATGCTGACAATCAAAAGTCTGCACGTCAATGGCTCAAACAGCGCCCAGAGACTGCAGCCCCAATTCAGAGCCTAGATTGGCGTCATGAAAAATCGATTGGTGATGTGCCGAAAGGGATTGAATATCTAATTATCGATGCACCGGGTGCGTTATCGGGTGAACATGCAGATCAGTTGGTGAGTGAAGCTCATGCCATCATTACCCCGCTACAACCATCTTTCTTCGACATTGACTCGACCCGTCGTTTTTTAAAGCATTTGCAAGAAATTAAGCGGATTCGTAAAGGTAAAGTCCAAATCCTATTGTTGGCCAATCGTGTCAAACCCAATTCTGCTCATTCCAAAGAAATTCAAGATTTTTTCAATAAAGTTGAACAACAGCCCGTTGCTTGGATTTCTGAACGTACCGCTTATGGTCAACTTGCCATGCAAGGTCTTTCGGTTTTTGATAAAACGCAAAAATTGTACCTCGGCATGCAGCAACAATGGCAACCTGTGCTCAATGCCATTATTGAAGACGAAGCCGAGTGGTTTTAACCCATCATTCCACATTTTGCTGATATAAAGGCCAATCTTGCAAGGATCTAGCCTGAAAGATATTCACCATAAGTTAACAAGCTCTCGTTTTCGGGAGCTTTTTTTTCGGTTAAGATTGAACACAACATGATGAAAAAATCAGAGCACGCATTGCCAACGTTCGCACCTACATTACAAAAAGTCTTATTGTTCGGATTATTTTTTATTCTGATTTTTTTGAGCTTTAGCGTACTCAAATACTTTATTGTGCCCGTTGTTTGGGCAGCGATTATTGCTTATATGACTTGGCCGCTGTATCAATCGGTGCATCGTTTTTGTGGCAATCGTGCAAATTTAAGTGCGGCGCTGATGATCTTACTGGTGGTGCTCGTGGTGGGTCTTCCGGTGATTTTTGCAATCTTCTTGTTACAACATGAAGGCCGTAACTTGTATTTTGAATTACAAAAGCAGGTCTTCTCTGGTCATGTCAATGTGCCTGATTTTATTCGCCAACTGCCGTTTATTGGTAAAGAAGTCAGTCGTACCCTGCATGAGCTGAACAATGACCCAAACAGTATTATTCAATCAGTACAAATTTGGATTCAGGGGCATTTGAACTACGGTAAAGTTTTGGTCGGCGAAGTCAGTAAAAATATCTTTAAGCTGTGTTTTGCCGTGATGTCTTTATTTTTCTTCTATCGTGATGGTCAAACTATTTTAAGTCAGGTCAGTAAAGCCCTCGAAATGGTCATTGGGCCACGTATTCATCATTATCTTGCCACTATTTCGGATACTACACGTGCCGTAGTGTATGGCATCGGTCTCACCGCCATTGCCCAAGCTTTACTTGCCGGTGTGAGCTATTTTGTCGCCGATGTGCCTAACCCGATGTTATTAACCATCATTACCTTCATGTTGGCACTGATTCCGTTTGGACCACCAATTTCATATACCGCTGTGTCGTTGTGGTTATTTTCACAAGGTCAAACCATCGAAGCCATTGGCGTCATGGCTTGGGGTGTTTGTGTGGTGAGTACAGCCGATAACGTGATTCGTCCTTTAGTGATTTCAGGGGCAACCCAGATTCCATTCTTATTAATCATGTTTGGTGTTTTAGGTGGGATCGCCAGTTTCGGTCTTGTCGGTTTATTTATCGGGCCAGTGATCTTGGCGGTATTGTTAGCCATTTGGCGTGAATGGTTGCATGAAACCCAAATTGAACCCGTCATGATGCCCAAAGCAACATTGGCACATAACTTAGACAATATGGATGATAAGCCTGAACAACCTTAATTCAGGCTTGAATTCATTAAACAAATATTACAATCAAATACTTAAATTATCTGTCATCCTGTATCCGCATCTGTTTCAATGGTTGAAACTCCATAAAAACAGACAGGATGCCAAACATGTCTTCACTATTTAAATTCGGTGCGCTTGCTGCGGTCAGTGCCCTGATGTTTACAGGCTGTGCGAGTACCTCGACTTCAACAGGTCTGAATGCAAAAACCGTGACGGTCAATGCCGTGACTGCTCAAGGTATTGGTCAAAGCATCGGTCAAATTAACTTGGTTGATAGCCCTGCTGGCTTGGTTATTCATACCAATTTAACCCAGCTTCCTCCGGGTCCACACGGTTTCCATATTCATGAAAAAGGCTCTTGTGCCCCAGCTGAAAAAGATGGAAAAGCGGGTGCTGCTCTTGCTGCAGGTGGTCACTTTAACCCTAAAGCTGCACCTCACCACGGTACGCCGCTAACAGGTCACTTGGGTGACTTACCGATCCTTCAAGTTCAAACCGATGGCACAGCAAAAGTGAATTTAATTGCACCGCGTTTGAAATTGGCGGATGTACAAGGCTTAGCCATCATGGTCCATGCCGGTGGTGATAATTACTCTGACGACCCTAAACCTCTAGGCGGTGGCGGTGACCGTATTGCCTGTGGTGTGATTCAATAATCGACCTTGCATATAGACTTGAACAAGCGGACTTTAAGTCCGCTTTTCTTTTGAATAAAAATTGACAGTTCACAGAAAAAAGCTCAGTCTAATTTACAAAATCATTCGAATACTTCATAACTCTGTGAACACGCGACTCTCTTGGTTTCAACAGTTTCAATCCAGTGCAATCATTATGTATTGCCTGCAAATTTGTATTGTTTTGAGTGGCACCACGCTCGGATTATATTTTCTCGGTTTTCATAGTTTTATTGTGCCCGTCACCTTAGGTGCGATTGCCACCGCGCTCACCGACTTTGATGACCGACTCAGCATCCGACTGCGTAATTTGCTCTATGTCTGCGTACTCTTCTTTAGTGTCAGTAGTATTTTAGATTTTCTCTATCCCTATAAATTTTTATTTATTCTCTACCTATCGCTATCCAGTGCAGGCTTTATTTTACTTGGTGCATTGGGGCAACGCTATGCCACGATATCTTTTGGCACGATTTTACTGTCGATTTATACCATGTTCGGCTTGGGCGAATATGACACCTGGTATTTTCAACCCAGCTGCTTTGTTCTAGGGGCCTTATGGTATGGCTTCACCTCGATTCTCTTTTACTTGATTAAACCCACCCTACCTGTACAGGACAATCTTTCACGTTGTTTTTTACAAATCGCCGAAGTACTGAATGCAAAAGCACGCTTATTTGACCCAGATAATGTCGACAATGTGGAACACTTACTATATGAATTATCACTCAAAAACAGTGATGTCATCCCAAGTTTAAACACGACCAAAGCTTCTTTACTCACCCGTTTAAAAGCTTCAAGAGCCAATAAAAACACCATCTACTGGCTGAATTTATATTTCTTGGCACAAGATATTCACGAACAGGCCAGTGCGAATTATTTACACTATGAACAAATTCATCAAAATTTTAGCCGTACCGATTTAATTTTCCGTTTTCAAAAAAATATTCGATTACAAGCGCAGGCTTGCCAACAGTTGGCCTACTGTATTTTGCATCGACAGCCCTATCAGCCTGATCCCATTACCGCACAAGCACTGGCACATTTGCATGCCTCTTTGCAGGAGTGGATGGCCAATAATCCGCAAAATATAGAAGTGAAAAACCTACAGCTGATCTTGAGTAATTTGGACAGTGTACAAGAACGCTTTTCGCATGTTCAGGATTTAGATCATTCACAGCAACAGGCCTATCAGCAGCATATCGACAACCTCAATTTACTCGATGACGATATTCATGGATGGCATGATTTATGGCTCAAATTGAAACAGCATTTGAGTCCCGAATCTGCTTTATTTCGCCATGCCGTTCGCATCGCTTTTGTCTTTGCGATGGGCTATGCCATTTCACTACTGCCCTTTGCCAAAAATGGCTACTGGATATTATTGACCAGTTTATTTGTCTGTCAGATGCGCTATTTTGCGACCAAAAGTCGTTTAAAAATGCGGACTTTGGGAACCATATTAGGGGTCTTACTTGGCATTCCTATTTTGTATTTTGTGCCAAGTGTCGAAGGTCAATTGCTACTGACAATTATTTTTGGCGTATGCTTTTTCTATCTGAGTGCCAAAAAATATGCCATGGCGACCCTCATGGCAACCTTAATGGTCTTGCTGATTTTTAATTTAAAAGGCGCAGGTTATGCGGTTATTTTACCGCGTATCGTTGATACCCTACTCGGCTGTTTTATTGCATGGTTCGCAGTCAATGTCATCTGGCCAGATTGGGACTTTCGCAATATTTCCAAGACCATTCAAAAAAGCTCTGCTGCGACCCTGCATTATTTTGATGCCGTAGTTGAGCAATATCTCCATGGGAAAACCAATAGCATTGCTTATCGGCGTGCCCGTCGTTCAGCCCATAATGCTCAAACTGAGTTGTCGAGCATGATTTCAAGTTTAAGTACCGAGCCTGAACCCGACCAAACTTTGATTCAACATGCTTTTCGCTATTTGGTCTATAGCCATAGTCAGCTCAGTTATATTTCGGCACTGGGGAGCCACCGTGAACAAGTACAAGACCAACAAGTCCTTGAACTGCTGCAATGGTGTCAAAGCACCCTAGACGACGTCTTAATTCAGCAAAAACCGCTCAACCCTGAGAAAATTCAGCAAAAACTTTTCGAAATTCAAACACTCAGCACTGAAGAAATGCGGTCTAATCACCTACAACTGGTGCTCAAGCAAATCAGTTTATTATTAGAAACATTAGCCGAACTGATTCAGCTTCGAACACAGCTGATTCAGGCGGAAATTAAATAAAATCATTCGAGACTCATGATGAAAATGCTTAGTTTAGGTTTTAGACACCTCATATTACCTACGATTGTGGCGACCTCATGTTTAGCTGCGTCTTCTGTTTTTGCAGCACCGACAGCACAAGATTTGAAGCGTATTTTGGAATGTCAGGCCGATTACGACACCTACCATGACACTTTGCTCGATTATGAAAAGGCTCTGGGGCAATTGGGCTGGAAACGCCATGATGACCCACATCAACCGTTTATTTATATCTATAAAAATACGCAAGCTGTTGAATTTTTTGGCATGCCGACCCAAGAAATTGGCCTGTCTTCCAATGCAGTATTCGCGATCTATCGCCAAGCCGATGTGAAAAAACTTGCCCAAAAATATGGTATTGAACAACATCCGATGTTTGCCGATATGCCATTTTTCCGTGGTGAAAAAATCCTACGTACGGAAGCCGAAACAGATGATCTACATGCCATCAATCACAAACTGAGCCTGTCTGAAATGACTGGAAAAAGCCCGATGATTTTATTCGGCTGTAACTATGAATTTGATCAGGGTTCGATTGAAGATGCCTTAACGGATCTAGAAGGTTAATCCGAGCAGACGACTCAGAATTAACTTTAAATACATCAACTTAGATTCAATATGCGGATCAATTATTTCAACATGAACGCTTCGTTCCTGCTGTGCTTTCAGGTACACTCAAGGCTGAAATCACTTTGAATTTAAGCTTCGCATGAATATCAAGACCTTACGCTTTGTGGGCCTACTCGAAGGCATCTCCTTTTTATTATTGTTGTTCATTGCTATGCCAATGAAGTACCTGATGGATAATCCAATATTGGTCAAATACGTCGGTATGGGACATGGCGTCTTGTTTATTGCCTTCTTGGTGGTGCTATTTGTGGTCTGTGAAAAGCAAAAATGGTCACTCAGCGTATTTCTAATGGGCCTGATTGCATCGATATTGCCTTTTGGTCCTTTCATTTTCGATCGCAAATTAAAAAATGCAGAACAACCTGCAACATCAAATTAAGACGGTATACAACAAATAAAAAAGCCCAATGTTGTTCTACACAGCATTGGGCTTTTTCTATAATGGCATTGACTCGAATTTAAAATTCACCCGTCAATTTACGCTGTCGCATAATATCTCGTACCACCAAGCGTGGTAGGCTGAACCACAAGATAATGAGGGTAAAACCCGCCAAACTATAGGCCCAAAGTCCAAAGTTTTCATATAGCACGCGCACGATTTCGATCACAGCAAAGAACGTCAGCATCATGATCACAGACACTGCTGCAGCCACTGTGCCCTTCGACATTTCAGACGACATTAAGGCAAAACGATAGAGCACAGAAAAGCTAATCCCTTCACCAAAACTGACCAAACTCATGCCGAGAATGAGAAAGGTCAGAAAATAACTTTCAGTCATCGTCCCAATCACCACGAGGCTCGTTCCGAGTAACATCAAAGGTAGCCCGATCATCACAGACTGACCTAATGGCAGTTTGTCGATGATTTTAATCAGGACAATATTACCGAGGATCAGACCGCCCAAAACGGGAAACTGTGCCATGCCGTATTGCATACTACTCAGTCCAAGCTGCTCCACCAATATGACTGGAGATAGCGCAATCCAGAGCATCAGTGGCATTGCCACCATCGGTAGGCCCAGTGTCAGTGCCAAAAAGCGTTTATTTTTTAACACCTGTTTAAAGTCATCGATAATATAGCCCACCGGTTGCTTTGGAATGCTGATGTGCTGAGTCGGCATCTTGGCTTTTAAACCAAACCAACTCAAAAAAGATAGAAATGCGATTCCAATAAAGCCCCAATGCCATGACACGTGATCAATCATAAAGGCACCGAGGACGGGTCCGATCAGTGGCGCCAGTAGTGAAATATTGGCCATGATCGCCATGACTTTGATGGCATCTCGCTCTTCAAAAGTTTCCTGAACAGCGGCATAGCCCACGGCTGAAATAACCGACAAGCCAAAACCTTGTAAAAAACGCAAAGTTAAAAAGCTTTCGATATTATGTGTGAGCAATATCGCTAAACAGCATAAGCTAAAGAACGCTACACCACCCAATAGGACTTTTTTACGGCCTAATCGGTCTGACAATGGCCCTAATATTGCAGCGACACAAGCACCTCCCAATAAGTAAAATGACATCGACGAGGGTGCCCATGCACTACTCACACCAAACTCTTGGGTAATCGCAAGCATGGCGGGTTGGACTAAGTCGTTGCCGATATAGACAGAAAATTCAAATAAAACCAGTGCCAAGGGAAACATTAAGGTGGCACGACTTAATTTTGTGGTTTGTACGTTTTGCATTGTTATCTACATATCAAATATGTGCTGTCGAGCTTGAAATGACAAATAGGGAGAGACACTTCAGCCCAATGACGAGCACTGTAATATTAATTTTAAAAATGAATTTGCGGCGTATCCGCCATATGTGCGTCGTATTCACAAGACGCTAGATAGAGATAAAATGAACTTCAACGAACCGATCTGTCGGTTTGAGTCCGACTATTTTAACAGTGTTTGCTGGCATTGTATTGGTCTTTTTATACTAGCGCTTTTATGGTTTTTCATTGCTTGCTTTTTGGATAAAGCGACCTTGTTTTAGGTCCTCATAGGCTTGCATGACTTCTGCAAAATGATTCATCACAAAATAGCCTCGCCCATAAATGGGCTCATTTAAAGGCTGCGCTGATAAATACAACATGTGGCTATCTTCGACTGCCGTCAATTCGACATTTTCACCTTGGCTCGACATAACTGCCATATGCTGTGCATTTAACTGTTCATCTGTTTCAGTAAATTTCAGTTTGCCTGAGCGTAAATATACCAGCGTGGTATCCCCTTCTTGTGCAGGTAGTGTGATACTTTGATTGGCACTGACAAAGACATCAAATACTTGCATGGGTGTATGTGTCTCTGCAGGGCCATGGGCTGTTAAATATTGCCCTGCAATCACCCTTACATAACCAGCATCTTGGGCTAAATTCACAATAGGAATACTGGCTTTGGCTAAACTCTGATAGCGTGCAGGATTCATTTTATCTTTAGCAGGTAAATTGACCCAAAGTTGCAAGATTTCAAATGCTCCGCCCCGCTGTGCAAAGGCTTGGCTAAAGACTTCTTCGTGTTGTATGCCTGAAGCAGCAGTCATCCACTGCACATCGCCCTCACAAATGACACCACCGCCGCCAGTCGTATCATGATGTTCAAGTTCACCTTTAAACACTAAGGTGACGGTTTCAAATCCTCGATGTGGATGTTCCAGCACGCCTTTTTTCAGTTGGGTTGGTTTCAGCACCCCAGGCCCTAAATGGTCGAGCAATAAAAAAGGCGAAACGGTATTGCCCAACTCATAATGGGAAAATACTGAAGTGACTGGGGCAAAGTCACCAACGGGTGAACCTGAATCATTGACGTGAATAAAAGCGAGGGTTTTCATATTGTTTTAGGTTTATTTAGGATCGTTTGATCTTAGCTTACTAGAGATAGCTGATTCGATAGGCTAAATGGATTTCAGTGTCACAGTTTTAGGATGCTTCTTCTAAGTTTGCGCCAACTTCGAATTTCACTTCGGGATTAGGCTTAAACTCTAGCCATTTATTTTTCATCCATTGTTCTACTTTGTCTTTACCTAAAATGGCGAGTAGATTATTGAGTAGTGAAAATTTTGCTTGCTTATCAAAATAAAAAATTATTACTCGGACATTTCGGTCCATATCATCATTTAAGCTAAATAAATCAATAATGTAATCCTTATCAGAAATATCTAGCGAATGTCCCCAAATATAAAAATTTAAATCTAGCATAGTCTCACTGTTTCTAATTCTATTATTCAAAACATTTCTATAAGCACTTCTATTTTCTCCTTTAAGTTGTTCGTATAAATCGATCTGGCTTTGTCTATTAGATAATATTTTATTCTTGTACTCATCTAAAAATAGATAATCTGTATCTTTAAAAAGTTTTTGATGATATTTAGTAAAACCATAAGCTTTTAGCTTTTTAAGTGCGTCATCGTCTAAATCAGAAACGCCTAAAACAATATTTTGATCCTCTCCATGACTTCCATGTAGGTATTCAACATCTACCGAATCATGAATACGTTGAAAGGTATCAGTATAATTAAAAGAATATATTTTATCAGGATAAACCCAATCTTTATTTTCAATAGAAAAAGGATTAATAAATGATAATTTACTGACTATCAGTTCAAGATATAAATTAAATATACCGATAAATTTTTCCACATTTTCTTGCAAATAATTCAGCAACTTATCATTATTTACTTTTCCATAACCTGAATATTGCTGAATATATTGATCATTAATATAAAATCGCAAACTACCTTGATCGGGATCTCCAATATCTATTGACACAATATAATGTCCATTCTCATCATAATCCTCTTGATCTATAAAATAACCAGAATTTAAGATATTTAATTTTTCTAATACGTTACATTGTTCTCTAGTTAAAAATATTTGTCTTTCTTCCTTGTTGCCAGAAAAACAAATTTCATGAGAAAAAATTCCAGATTCCTCTAACTTTAGATTTAAACTTACAATAAATTTTTCTACAACTTTTAAAGCTTCATTAATTTTAGTTTCAAAATCAATCCATGTTTTCACTTCTCTTACATGGTCTGAAAAATACTGATACCACACATTATCCTTAAGTTGCTCTTTCAACACTTTAATTTGATCAATTGAAATTTCTATTTCATCAGTTTTATACATTGCTTTTGTATGCTGAAAAAAACTGTTTTGCCACTCTTCACCCGTTTCTGCATCTTTATGCCAATAATCTTTTTCAAAAAGATCATCAAATCCCATATTACCTTTCTTAATATCCCAGTTTTCTATGGCATCCATTGCCACCATAAAATGGTCATACTTCGTCGGCAAATAATGCGACAAATCAAAACCGTTTCCGACTATTAAAATATTCATTGTTCTTATTTACCCCAATAAAAAAGCGCATCTACAGATACGCTTTTTATGAGGCATTCCCGCCTAAATTTCAACCATAAATCAAAGATTTATTAAGGACACTTCGCCGATTGGAAAGTCTTGGTATTTTTACCACGTTGGCACTGATATTCCTTCTGCGTATTTACACGCTGCCAGTCACCATCCACCAATCTAAAACTATAAATAGTACGAATTGATTTCACCGAATCATCCATTAAACCCGTTTCAGTCACTTTCACCTGCCCCGCATTTGGCGACTCAACACGGTTAAAATACTGACGAATTTCCACAGTCGACAGTTCTTTACGCAAATCAGGACGTTCTTTTAACACCTGATCGAGTGGCGTTGCAGAAGAACCGACTTTAGACACAATTTTCTGCGTTGTCGCACAACCCGCCAACATCCCCACACACAATGCAGACACAGCAATTAAACGATACATAGAAGCAACTCAAATTTATTATTCAGTCCTATCATGCCGAACATTTGTCCAAAACACTATTTAAGCAATGTAAAAGAAGTAGTCCATTCCACAAAATCAACGTGCTGTCTCTTATCCATGCACGGCAAAAAAGGCGTTTTATAGCCATAAAAAAACGCATCCGAAGATGCGTTCTAGTAAGTCTTTAAAAAATTAAAGATCGAACAATTTACCTGGGTTCATAATCGCATTTGGATCGAATACTTTTTTCAATGCTTTCATATATTCGATTTCTTCTGCTGAACGTGTGTAATCGAGGTAAGGCTTTTTGGTCATACCCACGCCATGTTCTGCTGAAATTGAACCGTCATATTTTTTCACAGTTTCAAATACGTATTTGTTTACCACTTGGCATTTTGCAAAGAATTCATCTTTACTTAAATCCGCAGGTTTCAAAATATTTAAGTGCAAGTTACCGTCACCAATATGACCGAACCAGCAAATTTCAAAGTCTGGGTAATTCGCTTCCACAATTGCATCAATTTCTTTAATAAATGCAGGCACATGTGTAATCAGAACTGAGATGTCATTTTTGTATGGAGTGAACGGTGCGATTGACTCAGAAATGTCTTCACGTAAACGCCATAAGTTATGTACTTGGTCTAAGCTTTGGCTCATTACGCCATCCAGTACCCAACCTTGTTCCATGCAATGTTCAAAGATTTCCATTGCTGCATCCATGATCGGTTCAAATGGTGCTTCAAACTCAAGTAAAACATAGAACAAACATGGTGTTTCAAACGGACGTTGTACATGGCCATTGTCCAATACTTTTTGCATTGCAAGTTCACCAAAGAACTCAAATGCAGTCAGGTCGATTTTCTTTTGGAAGGCATGTAGAACAGGCATAATCGCATCAAAATCAGGCACACCGAGAACCAATACTTGTAAGTCATGGGGTTGGCGTTCAAGTTTGATTTCAGCTTCCGTCACGAGGCCTAAAGTACCTTCACCACCAATAAATAAGTGTTGAAGTGCATAACCCGTCGCGTTTTTGATCATGCCTTTATTCAAGCGCAGGATGTCACCTTTACCAGTAACCACAGTCATGCCCAACACCCAGTTACGAGTCATGCCGTATTTAATCACTTTAATACCGCCGGCATTGGTACCGATGTTACCGCCAATTTGTGATGAACCTGAAGATGCAAAATCAACTGGGTAGTACATGCCTTGTTCTTCAGCATAGTTCTGAAGTTGTTCAGTCACTACACCTGCTTGTACGCGAACCATACGGTCAGCTGGGAAGAATTCCAAGATTTGATTCATCTTGTCCATGCTCACCACGATTTCACCGTTAGCAGCCACAGCACCTGCTGATAAACCTGTACGACCGCCACTTGGGGTAATCGCGACATTAAATTGGTTTGCCAGCTTAACAATTTGTTGAACTTGCTCTGTGCTTGAAGGGAAAACGACGACCGACGGGTTTGGATCGAAGTGCTTAGTATGGTCACGACCCCAATTTTGGAGACTATCCGCATCGGTTTTAATTCGGCTTTCGCCAACAATAGCGGTCAATTGGGTCAATAACTCTGGGGTTAAAGCGACTGGAGCATTCATCGTTTTCAGACCTTGCAAGAAGTAAACAAGTTTTTTTAAAGGTCCAGACTTCATTCAGTCAAAACTGCGGTAACGCATATTTCAAGGGAAAAAGCCTGAAACAGAGCGCATCAAAATGTCAGGGAATTGGTCATGATGATTTTGAGCGGCACCATTATAAGCTATAACTGGGCTTTTTTTGACAAAACCCAAAGAAAAACGTGATTTCAAAATGTCACGAGGAATATGACCAAGTTAATTAGACCAAATCTAAAAAAATTGACTCATCATTCGGCAAAATAGCCATGACGTCGGTCATAAAGGAAATGTATATCAGGCGACTTCCTATGCTATTATATGCGCACTAAATTTGGCCTTTGTAGCGGAGCCGTAATGAGCCAACATCTTTCTTTACCTAAAGATAAAATTCGTTTCTTGTTGTTAGAAGGCGTTCACCAAAACGCAATCGACACTCTAAATGCTGCTGGATACACCAACATTGACTACCGTAAAACTGCGCTTGAGGGTGAAGCGTTGAAAGAAGCGGTTAAAGATGCTCACTTCATTGGTATTCGTTCACGTACTCAATTAACTGAAGAAGTTTTTGAAGCGGCGAACAAACTGATTGCTGTGGGTTGTTTCTGTATCGGTACAAACCAAGTGAACTTAAATGCTGCCATGATTCGTGGTATTCCAGTATTTAACGCACCATACTCAAATACGCGTTCAGTTGCTGAACTAGTACTTGCTGAAGCGATTCTATTACTTCGTGGTGTTCCTGCAAAATCTGCTTCAACTCACCGTGGTGGTTGGAACAAGTCTGCAGTCGGTTCATTTGAAACTCGTGGTAAAACTTTAGGTATTGTTGGTTACGGTTCGATTGGCTCGCAACTTTCTGTACTTGCTGAAAGTTTAGGTATGCACGTGATTTATTACGATGCCGTAACTAAACTTCCAATGGGTAATGCACGTCAAGTCGGTTCTATGGGTGAACTTCTTGCCAATGCAGACGTCGTATCTCTACACGTTCCAGACGTTCCATCAACTCGCAACTTCTTCGGCAAAGATCAATTTGCTCAAATGAAAGAAGGCGCAATCTTCCTCAATGCTGCACGTGGTACATGTGTAATCATTGAAGATCTTGCTGATGCAATCAAATCTGGTCATATTGCTGGTGCGGCTGTAGACGTATTCCCTAAAGAACCTAAAGCAAACGGTGAAGAATTCGTTTCTCCACTTCGTGGCTTAGACAACGTGATTTTGACTCCTCACGTGGGTGGTTCAACCATGGAAGCGCAAGCGAACATCGGTCTTGAAGTTGCTGAAAAATTCGTTGCTTACTCTGATAAAGGTATGACTTTATCTGCAGTGAACTTCCCAGAAATCGCGTTACCGTTGACTGAAGGCAAACACCGTTTACTTCATATCCACAAAAACGTGCCAGGCGTGCTTTCAAAAATCAACAACTTGTTTGCTGAACACGGTATCAACATCTCTGGTCAGTCTTTAATGACTAAAGGTGATGTGGGTTACTTAGTGATGGACGTTGACGCAACTGCTTCTAAAGAAGCTTTGGATACACTTCACGAAGTTGAAGGTACGATCCGAGTTCGCGTATTGTTCTAAGCACATTAGACACTGAAGCCACAGCCTTCGGGCTGTGGTTTTTTTATTGTTATAAACTTTTAAAATCTGGCTAGTGCCACTCTCCCGCTCTTCGAGTCATCGAAACAAATTTAGTTTATGCCAAATTTTAAAGTTGCACCGGCTGTCCAAGCACCGCTGATCTTGCTTATTGCCATGATCAGCATGCAAAGCAGCGGTTCTTTCGCCAAGTACCTGTTTGGTCAGTTTCCCATCCTGACCGTGTCCGCGATGCGTTTACTGCTCGGTGCATTAATCTTGGCGATCATTTTTAAAGTTTGGCAGATCAATTTTAAACAAGTCAAATGGTCGTCTATCCTCAGCTATGGCTGTGCCTTAGCAGGGATGAATGTATTATTTTACTTGTCGATTGATCGCCTGCCTCTCGGCATTGCCGTGTCTTTTGAATTTATAGGTCCGCTCAGTGTCGCACTATTTGCTGCACGCCGAAAATTTGATTTTATTTGGGTCGGACTGGCTATTTTAGGCCTTATCCTACTTTTTCCTTTTGACCAAGCTGCACAACGGCTTGACCCAATTGGGATCTTACTTGCCCTCGGGGCAGGTGCGTGTTGGGCACTCTATATCGTGGCTGGTCAAAAACCGTCAGGGGTCTCAGGCAATCATACCGTTTGCTTAGGCATGTTCGTCGGCATGTGTGTTTTGATGCCCATCGCACTCTTTGCAGGTATGCCGGCACAGGCGTTTGAGCCAAGTAGTCTACTGTATTTTATTGCACTTGCGACCCTAGCCAGTGCTTTACCTTTTACTCTAGAAATGATTGCGCTACGTAACATGACTGCGCTGAGTTTCGGTACACTCATGAGTTTGGAACCCGCTGTTGCCGCTCTCTCGGGTTTTATCTTTTTGCATGAACAATTGTTATGGACACAATGGTTGGCATTGGCAGTGATAATCAGTGCTTCGATTGGCTGTACTTATACCACGCAAAAGGCCAAATCAATTTAAATTCAAACCGCCTTAATCTTTTGAAAATATCTCCATTTTTTATTTTGAATTTAAAAATGGTGGCGATTTAAAGACGATTTTTTATATTCAATTTTTTTAAATTCAAAACCTGCAAATTGCATTTCTGCCTCTGAAAAGTCATCAATAATTCAATATTAACCGCTATACTGAGCAGAATTAAAAATTGGGGTACTTTGTTCCCCCCACCACAGCGTGCCGCATGCCAAACTCACAATTATTAGCAGTCGTTTTCATGGTACTTTCCATGATCTCCTATCAGATCAGTGCATCATTCGCCAAGCAATTATTTTTGGTGCTTGATCCACTCAGTGTGACCATTTTACGACTCTGTTTTGCTTCAATTATTATCTGCTTAATGTTTCGTTCATGGCACATTTTAAAACGACTGTCGTTTTTAAAATGGCGTGATCTGCTCTGCTATAGCGCAGCACTGTGCCTCATGAATGTCTTGTTCTATATGTCACTGGGCAAACTCCCTCAAGGCATTGCCGTAGGACTCGAGTTTATTGGGCCGCTAGGTTTGGCACTGCTGTCGATTAAAAATCGTAGTGACTATATTTGGGTGTTTTTGGCGATCTTAGGGATTGCGTTGATGGTACCTTGGGGGCAAGCTCAAAGTGGTAATTTCTCAATATTTGGAGCAGCTTGTGCCTTAACTGCGGGGCTATGTTGGGCATTCTATATTTATTTCGGGCAAAAAGTCGTACACCAAAATATTGGTATGCATGCGCTAACGATTGCCATCACACTGTCCGCACTGACCTTGCTCCCGATTGGACTATATAACAATGCACCCGCCCTACTCGATACCCAATATTGGCCGAAAGCCTTATTAATTGCGATTTTAGCCACGGCCATACCTTATGCACTGGATTTAAAAGCGTTAAAAATTCTCAGTAAACTTAGTTATGGGACTTTATCGAGTTTGTCGCCTGCATTAGCTGCCATTACAGGTATGGTTCTGCTTGGCGAAAATATTGGGACGTGGCAATGGGTGGCCTTAGTCTGCATTATGTTGGCGTCCGTCGGGGTGACTTTACGTTCCTCTCGCAATACTCCGAGCAGCGTATCAGACTAAATTTTTATATTTATAGTTGAAACAAAAAGACGGCCTCTGCCGTCTTTTTTTTGATTTTGCATTCGTCTTCAGGCTTCACTTGCGTTTAGCCCGTCAAACTGTCTTTATCTGCTTTCTTGTATTTCTTATATTCCGCCAAATATTGTTTGGCTAAACTTTCCTTTTGTTTTTCATCTAAGATTTTACCTGCTTGCTGAAAAAAGCCGTGCTCTTCTTCCTGCAAATGATGATGTACCGTTTCAGATAACTTTTTCGCAATTGCCAACCAACCTGGATTACTAAATTCAGTTTCCGTCAGTTGCTCTAATAATTCATCCATCTCATGATGTTCCGCCAATGCATGACGGGTGATGTTTAAGCCTGAATCAGTCATCATTAACGGGATGTAAAAATAACGATCTTCGCCAACAGCATGAGCAAATAACTCATTTTTGAGCAGCTCAAATAAATCTCGACGCTCAGGTGTATCCCCTGATGTTTGAATGAGTTTTTCAGCAAGTTCACGTTGCTTTTCATGACTTTGGCGTAAAGCTTCAAATATATTCATTGTAGTGATGACCTCTGATGCTTAGCTAATTGTGTATTATGAAATTTAATTATTATCCACAACTCAAACGAGTCGCTTATTTTCATACTAATCATTTCAGCGACAGAATTCAGCAACGCTCTGTTAAGATTTGTTTTAAGCTTGTCCCGTAAAGGTTTGATAACCCAACCGTAAAATCAAAATACTCACCAAAATCAAAAATAGAATTCGAATAAAGCCACTACCGTATTTAATTGCCGCACGTACACCAACGATCGAGCCTAAAATATTTGCTACAGCCATCATTAAGCCTATCGCAAATAACACATGGCCAGTGGGCGCAAAAAAACTCAGTGCTGCAAGGTTGGTGGTTAAGTTGGCGACTTTTGACAAAGCAGAGGCATGTAAAAAGTCTGCTTGTAGATAACGAATAAAAAAGAAAATAAAGAAACTGCCAGTGCCAGGTCCAAAGATGCCGTCATAAAAGCCAATCACCAGACTACCAATAGCGGCAAAACCGAGGATTTTAGGAGTCAGTTCTTGGCGTACATGCACCTGACCAAATTGTTTTTTGGCAAAGGTATAAATCGCAATCACGATCAACATGACCAAAACGAAAGGACGTAAGACTTCTTTTGGAATCATTGATACACAGGCTGCTCCCACAAAGGAGGCAACAAATGCACAGCTTGCAATGACCGCAAGTAATTTCCAACGGAGTTTGACTTGGCGTAAAAAAGAATAGGACGCCGAAGCCGTACCAAAGATCGAAGACAACTTATTGGTGCCAAATACAGTCGCTGGAGATAAGTGCGGCATGGCATTCATAATGGCAGGAATTTGAATCAGTCCGCCACCGCCAACAGCTGCATCAATTGCACCAGCAAAAAATGCAAAAAATAGCAGGCTTAAGATGATTTCAATTTCCATAATTTGGCTTCAGTGGCTGTTAATGACTATTCAAGATTTAATACACGTTTTGGTACTAAGCGCTTACGATCGGTAATTTCCGCTAGACCTAAGCAACGTTCCCCATCAAATACCAAAACCTGCGCTTCCGCAGCATGCTCAATATTACTTTCCATTCCACGACTAAAATATTCAGCTCGACCTTCCGGCGCTTGCACTTTGCAGAAATGATCGACAGGTGAATACACCGGCAGCAATAATGCTTCACGCTCAGCTTCAGTCAGACTCTCTAAATATTCAATGGTAAAGCTTGGGTTAAGATCAAAATGACCCGTTTGAATACGGTGTAGATAGGTTAAATGTCCAAAAGTACCCAATGCTTTGGCAATATCTTCGCCTAAAACACGAATATATGTGCCTTTGGAACAGGTGATGTCGAGTGTAATACTATTCTCATTAAATGATAATAACTCGATGGCATAAATCGAAATTGGACGTGCTTCACGCTCTATTTCTATGCCTTTACGCGCCAACTCGTACAGCGGGCGACCTTCTTTTTTCAGCGCAGAATACATCGGTGGAATTTGTTGAATATCCCCTACAAATTGCGCCAAGACATTTTGAATAATTTCTTCAGTCAATGTTGGAACAGCTTGCTCTAATAGTATTTCACCTTCCACATCACCCGTCGTGGTACTGTGTCCTAAAAAGACGGTGGTTTTATAACGTTTAGTCGAATCCAATAAAAAATGCGAAAACTTTGTTGCTTCACCTAAGCAAATTGGTAATAAACCTGAGGCTAATGGATCTAGCGCACCTGTATGTCCTGCTTTTTGTGCTCGATACAACCAACGCACTTTTTGTAATGCAGCATTCGAGCTAATGCCCAAAGGCTTATTTAATAAAAATACACCATGTACAGGACGACGCTGAATCTTAGGAGAAGCTTTTTTCATGACTAAAATAGGGCAAAAAGAGAACTGCGCCATGGTATCAATCCATGCTAAGCGTTTACAACTTTTCTATGTTTTTATCTGCATTTTATGTCATATTGAGTTCGCATTTAGAACTCTAGAACAATTAAAAACGGAATAAAGGTGCATTGGGATATGCAAAAAAATAAACTTTGGCTCATCATAGCCTTGGTCGTTATCGCAGTTGCTGTATTCATATATTGGCTTGCGCCAAAAGCATCACAAAATGATCCTTCAGATCAATCGATTCAACAACAAAATACGCCTTTAGCTCAGGGCGAAACCGCTACGGCTCAAGCAACAAGCGGTTCTTCGCTGCTCAGTCCAAGTCAACAAGACACGGAAGTTAACTGTCAAATCAGTATGGATGGTTCAAACCGTTTGATCGTGAATGAACAAACACGGAATTGCTTTGAATATTTCATTACTCAGTATGGTGAAAAGTCGATAGATCAAATTAAAAAGGATTTTAAAGCCTACATTGCACAAGGTCATAAAGAACCTGCGCTGTCCCAAATTTATGATTTGTGGGATCGTTATATGAAATATCGTGAACAGTTAGGTCATTTACAGCCACCAAGCGACGACAAAGAATCACCACAATACTATCGCTCGATCTACAGCAGCACCCAGAATTTAAGAAAACAGTTCTTTTCTGATTATGAAATTGAAGGTTTATTTGGCAAGGAAAATACTTATCACGAATACACGCTGAAACGGATGGAAGTAGTAAATGACAAAAAACTGTCTGAATCAGAAAAAGCCAAAAAACTAAAAGCCCTGTTTGATGAACTTCCAGAAGATTGGAAAGAAAATCTGGAACAAATCAATAAACTTGAAGATTTACGCAAACTCACAGCAGACATTAAAGCACGTGGTGGTTCAAGCGAAGAAATCCATCAAATGCGGTTAAATTTAGTGGGTCCAGAAGCTACTCAGCGCCTTGAAAATCTAGACAGCCAGCGCAGCTCTTGGAAATCTAGCGTAAATCAATACCTCACAGAGCGTGACAGCATTGTGAAAAGCAATATGAGTGACAGTGCGAAACAACAAGCGGTGCAGCAACTCCGTAATCAACATTTTAAATCGAAGGAAGATCAGCTCCGCGTCAGTACCTTTGAATCTGTGCATGATCAAGGTGGAAAATTACCTTTCGCAGAATAACTGCAAACAACAATTTAAAAACAACCTCAATTTCAGGATGAAATGATGAAAAAACCACAAGCTCTTTTATGCGCAATTATGGCTGTATCAGCAGCGATCGCCAGCACACAATCCCAAGCTGCAGCAGGACTCCAACATGTCACCGCCAACAGCTCGGCAAACTATGCCAAGACCAAATATCCGATTGTGTTTACCCATGGTATGTTCGGGTTTACTCGCATTGGTTTTGACAGCTTTGGCATGGATTATTTTTATCAAATTTTGCCAGATTTAGCTCGTAATGGGGCCAATACCTTTGCTGCCCAAGTTTCACCGCTAGAGTCGACAGAAGTCCGTGGTGAGCAATTGCTCTCTCAAGTCGAAGAAGTTCTTGCTCTGACCGGCCAACCCAAAGTGAACCTCATTGGTCATTCACATGGTGGACCGACAACTCGCTACATTGCAGCGATCAAACCTGAATATGTGGCTTCGGTGACTGGGGTTGCAGGCACTTATCGTGGCTCTCTAGTCGCAGATAAAATCCAAGCGAATAAAACTATTAACTCAGTCTTTGGGGTCCTTGGCGATCAACTCTTAGCACCGATTATTACTTGGGCTGAAGGCAACTCGAGTCTACCCAACAGTGTTGATGCATCACTTACCGCAATCAGTGAAAAAGGTTCTGCTGAATTTAATGCAAAATTTCCAACCGCAGCACTGGCTGCGAACTGCAATCAATCGGGTGCCAAAGTCGACAATGGCGTGTATTACTACTCATGGACAGGTACAGCGCAAACCACAAATGTATTAGATGTACTAGATACAGTGATTAGTCAGCTTGCCCCTTTGGCCTATGGAAATCGTGACAATGACGGTTTGGTTGGACGCTGTAGCACCCACATCGGACAAGTAATCCGTGATGACTACAATCACAACCACTTAGATGAAGTGAATATGATCTTTGGCCTACGCAGCCTATTTTCACCTGACCCAGTTGCGCTCTACCGCCAACATGCCAATCGTTTAAAATTACAGGGACTTTAACTCACAAGTTAGTTCCCTTTCAGCACTGAACAGGACGTCTTTGGACGTCCTTTTTTGTTTACAATTTTTTTATTTGTACGCATTAAACAATTTAATTCAATAAGTTCTTAAATGATAACAACTAAAATAAACGATAAAAATAAAAAACGAATGTATATAAATATACTTGTCACCTCAACGCCGTCCATGTCCTAAAATGACATGGAATTTCAAACCGAGCATGAAAAAATGACAAGGCATCTTTGTCTATTCAAACTCTCTAAAATCAAAGATATGGCCTGGCCAATCACAAAGATGTTGCTTAAAAACAGAGAGTATTTTCATTATTAAAAAGTAATAAAAACAACATCAGATCAAGGGATATTTATGCGATCTTTAGTAAACACGGCCAAGATGGCCTCTGTAGCTGCAGTTGCAGGCTTAGCGATGAGTATATCGGCAAGCACTCAAGCTGCGCCTAGCGTCCTCCAGGTGAAGGAAACGGCAAAATCTGACTACGCAAAAACCAAATATCCAATTTTAATGGTGCATGGTTGGCTCGGTTGGTCACGTATCGGTACCGACACCATTGGACTGGATTATTGGTACCAAATCTTGCCAGATATGGCACGAAATGGCTCAACCGTATTCGCAGCGCAATTATCTCCTGCAAATACCACAGCACATCGTGGTGAGCAGTTAATTGCACAAGTTGAAGATGTTTTGGCTATTACAGGGAAACCAAAACTTAACTTAATCGGTCACTCTCATGGTGGTCCAACTGTATTGTATGTTGCTCAAACAAAACCACAGTACATTGCGTCTATTACAGGTGTTGCAGGGACCTATCACGGCTCTAAAGTAGCGGATGATATTCAAGGCAACTCACTTTCTCGCACTGCCTTCAATATTTTAGGTGATTATATTGTCGGTCCACTGATTGCTTTGGGTCAGGCAAAACCAGAGCTTGAAATTGATTTCGATGCTTCAATGAAATCATTATCACAAACAGGTTCTGCTGCATTTAACAGTACGGTTGCAAAATCTGCTGTAGCTGACGGTGTTTTGGCATCTTCAGAAAATTGCAGTAAGAACTTAAAGCAAGTCGACAGCAAAGGCATTCAGTACTATTCATGGACTGGTGTTGCGCAAACCACAAATCTACTTGATATCGATACGATTCTGATGCAACTCGGGCCATTGTCTTATGGCAATAAAGACAATGATGGTATGGTTGCACGTTGTAGTGCTTATATCGGTAAAGTCATTAATGACAGTTACAAACTTAACCATACCGATTTAGCCAATATGATGTTCGGCTTAACAGGTCTATTTGCACAAGATCCTGTGGCGCTGTACCGTCAACATGCAAACCGTTTAAAACTGCAAGGACTTTAATTCTTATCGTTGAAATTTAAATGCAATAAGGGGGCTTCGGCCCTCTTATTTACTTTTATAGATCTGAAAATTCATGATCGTTTATTTTGTTACATTTAGCGTCACAGTTAATCTCTTTCAATTTGCAACAGGTGGTCTTTATTGCTTTATTAGAAATGACAATAAATATTGTCATAAAACAATAATACATTGAGGATCGCTCATGAAATACGGATCATTTTTAGCAGGTTTAATTGCAGCTACGTTCATCAGTAATGTATCTGCATCGCAAGCAACCCAAGTCACTGCCAAAGCTAGTTCCAGCTATGCAAAGACCAAATATCCAATCGTATTCAACCATGGTATGGGTGGTTTTATTACCGTTGGTACGGACTCATTTGGACTCGACTATTGGTATCAAATCCTTCCTGATCTTGCCCGAAATGGTGCAAATGTTTGGGCAACTCGCGTATCGCCTTTTAACTCTACCGAAGTGCGTGGCGAACAGCTTCTACAACAAGTTCTTGAAATCCAAGCACTCACAGGTGCGGATAAAGTGAATTTAATTGGACATAGTCATGGTGGACCAACGATTCGTTATGTTGCCGGTGTTCGCCCAGATGTCGTGGCTTCATTAACCAGTGTTGCAGGACCTCATCAAGGCTCCCCTGTTGCAGACTTAATTTTAAAAGCTGAAGGCACCGCTGTCGAAGCACCCTTGGTTGGAGCTGTGAATTTTGTCTCTAAAGCCATCGTTTGGGCGCAAGGTCTAGATCCAAAGACTTATCCTCATGATGCATTGGCAGGTGGTTCAAGTTTAACGCTAGCGGGTTCTGCAAAGTACAATGCCGCATTCCCTCTGGGCTTGCCTAAATCCAATTGTGCTGATGGCAATAGCGTTGAGAAAGGCATTTATAACTATTCATTTACAGGTGTGGGCCAAATCACCAATATTTTAGATTTAGACTCAGCACTAAAAGTGACCGCATTACTGATCGATGGCGGAAAAGACAATGATGGTCTCGTATCACGCTGTAGTGCCAAATTTGGTAAAACCATTCGTGATAACTACAACTGGAACCATTTAGATGAAGTCAACCAAGTGCTTGGTCTCAAAGCGTTGTTCGCACCAGATCCTGTCGACGTTTATCGTCAACATGCCAATCGTTTAAAACTTCAAGGTTTATAATTTAGTAAAGCTATACATTAAACCCTGTAAATTCAGGGTTTAATGATATTTTCATTAATCAATGTACAAAATATCTTTCATTCTATCGAATAGTTCTCACATTTTGCTTTCCTTTTTTTATAATCCTTAATGACAATAAAAATTGTCAAATAGACGAGTTTGTCTATTTCCAAACTGAACTAAATCACAGTTTGAATACCAAAACAAAAAGAAAGGAATGAAAAATGAAAGGAAAATTGCTCTGCGCCACGCTCCTTGCAAGTATGGCAGTGACCCAAACGCATGCTGCATTGGGTATACAACAAGCGACCACTAAAAAAGTCATCGACAATTATGCTGAAACCCAATACCCCCTAGTGTTTGTACACGGGATGTTTGGTTTTAATCGCTTAGGCGGTGCCGTTTTTGGTCTGGATTATTGGTATCAAGTTCTTCCCGATTTGGCAAGCCATAAAGCTACGGCCTTTGCTACACAAATCTCCCCGTTGGAATCCATTGAAGTTCGTGGAGAACAACTGTTAGACCAAGTTGAACAAGTAGTTGCCATTACTGGCAAACCCAAAGTGAATTTAATTGGTCACTCACATGGTGGCCCTACGGCTCGATATATTGCTGGCGTACGACCTGATTTGGTTGCCTCTGTCAGTACAGTCGCAGGCACCAATGACGGTTCACCTGTGGCGGATTTAGTACAGAGCGTACCGATTTTAAATGGCGTATTAGCGACTGTTATGGATGCATTAATGACCCCAGTGATTAACTTCGCCCAGCAGTCCAATCTGCCTTCAAATTTTAAAGCTTCGATCTACAGTATGTCTCAACCGGGTGTGAAAGCCTTTAATGCAAAATTTCCACTCGGTATGCCTGCAACTAAATGTGCTGATGGCCCAAGTGTTGCCAATGGCATTAGCTTCTATTCATGGACAGGTATTTCTAACACCACCAACTTACTTGATCCAGATACGATCTTTACCGCAATGGGGCCAATTGCATTTAGCGGACAACCGAACGACGGCTTAGTGAGCCAATGCAGCAGTAAATTAGGTAAAACCGTCCGTGATAATTACAAGTGGAACCATTTCGATGAAGTCAATCAAGTATTGGGCTTGAAGGGACTATTTGCACCAGACCCTGTTTCAGTCTACCGTCAACATGCCAATCGTTTGAAACTTCAAGGTTTATAACTTTCTTTCATGGATAAAAAAATGCGCCAAAAGGCGCATTTTTTTACAGCGTTGTAAAACAAATTATTTTGCTTTACGAGCTGGTAATTTTTCACGAATACGTGCAGCTTTACCAGACAATTCACGTAGGTAGTAAAGTTTAGCACGACGAACGTCACCACGACGTTTCACTTCGATACCAGCAACGATTGGTGAGTGAGTTTGGAATACACGCTCAACACCGAAACCACTAGAAATTTTACGTACTGTGAACGCAGAGTTCAAACCACGGTTTTTCTTAGCAATTACAACACCTTCAAATGCCTGAAGACGTTCACGCTCACCTTCTTTTACTTTTACTTGAACAACTACTGTGTCACCAGGAGCAAAAGCAGGGATGTCTTGTTTCAACTGTGCATTTTCAACAGCTTGTACTAAAGGATGTTTACCGCTCATGGGGTATCTCCGATTATGCGAGTTAGAAGAGGTCTAATCATCGCTGGGGCTAGAGGCTAAAGCGCATAGACCCGATTGACTTTCCCTTTATGCTTGACCGCTTCAATGCATAAAGAGCCTAATATAAGATTTAAAAAATTTAAACCTGAGAATCTTTTAGCCATTTCTTTTGCTGCTTGGTCAATTCAACTTTTTCAACCAACTCAGGTCGGCGTTCTAAAGTGCGTTGATATCGCTGCAAAAACCGCCATTTCTCAATATTGGCATGATGTCCCGATTTTAATACTTCAGGAACGTCTAAACCTTCAAAATGGTCTGGCTTGGTATATTGTGGGCAATCTAAAAGACCATCCACAAATGAGTCTTGCACATGTGATTGCTCATCAGACATTGCACCCGGAAGTCTCCGAATCACACTATCCAATAAAACCATCGCAGGGAGTTCACCACCAGATAAAACGTAATCGCCTATTGACCATTCCTGATCAACATATTGTTGGATCAAACGCTCATCAACTCCTTCATAACGACCACACAATACAATTAATCCATCATATTTGACGAAATCTTGTACTGCAGGTTCATTTAAGGTCTTACCTTGCGGTGACATATACACCACAGGGACATGAACAGCACCCGCTTGCTTGGCAAGCTCTTTGGCACGATGAATTGCTTTCGCTAATGGCTCAGCCATCATCACCATACCAGGACCACCACCAAATGGACGTTCATCCACTCTTTTGTAGTTGCCCTCAGCAAATTCGCGTGGATTGATACAATGAACTTGCACAATGCCACGTTTTGCTGCGCGCCCGCTAATACCGTAGGCTGTAATCGCTTCAAACATTTCAGGAAAAAGCGTAATGACTGCAAAAAACATCGCAGACTCCTCTATTTTCCTGCTGCGTCAATCCTTAAAGGATTAATAATCTACGCCCCAATTTACGTAGATACGACCAGCTTCGAGATCAACACGCTGTACTACATCTTTATGCCATGGAATCATTCGCTCTTCGCTATCGACACTGTCAGCAGTAGCGCGAACTACCATCACGTCGTTAGCACCTGTTTCAAACAATTCGTGGATTTGACCGAGGTTGACTTCTTGTTCATCTTCTCCAAGACCTAACACTGTTAAGCCCTTCAAATCTGACCAGTAATACTCGTCCACGCCTGCTTGAGGCAGTTGCGATTTAGAAATCCAGATATTTGCGCCAACCAAGTTATCTGCCGCGGTACGATCACTCACACCTTTTAGCGAAACAACCAAGCCTTTGCCATGTGGTTTCCAACGTTTTACATCTACTGTTTGCCAACCTGCTTTGGTCTCAATGTACCAAGGGAGGTAGTCAAAAATATTGCTCATAGGTTCTGTATTGGAATAAACCCAGAGCCACCCATTTAATCCATATGCTGAACGTAGCTGTCCAATCTGAATACGATCTTCGGGAACATTCTGTGTTGGTGTCATGGGTAACCTACTACTAATTAAGCAGTAGCTGCAGCTTTCTTAGCTTCAGCAGCTAAAGAAGCAACACGTTCTGAAGGTTGAGCACCTTGTGAAACCCAGTGAGCAAAACGGTCAGCATCTAAACGAAGTTTTTCTGCTTTACCTTGAGCTGTAGGGTTAAAGAAACCGATACGTTCGATGAAACGACCGTCACGTGCATTACGGCTATCAGTCACAATAATTTGATAGAACGGACGTTTTTTAGCACCACCGCGTGCAAGACGAATAACAACCATGATAGAACCTTATAGTTTTTACGAATTATCCCTGTATCGACCATCGATACATTTCAAACCCCTTTCATAGAGGGCAATATTTTACGTGAAATTTGCCCTGAATGAAAGATCAAAAAGTGTTTATCCACAATTTTGAATTTGAGGTTATTTGCCGTCCCATGGTTCACAAGCGCCAGAAGTTTTTTCCCAACATTGTTTGCCGGTACTATCTAACGTTAAGTTTCCAGAGTTTTTCATTTGTCCTTGAGGAGTAGCGGTCAACGCCCAACTATGTGTTGGATCACTTGTTGTACTGGACAAACTAAGCTGATATGTAGCATCCCCCGATTTATTGATGCTAGTTTGACCATATACTTTAGCTAAAGTCGCACCATAAAAGGACCCATTAGCTAATTTATAACTAGCCAATCTTTGTGCAATTGCTAACAATTCAGATTGAGCTTCAACTCTTTTGGTTCTCTGTACATAATTTTGATATGACGGATAAGCAATAGCAGCTAAAATTGCAATAATTGCAACAACAATCATTATCTCAATTAAAGTAAAACCCTGTTTTTTTACCATTGTTCTACCCCAACTCCAGTACAAGCATTGTAAGACACATTTGAATTTGTCGTGGTTTTACAACGCAACCCTGTACTTGTTAACAATAATGTATATAACTTAGCATCTGATAAATCCAACGGAGTCGCTTTCATCGACCAAACCATTCCATTATCCGTAGTAAGTAAATTTTCAGTAGTCGCCCGACTAATATCCTTTAACTCAATTTTATATTTGGATGTACCTACATTAAGCACCCCACCTGGTACAAATACTTCAGGCATAGCAGCTGTCGCACCTGCATATAAATATTTAGGATCAAATTTTTTATAAGAGAAATTTTTAGCTTTGTGTCTCTCTAATTGATCAGCTAACTTCAACATTTCCTGCTGCACTTGGGCTGTTAGATTCTTGCGAATAAAGCTTTGATAGCTTGGTATTGCTATCGCAGCTAAAATCGCAATAATCACCACTACGACCATTAACTCAATTAGAGTAAATCCAGATGATTTACGCATCAACCTCCCCCTTGGGCATATTGCTCGTACCAACGGTTAGGAATAAATTTTAAAGCACTTCCGTAACTTTTTATTTGTCCAGAACCACCCGAAACACCACCTTTTTTGTCTGCATTTAATACAAAAATAGAGCGTTTATTTGGATCACCATCACGACCACCACCAATAATAGGCTCACCAATACCTGCACCCAATGGAATATAAATATTGGTTTTACAAATACCGTATGGCAAACAGAAGCGCTGTAATGCGGTTTCTCCTGCTACACCTGCACTACAACTTCCAGTTGTACCAGCTTTAGAAGAATCAAAAACAGGAACATATAAATCTTTTTCCACAGCAACTAATGAACCCAAACTTTTTAAAATTTGCTTATTCTTAGTTGACGTTACTGCTGTTCCAGTAGCACTAAGTGCCTCTTCCTTATTATATAAATAGTACCAACCACCATTACCTGATGTAGAGTCAATTTTTGGTCGTTTAGTATTAGTGAGCGAATCATCTGCATCCACACGATTATCTATTAATTTCAACTGATTTTTTGTTGTTGCATTATTCGCACCCAAAGTACGAGTAAGAAAAGCTGACGTAGGATATTTGTCGGCATAAACATCATAATCATATATAGCAAACACACCATCAAAATTTTCATTTGCTAATGGCGTCGTAGCATATCCATGCAATGGTTGACTCTTATTACCAGAAGCAAAGCTAACTACAGCTGTACCTTCAGAATGAATCGTAAATGTAGGTGCATTATAAAAACGCTGATGCGATTCACTTAGATTTAATATTCGATTAACTTGTGATTTAAACTCACTTGCAGACGCTGAGAAATCAACACGGAATGCTTGTCCATTTAAATCACCAAAATATAGATGATCAATTAATCCATCATTATTTCGATCTACTGTTTTAATTTCGCTAACAATACTGTAATTCATATTTACAGCACTACCATTACCAGCCAATTTAAGATTTTTTGTACCACTTGTAGTAGTAGCTGTATTATTACCACTTACCGACCAAAGTAAATCACCATTATCTGCATCAAACATATAAACCCCAGCACCAATTTTGTTGGTTTGGGTATAGTTCGCTGCTTCATAACCACCATAACCATCACGCTTATCTTTGACTAATTTACCATTAACTGTTTTTGTTGTATAAACTCCATCTCCATCGTCTTTTAACCCTGTAGTGCTGCCAGCATCATATCCACCGCCAACAATCATGACTAATTTACGCCTTCCAAGCCAATTTACATAGGCCAGTGTGGGTTTTGACCAACTCTGCCCCATATTCTCCAATTCTTCAATTGTTTTAGATTTAGTTACACTACCTTCTAAATAGTGGACTTGTTTATTATTGGGATCAATGTGAAACTTGACTTTAGGTGAGCTCATATCCGTTAAGTCTAGAGAATAATAACTTCGCCCTCCCATACGTAAACCACCATATACCCATTGCTTTCCTTTAAGGTTTATAGTTTCAGTATCTCCATCATCATTTTCGATTGTACGTGAACCACCATCTACAGTAAGTTTTCCATTTAAGTCAGAAACATATACTGTATGTGCAGTCCACTCCCCATCTATACCGTAATACAGTTTATTTTTACCACCTGCATCCGCCCCACCATTAAGTAAAAAACCTTGATTCTGTAACTCAATCATTTCTTTAGGAATGAAAGCAAATACTTCATTACCTTTACCATTTTTAGCATCTAGCACATGCAATACACCTTGTGTGCTCCCAAACAAGATATAGTCATCTCGATCAGTTGTATCAATAGTTGCAGATGCACTCGTTCCAGTAACTATTGGCAATCCAGATTGGGTCAAAAGCACAGGTTTTGAATGTAAAATTGCACCTATTTGCGGTAACTTCCCCGTTACTGTTTTAGTTGTAAGATCTTCGCCATCTACAGCATTCTCATAACCAAGCAGCCCCATCAATGCTGCACGATAAGGTGCAGAACCATTCAAATTATAGGCAGTAGTAATTGCATTGAATTTTGTTTTTTTATCTGAATCATCATACCAACTTAGATTTAAATTCTGACTAGTAACTCCGTCCTTATAATTAAAATCAGTTAATAATAAACGCTCTTTAGGTGTTCGATCTGCATTGTAACCTTGTAGTAAGTTACTCAGCGCCCCGCCTTTAAATGCTGTTTCACTTGAGGAAGTCACATAGTCAGCATTATTCCACAAGTCTGTAACATTCTTAATTTCATCATTTTGCATAACTGGATTAGAGCCTGTAATAGTTCCAGGGTATGCACCTGACCTATTGGCGTATAATGATCCATCGACTGCGTGATATTTTTTTAAGTTTCCATACCACACTTGCTGCAATTCAGTTGCCGCAACTTTAGGCACAAATTGAGGGAAATAACCAAAAGGTTGCATCGCATTACTATTCAATGCATCAATTGGTAAGGTAGCGTTGCCTGTACTAATACCTGGTATATCTGTTTTGACAATAGTTAAAAACTTATTAAAACTCTCGACAACAGCTTTACTATCTAAGCCTGAGTAAGATCCACCCTCTCCAAGCTCTCCCCACGACTTAGCATCCTTGACATCATCGCTCGGATCAGTAGCTGCCGTATCGAAATCACGACCAAATCCAACAACGGCTGTCCTAATTTTAATACCTACGGGGTTTTTATCAGGATCTAGTAAGGCCTGATTAAATTTACCGGTACAATTCCAAGCATGCTGAGATCTATAATATGATGAAAGACGACCCAATACACTAGTTGCTGTTGCTTTACAGTCAAATAAACTCCCTTTTGTATCCAAAGCAGACTTCATTACGTTATACGCATCTCCACTTTTTCCATCACTCCCTGGTGCAGTACCACCTGGCTCTGGTCTACCATCCGTTAAAAAATAAACTCCTTGAGCACTACATTGTTTAGCGGTATCAGTCGTTTGAGCTGCGATAGATATCGGTTTTGAGTAATTAGTACTAGAATTACTGTAATCTCCTCCACCAGTTTTCGTTCCCATTAAAATTGCACCGGCTTCAGCATAAGCATATGGTGTAGGTGTACCACCTGTTGCGGTTAGATCAATAATTTTCTGTACTAAATTTTGCCTATGAGTTAGATCTAATTTTTTTACTTCCTCTATCCTTGTACCCTTGCTCCCTGAAAATACAGCCAATCCAATATATAAATCAGAACTTAAGGGTTCAATAATATTTGCAGAATCACTTTTATCGCCCAATAACAATTGTAATAACCCAATTTTTAACTGGGTCAATCGTGTCGCCTTTCTATCAATCTCAGTACCAAATGTCCAACCACTCCACCCCCCCCAACTAGTCGTTCCACGTATACACTCTCTGTAACTAAGCGTTTTAGTCCCATACCAATCGCTAGCGCCAAATGTGTGAGTTACATCAGAACCTGCTTTCTTATACGAAAATCCACCTGCATCATTATTTTTTGAAGGACAATTTTGCTCATCATAAGTAACAGTATTGCCATAGTCAGTAAAATTCATACTCCCCGATTTATCAAGCATGAATAAAACAGTTGTAGCTCCAGCACCCGATGCCGGCGCCTTATAAATATCAATATCACTTGCACCAACACTACTACAAATAAGCGCAGTAATAGATGCCGACAATACTGATAATTTTGCCTTAGTTAAGGCAGTATGATTTAAAAATTGACTCATATTCATTTTATTTCTCCTACCTTAATTAACTTGGCGCAACTGATATTCCATTTCTTGACTACTATATGGAACATTCAATTTTGATAGACAATCAGCAACACTATCTTTAGTTACACCGCCTACAACAACATTGAAACTCGGATAATTCATCACACATTTATTAATTTCATCTGCAGATGCTGTAGATAAATTAGGAATAAAAGAGGTAGCGTTCACAATAATTGTCCCGATATCTTTACCACCATAGGTATCTGAATCACTTCCTTCATACATATGCCCCCAGTCTTTACGCCCCTCGACGATAGAACGCGCCCCAACACGAGTTACCACAGCACCACGATCGGAAGTAAAATCAGCCGATTTATTTACTTTGCAGTAACCTTCCTGCCCCATCTCATTTTTTGAAATACTAGCGCCATCCCAATACACAAGGCTGGCGTTGCCTAAATTATATTTATTATCTTTTTCACTTTTTCTTAAGCAATAAACCAACTCTTTGCCCTTATTTTCAGGTTTATTTGCATAACCAATCATTCCATTATCTAATTGAAGTTTTGCAATTTTTACCGCATCATCAGCATAAGATTCGAGCTGAAAGAATACCGCATCCGAATTTTGTACCAATAATGCTTGAGCCTGCGCATTCGTTGTAATATTAAGTGACGTTATTGCACCACGAATAGCCCAAGTACCAATGATTGTGATGAGCAAAAGCATGACCAAAACAAAAATTAAAGTATTCCCTGTTTGTTTATTTTTCATCATGTTCACTCCGCCTGATTTTTCACACCAAAACCATTGCGTAAAGCGACAGTTTGGGTAATAACTTGACGTAAATACTTACTTTTATCTGGATCTGTTAATAACTCTTTATTTTCCGAATCTAACACCGTAAATTTAGTCAACTCTGTGCCATTCGACACAGTTTCAGGTGAGCGAACCAAAATACCGAGTTGAATTGATACAATTTGTGGTTTATCTGATAACTTCGTATATTCCGATGGTGAAACATAAATAAACTCATCCATCACACCATCTTTGACTGCATTATCGCGAGCAACCCCTAATAACACTCGAAAATGATCTACATTTGGAATCAGCATTTCACCATCACCGGATAAATCTAAACTTGTAATAGAGTCACCCGTATATACTGTCGCTTTGCAACGTAATGAAAGTGGTCTATATTCACCAGCAGCTGCAGCCGCTTTTTCTTCTTTTAAAAAATAGCGCTGTACAACAAATTGATTTGGTAGGACCTTCACACCTTCACAATTAAATTGACTACCAATTGTATTTTTATATTGAATTACGATTTGATCACTCTTAATGTTTTTAAAATTACTAGGACCAATGGAAGATTTAGTTAACAAAGCATTTATGGTTTCAGCATTTGTCATTGTTGCTTTACTTATATTTGTATTAGAAAAAACAACACCCCCATGTAAGGTGTCTACTGTCATAGCAGCGCTATTTGAATCTATGTTCGCACGACGTAAGTCTCTAATAATGTAGTCCATTCCAAATAATCCACTGTTTTGGATATTCGCACTACTTTGCTGAAAAGCAAGACTTTGATTTGCATTCATAAAGACTTGTATTGATGCCGCAACGATAAGTGATCCTAAAACTAAGGCAATCATTAATTCTATTAATGTGAATCCTTTTTGATTATTCACGATCCATATGCCTCCATTACTAAGCATTTAGCACCTGCAATGTATACACCCGACACCATGCAATTTGCCTGATTAGTCGCAGTAATCGCTGTGTCTCCCCATGCAACATACACACATTGACGATCTCCGCCTTGACAATCATTAATAATCATTGTCATATTCTTTTGCTTTGCCACGCCTAAAATTTGACTAGCATCGAAAGTTGCCATTTCAGCTCGTGTACACATTGCTGTTGTCGTAACTACTGAAGTTTGACTATCTGGCCTAATACAACTTTTGACAGCCGTATTACCAGACGCATTTATTTTAGATTTATATACATTTAACTGAGTTCTATTTACACGAATTTTTTCTGCGAGATCTCTTGCAAGTGTCATTGCCGCCGTTCGATCATTTGCCTCTTGTACAGCATCGAGTGCTCTAAATTGCAAAGCTGCAAAACCTAAAACAGCTATAGCTAAAATTACAAGGGAAACAAGGACTTCCATCAAACCTACACCTCGTTGACTTTTCATCATTTACACTCCCCAATTAATGGCTTACTTTGCATTTTGTCAATCACGCCACTTTTAAAAATTTTTATAGTTTTAATTTCATTTAATTTCTCGTGACAAATTTCGAAAACTAAATCTTCTGTATCTTCCCAATCAACAATTTTTTTGGGATTAGTCAAGGGATCTTCGGGCAGATCCGCTTTATACCCTGGGTTATCAACTAATTTACGAATTGCTGTTGTTCGCTTTTTCGCAAGCCCTGTAGGCGTAAAAAATATGCCTTCAGGTAAGTTTTTTGCAATTATATGTACAGTTTGACGTGGACTTTGCCAGTAAAATTTTTCACCATTATTTGGTAAATTTTTAAACTCTAGTGAAACATCTTTACGTAAAGCTACGGCTGTGCCTCTGACATTTGATAAAGTCATCGCTAAATCTCTTGCCTCTGTTTCCAATTGCTTCTTGTAAACAAATTCCATCATATTAGGCGCAGCCAGCATGGCAATAATCGCCATCACAGCAATCGTCACCATCAGCTCAATTAACGTAAATCCATTATTTTTCTGCATACTCCCCCCAAGGCGCGCCAAACTTTACCCTATTAAAAATAATATCTAATTAAATTACAAAACAAACACAAATAAGGATAAAAGGCATAAAAAAACAGATAATTGCCAAAAAGCAATTATCTGTCAATTCTTAAAAAAATTCAGAATGTTAAGTCATTAACACTTTATGCCTGTGTTACAGGAATACGTAACTCTTTTGGCAAACTAAATGTAATATTTTCTTCACGACCATCCAATTCTTGCGGAGATTTAGCCCCCCAATCTTGTAAGCGCTGAATTACCTGTTTAATTAAAATTTCAGGTGCAGATGCTCCTGCAGTTACACCAATTTTTGTGTGCTCATTAAACCAGTCTTGCTGCAACTGATCTGCATTGTCCACCAAATACGCATGCTTACCCATCCGTTCAGCCAATTCACGTAATCGGTTCGAGTTCGAAGAGTTCGGGGACCCCACAACCAATACAACATCACATTGCGCGGCCAGATCACGTACGGCATCTTGGCGGTTTTGAGTGGCATAACAAATATCATCTTTACGAGGCCCCTGAATTTCAGGGAACTTCTGACGTAGGGCATCAATGACTTTTGCTGTGTCATCTATAGAAAGCGTTGTCTGAGTTACAAACGCTACTTTTTCAGGATGCACCACTTTGAGATCAGCAACATCTTGTTCATCTTCAACCAAATAAATCGAACCACCATTTTTGGTGTCATATTGGCCCATTGTCCCTTCAACTTCTGGGTGACCTTCATGACCAATCAAAATCGCTTCCACGCCTTCACGTGCGTACTTGGTCACTTCTATATGTACCTTGGTCACCAAAGGGCACGTCGCATCAAAAACTTTTAGCCCACGGCGCTCAGCTTCTTGTTGTACTGCTTTAGATACACCATGCGCACTGAAGATCACAATATTGTCATCAGGGACTTCATCCAGTTCATCCACAAATATCGCACCACGTTGACGCAAGTCGTCCACCACAAATTTATTGTGTACCACTTCGTGACGTACATAAATGGGTGGGTTAAAGCATTCCAATGCACGGTTCACAATCGCGATGGCGCGATCAACACCTGCACAGAAACCGCGTGGATTAGCTAAAACAATTTCCATAGAATCCTCAATGCCCACTCAATTTTACGGGTATCACTTGAAATAAATGTAAACAATAGACGTCTGACTATTTTGTTTGGCGCGCGTCTACTCTAAAATAGAGAAGATATTTTATCATATCAGGAAAAATATCATGTCGGGTCTCTTGTTTGTCGTTTCTGCTGCATCGGGAACGGGCAAAACATCCCTCGTTAAAGCCCTGCTTGAACGTGTAAACAATTTACATGTCTCTGTTTCTCATACCACTCGTGGTCAGCGTCCTGGCGAATTAGACGGCGTACATTACCATTTTGCTAAAAAAGAAGATTTTCTATCTTTGGTAAATGAAGGCGGCTTCATTGAATATGCAGAAGTTTTTGGTAATTATTACGGTACTGCACAGCGCACAGTAAAAGAACAATTGGCCAAAGGTCATGACGTTTTACTTGAAATTGACTGGCAAGGTGCTGAACAGGTTCGTAAACTTTTTCCTGAATCTAGACAAATTTTTATTCTTCCTCCGAGTCAGTTCGATTTACGTCAACGTTTATCCAATCGTGGTACAGACTCTGTTGAAGTAATTGAACATCGTCTTAGCTGTGCCGTAGAAGATATGCAGCAATACGTTAATTTTGACTATATCATTATTAATGATGACTTTAATAAAGCACTGCATGACTTAGAGTCCGTTATTATTGCCAATCGTCTTGTTTTAAAACAACAAGCTATGCGCCATGAAAAACTGATTGAGAAATTAATCACCCCTACGGAACAGTGATTAAAACTTGAGTCTATAGACAAAGCACCTTATACTGCACAGTCTGTTAAAATTTTATATTCAAACGAGAATTCTTATGGCACGCGTAACCGTTGAAGATTGTTTAGACCATGTAGACAACCGCTTTGAGCTTGTACTAGTGGCAAGCAAACGCGCGCGTCAATTGGCACGTCAAGGTATCGAACCTACTGTTGAGTGGGACAATGACAAACCAACCGTTGTTGCTCTTCGTGAAATCGCAGCGGGTCACGTTTCTAAAGACATTTTGAAACAACGTGAACAAGACTACCAAACTTCAAGTTTAGACCTTGCACTTTCTGCAAATAACCTAAACTTAGACGGTTTTTCTTTCCAATAAGATAAACCTGACCTTAAAAGCCTAGTTTTTAACTAGGCTTTTTTTATGGATTCTCTTTAATATTTTACTCAGAACAGTTATAACATAAGCTTAAGAAGTGCAAAGCAAGCAAAAAAGATTTTCATTTTTTTAAACTAAAAAATTGACAAGTCATGCAATATGCATTTCATTAAAGTATTAACCGTTTCATTTGTAAATCAGTAGTAAAAGGGTGTTCTATGCCAGGCCCAATGGTCAGCCAAGCCAAGCAACAGTTAAATGTGATTATCGACGCTTACCTTTCAGTAAGTGATGTCGAACGCGTGCTTGAAGCTTGCGACTATGCGGATATTGCTCATGATGGCATTACACGTAAAAGTGGCGAACCCTACATCCTCCACCCAATTGCGGTGAGCTGTATTTTGGCGCATATGCGTCTTGATGCGGAAACTTTAATGGCCGCTTTACTACATGATGTCATTGAAGATACCGAATTTACAAAACAAGATATTACTGAAAAATTTGGTCTGACCGTTGCTGAACTCGTCGACGGCGTCACTAAACTCAGCCACTCTAGTGATAAAGAATATAATAAAGCCGCATCCTTCCGTAAAATTCTGCAAGCCACCCTACAAGACCCACGTGTCATTATTATTAAACTGGCGGATCGTTATCACAATATGACCACACTAGGTGCTTTACGCCCTGACAAACGTGCTCGTATTGCCCAAGAAACTTTTGAAATTTTTGTGCCTATGGCACGCCTTGTCGGTATGAATGAAATGGCCGACAACCTTGAACATTTGTGTTATCAAAATCTCGACTTAGATATGTATAACAATGTTCAAGAAGCTTTATTACAAACCAAGCCGAAACGCTGCGAATACCAAACCAAGTGGGAAAACAACCTCACCGCCTTACTAGAACAACACCATATTTCAGGTCGAATTAAAAAGAAGAATAATAATATTGAATTACTTCGTCACTTTGTAAAAAACGATATTGATCTGCAAGAGCTCACCCATAGTCATGCCTTTGAAATTATTTTACAAAGCATCGCAGACTGTGACCGACTTGCTGATATCCTCAAAGAAAGCTTTAAAGTTCTAAATTACACCGATCATATTCGCCGCCCGTTACCCGGTGGCAACCAGTCACTAATGATGCGCTTAAAAGGTGAAAAGACCATTTTATCTCTGACTATCCAAACGGAGTTGATGCGTAAAGCGGCGCGCTTTGGTGTGGTTCTCGGTGAAAATGCACCACAAGCTTGTCGCTCAGCGATCCAAGCCTCCATGCAAAATTTAAACGTGTTAGTCGATGGCGCATGTGCCAAGACCACATTTAGTGAATTACTCGATTATCTACATCAAGAGAAAATTTGGGTTTACACCCCACACGGTCATTTGCATGAACTCCCTCAGGGTGCCACAGCGGTTGATTTCGCTTATTCAGCAAGCTTATTTTTGGGCAACCATGCCGTTGGTGCGAAAATTGATGGGGAAACCAAGCCCCTTTCAACACCATTACTGAGTGGTCAAGTGATTGAAATTATCACTGATGTTCTTGCAACACCAAACCCTGACTGGCTAAGCTTTATTAATACCCAAAAAGCCCGCCGCGCATTACAAAATATCCTCCGCGACCAAGACCAAGATGAACAACGTTTAGTGGGTCAGCAAGCTTTAAATCGCGCATTAAAACTCTTTAACCGTTCTGTAAGTGATTTGACATTAGCGGATTGGGAAAATGTGCTGAATTGGCGTCATTTAAATGATAAAGAACAATTATTTGAACACATTGCCGTGGGTGACTTATTACCGCAATTGGTTGCTAATCATTTATATGCTCAAGATACCATTCAGAATTCAAACTCTGCACGCTTAATCTTGGGCACTGATGGCGTCGACGTTAAATATGCGCACTGCTGTAACCCTGTTTTAGGCGATCCAATACAAGGGCATTTATCACGTCGTGGTTTGATTGTGCACCGTTCACGTTGTCATAATTTATTGCATGAACAACATTTACATCCTGAAAATATCATGCCTTTACACTGGACTACAGAAGACAGTGAGGACATTAGTTTTACAGCCTATTTATGCTTAAACATGCTGTTAAATGATGAACAAATTTCAGAGCTGATCTATCTATGCCGTAAAGAAAAAGTCGGTGTAGAAACTGTCCGTTCACATGAAGAAAAAACCTATGTGAATATTGTTGTACACAATCGTAAACAAATTGCCGAAATTATCCGTAATTTAAGAATGCATTTTGGCTTCCCACGCATCAGTCGTTTGGCACAACCTGTTGCCATTGCTGAACCTGCGAAAGTTGCCAGCTAACCTGACACCGCTTATTTATATATGTTGTGTCTGTGATGATAATAGGAGAAATAGATGTCCCGCCAGGTAATCCATACTGAAAATGCACCCGCTGCAATTGGTACTTACTCACAAGCCATTTTAGTGGGCGACACTTTGTATTTATCAGGTCAAATTGGCTTAGATCCATATAGCATGGAGCTGGTAGAAGGCATTGAAGCTCAAATTCGCCGTGTATTCGACAACTTAAAAGCGGTATGTGAAGCGGCAGGTGGTACGCTAGCCGATATCGCTAAGCTGAATATTTTCCTCACTGACCTTTCTAACTTCCAATTGGTCAACCAAATTATGGGCGAATACTTTGCTCAACCCTACCCTGCACGCGCAGCACTCGGTGTAGCCAGCCTACCAAAAGGTGCCCTAGTTGAAATGGATGGCGTGGTTATTATTAATCAATAAGTTAGTAAACATTGCTTAAGCCATTCACTAAGTATCACATTCCAAAAGAACAAAAAGCCTCACATGGAAATCTGAGCATTACTCAGATTTCCGCTTAAATGACAGTTTTTATTCAAAAACTCAATCACTTTAAAAGCATTTTTAAATGATTTTTATTGACAAACGATAATAATTATCAATAATATCACTTATCCCATTTATTCACTTGGTTTGATTTCATGTACGTTTGTTTGTGCCGTGGTATTACTGATCAAGACATTAAAGATGCAATTGCCAATGGTGCAGAAAGCTATCGTGAAGTTCGCGATATGCTCGATTTAGGCACCTGTTGTGGTCGCTGTGCGCCTGAAGCACGTATGATCATCAGTGATGAAGTTGCGCAAATTGCAGCTCGGATCGCAATTGCTGCATAAACTAAATTAAATTTTCTCAACAATCATAATTATAAAACCAATGGTCTCAGACCATTCCTCCTCCCCCGCTTCTGACTCTAAGCGGGTTTTTATTTATTAAAGCCCTGAAAATTAGCGCCTTATTTTGATTGTGATTTTCATTTGCTGTTCTATAAAACACTCGCTAAATTACACTTTGTTGTTTAAGATATTTCTATTCTAATATCGAATTTATATTGCTTAGTTCGAGCTTTATTGCAGTTAAGGAGTCAGACATGAAAGGCAATCGTGATGTAATTAATCAGTTAAATCAGGTGCTTTATCATCATTTAACTGCAATTAACCAATATTTTCTTCATTCACGTATGTTTAACGATTGGGGCATTGAGCAACTGGGCTCTGCGGAATATAAAGAATCAATTCGTCAAATGAAGCATGCTGATAAAATTATTGAGCGAATTTTGTTTTTAGAAGGCCTACCCAATTTGCAGCACCTCGGCAAGCTCTATATTGGACAACATACCGTTGAAGTTTTAAATTGTGATGTGCGTAAAGTCAAAGAGAACATCGAAGCCATTCAAGTAGCAGTTAAGCTAGCAGAAGAACAGTTAGATTATGTCACTCGAGATCTGGCTCAAGAAATCTTAGAAAAAGAAGAAGAATGGTTGGATTGGACAACTACTCAATTAGACTTAGTAGAGTCTGTGGGTGTAGAGAATTATATTCAGAGTCAGATTTAAACTTATTAAAAAAACCCGCGGATGCGGGTTTTTTATTATCTGAATTATAATCAACTATTTCTTTAACAGTTATATTTAAACCTATCAATATTAATTTATTTCAAATTTAGAAAGATATTCTAAATTACTCTTTAGACTATCACTCATAATAGCATTACCTTTTGGTGTTGCGTATTCTAAATATAAATTACTATCAGTCGAAATCAATCGGCTTAATGTCTTATCTGTATTATTTGCAAGATTATCTACTCCTTTAGGTGACAATACGACAGAATCTTTAAAGGTTTTTTCTTTATGCTTTAATTCGTCAATCGTTAAGTCATTATAAGGATATTTTAAGCTATGCGATTTTAAGGCCTCATCACTATTCGAGGCAACAATGATACCTTGCCCCCCCGCAGAATAAAGCCATACATGTTTATAGACTGAGCGAACTGTATTTAAAATATACACTAAATCAATCGGATGCATATGATGTAGTTGAACCCATTGTTGTAGAACCCCTTCTTTATTTAATCTCTTTTCAGATAACTCATAGAATTCTTTATTGTAAAGATTTGCTGCACCAGCAAACCAAATACTTGTAATTTCTAAACTAATTAAGTCATATTTCTTATCTTGGGTTAATAAAAAATTTCGCCCATCCGTATAAATTAAATTGACCCCTGACTGACTTATTACATTATGGTTAATATCAGCAAAATATTTATTTGCCATAAATACAATATCTTTAGATAACTCAACAACATCAAGGGCTTGAAATCCCTGTTCATGTAATACACGAGCAGTCATACCTGTACCATAACCAATAGCTAAAGCGCTTTTACGTTCAGCATTATGCAGAAGAGGAATTAACGCAAAAGATTCCTGTGCTAAAGTTTCACCTGAATTGTTCCCTTGAAATTTACCATTAGTTAATAAGGTTAGATATTTACCATCAGAACTACGTGTAACGGAAGTCACGCCACCTTCTATACTTTCAGTATGATCTATTACATCTCCCCAATATGACGGCATGAAGTAAACATTCGCCCCTTGTGCCAAGCTGGTAAAATTCCAATTTTTTGGGTAGATTAGGAAAAGTACCAGAGTTGATACTACCACTCCAGCAGTATAAGGATTAAATTTATAATTTACTTTAATTACAGATACTGATACTAGTACTGCTAAAATTAATGAAATCACAGCAAGTAATAAAAAAACCTTATTTGAACCCATTAATGGTAACAATAAAAATCCAACCAATAAAACTCCAGATATATTACCAATAGTATTTAATGCACTTGAAATACCTAAACCTTTTGCATTACCTTGTCCCAGCCAATCCGCAGCTAAACTCATTGCTGCAGGATAGCTTGCACCGATGAAGAATGTCGCTGGAAGCATGGCCAAAGCACAAATTGCCCCCCTTAAAATCTCTCTTGCCCAAAATCCTAAATGGATATAGTTTTGCATCTCACCAAAGCTAGCAAAATAAGCAGGAATTCTATCCCATAATAATGCTGTAATAATAATAGATGCAGCAATTCCACATTGGGCAAGAACAATTAATGTTGTTCTATCTATATAGTTAAGTGCTTTTTTACCAAAGATTGAGCCTAAACCTAGACCCAATAAAAATACCGCAAGCATTAAGGCAAAAGCATAAACACTATTACCAGCCACTACTGCTAGCATATGAATTGAAACAACTTCTAGGCCTAGCGTAACTGCTCCACCAACAGTTAATACAATTAGTGCTACTATGCCAAATATTTTTGGTACATAAACTTTAGAAATGATAGATGTGTCATCATTTATTTCCTGAGTTTGTTTTTTTTGTTTTTTAAACTGCTCTATGGTATAGAGGGCGATCATCAAACTAAAAACGGCAGCTAAATTCGTCGCACCGATTCGACCTATTGCAGAAATAAAGAAATACCCACCAATAAATGAACCTAATGCAGCACCAATCACATTTGCACTATATAGTCGGCTAATTGCTGTATCACTTTGAATGTTGAGTTGTTTTAAATATTTAAACATAATGGGTAAAGTTGCACCCATCAAAATAGTAGGAATACCTAAAACAATCACACCCAACGCCACTCGTAAAAATGTTACATAAGGGTCATCTGCGGATAATCCAGTGACAGACACAACATAAATATTCTGAATGACCTTAAATAAAAATGGGGTAATAACTGCATATAGACCAATAAATGCTTCTATGCCTGCATAATACAAAAGTGGTTTTTTTACTTTATCAGCAATATACCCACCCAACCAAGCACCTAAAGCCATACCAGACATATAGGTTGTTAAAACAGTATATGAAGCTAAAGAGGTACTACCAAATGTAACTGCTAAACTTTTTGCATAAACTACTTCATACAATAAACCTGCAAAACCCGAAGCAACAAATACACCAATCACCCAGCGAGGGATAGTAGATGTTTCTGGTTTTTCCGTATCCTCTATGTCTAAGCTAGGGGTTATTACTTCAGCATCATTCCATACATATTTTATATATATACTAAATAAAATGGCTGTAACAACAACACTCCATATAGTAAAAAGTTGTACAAATAACAAATTACGATACAACCACTCTGATGAAACTAGCAACATGAGCATCCATATAATGAATGTTAATCCAGAACTCATCCAAAGTGTTGTGATTTTCTTATTTTTAAAAATAAAATTATCAGGATTTGCTAATCCTGTACCTATAAAAGCTGCAAATGGCAAAGCAACCACTAAATCTAAAAGATAATGTTCTCCAAAAGCAATCGTAGCGATGGCTGTTAATAACACAAATATAGTTGCTATATAAAAGTAAATTTTTCTACTCAATCCTGCTGTTAATAACCAGATTAATAATGCGCCTGTTAAGTGCATAGAGGGCATCCCATTACGAGCTGCAGGAGGAATAAAAACTTTACCACTCTGAACCTCACTAGCTGTTGGCATGTTTAGAGGGAAGTATTGAGTAGCAAACGCATATACAGGCCCGGAAACAGGAATAATGCTATAGCATATAAAAGCTAAACCAAAAGGGACAATAAGCACTCTAATAATATTATATTTTTTCTCTTTATTTTCCCTGATAAAGAGAGAAACTACTATAAATAAAACAATAGATAATAAAGAATAGACTTCCAGTACTAACGTTTTCCAAAAAGCATGAGACATCTCAAACCACTGGACAAATGGCAATGTTATATTTCCAAAAGCGGAATCAATTTTATATATATCAATATCATACACATGGGGTAAAATAAATTTATTAACTTCCAAAGCGGTTTGTGTAGACCATGCCATTAATATAAAAAGAAATGTCAATAAGAAATAAAGAATACTTAAATTATTATTTCTTTTTAAAAAATAAAAATATAGTTGTTTAAATAAAGTATATATTCCTAATGGAGCTAAGATAACCATAAGATTTGCAGAGGGGTTTGAGTATGCATTTGTTATATCTAAAAAAAATATAAAATAACCAACTATAACCAATCCCATAAATAAATAGGGCTTAATTACCTTGCTTTTAGCAATAGAAAACATCAAAGCACTAATACCAAAATATGCTCCAATATTATTAAGCATTCCCCAGTGATTTATGGTATAAAAACTAGGTAAAAAATTAAATGAATGGAATAACGAAAATGAAAATAATTGTAATAATATCGCTATAGGAAAAATAATTTTTAGCCAATATTTTATATTTTCATTTAAGTACATTTAAAAAATTTCCTTATATTTTATTTAAATAAAAAAAAGGGAGTTTCCTCCCTTTTTTAACTTTTATTAATTAACGGCAAGCAGCTGGTAGATATTTAGCACTTAATGAAGATGTACAAGCCCAAGTATATGAACCACTTTGCTCTGTCGGAGTTAAAGCAATAGTTTGAGATTTAATAGCATCATTTACACCTGCACTCTTCATAGTTGCAGTGATTACACCACTTGCACTGACAACTGTTTGGGCTACATATTTACCTGAAATAGCAGACGCTGCTGCAATACCCGCTTCAGCATTAGATGTAGGCCATGCACCTGTGTTAGAACGAACTTCTGTTACTGCACCTTTTTGACCACTTGCTAAAGTTACAGCTTCAGTTACTTGTGAACGAGCAATATAGTCTTGATAAGCAGGAATCGCAATCGCTGCAAGAATACCGATAATTGCAACAACGATCATTAATTCGATAAGAGTAAAACCCTTTTGAACTGATTTCATAACATTCTCCACAAATGTTTTTTAATTTAATTATTTAATAAAGCTATGTAGCTTGTTTTATAAATAGCACAGAGCGTGCCAAGATTTATTATAGTGAAAATGACAGAAAAAACAGCACTTTAAAAAAATATTTTTATTTTTTGTAATCGTTGCGTCTCTTTTTGTGTTTAAAAGTGACGATTTGTGTCACTTTATCACCGTTTTTTAGCGCAAAATAATGGGCGCATTTGCAATTTCATTCGTTCGATCTACAGACTTCCCTGCATAAAAGTGATCCATCACTTCACCAATCTCTTTTACACCAACCGTCAAAGCTGTTCGGTATTGTTTATTTTGCATGATTTGGATAATTCGCGCGCAAATATCCTGCCAAACTTGAGCCTCGGTCGCCTGCCTCATCCCGCGATCAATGACAATTTCAACCTGGCGTTCACACAAGTTTAAATAAAGCAAAACACCACTATTAAATTCCGTATCCCACACACCGAGTTCAGCAAAGAGCTGCTCAGCTCTCGCACGGGTATTTTGATAGTAGGCTTGGTTCGAAGGGATATGTCCTTCGATCACTACTTGTATTTCCCCCACATGGCCATGCTCAGCTTCTGTCACCGCTTGCGCAATGGCCTGCTGATCTTGCTTATTAAAAAACCGGTTTGCTGCGGGCATATAAAAGAAGTGCTTCAACCAGCGTTTAAAACTTGGTTGCTGTATTTCCTGTGTTTTAGGACAGGTGACAATTTCTGTTGTTTCTGTTTTCGTTACCATGAACCTGATGCTCCCCCACCGCCAAAGCCACCACCGCCTCCGCTATAGCCGCCACCACCAAAGCCACCACCTCCGCTACGGCCTCCACCACCCCCACCACCGGCAAGGAACATTTGAAAAATGGTTTGAGCAATAGCAGTGATGAGTAGAAAGAAAATTGCTCCCCCCATCAACAGACTGGTGAGTAGACCTGCACCATTGACCAAACCCGCAACGGTACCTGCAACAGCAGCAGTTGACGCACTTAAGCGCTTACCCACTATAAATGATGCAAAAATACCAATCACCAAAATGATGAGTACTGTCGTAAAAGTTTTCTCTTTGGCTTGCTGCTCGTGTAAGGCTTGTTCCTGACGTTCTTTCAGCTCTTGGGCTGCTTGAGCGGCAACTTCAGGGTCTTGATTTAAAATACGTGTTATTTCCGTTAAGCCAGCATCAATGCCTTGAGCATACTGAGCTTGCTTAAAATACGGCGTGATTTGATTACGGATAATTCGACTAACAATAATGTCCGGCATAATGCCTTCAAAGCCATATCCAGTCAGAATCTGTATACGACGATCATTCACAGCGATCGCCATCAATATCCCATTGTCACGTTTTGCTGAACCGAGTTGCCATTTTTCTGCAACACGCATGGCGTAATAAAAAATATCTTCTTGACCTGTGGTTGGCACAATCACGACGCCAATTTGTGCCTTGCCTTGTTCGTGTAACTGTAAAATTTTCTGGCTAATGGCTTGCTTTTCAGCAGCAGAAAGTAAGTTTGCCTCATCAACTACAGGTTCATTGAGCGTCGGCAAGCCACGAATCGACTCGCCATCTGCCATATCATTGGCGATATTCGGCTGCTGAATTTTGATTTCAGGCTGCGCTGTTGTATCTTTTTGCGTAGCTGACTGTTGATCTTTTAATATTTTACCGACAACAACTGTTTCAGCATCTACATCTGTAGCGGTGGCAGTTTCTGCATGTGTGAAACCCACCACACACAATAAGCATGCTAAAACCATGCGCTGCAACCACAACAAACCTGTATGTTTTAGCTCAAAATCCACCATCAGCCCACCTCACAATGCAGTGATGCCAATTAATTAAAATCAACTTTTGGTGCAGTTTGTGCACTTTGCTCTGCGCTAAAGTTAGGCTTGGTATCCATACCGATGACTTTAGCTGTCATCACTTGCGGGAACTGGCGTGCATAGCCATTAAAGTCTTGTACCGTAGTAATGTAGCGATTACGTGCGACAGCGATCCTGTTTTCAGTGCCTTCAAGCTGTACCTGTAAATCACGGAATTGCTCATTGGCTTTTAAGTCTGGATAATTTTCCGAGACTGCAATTAAACGAGAAAGTGCGCTGGTCATCTGCGCTTGAGCTTCTTGATATTTTTGGAACAGTGCTGGATCTTCCAAAACTTCCTTATCCACTTTTAAGCCCGCAACATTGGCACGTGCTTGAGTCACTTCGGTCAGTACTTGTTCCTCATGTTTCGCGTAACCTTTAACCACATTGACAAGGTTAGGTACCAAATCTGCACGGCGTTGATATTGGTTTTGCACCTCAGACCATGCTGCTGTAACGGCCTCGTCTTTGACTTGTAATGTGTTATAGCCACAACCACTCAGGGTCAACGTACTGACTAATGCGATTGCGAGCATGCTTTTTTTCATTGAATTCATAACCCTTAACCTCAAGTATTTATTTGTAATTGTTTAAATAAATTCATTCTAACCTTATTTTTCGAATGAATTATGTATTTTCTTTGTGATTAAACTGATCTACTCGAAAAATATTTAGCATAAAAAAAAGCCCACAACTCTGGCTTTTTTAACATTTTGAATTAGCTATACAACTGCGGTGTAGTTTCAGTCTGAAAACTTTCCATTTGATATTCATCAGCAAGGCGTTCTTTCCAATATTTCACGATCTGACTGTAATCAATTTCGCTCGGATGGAATTCTGCTTTGTAATATGACAAATATTCTGGCGTCAATTGAATAAACATTTTTGCCAATAAATACGCCCCGAATATATTTCCACCAATCTTCGGCAAACTTTTTTTCTTATCCTGCATAAATAGCTTCGTTGCAGAATAAAACGTAAGACTTGCAAAACCCGTGGTCACACTGCGCATAATCATCCGACGTATTTTGTCATCACCATAGACATGCTGATATACATCGAATGCCACTGCGCGATGCTCAATTTCTTCAATCGCATGCCAAACCCAAAGTTTCACTGCATCATCATCTAAAGTACTGAGCACTTCAGGATGTCTTAAAATATAGCCGCCAAGCAAAGCGGTAAAATGTTCAAAAGCACAGGTGATTGCAAGTTGAATCTTTGGATGTAAGTTTTTTACATAGCTGTCTTTACGTGCCAACCATGCCTGGAAACGATCTAAATTATAGCTTTCACTGCGCCAAGCATCGTTAAATTCAGCATGGGCTTTAGAATGCATCGCTTCTTGCCCAATGAATGCTGCGATCTCAGCTTGTAATTTATCATCACTGACTTTATCGCGTACATTACGCACGCTATGCACAAAGAATTGCTCACCAATGGGAAAGGTCGATGACAATGCCGTCAACAAATGCGACATCACCGGTGAATTGGCAAAATAATGCCGGCGAATCGCTTTAGGATTGAATTGTGCTCGACGTACCGTAATGCCAATGGCTTTAGGACGATTTAGATATGTTTTTTGTGTCGTCACTTGCGTCATGGTCGCTTCCTAAGATTTGGATCATGATCGCAGTATGTAATTCCTAAGCTCTTTCACACATGGCAAAATGTGCTAGCACATTTGCATAATTCACCATTCTAAAGCGCTGTCTGACAACTTTTCAGCGTATTTATCTGCAAAATCCATTCACGTGTCATTTGAGGTAAATTCCAAAAAATAAAAAACCCGCCGAAGCGGGTTTTTTGAATGAATCCAGTGTAAGCACTGGCGTGTCATGACTTAAACATCTAAGTAGTCAAGAATACCTTCTGCAGCTTGGCGACCTTCCCAGATTGCGGTTACCACAAGATCAGATCCACGTACCATATCACCGCCGGCAAAAATTTTCGGATTCGATGTTTGGAACTTAAATTCTTGCTGTTCAGCAGCAATGACGCGGCCTGAACCATCCATACTGATGTTTGATGTAGTAAACCAATCTGCGGGGCTTGTACGGAAACCAAAGGCTAGCAATACTGCATCTGCTGGTAAAATTTCTTCTGAACCTGGAACTGGCTCAGGGCTACGACGACCGCGACTATCAGGTGCACCAAGCTGTGTAGTCACAACTTTAACACCCGTCACTTTGCCATTTTCACCTACAATTTCAATCGGCTGACGATTAAATTGGAAATCCACACCTTCTTCACGCGCATTTTTCACTTCACGACGTGAACCCGGCATGTTTTCTTCGTCACGACGGTAGGCACAAACAACGGATTCGGCACCTTGACGGATCGAGGTACGGTTACAGTCCATCGCGGTATCACCACCACCGAGAACAATCACTTTTTTGCCTTCCATACTGATGTATTCAGATGGATCTTTTTCCCAACCTTGCGTACGGTTGACATTGGCAATCAAGAAATCCAGTGCATCATGAACACCAACAAGATCTTCACCCGCAAAACCACCCTTCATGTAAGTATAGGTTCCCATACCCATGAATACAGCATCGTAATCAGCCAAAAGCTGATCAATCGTCACATCTGTACCAATTTCAGTATTTAGACGGAATTCAACTCCCATGCCAGAGAAAATCTCACGGCGACGTTTCATCACATCTTTTTCCATTTTGAATTCTGGAATACCAAATGTCAGCAAACCACCAATTTCAGGGCGTTTGTCGAATACAACTGGCTTCACACCATTACGTACAAGAATATCTGCACAGCCAAGGCCAGCAGGACCTGCACCAATAATCGCAACTTTCTTGTCTGTCCACTTAACGTGTGACATATCTGGACGCCAGCCCAATGCAAAAGCCGTATCGTTAATGTATTTTTCAGCATTACCAATGGTGACTGCACCAAAGCCGTCATTTAGCGTACACGCGCCTTCACATAAACGGTCTTGCGGGCACACACGACCACAAACTTCAGGCAAGGTGTTGGTTTGATGACACAATTCTGCCGCTTGGAAAATGCGACCTTCTGCAATCAGTTTTAGCCAGTTTGGAATGTAGTTATGTACTGGACATTTCCATTCACAATACGGGTTACCGCAACCTAAGCAGCGGTGTGTTTGGTTTTTTGCAACTTCAGCTGTAAACGGTTTATAGATTTCCACAAATTCTGCTTTGCGGACAACTAGATCTTTTTTCTCTGGATCTTGGCGTGCTACATCCAGGAACTGAAAGTCATTATTTAGGCGCTCTGCCATGTCTCTCTCCGTGGGTAGGTGTAAGCATGTTTGGACTTACACCTGCCTATCAAATCTGCAGTAGTGGAATTATTGTGGATCAGCTTGAGTTGTTTTCAACAAAGTCTGCAAATTAGCAGCTTTTGGTTTCACAAGCCAGAATTTGCGGCTATAGAAGTCAAACTCGTTGCGGATCTTATACGCCCAAGCACTACCTGTTTCTTTAATATGTTCATCTAAGATACGGCACAAGAACTCTTTGTGTTCTTCCATCGATTCTGTAGAGATACGGTTCAATTCAATCAGTTCGTGGTTGTAATGGTCAACAAAGTCATTGTCGAGGTCGAGCACATAAGCGAAACCGCCTGTCATACCCGCACCAAAGTTATGACCCACTTTACCCAATACAGTCACGATACCACCCGTCATGTATTCACAGCAGTGGTCGCCTGCACCTTCAATCACGGCAAACGCACCTGAGTTACGTACAGCAAAACGCTCGCCTGCTGTACCTGCAGCAAACAATTTACCGCCTGTTGCACCATACAAACAGGTGTTACCAATAATCGCAGTATTTTGCGTTTGGAATGGTGAACCTTTCGGTGGGAAGATCGAGATACGACCACCAGCCATACCTTTACCCACGTAGTCATTCGCATCACCCTCTAGGCTGATGTGTAAACCGCCGGCGTTCCAAACACCCAATGACTGACCTGCAGTCCCTGTTAATTTAACTTTAACAGGGTGCGCTTCCATACTGAGGTTGCCATAACGTTTTGCAATCTCACCCGAAATACGCGCGCCAATTGAACGGTCACAGTTACCGATAGTGAAGCTATATTCACCGCCTGTGCCTGCTTCAATCGCTGGCAGCATTTCAGCTACCATTTTCTCAGCCAATAAACCTTTATCGAATGGTGCATTACCTTGTACTTCACAGTACTGTGCTTTGCCTTCAGCCGCAGGATGCGATTGGAGCAATGCGCTCAAATCAAGGTGTGCATGTTTTTCAGTTTCACCCGGAAGCATTTCCAGTAAATCTGTACGGCCAATCAAATCTTTCAGACTTGCAACGCCTAGCGCTGCTAACCATTCACGTGTTTCTTCCGCAATAAAGTGGAAGAAGTTGATCAGCATTTCAGGCTCACCGATATAGTGTTCCTGACGTAAATGATCTTGTTGTGTTGCAACACCGGTCGCACAGTTGTTTAAGTGGCAAATACGTAGGTATTTACAACCCAATGCGATCATTGGTGTAGAACCGAAACCGAAACTTTCTGCCCCAAGAATCGCTGCTTTCACAACGTCTAGACCTGTTTTCAAGCCACCATCAGTTTGTACACGGACTTTGCCACGCAGGTCATTCACACGTAGCGCCTGATGCGCCTCAGATAGACCAAGCTCCCATGGAGAACCTGCATGGTGAATTGAAGAAAGTGGAGAAGCCGCTGTACCGCCGTCATAACCAGAAATGGTAATGAAGTCTGCGTATGCTTTTGCTACACCAGCCGCAATCGTACCAACACCCGGCTCAGAAACCAGCTTAACGGACACCATCGCCTGTGGGTTAACCTGTTTTAAATCGAAAATTAACTGTGATAAATCTTCGATTGAGTAGATGTCGTGATGCGGTGGCGGAGAAATTAATGTCACACCCGGCACTGAGTAACGTAAACGTGCAATTAAGCCATTCACTTTACCGCCCGGCAACTGACCACCTTCACCTGGTTTTGCACCTTGCGCCACTTTAATTTGAAGGACTTCTGCAGAAGTTAGATATGCAGGGGTCACACCAAAACGGCCAGATGCAATTTGTTTGATTTTCGAGTTACGAATAGTGCCGTAACGCGCTGGGTCTTCGCCACCCTCACCTGAGTTCGAGCGACCGCCAATGGTATTCATTGCGATTGCAATAGCTTCGTGCGCTTCAGGTGACAAAGCACCTAAAGACATCCCAGCCGAGTCAAAACGTGGCAGAATTTCTTCAACGGATTCAACTTGATCGAGTGCAATCGATTGATCTGTTTTCAGCTTGAATAAGTCACGAATCGTCGCAATTGGACGGTTATTCACTAGCTCTGCGTATTCTTTAAAGTCCGCATAATTACCAGAACGCACAGATTTATGCAGCGCATTGATCACATCTGGGTTAAATGCGTGATATTCCTTACCGAATACAAATTTCAGCATACCGCCTTGATCGATTGGCTTACGTGATTTCCACGCCAAATCTGCCAATTTTTTCAAGTCATTTTCTAGATCAGAGAATGTTGCGCCTTTAATACGGCTCGGTACGCCAGTAAAGCATTTTGCAACCACTTCATCAGAGAGGCCGACCGCTTCAAACAACTGACCGCCACGGTAAGAGGCAACAGTAGAAATACCCATCTTAGAAAGGACTTTCAATAAGCCTTTCTCAATGCCTTTACGGAAGTTCGCTTGCGCATGGATTGGGTCACCCAACAATTCGCCTTTCGCGATTAAGTCATTGATCACGTCATATGCAAGGTAAGGATAGATCGCTGTCGCACCGAAACCAAGAATCACCGCAAACTGGTGTGCATCACGTGCTAAACCAGTTTCGACAATAATGTTGGCATCGGTACGTAGACCCACATTGATTAAATAATGGTGAACCGCACCAGTCGCCATCAATGCATTTGCAGGTAAGAAACCTTGACGGATTTTCTTATCAGACAATACAAGTAATGTCTTTCCATCGCGAATCGCTTGCGCAGATTCTTCACAAATACGCGCGATGGCAGCTTCTAAGCCTTCATCTTCTGCATAGTTCAGGTCGATATCTGCAATCTCGTAACCTTTACGACCAAGAGTACGAATTTGATGCATTTTCGAATTTGACAATACAGGGCTTGAAATGATCAGACGATCTGCATGCTCTGGACCTTGTTCAAATACATTTTGTTCACGGCCGAGGCATGTCTCTAATGACATTACGATCGATTCACGTAATGGATCGATTGGCGGATTCGTAACCTGAGCGAACTGCTGACGGAAGTAGTCAGACACATGGCGCACCTGACGAGACAATACTGCCATTGGCGTATCATCACCCATTGAGCCCACGGCTTCCTGACCACTTTCAGCGATTGGACGAAGCAATTGGTCACGCTCTTCAAAGGTAACCATGAACATTTTTTGTGAAGCTTTCAGGTCATCACCTTTTAAGCCTTGATCACATAAATATTCTTCTAGCTCTGGACTACCTTGCACACGTACTGAGTTTTCACGTAACCACTGACGGTACGGACGCATACGTTTGAGGTGATTACTCACATCTTGAGTATCGAGCATTTTGCCGGTAAAGGTATCAATCACCAAGATTTGACCCGGACCGACACGACCTTTAGACACAACGTCTTCAGGTTCATAACCCCAAACACCAATTTCTGATGCCAAGGTGATGTAACCATTTTTGGTAATCACCCAACGTGCTGGACGTAAACCATTACGGTCAAGCATACAAATCGCATGACGACCATCTTGAATTACCAGACCTGCTGGACCATCCCATGCTTCCATATGCTTCGAGTTGAATTCGTAGAATGCACGTAAGTCCGCATCTAAAGTTTCAACGTTTTGCCAAGCAGGTGGAACCAACATGCGTAGCGCACGGAACAAGTCCATACCGCCACCGACAAGGATTTCCAGCATATTATCTAAGCTTGAAGAATCCGAACCTGTACGGTTTACGATTGGATTCAGCTCAGTTAAACCCGGCAGCAATGGGTTTTCAAATTTTGGTGTACGTGCCATCGCCCAGTTACGGTTGGCGGTAATGGTATTGATCTCACCATTGTGTGCTAAGTAACGGAACGGCTGAGCCAATGGCCAACGAGGCAAGGTATTAGTTGAGAAACGCTGATGGAATACAACAATGTGTGACTTTAAACGCTCATCAGCAAGATCGGTATAGAAGTCAGCAATGGCTGCTGGCATCATCAAACCTTTATAGCTGATCACAGTTGAGCATAAAGTGGTTACATAGAAGTATGGGTCAGCAGTCAGCTGTTGTTCTGCACGACGACGTGCCATCACCAACTTACGGTTGAATTCAACCTCTGAAACACCCATTGGGCAATTCACGATAATTTGTTCAAATGCAGGCAATGACTGCATCGCGATTGAACCCAACGCATCGTTATTGGTTGGCACAACACGCCAAGCGATGACTTTACAACCTTCGTCTTCGATTTCTTTGGTTAAAATTTGTTTTGCATGTGCGGCTAATGCAGGGTCTAGGTTTAGAAATACCGTACCCACAGCAAAGATTTCACTCAATGTAATGTCACTGAGTTTTTTCGCTTCGTCACGGAAAAATTCTTTTGGCATAGCAAGGAGTAGACCACAGCCGTCACCGGTTTTACCATCTGCGGCAATACCACCACGGTGGGTCATACAACTTAAACTATGCATTGCGGTTTTGACGAGATCATGGCTTGCATCACCCTGCATATGGGCGATTAAACCGAAACCACAGTTATCTTTAAACTCATCCGGTTGGTATAAACCTTGAGCGGGAGCTACAGTATTAGGCGATGGCATGTGCATAGCGTACCCTTCTTTTCTTTACAGCTCTTTCGAGCACTTAACAAACTAATTTCTTGTTGCGATTCGTCTTAACTTACTCACATGAATTGTTCTGTCGAGCAAAATTATTTCTTATTCACACCCTTAAGATAAACCGAATTCATCTTAGATGCATGATAAAAGTCAAATTTTCTGCTTTTGCAGTTCAGATCAGGGATAACGACTGGATTAATGACTTCGCACTTTTATCGAATCATTTTCGCGCCAAAACAGGGAGAAAAGTTCAATTTACGCACCAATTAAGCAATTTACATGCCAACTTGATGCATTTTCTCCTAAGATGGCTGATTACAAACATTTTTTAGTTATAACAAATAATTTAAATTGTTCTTTTATAATTTTATGCACTTTTTCTGTGCAGTTTAGACTTTTCCTAAGACATCTTGCGCTATTTTAGAACTAATTGAATGGATCGGTTACTTCTTGCTCTACCGGTGCAGGTTTTGGACGTGGTGCATCTACACTACTTTGTGATTTTTGCACATCAATCACATTCCCTTCAGCATCACGGCGAGTCACCGTAGTACTTGTTGTTGCATTAGCTGGAGTTGTTACCGTCGCTGCAGCCGCTGCTTTTCGTGCTGCGATTTGAGCTTCATCAATTTTCGGTAAAGGCACAGACTTTAATTTAACAGCATATAACTTTTGACTCGACGACATTTCTTCCGCGCCTAAGTCATTCACATATGGTTGATATTGTTTAAATTCCACAACCTTAGGTTTAATTGATGCAGGCAAAGCAATATTTAGGCTCGACATTGCAGTTTTCGCATCATTTTGAGACGAATATGGTCCTGTTAAAATGACGTATTGCTCAGGATGGTCTTCACCAGAAAGACGTAGATAAATAAATTTATGACGCTCAGGCTGCTTGCGTAAGAAGCTTTTTAAAATATTTTCTTCAGAAACCCTAAATAATTCAATACCATAAAACTTGACAGAATCATTGATAAATTTAGTGCCGCGGAATTCTGGTTCATGTTGAGCTGTAGCAACCACACGGGTCGTCATATCAAGCGGACGCACTTCGTCATTTAATGCACCAAGATGGGACATTGCTGCCACTTTCTCTGGCTGAATTTGTAAATCGACTTCGGTTTCCGCTTGTTTTTCAACTTCAACCAATTCTTTGGTATCTGTAATCGCCCAAAAAACCAATGCAGCGAACAGACACACAGCTCCACCCACCAACCATGTGTAGTGATGAACTTTTTGCCATTGAGACTGCCGCGCTGCCATGATGTACCTACTCTGCCTGATTTGCCAAAATTGCCTGTTTCATTAATTCGACATCAAACTCTTTGGTGATGATGGCCTGACCTAATGATTTCAGTAAAATAAGTCGTAATTGCCCATTCAGTACTTTTTTATCATGGGACATATACGCCAAAAATTCCTCTAGCGGAATTTTAGGACAAACTATCGGTAATTGTGCACGTAAAATGATTTTTTTTGTACGCTCTAAATCTTCAACTGTGATCCAGCCCATACGATGGGACAAATCTGCAGCCATCACCATCCCTGTTGCAACGGCTTCGCCATGTAACCATTCACCATACCCCAAGTACGATTCAATCGCATGGCCAAAGGTATGACCCAAGTTTAATAACGCACGCTCACCTTGTTCTTTTTCATCATTGGCCACAATACGCGCTTTATGGGCACATGAACGATAAACCGCTTCAGCCAACAAAGTTGCATCACCTGCAACTAAAGCATCCATATGCTGTTCAAGCCAAGTTAAGAATTCAACATCACCCAACAACGCATATTTGATCACTTCAGCCAAACCTGCAGAAAGTTCACGCGCTGGCAAAGTTTTTAATTGCGCCATATCCGCAAGAACCACTTGGGGTTGCTGAAAGGCACCAATCATGTTTTTACCTAGTGGATGGTTAATCCCTGTTTTGCCACCAACACTTGAATCCACTTGAGAAAGTAAAGTCGTCGGTACTTGAATAAAATACACACCGCGTTGATAGCATGCAGAGGCAAAACCGGTCATATCTCCAATAACACCACCACCTAATGCCAAAACCGTACAATCGCGGTTAAAGCCTGCTTCGAGCAAGGCATCAAAAATTAAATTCAAATGGTCTAAATTTTTATACTTTTCACCATCAGGCAAAATACATGTCGCAACAGTTTTCCCTAATGCCTCAATTGCTTCTACATAATGTTTTAAATAGAGCGGTGCAACTGTGGTATTAGAGACTATCATCACTTGTTTACCCTGAACATAAGGCTCAAGTAAAGTTTGTGGATTAAGGTCACTCCCAATAAAAATAGGGTAGCGACGATCACCGAGTTCAACATGTAAGGTTTGCATGAATTTAACCTTTTCTAACGAGATATATTTTGTGAAACAATTAAATTAAAAATTTTTTGCGCAAGATCTCTCGCAGCACCTTGATTGGTTTCAATAATATAGTGCGCGACTTCACGATAAAGAGGATCACGGGCAGCCAATAAATCTCGTAGCTTTTGCTCTGGATTTTCCACTTGAAGAAGTGGGCGATTTTTGTCGCGGTAGGTTCGTTGTAACTGAATTTCCACCGGAGTATATAGATAAACAACAATACCACGTTGTTTTAAAAATTCACGATTTGGGGGCTGAGTCACAGCACCACCGCCAGTCGCCAAGACCAGTTGTTTCTTTGCAGTTAACTCATCAATGACATTCGTTTCACGACTTCTAAAGCCTTTTTCCCCTTCCTTTTCAAAAATCCAAGGAATGGTCGCACCTGTTTTACGTTCAATTTCATGATCACTGTCTAGAAATTCACGTCCTAACAATTCTGCTAAATGTCGCCCTACGGTTGTTTTTCCTGCCCCCATTGGCCCTACCAAATAGATATTTGGTAGGGTTTCAAACTCTTTGCTTGGCAAGGAGTCACCTATTTCTTTTGTTAAATTGAAAATATATTAATGATTTCTCGTAACACTGTCATTAACAATTCGCGGAGTAACAAAAATCAGCAACTCATTTTTTGCATCGCTTTTCGTATCTTTACGGAATAAGCGACCAACATAAGGAATATCACCTAAGAACGGTACTTTAGTTTGCTTACTTTGTGTTTCCTGATTAAAAATACCGCCGAGCACAACAGTTTCACCATTGTTGACTAAGACATCGGTATTAATTTCATTTTTATTCAGGATGATTTCACCATTTTGTGCATAACCTGCTGGTGAGTCGCTCTTGATATTCAGCTTCATTTGCACTTTACCATCTGGAGTAATGCTAGGCGTGACATCCAAACTTAATAAAGCTTCTTTAAACTCGGTAGAAGAAGTCGCATTTGAACCTGTACCCGTTGTGGTTTGATACGGAATTTCTTGTCCCGAAGCCACTTTCGCTTGTTGTTTATCCGCTGTCAGTACCTTTGGTGTAGAAATGACTTCACCATAACCATCTGCTTGTAAAGCAGAAAGCTCTAAATCCAACATAAAATCAGAAAGACTGATTAAGCCGAACGCAATTCGACTGGCACCTGCAGTAGTCACCCCTAAGTCCACGTTTAAGTTACTTGGACGTTGAATCGTATATTTCCCATCATCATCCGGTGTTTTTAAGTCCCAAAGCGTAGTATCACTACCACCCACCAATAAATGGTCATTTTGGTTAATCCCTTGAGACAAGAGACCCCATTTCACACCCATTTCTTTGGTAAAGTCGGTAGAAGCTTTTACAATACGTGCTTCTACCATCACTTGTTTTACCGATACATCTAAAAGATCAATCATCTTACGAATTTGATCAATTTTAGTAGAGGTATCATTAATTATTAAAGTATTAGTCCGGGGGTCAGTTGAAACTGTTCCACGTGGGCTAAGCAAACTTCCGACATTTTCACCAGTATAATCATTACTATTTGATGAGTTTGAGTTTGAGTTTGAGTTTTTAGAATTCCGACCTTCTGTAATAAGTTTTTCGACGTCTGTTGCCTTAGCATAACTGAGTTGAATGTATTCAGTTTGAAGAGGAGCTAGCTTTACACTTTGTGCAATCGCTTTCGCTTCTTCTTCTTCCGCTTTAATCAACTCAGATACAGGCGCAATCCAAATCACATTACCATTACGACGTTTGTCCAAATTCTTGGTTTTCAATACGATATCTAGTGCTTGATCCCAAGGCACGTCTTTCAAACGAAGTGTAATATTTCCTTGAACCGTATCAGCAGCAACCATATTGATTTCAGTAAAATCAGCCAAAAGTTGCAGCACACGACGTACTTCAATATCTTGGAAGTCTAATGAAATCTTCTTACCGGTATAATGATTGGCAGCTTTAGGACGTAATGGATTCTTATCTTCCGGACGTTTCAAACTTACCGTTAATTTATTGTCAGTTTGGTACGCCATATATTCATAGCTGCCCGTCGACTGAATGGTAATCACACCATTACCGCCATCATTATGTGCATCTACCGTTGCAACAGGTGTTGCAAAATCATTGACATTTAAACGGCGAGTCAAATGTGCAGGTACTTTATTGCCTAAAGTACGGATCACCACTTTACTGCCTTGCTGTTGAACATCAACGGGGGTATTTCCACCCAGTAAATCAACAACAACTTGACCTTCACCATTAGAACCACGGTGGAAACCAATATTTGAGATGCCCTGTTGCTGACGTTGTGCTACAGGCTGTACATAATTTGCAGCTTGTGCAGAGTTGATTTTTAAAATAAAGGTATTACCTTCAACACGCGTGGTAAAAGCGCCAGCATTGGCTAAATTCACAGTTAAGCGCGCACGTTGTGCATCCGAACTCACATCCACAGTGCTCGCTTCAGCCGTTGCAACAGGAATTGAACTTTGTTTTAAATTTTGCTGTGCTTTATCAAAGTCTAAAACCAATCGTGATGGTTGATCGAGTTGATAAGCTTGTGGTTGCGGCGGCAAGCCATTAAACATCACGCGAATTTCAGTCCCTTGACCTGGAATTTGCATTGGTACCACATTGGTTACACTCACCTGAGCATTGGCAACTTGCATCATCGCCATTGCAACAGCCCCCATCGAAAACTGACGAAACACATGATTCATTGTATTGCCATCCCCAAAAATAAAATCTTGTACACTATTCTTCATTTTTATTCCTTTAAGCTTAAGGTGCTGGTCCAATTAATATGAGACTTCTAGGACGCTCTACATATCCTTCTCGCCCATCCGGAATAATCTCAATCAAATCAATTTGAGTCGGGGTAATATTTACCACCCGACCATGATTGAGCCCCATATAACTTCCACGTTGAATACGCTCAACTTCACCATCAGGTGTCTGAATCAAGGCTAATATTTGCCCAGATTGGTTACGCATACTACCCTTCATATTCAGGGTTTCGAGTGCATAACTCTCCAAAGGTTGAGGCTGACGGCTCAAGTTTGGATAAACACGCTTACCTGCCATGATTTTAAGTTCTGCTGCCAAGGAACTTGGCAAGAACGGACTTTTTAAAGAATGCGCCGCATAATTAAAAGTTTCGACAGGTACAAAATCTGGCGCTGGTTCAATCGCTAGTGGCGCTTGATTGCGTATATTTGCCATCTCTTGATTGACCACATCAATACGTGATTCACAACCAGCCAATACAAATCCAACCATCACAGAAAGTGCCAATTTATTCATTTTCATTTTGGAGCCTCCTGTGTGCTTGCTGAATCTGCAGCTTTCGCAGCACTTTCAGTATTCCCTTCATAACGATATGTTTTTGCAGAAATCACATAGTCAATTTTTGGAATATCTGAGTTCTTTTCTTTATTTTCAGTTGCTGTAATCGTTAAATTATGCAAAGTCACAATCCGTGAAAGCCCCGCAATACTACTTACAAATGAACCAAAGGCGTGGTAATCACCTGTTGCCTCAATATGAATTGGCTGTTCCGTAAAGAACTCTTGCTTCACTTCAGGCTCAAGACGAATAATTTTAAATTTCAATCCAGAATTCACGCCTGTTAAGTTGATATCTTCAACCAAACCTGGAATTTCAGTTTCTTTCGGCAATTGTTCTAACTGTTGATTAAAACGTGCTTCCATATCCTGCAACTGCAATTGATATTGTTGCAAATTACGTAGTTTTGAATCTTTTTCACGAAACTCATTTAACAAGTTTTGTTCTTGTGCATTGGCACTTGAAATAGCTTCAATCTTGCCTTTAATCGCCAAGAAATAGCCCAAAATTGCCACAAGGATAATGATAAAAATCCAGCAGGTAATTTTGACTGAAATTGGCCAACTACCATAGTTATTCGGATCTAGCGTATTGAACTGCTGTACAAACTTATCAAAAGTCATTTTCTTTTTCGGAATGACCACAGCATCTTGATTCAATTGTTCAAATTCATCACGACTCATTTTGCAGCCTCCGGAGTTGGTGTTGCTGCAGTTTGTGCGTCAGATGTTTGCGCCGATGAAGCTGACTGTCCTGCATTTGCTGCTGGATCATTAATGGTCGGCTGCGCAATTTGCTCCAAATCAGCAGTCACAGTAAATGCACCATAAGATTCTTCTACGCGAGGAACCACTGACGTCGGTGCTTTGTCTTTTTTCTCTTCCGCCACAAGGAATGAGCTCATGAAGGCATTACGATACCAAGGTGACGCTTCCAAATTACGCAGTAGATCTGCAACAGTGTTTGGACTTTCCGCACGCCCTTCGATCATAAATTTGTCGCCATTACGTTCAAATTTTGTGATGTACATATTGGCAGGTGTCACACGAACCAATTCATCTACAAGATGTACAGCGATTGGACGTTGACCTTGTAAGCCTTGAATCAACTTCATTCGTTCAATAATGGCATTACGCTGTTCTTGTAAACCATCCAAAGACTTTAATTGAACATCTAAGTTTTGGTTATGACTGATAATCAATTGGTTCGCTTGTTCTTGATCTTTTAATTTATGATCAAAGTACAACCATGTTAAACCAACCCCAATTACCCCAATTAAGAAAGCCCCAATACAAAGTGCAATAAATTCTTTTTTTCGTTTCTCTCTTAGCTCATCACGCCAAGGGAGCAAGTTAATTTTTGCCATTAATCAAAACTCCTCAATGCTAGACCGCATGCCACCATGAGTGATGAGGCATCATTTTCAATTTTTTTAATATCAATTTGAGGTGAAAAACCCATTTGTAAGAATGGATTGGCAATCGTGACGCGGTAACCCAATTTTTGTTGAAGTAATTTTGCAAGCCCCGGAATATTGGCATTCCCCCCTGCCAATAAAATATGGTCAATTTCGTTGAACTGTGAAGATGAGAAAAAGAACTGTAAAGAACGTGCTGCTTGTTGAACGACAGCTTCTAAGAAGGGTTCTAAGACTTCGATATCATAATCATCTGGCAAGGCACGTGTTTTTTTCGCACGACCCGCTTCTTCGAAAGACAATGCATAGCGATTTTGAATTTCCTGTGTCAATTGTTTGCCACCAAACACTTGCTCACGGGTATAAATCACTTTGTTATTCTGCATGACAGATAAGGTCGTCATACTATGACCAATATCTAAAATACCCACGGTATTCACACCCATTGGCAAAGTATCTGAGAAAACTTTAAACGCATTTTCAATTGCAAAGCTTTCTACATCGCCAATTTTTGGTGTAAGACCAGCAAGCTGAATGACTTCCGCACGCGCTTCGACATTTTCAATACGCGTAGCGACAAGCAAAACATTGACACGATTTGGGTTGGACAGACGATCTGGCAAGACCTCAAAATCAAGGCTCGCTTCATCAAGTGGGAACGGAATATATTGCTCAGCATCATCACGAATCTGAATTTCACGTTCATCATCGTTCATATCTGCGTCCATTTCGATGATTTTTGTAATCACCATCGACGTTGGAACCGCCAAAGCTGCATTAGTGGTCTGCGTATTGGCCAAATTAATTGCGCGCTCTAAACAGTCACCGACAGCTTCCGGATTCAATATGTTCTTTTCAACAACACTTCCTTCTGGTAATGGCACCAAAGCATAGCTTTCTACCCAATACCGCCCACTCTTTACAGAAAGTTCCAAAACCTTAACAGAAGTCGAACTAATATCTACTCCTATTAACCCCTTATTTGGCTTACGATATAACCTGAGCACAATATAATTCCTATTATTTTTTTATCCCCAAAAAAATTAACCCACTAATTAGCATTGGTCTATAATTTTATACAGATACAATAACTCATCTAACAATCCGTATATCGAAAGGATATACTGACCACCAATTAGTTTGCCATTAGCTCTTATTAAAACTTACTTGTTATGAAAAAGCTATCTTGTTCAGGCCTTGTTCATCCATTTTTTTTGGCCATTATTATTGTTTTGGTCGCAATTCCAATGGGTTTCTATGGCATGTATCTCTATATTGCCCCGTCTTTGCCTGAAATGTCCATCTTAAAAAAGGCTCCATTATTAAAACCATTGCAAGTTTATAGTGCTGATAATGAGCTGATTGCAGAATATGGTGGCAAACTTTCGGTTCCTGTAGAGTACGACCAAATCCCGTCTCATTTCATTCATGGCTTTTTAGCTGCGGAAGATTCTTCGTTCTTTGAACACAGCGGAATTAGTTTCAAAGGATTGGGGCGTGCCGTCAGTGAAAGTATTACAGGCTCAGATGTGCAAACGGGTGGTTCAACCATTACCATGCAGGTTGCAAAAAACTATTATCTGACTCCAGAGCGTACTTTAAAACGTAAACTAACCGAAGTTTTCCTTGCTCGAAAAATTGAACAAAATCTAAGTAAGGAAGAAATTTTAACGCTGTATGTTAACAAAATCTTTTTGGGCAAAAATGCATACGGGATCGCAGCAGCTGCAAAAATTTATTATAACAAGAGCTTGCAAGATTTGAGCTTGGCTCAAATGGCAATGATTTCAGGCCTACCCAAAGCACCATCAAAATATAATCCTGTAGCCAATCCAAAACGTGCTTTAGAGCGTCGTAATTGGATTTTAGGACGTATGTTGCAATTGGGTTATATCAATCAATCGGAATATCAAGAAGCAATTGCTGAACCAATTAATCTCGATATGCCTGACCGCGGAGTTAGCAACAAATTCCCCTATGTCGGGGAAATGGTTCGCTCTGAGCTCGTAGAAAAGTTTGGCGAACAAGCGATAGATTCTGGCTATAAAGTCTATACCACCATCAACAGCCAACGCCAAGCTTATGCTGAGCAAGCTGTGCAAGATGGTCTTGAAGCTTACGATAGACGACATGGTTGGCGTGGTGCAGAAGCACATGATGAGCCATTAAAAAACTTTATTCCATATGCTAACACTTATCCTGCCGAAGTCACTAAAGTCAACAACACCAGTATCGAAGTGTTGATGCAAGACGGCAGTAGTGTGACTGTTCCATGGTCAGGTCTGTCTTGGGCACGTCCCTATCGCAATGCCAATAGTGTAGGCAATGCGCCAAGCAAAGCCTCACAAATTGTTAAAGTAAAAGATATTATTCGCCTACGTCCAAATGCTGATAAAAGCTCATGGGCTTTGGTGCAAATTCCAAAAGCGCAAGGTCAATTGATCGCACTCAACCCCAATAATGGTGGCATTGAAGCCATTGTCGGTGGTTATAATTTTTATCAATCTAAATTTAACCGTGCTCTACAAGGCTGGCGTCAGCCGGGTTCAACCATTAAACCCTTTGTTTATGCTTTAGCACTTGAACGCGGTATGACTCCATACTCCATGGTCAATGACAATCCAATTACCATTGGCAAATGGACGCCTAAAAACTCTGACGGTCGCTATCTAGGGATGATTCCTCTACGTCGTGCCCTCTATTTATCACGTAACACGGTCTCTGTTCGTTTATTACAAGTTGTCGGGATTGAACGTACTCGCCAATTATTTATGGATTTTGGCTTACAAGAAAACCAAATTCCACGTAACTACACCATTGCTTTAGGTACCCCACAGGTATTACCGATTCAAATGGCGACAGGTTATGCGACTTTTGCCAACGGTGGATATCGTATTCAACCGCACTTTATTAGCCGTATTGAAGATGCTTATGGCAAAGTGATTTATCAAGCCAATCCTGAATATGCATGTATTCAATGTATTAATCAAAAAGACGAAGTTGAATCTGCAGATCCAACCACGCCGGATGATGAAGTGATTGAAGTCACCAATCAGGATAACAAGCCCGCTGAATCAAAAATTTCCGATACTGAAGCAGCAAACTATAAACAAGCTCAGCGGATTTTGAAGTCAAGTTCGGCCTTTGATATGGCGAACATCTTGCGTGACGTGATTCAACACGGTACAGGTCGTGCGGCTTTAAAAATTGGTCGCGGTGATTTAGGCGGTAAAACCGGTACAACCAATGATGCAAAAGACGCGTGGTTTGCTGGATTTAATGGAAAATTGGTCACTGTGGCTTGGGTCGGTTTTGACCAACCCTCTACTTTAGGTCGCCGTGAATATGGTGGTGTTGCAGCATTGCCTATTTGGTCAGATTTTATGGCGAAATCACTTAAAGGTACACCTGAAGCTTGGGTGCGTTTAGACACCCATGCCAAGAATCCAATCAACCGTAATTCGGCTAAAGCGACTCAAGGTCAACCTGAACAAGATCGTGCAGCAACACCACCAATGGCTCAACCGCTGTATCGTCCTGCTCCTGTTGCACCGAAGCCGCAGGCTTCGCAAAATGATTTTGACGACCTTCCTGGGTCTACTGAAACCAATCTTGCACCGACTCGAACTGCGCCTCCGCCAATGCAGCCTAAACCACAAGGTGCAGAGCATAAAACGGACGCACTTGATCATCTCATCGATCAAGTTCAGTAAATACTGCATAAAAAAAGCCCTCAAACGAGGGCTTTTTTATCACTTCCAATGCATTATTTCTTTTTAAAGAGATAAATTTGATACTGCGCTTGCAACTCAAATTGTTCATTTTTTTCTAGAGCTTCTCGACGCTCAGCTTTGACTTTATAGGCATAAGGTGTCATTGCAATTAAGTTTTTGAGATCCTGCTGAGAAAGTGACATTTTCGCCTGTACTACTTGCTCACTTTCCAATTCAAAGTCAGCAGCTAGTTGTTCCACAAATTTATGCGGTTCATGGGGTTTTACTTCTTCAAATAAGGCTTCACGCATTGCATAAAGATGCTCTGGCGCAGGTGTGACCACCATCAAGTGCCCCTCAGGCTTTAACACACGAAGGATTTCTTCTTTAGGAATAGGACTAAATAAACTCGTACACAAGTCAATTGAGTGATCTAACACAGGCAAGGTCGCCCCTGTCCCTACCACCCAAGTCACCTCTTTATTCAACTTAGCAGCCACTTGTACTGCGTTTTTAGCAATATCGACACCCACACACTGTAATACTTCAGCTTGCATCGCATTGGTGTAATAGCCTTCACCACAGCCAATATCCAACAAGTTTTCAACACGTAACTTTTGAATCAAAGCCACTACTGCCTGTTGCAAAGGTGCATAGTGACCTGCACTTAAAAATGCTCGACGCGCCTGTACAGATTCAGGCGTATCACCCGGGTTTTTACTGTGTTTATGCTGAACCACATGTAAATTGACATAGCCTTGTTTTGCAACATCATAGCTATGATTATTTTCACAGCGCCATGTCCGCTCTGTGAGTTTCAATGCTTCACGGCATACAGGACACATCAACAGGTTCATCATTTACTCCACTAGATTTTGAAATAAAAAAACCGGCATCTGTGGGAGCAAATGCCGGCTTCGTTTATTTATTTGCTTAACGTAATTTTAAAGTCATTAGACCCAAAACTACCAGCATAATTGTGATAATCCAAAAACGAATCACCACCTGAGTTTCACGCCATCCCTTTTTCTCATAGTGATGGTGCAGCGGTGCCATTAAGAATACACGCTTGTTCCGCATACGCAGTGAGCCAATTTGCAAGAAAACAGAAATAGCTTCAACCACAAAGACACCGCCCATAATGGCAAAAACGATTTCTTGACGAACCATGACTGCGATCGTACCGAGCATCGCACCTAGAGATAAGGCCCCGACATCACCCATAAACACTTGCGCTGGATGCGCGTTAAACCATAAGAATGCCAAACCAGCACCGATCATTGCCGCACAGATCACGACAAGTTCAGATGCGTATTTTACATAAGGGATATGTAAATAATCGGCAAAACGAACATCACCAGCCAGATAAGCAAATACACCTAAACCTGCGGCAACCAGAACGATTGGCATAATCGCCAGACCGTCCAAACCATCCGTTAAGTTCACAGCGTTAGATGCGCCGTTAATCACCAAATAAGTAAAAACAATAAAGCCAATACCGAGTGGAATAATAGACAACGGAATGCTAATTTCTTTAAAGAATGGAATCAGCAGATCCAACATATTTGAGGTATGTACTGGGTTTGCTTGCTGTGTCGCAATCACATAGAGCGCAATACCGGCGCCTAACGATGCCACAGAAGTCCAAAAGAATTTCTTCTTCGCAGGTAGACCGGCATTATCTTTATAACGGATTTTAATCCAGTCATCTGCCCAACCCACAGCACCAAAGATCACCATCACGACAAGTACAATCCATACATAAGGGTTTGAAAGATCGGCCCAAAGTAAGGTTGAAATCCCAATAGACAGTAAAATCAACACACCGCCCATAGTCGGTGTGCCCATTTTTTTGGCATGATTTTCAGGTGCAAATGAACTGACTGCCTGACCATATTTGAGAGCTTGCAATTTGCGGATCATCACAGGTCCAAGCAACAGACCAATGGCCAATGCCGTTAAGACACTGAGTAGCGAACGAAGCGTTAAATAACGAACAACCTGAAACGAGCTGTGATAACCCGCAAGCTGCTCAAATAACCATAACAGCATTAAAGTTTCTCCATCAATTCAGCCATCAAAGTTTCCATGTGGGTATAACGAGAACCTTTAAACAGGAAACTCATGGACTGAGGCTGATGTGTTTTGACTAGACTAATTAATAACGGTAAAGCCTGTTCTTGAGTAAGAAAGGCCTGTAATTTTTTACCATATTGTGTACTGCGCGCGCCTTCTTGCACAGCAGGTGAAAACTCACCGACAGCAACGACAAATTGAAGACCAGAGTGTGAGACAAGATCACGTCCCAACATGTAGTGCTGCTGTGCAGCAGATGAACCTAACTCACCAATATCCCCAATGACCATGACTTTGATGCCATCTTGCTGCGCAAGTACATCAGCAGCAGCACGCATTGAGGTTGGATTTGCATTGTAAGTATCATCAATAAACAAATAATCTTTATGTTGAATAAAGTTTAGACGGCCTTTGGCACCTGTCGCATGTTCAAGCCCCACAACGATATCATCTAAACTCACACCAATCGACAACGCGAAAGCTGCGGCTGCAGTGGCATTTTGCACATTATGTTCACCAGCAAATGGCAGTTGAACAGGACGTGCACCTTGTGGCGTATTTAAGATAAAACGTGAAGATTGAGCCTGAAGCTCCGTCTCAGTCGCAAAGACATCCCCGCCCTGACCAAAACTCATTACTTGCTCAGTTTGCACCGCTTGACGAATGGCATCTGTAAAATCATCTGCCGCAGGAACAATCGAAGTTCCTGTTTTCGCTATATGTGCATAAATTTCAGACTTGGCACGACAAATGCCATCACGCCCACCAAATTCACCCATATGAGCAGTACCAATATTTAAAATACCGGCAACCTGAGGCTGTACCAAATTTGAGGTGTAATCAATTTCACCCTTATGACTGGCACCAAGCTCCATCACGGCATACTGATGTTCTGGACGCAACTCAAGTAACATCATCGGTACGCCAAGGTCATTATTTAAATTACCGCGCGTAATTAATGTTGGTGCAAGACGAGAAAGGATACTCCCGAGCATCTCTTTGGTCGTAGTTTTACCACTGCTTCCTGTCAAGGCAATGACTTTTAAAGCTGGGTTTTGGGCACGACGAAATGCACCCAAATGTCCGAGCGCTAAACGTGTATCTGCAACCACCAACTGACAAATATCCACATCGACCGGATGACTCACAATGGCAATTTCACAACCCTTTTCAGCCACTTGAGCAAGGAAGTCATGCGCGTCAAAGCGTTCACCTTTCAGGGCAAGAAAAGCATCGCCTTGCTCTGCATGACGTGAGTCGGTCAAAATTCTTTTTACAGAACCTGTCGGCGCTTGATTATTATGCCAGTGACCTTGTGTCGCTTGAACCAACTGTTCGGCAGTCCATGGTTCTAACGGAACCGTACTGGTCGTTGAAGTATGCATATCTGTTTCCTATTGCGCTGGATAAGCCGAGTCAGTGTTATGATGCTGGGAATCAATCGCTGATTTCACTTCCACCACATCATCAAACCAATGTCGAACACCATCAATTTCTTGATAGTTTTCATGGCCTTTACCAGCAATCACCACAATATCACCCGCTTGCGCATGGTTGACTGCGAATTTAATCGCTTCACGGCGGTCATGGATTTCATGGACAGTTTTTCCAGTAAAATCAATACCAGCCTTCATATCTGCAAAAATTTGTTCTGGGTTTTCAGTACGTGGATTATCCGAGGTAATCAACGCAACATCTGCATGGTTTAATGCCGCTTGTGTCATCAATGGACGCTTACCACGGTCACGATCACCACCACAGCCAAACACCGCCCATAACTGTTGCGATACATGACGTTTTAAAGTCTGTAACACTTGAACTAAAGCATCTGGTGTATGTGCATAATCCACCACAAACAGGCGTTCATCATCACGAATCACTTGCATACGACCCGGTGCACCTTTTAACTCGGGCGCAGTTGCGATCAAGGCAGATAAATCAAAACCCGCTTGCTCCGCTGAAATTAAGCTCGCCACAATATTTTCAATATTGAAGTGTCCCAATAATGGACTTTGCACCACAAATCCAGCTTGAGCAGTACGCAATTTAAATTTTGCGCCCGTTAAGCTGTATTGAATATCCGTCACTTGATAATCCGCAGCCTGACGCGTTGAATAAGTCAAAATTTTAGGCTGAGCCGAGTTTTGGCGTGCGGCATTCAGCATCACTTCTGCATGTTCATCATCGAGATTGATGACTGCAACTTTGAGCGATGGAAACTGAAACAAACGTGATTTCGCTTCAGCATAGGCTTCAAGGGTTTTATGATAATCCAAATGGTCACGACTTAAATTGCTATAAGCGGCAATTTCAATTGCACAGCCATTTAATCGACCTTGTTCTAAGCCATGCGAACTTGCCTCAATGGCAGCAAACTCTGCACCCTCAAGCGCATAGGCATGCAATGCATTTTGCATATGTAACGCATCTAAAGTGGTGTGAGAAGAGGCTTCTAAATTCGGTAAAATTCCGTTACCAGTGGTTCCCATCACTGCACATTTTTTGCCTTGCAACATGAGTAATTCAGCGATTAAACGAGAGATCGTGGTTTTACCATTGGTACCCGTCACTGCCAAAATTCGTGCAGCTTGAACCGGTTGAGTCGCCTGTAAATATTGCTTTTGCCACTGCCCCATCAATTGACGCACATCAGCGATCACGACACTTTGATCCAAGCCCAAATCAGTTTCGGAAATAACTGCCAACGCACCATTTTCTAACGCTGTACGTGCAAATTGTGCTGTTTTTTCAGGTTGCGAAAACGAAGTCAGGGCAATAAATATTTGCCCTGCTGTAACTTTGCGACTATCCAGATTGAAGCCCTGAAAGGATTGCGACATCCATTCAGCGGGCTGTTCAACGGTGTATAGATCTTGAAACGTAATTTTCATTCATCACCTATTACTGGATCTTAGGAGTGTCTAAAGGTTTATCTAAAGGTACGTTCATTAAACGTAAAGATTCTTGCATTACACGAGCAAAAACGGGTGCAGCCACCAGACCACCGTAATACTGACCTGTTGGGTTTTCCACCACAACAATCATGGCCAAACGTGGATCACTCACTGGTGCGACACCAGCAAAGAGTGCACGATATTCTGAAGTCGAATAGCCTTTACGGTCTGCACGTAATTTATGTGCTGTACCAGTTTTACCCGCCACGCGATAACCCGGAATATTGGCTTGACGTGCCGTACCACCCGGCAAGGTCACCGCTTCCATCATTAAAAGTACTTGATCAGCAATTTTAGGGTCAACCATCTGCTCACCTTTCGGCTTTTCCTCAAGCTTGTACAAGCTCAGTGGCATTTTGACGCCCTTATTGGCAATCATGGCATATGCATCAGCCAGTTGGAGCACTGTAGCGTTCAAACCATAACCATACGCCATGGTTGCTACTTCAGACACATTCCATTTGCTCTTCGGCAAAATCAGACCAGCACTTTCACCGGGGAATTTCACCGCTGAACGTTGACCAAAGCCAAGACGTTGATAGAAGGTCGGCAATGTTTCATAAGGGAGAGATAAAGCGATTTTTGCCACACCGACGTTAGACGATTTTTGAATAATGCCGCCCAAAGTCAGAGGGCCATAGTTATGCGTATCTCGGATAGTATGATTCCCTACACGCATAGAACCGGGTGTGGTATTTACAACGGTATTTGCCGTGTATTTACCGCTTTCCAATGCCATTGCCACGGTCAATGGCTTCATAGTTGAACCTGGCTCAAAGGAGTCAATTGCACCACGGTTACGCATGGCATCTTTATTTAAGACACCTTTTTTATCATTTGGGTTGTAAGACGGCCAAGAGGTCATCGCTAAAATTTCACCCGTTTTGACATCGACAGCAATCGCTGTGGCAGAACGTGCGTTATTGGCTACGCCGGCTGCAGTCAACTCACGATACATAATGTATTGCAAACGTGAATCAATACTCAGCGTGATATTTTCACCCGACTCAACTTCTTTCACGATCTCAGGGTCTTTAACGCGGTTGCCCTTTTTATCACGGACAATTTGCTGCGCACCATCTACGCCTGCAAGACGTTCATTCAATTGCATCTCTAAACCTTCGATGCCCATACCCTCACTATTGGTTAAACCAATAATTTGTGAGTTTGGCTGAGGCTGTGGATAGTAGCGCTTATAGTTTTTCTCGGTATATACCCCCTGAAAGTCACGTTTCATGATCAATTCAGCTTGTTGTGGTGGCACTTCTTTCTTTAAAACTAAATAACGAGAACGTGGACGCTCATTCATTTTGCGTCTCAGTTCAGCACGATCCATCCCTACAGCATCAGCAAGTTCATCTAAATTCAGATTTTTATCCGGTAATTGACGTTTTAACTTACGGTTGTTTGGATCTTTAGCCAATTCGGCCGTAATTTCTTCAAAAAGTTTTTTATTGTCAAAATAATCACGTGGATCGATCACGATTTTCATGATCGGAGTACTAATGGCTAAAGGAACGCCGTGACGGTCATAGATTACACCGCGCATGGCTTTTAAGGTTTCAGTTCTTAAAATTTTGGCATTGGCTTTATTTTGTAAAAAGTCTTTATTGATGATTTGTACATAAAAAGCCCGCCCGACCAATGCAATAAAGCACAGTAAAACCACTGCCCACATCAAGTGATAGCGCCACATCTCCACCGAAATGGCTGTACGACCAGTAACAGACTGCTGTTTTTTACGCGGAGTTTGTTTGTTTCTCTTTTCAACCATGTGACCGGCAGCCTATTTTTTCTGTTCAGGAGTTTGTGGCAATGAAATAACAACGGTTTGTGCAATAGGAGGCGAATACATCCGTAATTGGGTAACTGCACGTGTCCCAATTTGGGCTGTTGCACCAAAAGTTTGTTGTTCGATCAGCAAACGTCCCCATTCTGCATTGAGGTCATCCCTTTCACGCATATAGGTACTCAATTGACGATAATCTTGGCGATATTCAAAGACTTGAAACACCACCATAATCGCACTCACAAAAACCAAGAGCAATAAAATGCCGTATGTAATGATTTTCTTTGACTGCGATTGATCAGAGTTTTTTTCGATTGCTTCGGTTTTCATTCTTTGCCTTTTAAGCTAAACGCTCTGCCACACGAAGCCAAGCACTACGAGATCGTGGATTGGCTTTAACTTCTTCTTCACTTGCTTTAATTCGTGACACTTTTTTTAAGCGGCGGGTATCTTCGCGTTTTTGTGGTAAACCCCAGCCTGTGTCTTCTGCAAGTGTAGATTCTTTTTGAATAAATTGTTTAATTAAACGATCCTCTAAAGAGTGGAAACTGATCACTGCCAGAGTGCCTTGAGGTTTCAGCATATCCACCGCTTGAGGTAAGAAGATATCAATATCGTCGAGTTCTTTGTTAATAGCAATACGAATTGCTTGGAAAGTTCGTGTCGCTGCATGTTTATTTTTTTCCCATTTCGGGTGGGCAACTTTCACGATTTCTGCCAATTGAGCTGTAGTTTCAATATATCCTGCCGCTTTAATCGCTTTGGCAATACGGCGGCTATAACGCTCTTCACCATATTTAAAAATAATATTGGCCAAATCTTCTTCTTCAATATCAACCAACCACTCTGCGGCTGTTGGACCTTGTGAATTGTCCATACGCATATCGAGTGGGCCATCTTTCATAAAGCTAAAGCCACGCTCTGCTTGGTCTAGCTGCGGAGATGACACCCCTAAATCCGCCATAACACCGTCTACCAAGTCGATACCACGACTACGCAGTTCCTCTTTTAAATCGGCAAAACTAGCGTGAATGATTTTAAAACGCGCATCTTCTTGTTCTAATTCTGCTGCAACAGCCAACGCTTGCGGGTCTTTATCAAAGGCATAAACACGTGCGTTTTCATCTAATTTAGACAGTAATAAACGCGTATGACCACCACGCCCAAATGTGCCATCTACGAAAATTCCTGTATTGCGATCTGCCAGTAAAGCATCAACAGTTTCATGAAGTAATACAGAAATATGCGACATAAGGGTTCGTTCAACACAGCTAAAAATGTAACTGCACATTATTACCTTGTTTTAGCAAAGCTCCAAACGTCTTTTTGTACAGAAATATTACTTTCTATAGAGAAAACCGTTTTTATTTTTTGCCATCCATTAAAAAACCTCCCGAAGGAGGTCTTTGAACATCTCAAATCCTAGATTTCGATGTATTAGCGCTTGTTATTGTAGATCTGATCGAAGATCGCACCATTCACAAAATGTGTTTGTTGTGCTTTTGCCCAGCCACCAAAGACTTCATCAATAGTAAAAGTTTTTAAAGGTGGGAACTGAGTTTTATATTTTGCTAAAACTGCTGCATTACGTGGACGATAAAAATGACGAGCTGCCATCTCTTGACCTAATGGAGAATAAAGATAATTGATATAGCCTTGAGCTAACCATTTATTACCATTTTTATCGACAGTTTTGTCTACGATTGCCACTGAAGGCTCAGTCAAAATCGACATCGATGGATATACGATATCAAATTTGTTTTTACCCAAAGTTTTTTGCGTAACTAAAGCTTCGTTTTCCCAAGTCAATAACACATCACCGATGCCTCGTTCAGCAAAAGTAGTCATCGATGCACGTGCCGCAGAGTCCATCACTTTTACGTTATGGTACATTTTACCCACGAAATCTTTGGCTTTGGCTTCATTACCACCCGGCTGTTTCAAAGCATACCCCCAAGCTGACAAGTAAACCCAACGTGGGAGACCGCCAGTTTTCGGGTTCGGGGTAATAATTTGTACGCCCGGTTTGGTTAAATCAGACCAATCTTTAATATGTTTCGGGTTGCCCTTACGCACCATAAAGACAATCGTTGACGTATATGGCGCTGAGTTATGTGGAAACTCTTTTTGCCAGCCCGGCTGAATCTGTCCAGACTTCACAATTTCTTCGATGTCATTGGCCAATGCCAAAGTCACGACATCACCTTTTAAACCGTCAACCACAGAACGGGCTTGTTTACCTGAACCACCGTGTGATTGTTTAAATGCGACCGTTTTACCGGTACGCTCTTTCCAATATGCACCAAATGACTTATTAAATTCGTCATAAAATTCACGCGTTGCATCATAAGAAACGTTTAAAAATTCACGATCAGCGGCCTGAGCAGACGCTGAGAAAGCAACACCAGTGGCAAGCAACGCAGCACTAAGCCACGCCTTAAATTGAGTTTTCATAACAGCCAGCATAAAGTTATATTCAATACTGCTAAATATATGAAATAAAGTCATAAATCGCAATTGTAGCGTGTTTAAACGTCTTGCTGGATACAGCTAACGCAGCGAATTTAATTGTTTGTTTTTCATATTAAAATACACAAAAACAATCTACTTATTCCCTATATATAGATTTTTATGCATTACATATGCAAAAAAACGGATAACCCCAATTATCCGTTTTTACACCAATCAACTTTATTTGCAGACTTACTCTTTATTCTTTTCACTATAGATTTGATCGAAAATCGCACCATTCACAAAATGTGTCTTTTGCGCTTTTGCCCAACCTCCAAACACTTTATCAATGGTAAAGGTTTGAACTTTCGGGAATTGAGCAGCGTATTTTGCTGTGGCTTTTGCATCGCGAGGGCGGAAGAAATATTTGCCTGCCAGCTCTTGGCCCTTAGGTGAATATAGATAGTTTAAATAACCCTTCGCCAAATTTCGATTACCATTTTTGTCGACGGTTTTATCTACTACAGCCACCGAAGGTTCAGCTAAAATCGAAATAGACGGATAAACAATGTCATATTTATCTTTGCCTAGGCCCTGAGTCGCTAATAGCGCCTCATTTTCCCAAGATAGTAAGACATCTCCAATGCCACGCTCAACAAAGGTCGTGAGCGAACCACGTGCACCAGAATCCAATACTTTGACATTGCTATAGAGTTTTTTCACCAATTCTTTGGCTTTGGCCTCATTTCCACCCGGTTGTTTTAAAGCATATCCCCAAGCTGATAAATAGATCCAACGCGGTGCCCCACCTGTTTTTGGATTTGGCGTAATAATTTCAACACCCGGTTTGGTTAGGTCATTCCAATCTTTAATTTTTTTCGGGTTGCCCTTACGCACCAAAAATACGATGGTTGAGGTATACGGTGCAGAATTATGTGGAAATTGTTTTTGCCAATTTTTATTGATTTGTCCGGTCGCCACAATTTCATCAATATCATTAGCCAATGCCAAAGTGACAACGTCTGCTTGCAAACCTGTTGCCACGGCACGAGCTTGTTTGCCAGAGCCACCGTGAGATTGTTTAAAATTAATCTCTTGTCCTGTACGTTTTTTCCAATATTGTCCAAATTCTTGGTTATATTCCTGATAAAACTCACGTGTTGGATCATATGAGACATTTAAGAAATCTTTTGCGGCATACACCTGTACCGCTACCCCACCCAACAATGCGAAAATGCCCGATGCTATTATTTTTTTCATCTGCTCAAACTCAAATTGATCTTGAGAGCACTATATAAATCAAAAATAACTTTAACAATCAGCTATCTATAATATAAATTCAAATCTATTTCTGTTTTAAAGATATCTAAAAATAACGTATTTAAAGCTTTAATTCTGCTAATACAGCAACAATCAGAAGCGATCTCCATGCTATCTTCATAGTTGTTTGCTAAAACATCCGAAAATCTGGAGAAAACAGTCTATTTAGGTAATCCTAGTACAGACTTTTTTAGTTTTTTTGTAAAAATTGTGACGTAGTTCTACTTTTTAATTACGAAAGATGGTTAAATCGTAGTCTAAATATTAAAACTATTTTGCAAATAAAAAGTTCCATCACCAAAACTAGGGGGAGATTTGGACATGAAATTTTCATACGCATTATGCCTAGGCTTAAGTTTAAGTGTGACTGCACAGACTGGTTTTTGTGCTGCAACCAGCACCGCATCGAATAATAAACTTACGATGCCTGCTGAACGTACCTCATTGATCGAAAAAGCGATTAATCAGCAAAAATCTGAAGGTAAAGGCCGTACAGACGATAATTTAAAAGTACTTACGTCTATTAAAGCTGCACCGACTCAAAGTTTCTTTGCATCACAAAACCAAAGTTTTTCTCGTTTTGTTCAAGCCATTTTTTCTGGTAGCAACTCATAACGACATCAGCATACTGATGCTGTCCAAGCTATTGTTTTAGACGAGTTCCCCTACTGTCGTCTAAAAAATACTAAAAAACGCCTGATCATTCAATGTTGAATTAAGCATTAAGTGATCAGGCTTTTTCGTTATAATAGATCCCAATTTACATTCTGATTAAAAGCTGATTATGACTGTTCGTACTCGTATCGCACCTTCTCCTACTGGTTTCCCGCATGTTGGGACTGCTTATATTGCATTGTTTAACTTATGTTTTGCGAAGCAACATGGCGGTGAATTTATTCTTCGTATTGAAGATACAGACCAACTGCGCTCTACCCCAGAATCTGAGAAAATGATTTTAGATTCATTGCGTTGGTTAGGTTTGAACTGGTCAGAAGGTCCAGATGTGGGTGGCCCTCATGCGCCATACCGTCAATCTGAACGTATGGACATTTATAAACAATATGCTTTGGAACTGGTTGAAAAAGGTCATGCATTCTACTGCTTCGCAACAGCAGAAGAACTCGATCAAATGCGTGCGGAACAACAAGCACGTGGTGAATCACCGCGTTATGACGGTCGTGGCTTAAAACACACTCCAGAAGAAGTGGCACAGCGTTTGGCTGCTGGTGAACCGCATGTCATTCGTATGAAAGTGCCTGAAGAAGGGATTTGTAAATTTAACGACTTACTACGTGGTGAAGTCGAAATTCCTTGGGCGCAAGTCGACATGCAAATTCTACTGAAAACCGATGGTTTACCGACGTATCACTTGGCAAACGTGGTTGATGACCATTTAATGGAAATCACTCACGTGATTCGTGGTGAAGAATGGATTCCATCTGCGCCTAAACACCAATTGTTGTACAAATATTTTGGTTGGGACATGCCAGTGCTATGCCACATGCCGTTGTTACGTAACCCAGATAAATCAAAACTGTCTAAACGTAAAAACCCAACGTCAATTAACTACTACAAAGACATCGGCGTTTTACCTGAAGCATTATTGAACTATTTAGGCCGTATGGGCTGGTCAATGCCGGATGAAAGTGAAAAATTCACTTTGGCTGAAATGATTGAACACTTTGACATTCAACGTGTATCACTAGGCGGTCCAATCTTTGATGTTGAAAAGTTGAACTGGTTAAATGGTCAATGGATTAAAGGTTTAACACCAGGTCAATTGCTCGACACCCTGCTGGCTTGGAAATCAGATCGTAATACCTTGGAAGAAATTGCTGCTGCGATTCAACCGCGTATTAATTTATTGTCTGAAGCAGTGAATTGGGCAGGTTTTTATTTCAACCAATTCCCAACACTCAGCAAAGAACAGTTTGAAAGCAAAAAATTGACTGAAGAACAAGTGCGTCAAAGCCTTCAATTTGCCATTTGGCGTCTAGAAAGCATGTTCACTTGGAACAATGACACCGTCAGCCAAACGCTTATGGATTTGGCGAACCAAATGAACATTAAACTTCGTGACTTCATGCCAACCTTCTTTATTGCTATTGCAGGTTCAACATCTTCGACACCGGTTATGCAATCGATGGTAACCATTGGTCCTGATTTAACCTTTGCTCGCTTACGTCATGCACTTGAAATTGTGGGCGGCCCGAGTAAAAAAGAAACAAAAGCATGGGAAAAACTCAATGAAAGCTTAAAACTGCCGAAAAATGATGCAGTTGATGAAGCTTAATTGATTTTTTAGTTGACGGATGGGCGTTATCCCCCTAATATAGCGCCCATACCGAGAGATGGTGTCAACCAACTCTAAGTTGCCTCAAATTGTCCCTATCGTCTAGAGGCCTAGGACATCGCCCTTTCACGGCGGTAACCGGGGTTCGAATCCCCGTAGGGACGCCATATTCAAGGTGATGCAAATCATCTTATAAAAAACCCAAGCATTATGACTTGGGTTTTTTATTGCCTAAATTTTATCTGATTTAAATTTACGGTATTTTTGCTTTCTGCGTCATTCTGATTAAAATAAACCATAGATTAAAATTATGGAGTTGCAATGCAATACCGTTGCCCAAAATGTCAAAGCCCTAAAATTATGCCTCTTGCGCAAGCAGGCCAGCCTGTTGCTCGTCCTGTCGTGCCTAAAAGCCTGATTATCCTCATCCCTGCGGTATTTATTCTTTTACTGTTGGTGATTATCAGCATCGCAATGTGGATTTTTGGTGACGGTGCAGGCACTACATTACAAACTGCGACTGTTGTTGTATTTATTGCTTGCTTGATTGCTGGCTTCATGTTCTATCGCGACCTGCCAGATTTCAAAATTTCAATGCAAGGTTTTATGCAATCACAGAAAAAATGGAAATGCCGCGAATGTAATCATGAGTGGGAAATCTAAGCCGGCCATTTAAATTACATCAGCATTAGTGCTGATGTGATTCATCATGAGAATGCGCGTGATCATCTTGATGATGCCCATGTGCATGATCAGACTTTTGGGTATGTTGGTGTACCACACATTCATCTTCTTCGATTTGTAATGTCATCTCCGTGATTCCATGTTCATGTTGCAACATTTCAATCGCCTCAAAATACAAGGCATTACGATCGGCTTCAGGTGCAAAGAGATGAACTGTCAAATGCACATTCTTTGATGTTATTGCCCAGACCTTTAACTGGTGAATACTCTCTACCCCATTGAGTGCCAATAAATCATTGCGTAACTTTTCTATGTCAATTTCTTCAGGCACGCCTTCTAATAAAATATTGATACTTTGTTTGAGTAAAATCCAAGTCCTTGGTAAAACCCAAAAGCCAATGAGCACCGCAATTAGTGTATCGACCCACATCCAGCCCGTAAAATAAATAATCGCTGCACCAATAATTACACCAACCGAACCTAGGGCATCACTCAACACTTCTAGATACGCCCCCTTCACATTCAAGCTTTCTTGTGAACTGGAAAATAAAATACGCATCGAGATTAAGTTAATGATCAAACCAATAACGGCGACAATCATCATGCCCATACTTTGAATTTCCGGCGGCGTTGAAAAGCGCTGATAGGCCTCATACAAAATATATATTGCAACTACAAATAACATCAAGGCATTAAACAAGGCTGCCAAAATTTCAAAACGCTGATAGCCAAAGGTGCGTTTGTTGTCAGCAGGAAGCTTGCCAATTTTGATCGCGACCAATGCTATGGCAAGGGCTGCAGCATCGGTGAACATATGTGCCGCATCTGACAATAGCGCCAAACTTTGCGTCATAAATCCTGCAATGACTTCAATAATCAAAAACGTCGTGGTCAGTGCTAAGGCAAAACTTAATTTTTTGACATTCCCTTCCGTCACAACGGCATGGCTGTGGTCATGCCCATGATGCTCACTCATTATTTTCTGACCTTTATAAATTATATGTTCTTCAGTCTTGAGCTTAACAGGTGCAGTAAGCGTAATAAAATTACATTATTCAACCTTCAGTACTACGTTTTACCTTCAAACTTTAAAACTGCTTTTTTCAGCATCTACTTTCAATTTATTAAAAATAATTTTTCGCAATCTAGATGACTTAAATCACTTATAGATATTTTTCAAGAACTATTCACATATCATGACAAGCATGCTAATTTCATCTTAGTGTTCTGCATAAAACAATTAAATCAATCAACACAGCGCACGAATGACTGCAATTAATTTTTTATTAATCAAGTGGTTATATTTTTAAGCAAGGAGTTTAACAATGATGATACAAGCTCTGAAAAAAGTCTATGCACTGTTATCACAACAGATGAATCCAAAGTAATAAAAAACCAGCCCGCAGGCTGGTTTTTTATTTTAAAACTGGAACTTAGTTACCAATTTTGCGGTATTTTTGACGCTTTGCAACAAGGTCATCACCATCACGTTTACGACGGTATTCTTCAAATTCATGGTAGTTACCTGTGAAGAATTCAGGGGTTTCACCTTCAAATGACAAGATGTGCGTTGCAATACGGTCGAGGAACCAACGGTCATGCGAGATCACCATGACAGTACCTGGGAATACCAGAATAGCATCTTCAAGCGCACGTAAAGTTTCAATATCCAAGTCGTTTGACGGTTCATCGAGTAAGATGACGTTTGCACCCATTTGCAGGATTTTCGCAAGTTGTAAACGGTTACGTTCACCACCTGACAATTGACCTACACGTTTTTGCTGATCTTGACCTTTGAAGTTAAAGCGACCGATATACGCACGAGATGCGATTTCGTATTCACCAATTTTCAAGATATCTAAACCGCCAGAAACTTCTTCCCAAACAGTTTTGTTGTCATCTAAGGTGTCACGAATCTGACCAACATAAGCCACTTTAACAGACTCACCCAGTGTAATTGTACCTGTATCTGGTTGTTGTTCGCCTGTCATCATACGGAATAATGTGGTTTTACCCGCACCGTTTTCGCCCACGATACCTACAATTGCAGCAGGTGGTACAACGAACGATAAATCTTTATAAAGTGTACGGTCACCAAAGGATTTACTGATACCTTCAACTTCTACAACTTTGTTACCTAGACGTGGACCAGGTGGAATATAGATTTCAGACGTTTCGTTACGCTGTTGGAATTCGCGTGAGTTAAGCTCTTCAAAACGCTCCATACGCGCTTTGTTTTTCTTTTGCTGACCTTTGGCATTTGAACGAACCCATTCAAGTTCTTTTTTCAATGCTTTAGCAAAAGATTCTTCTTGCTTCTGTTCTTGCTCTAAACGGGCATTTTTCTGCTCTAACCAAGAAGAGTAGTTGCCTTGGTATGGAATACCCATGCCGCGGTCAAGCTCAAGAATCCACTCTGCCACGTTATCCAAGAAGTAACGGTCATGGGTAATCGCAACGATCGTACCAGGGAAGTCTTTCAAGAAACGTTCCAACCATGATACTGATGAAGCATCCAAATGGTTCGTTGGTTCATCTAGAAGCAACATGTCTGGTTTAGACAATAACAAACGGCAAAGTGCAACACGACGGCGCTCACCACCAGACAACTTAGATACATCTGCATCCCAAGCTGGAAGGTTCAACGCTGCAGCAGCCTGATCCATTTGGTTCACAATGTTATGTGCATCCCATGAATGGATAATGGCTTCTAACTTCTCTTGTTCTTTTGCAAGTGCGTCAAAGTCAGCATCTTCTGCTGCATATTCTGCAAACACTTCATCAAGACGCGCCAAAGCATCTAACGGCTCACGTAAACCGTCTTCAACGTTACCACGAACGTCTTTGCTTTCATCCAATGGCGGCTCTTGTTCAAGGTAACCAATTTTGATACCCGGTTGAGCACGTGCTTCACCTGAGAAATCTTTATCTACGCCCGCCATAATACGAAGCAAGGTAGATTTACCTGCACCGTTTAGACCAAGCACACCAATTTTTGCGCCTGGGAAAAATGATAAAGAGATGTCTTTCAGGATTTCGCGCTTAGGCGGAACCATCTTCGACACACGGTTCATCGTGTAAATATATTGGGCCACTTAGGACTCCTCAATAGTCAAAACATATACGGAACAACACAAAGTTGCCCCTGCTCAATTGAGCGAAAAAATAATCGGCTATTATACGCATAAAGTCGTGAAAAAATAAGGTTTCGCACACGCCTTCAATGCATTGTTACAAGTTTAATGGCGAACAAAATTTAAACATGCGTTTTTAAGCATGATTTCGCTCATCTTTAGCTGAAAATTTTTCAACAATATGAATAATTATGATATTCATTTTATAAATAAAGCACTTTTATTCATATATATAAATGATAGACTATTTAAAAAATTAGCTCACTTAGATGATGTAATCATGACATATAAAGACGAAACTTTAGCAATTCACGCGGGGTATACCCCGGAAGCAACCACCAAAGCTGTTGCAGTTCCGATCTATCAAACAACATCATATTCGTTTGATAACACGCAGCATGGTGCTGATTTATTTGACTTAAAAGTTCAGGGTAATATTTATACCCGCATTATGAATCCAACCACGGCGGTACTTGAACAGCGTGTTGCAGCGCTCGAAGGCGGTATAGGCGCACTGGCGTTGGCATCAGGTATGTCTGCCATTACATATGCGATTCAAACCATTGCTGAAGCGGGCGACAATATCGCTTCTGTTTCGACCCTGTACGGCGGCACATATAACCTGTTTGCCCACACCCTGCCGAAACAAGGCATTGAAGTTCGCTTCTTTGATTATCAAAACCCTGAAGCGCTGCGTAGCCTCATCGATGACAAAACCAAGCTGGTCTTTGTCGAATCTATTGGTAACCCATTGGGCAATATTATTGACCTCGAAGCAATTTCGAAAATTGCGCATGAATTTGGCATACCTGTAGTCGTAGACAATACTGTTGCCACACCTGTTCTGCAAAAATCATTTGAATTTGGTGCCGACATCGTGGTGCACTCACTCACAAAATATATTGGCGGTCATGGTAATTCGATCGGTGGCATCATCGTCGATAGCGGCAAATTTCCTTGGGGCAAATACCCTGAACGCTTTAAATCACTCAACACCCCTGATCCAAGCTACCATGGGGTCAATTATGTCGAAGCCTTAGGTGACGCAGCCTATATTGCCCGTGCGCGCGTGGTCCCGCTGCGTAATACAGGCGCTGCGATCAGCCCGCATAATGTATTCTTAATCTTACAAGGTTTGGAAACCTTAAGCCTGCGCATGGAGCGTCATACTGAAAATGCGCAAAAAGTGGCGGAATATTTACAAGCGCATCCAAAAGTAAAATGGGTCAACTACGCTGGCCTAAAAGACCATCCTCAGCATGCTTTGGCGCAAAAATATGTCAAAGGCAAACCATCTGCGATTCTTTCCTTTGGGGTTCAAGACGGCCTTGCAGGTGGCACACGTTTCATCGATGCGTTGCAGTTATTTACTCGCCTTGTGAATATTGGTGATGCCAAAAGTTTAGCTTGCCATCCTGCGACCACGACACATCGTCAGCTCAATGAAGATGAACTCAAAGCAGCCGGAGTCAGCATTGATATGGTTCGTTTATCGATTGGGATCGAGCATGCAGATGACTTGATTGCCGACTTAGAGCAAGCCTTAGCTGCTGTTTAAACCACAAGTGCACAATCCACAGGTCTTATTTTTAAGGCCTGTTTTTATTTCCATTTCATTTAAATAACCACCCCCACATTATCCGCCTTTCAATTTTGCGCATCTATGGCCCTGCTTCTATATTTATTTACAATTTTATTTATCTTGAAAATCGACTTTTTTTACGTTGCAACGATGTGGATAAAAGCACTTCTCTTTCACATATTTATGTGTTAAAAAATGAGTAAATAGGGATTTTAATTTAGAGTAAAAACTCTAAATATTATTTTATTATCAATTACTTATCATATGGCTTTTTTGAAATAAAACGCTATCATACCGCTGACTTAAAACAGCCCTGCACATAGCATTGTCGGGCCGATAAATGAATACAATAAAACTGATTTAACAGGGAACCTCATCGTGAATTCAAGACTTGAGAAACGTTTCGTTGACCGTATCAACGGCAAGACCATTTTAATCACCGGTGCATCAAGTGGTATCGGTTTAACCACAGCGCATCGCCTTGCCAACGCAGGCGCACATGTTCTATTGGTTGCACGTACCAAAGAAACTCTTGATGCCGTAAAAGCTGAAATTGAAGCCACTGGCGGTAAAGCTGATGTTTTCCCATGTGACCTCAATGATATGGAATCCATTGATGCTGTGGCACAACGAATCCTCGCTTCCGTCGATCATATTGACATCTTAATTAATAACGCTGGCCGTTCTATTCGCCGTGCCGTGCATGAATCAACTGATCGTTTCCATGATTTTGAACGCACCATGCAGCTTAACTATTTTGGCGCGGTACGTTTGGTCATGAACCTGTTGCCAAAAATGATGATTCGTCGTGAAGGTCATATTATTAATATCAGCTCGATTGGTGTATTGGCCAATGCAACGCGCTTCTCTGCATATGTTGCGTCTAAAGCCGCATTAGATGCTTTCAGTCGTTGCCTAAGTGCTGAAGTTCACTCGCATAATATTGCCATCACGTCTGTCTACATGCCATTGGTGCGCACACCAATGATCGCCCCAACCAAAATTTATAAATACGTACCAACCCTTTCTCCAGAACAAGCGACAGACCTGATTGCCTATGCCATCGTGAAACGTCCGAAGAAAGTGGCGACCAATTTGGGCCGTCTGGCTTCGATCACCTACTCCATTGCTCCTGACATTAATAACAAACTCATGTCGATTGGTTATAACTTGTTCCCAAGCTCTTCAGCGTCTATTGGGAAGCAAGAAAAACTCAATTGGGTACAAAAAGCATATGCTCGCCTATTCCCTGGTGAACACTGGTAAGACCTGATTCACCCCTAAAAAAGCCCTTTTGAGGGCTTTTTTATTGGGTTTTATGCAGCATCTTTGCTACATTGGGCTGAGATAAAATCAACTTTTATAACAATGAAAACTCAAAATATTGCCATCATCGGTGCAGGTACGGCAGGATTGGCTGCTGCAGCAATGCTTGCTAATCAAGGCCATCAAATCTGCTTATATGAAAAAGTCTCACAACTTGAACCTGTGGGCGCAGGATTATTATTACAACCCGCCGGGCTTGCGGTTTTCGAACATTTAGGCATTTTGGAACATGCCTTAAGCCTAGGTGCTGTGGTAACAGGTCTGGAAGGTCAACTGGCTGGCGGCGACTTGCTGATTAACAGTCATTATCGACAAGCCGATGAACGTTCATATGGACTCGGCATTCACCGTGCCACGCTCTGTCATGTCCTCGCATCCAAAGTCTGTGAATATCCTCAACACGTTGAGTGGTGCATGGCGCATGAAGTGCATGAACTTCAAGAATCCAGTGAGGGTATAAACGTAATTGGGCAGTCCGCAGATCAATCCTTTCAACGTCAGTTTGATCTCGTGCTGATCGCCAATGGTGCACGCAGCCATTTACGCCCTAATGCATGGGAAAAGCTCAACCAAGCCTATCCTTGGGGGGGCGAAGTGGATCATCGTGCCTGAATGCGAAGTACTCAATCCGCAGATCTTGCATCAGTTCTATGACCGTTCCAATATCATGATGGGTGTGATGCCAACGGGAGCAATTCCAACGCAGCCTGAACAGCGCCTTTCGAGCATTTTCTGGAGTCTGCCTACAGAAAATTTAGAGGGATTCTTAAAAACAAAGAACGCACAGCAGCAATGGTTGCTTGAAGTTTCAAAACGCTGGCCGAGTGTTGCAGAATGGTTAGCGCATGTGATTCCACATCCAGATGATCCGCAGCAATGGCTATCTGCCAATTATCGTGATGTGGTGCTGAGCAAACTTGGTGAAGGTCGTATCGGCATATTAGGCGATGCTGCTCATGCCATGAGTCCACAGCTTGGACAAGGCGCCAATATGGCTTTGCTCGATGCATGGGCCATCAGTCAAGCTCTGCTTCAATATCAACAGGACTCCTCACTGCAAAACCTCTGGCAGGAGTATCATCAGCTACGGTTGCCCTCCGTGCGATTTTACCAATTTTTTAGTCGCTTGCTGACTCCTTTTTATCAATCACATCATCGCTGGACAGCACCGCTCCGTGATTTTTCATTTCGTGCTATGTATCAGCTGCCGTTTTTCCGCAAAGAAATGGCGATTACGATTTCCGGCTTAAAAACGGGTGCATTTGGGCAAATGAATTATGCTGACATTGCCCGAAAGCCTGCAGATGATTCTGCGGCTGAACTGCGCAATTTAAAATTTGATTAAGAATTAACTCCCCATCATTCTCTTGATGGCTTACACTATAGTGCTGCTCAAATGCTGCGGCATTTATTTTTTGATTTTTGAATTGGTGAAATCCTCATGAACAACCTGCAATGGCTCGATGAAGTAAAATTTAACGAACAAGGCTTAGTGCCTGCTATTGCACAGCATCATCAAAGCGGGCGCGTATTGATGGTGGCATGGATGAACCGTGAAGCGTTGGCGCAAACTGCAGAAAAAAATCAGGCGGTGTACTTTTCACGTTCACGCAATAAGCTATGGCACAAAGGTGAAGAATCTGGCCATTTCCAAACCGTACATGAAATCCGTTTGGACTGTGATGCTGACGTGATTGTGCTACAAATTGAACAGCATGGCGGCATTGCCTGCCATACCGGCCGTGAGTCATGCTTCTACCGCAAGCTTACTGCCAATGGCTGGGAAATTGTCGATGCGCAATTAAAAGATCCGGCTGCAATTTATGGTGCAAAATCAGCAAATCCACATACTCTTGCGATGAATGCATCCAATGCGCAATCTGAGCAAGTCGAAGTACTCGACTACTTAGGTAAAATGATGGCTGAACGCAAACAAGCTGATCCTGAGTCCTCTTATGTGGCAAAGCTTTACCATAAAGGCCTCAACAAAATTTTAGAAAAAATCGGTGAAGAAAGTGTTGAAACCATCATTGCCGCTAAAGATTTCAAAATCGAAGCCAATGAAGACAACAAAAACGATTTGATTTACGAAGTAGCAGACCTTTGGTTCCATACCATTGTGATGTTGGGTTATTTTGATATTGATCCTCAATTGGTACTTAACGAACTCGCTCGTCGTCAAGGCCTTTCCGGTTTGGTTGAAAAAGCCAACCGTCAGCACTAAGACGCAACCGTGCCAGATCTTAAAAAACCGACCGCGACCTATGAGCAGGCCACCGCCATAGATAACGCACGTCTTGGTAAATCATTTAAAGTGATTGCCTATGCTGGCACAGGTAAAACAACCACACTCCAAATGATCAGTGATGCCATGCCTCAGCGGCGTGGCATGTACTTGGCCTTTAACAAAGCCATTGCCACCGAAGCACAGAATCGTTTTCATCAAAATGTCGACTGTCGAACCTTCCACTCATTGGCTTATCGTAGTGTTCCACGTGGAGTGACTGACAAACTGCGTCTACCACGTTTAAGTCCGAGTTTTATTGCCAAAGAATATCGACTAGAACCGATCACCTTACGTCGTATGATGGGCGGTCGTTATGAAAAATATGTACTCATGCCTTCACGTTTGGCAAGTCTGGTGGCAAACGCTGTCAGTTATTTCTGTTCGACCAGTTCGCAATACCCTGCCCCACGACATCTACAAGCACCGAGTTGGCTGCATCCGGACGATATCGAAAGCTTACAAAAGCATTTGTATCCTGCCATTGAACGTCGTTGGTTAGAGTCGATTGATCCGAATCATGCAGCAGGGATTGGACACGATATTTATTTAAAACTTTGGGCTTTGTCTGAACCGAATATTCCTGCGGATTATGTGCTGTTCGATGAAGCTCAAGATGCTGACCCGCTAATGCTAGGGATTTTACTGAAACAGCGGAATACTCAAGTCATCTATGTTGGCGATGCGCATCAACAAATTTATGCATGGCGTGGCGCAGTCAATGCCATGCAGCAACTCCCTTTACCCGAATCCCGTTTAACCACGTCTTTCCGTTTTGGTGAAGAAATTGCCTTGAACGCCAATGCTCTACTGGGCGCATTGAACGAAACCGTGCCGTTATTGGGTAATCCGCAGCTCAACTCTAAAGTGGTCAATAAACCACATACCAAGATGCGCGATGCCATTTTATGTCGTACCAATGCACGTGCGATGGAACTGTTATTGGCGGGTTTGGTTAAGGGCGAAAAAGTTAGCCTGCAAGCAGATCACGCGCGACTCAATCGTTTTGTCGATGCTGCAGCCATGCTCAAGCAAGGCAAGCGCGTAGTCGATGTCCCAGAGCTTGCGTGGTTTAACTCATGGCATGATGTGCATGAATATTGTGAAACCAATGACGGCAGCGATATTAAACCGCTAGTGAAGTTGGTCGATGACCACGGTACTGACCCACTGAAAAAGGCGCTGGCGAAAATCACCCCAATTGATCAAGCCGACTATATCATCTCGACCGCCCATAAAGCCAAAGGCTTAGAATGGGATCGGGTACATATTGAAGATGACTACCAATTTAAGCTCAACGATGAAGATTATAAAATTAGTGACGAAGAGTTACGGTTACTTTACGTGGCTTGCACACGTGCTAAAGTAAGTTTAAATATCCATCATATTTATGACTTGATGCAGCACTTAAAACGTCAAATGCCCAAATCTTTGGCACAAGCGGTCAGCTAGTATGATGAAAAGGGTGAATAAACAATAAATCAGTAAAAGGTGCACCATGAAATTACAATCGATCCAACTCAAGCACACCCTTCATTTTACTGATATCACCCTCAATTTTAATTACCACGATCTGCCGATCACCTTAATTTTGGGTGATCAAAGTTCTGGAAAAACCTCCCTACTACGCTTTAGTTATCAGGCCCTCACTTGGTTTGCTGCACGCTATAAAGATTTACGTACCGCAGGCGTGGTAATGCTCGATCAAGACATCATGTTAAATCGCTTGCAATCGAAACTTGATATTCAAGTCAGTTTTCCCGAAGAGATTGGCTCATTTCAGCTTTCAAGTGATCAACAAGACCAAGACCCACAATGTTGTTCATGGCAATTGTACAAAACCTTAAACAGTCAAGGCGTCGGTCTCAGTAAGGCTGAAACACAGCAATTAGAATCGATGGTTGCGCTGTATCAAAAAGCCCTCAAAGCCGATACGTTACAAGGGTTGCCACTCATTGCCTATTACCCTGCTGAACGTTTCGTCAACGATGTGAATATTCTCAATAAAAATAATCCTGCTATTTTTCAGCCTTCGCATGCTTATGAAATATCGGCCATTCCCTTTACCACGTTTATTCGTTTTTTTGAGTGGTTTCGAGAAATATCCGACATTGAAAATGCGCAAAGTGCCGAATTAATTCAAAATTTATTACATCCTAAAACCCAAGCAGATATACCCAACGCATCAGAAACGCCTCTTTTTGGGCATAAACTAGCACAAGCTCAGGCCGATCTACACGCGCCGTCACTCAGATCATTAAAACAAGCCTTAGAGACCGTGTTGCCCGATGTGACCAATATTTATCTGCAATATCACCCCAAATTACAGTTAATGGTCTGCTATCAAGGCAAAGATATGTTGTTCCAACAGCTATCAAATAGTGTACGCAACCTTGTGGCCTTAATTGGTGATATTGTGCGTCGCCTCTGTCTGCTCAATCCTCATAGCTTATATCCGTGCCAAGAAGGTGACGGTATTTTATTGATCGACGCCATAGACCACCAACTCGATCAAAACATGACTCAAGTGATTTTAACCCGTTTAAATCAAGCGTTTCCACGACTCCAAATCATTGCCAGCGGCAACCGTCCTGAACTGATGGAACAGGCTTCTCGCTTTCAGTGCTTACAATTACAGAATAAAAAGCTCAGTGAAATTCAGCCTGAAAAACTACAAGAAACCTATGATCAAATTTATCAGCAGTTGCAACTCGGATCTAAACCATCGCTTCCACCTAAAACTGAAGAGACTGAATTAAATGAGCCGCTGAACCATCCGGATACCATCCAGCACATGTTGCAATTAATTCAGACACAACTGACCGAGCAACAGCAACAAGAATTGGTTAGGGCTTTATCACAGCGAGGTGATCAGGACATTACGATCCAACCGCTGAGTTAAAAATACTGAGGTTGATTGACTGAGTGTAATCCATAGCCTCGATGTTTAAATATTCAGCAATAAGGCCGCAATAGATGTCTAGACAGTTTCGTCAGGCGTATAATGTGTAAGTGGGTCATAAAAAAGATTGATGTTGTTTTACGCATGTAATATGATCGGTTTTATTTGCAATTTTCATAGTAACATCGGAAATTGCTATCGCTTCACGAGTTGCGCAACACAGCTTGTTTTTAATTTTTTTGACACACATGGCTTTCAAGATTGAATTTTTGGACTGCTCTTTGCTGTCCTGTAATCCTTGAAAGATGAAATACACCTAGGTTTCACCGCCTAATCATGACAATGGATACGAGTGTGCTACCGATTATTATATTGTTACCGTTAATACTAGGCACAACACTTGTCTCGTGGTTGAAGCAATTCTCTCGCGGGGTAACAGCTTTAGGGGCGATTGGCGTCAGCCTCAGCAGTTTAGTTTTATTATTGAGTCAGGCTCAAAATGTATTTAATGGCAAAACCATCATTCAAACTTGGCCGTGGCTCACTCAAGTTGGCATTGATTTCAGTTTCCGTCTCGATGCACTGGGCTTGTTGTTCTCCCTGCTCATTACCGGGATCGGCACCTTAATTTATATCTATGCCTACTATTATTTAAGTCCAAAGAATTCGCTCAGTAAACTGTATGTTTTATTGATGCTGTTCATGGCTGCCATGCTCGGCATTTCATTGTCTAATAATTTAATTTTATTGCTTATTTTCTGGGAACTTACCAGCATTTCATCTTTCCTTTTGGTTGGTTATTGGAGCAATTACGACGCAGCTCAGCGTGGCTCTCGAATGGCTTTGACCATTACAGGTATGGGTGGTTTATGTATGCTGGGTGGTTTTGTTCTGTTGGCGCAAATCACGGGCACCTATCAGATTGATCAAATCCTAACGATGAGTAGCCAAATTCAGCAGCACTCGCTTTTTGTACCCACACTGCTATTAATATTAATGGGAGCATTTACTAAAAGTGCGCAGTTCCCTTTCCATTTTTGGTTGCCAAATGCTATGGCGGCACCGACCCCTGTCTCGGCCTATTTACATTCTGCCACGATGGTGAAAGCCGGAATTTTCCTGCTTGCACGCTTATTACCGATTTTTGCAGGCGCTACGTTGTATCACAACTTGGTCACCTTTATTGGCTTATTTACCTTATGTATGGCAGCATTCTTTGCCATTTTCAAAGAAGATTTAAAAGGGCTTTTGGCCTATTCCACCATCAGCCATTTAGGTCTGATTGTTTGCCTACTCGGGATCGGATCTCCCCTCGCAGTTGCGGCTGCCATTTTCCATATCATTAACCATGCGACCTTCAAAGCAGCCTTGTTTATGATCGCAGGGATTATTGACCACGAATCAGGTACACGCGATTTACGAAAACTCTCTGGTTTATGGCAATTACTTCCGTTTACCGCAACGCTAACCATGATCACTGCGGCCTCTATGGCAGGTGTCCCATTAACCAATGGTTTCCTCTCTAAAGAGATGTTCTTTACTGAGCTTTTAGCCAATCTGACTGGGCCTGTGATGATCGTATCAGCCATCATTGCCACCTTTGCCGGTATCTTTGCTGTCGCGTATTCAGTACGTTTAGTTCATGGGGTGTTTTTTGATGGTCCACTGGGGAAAGAAATTCCCAATAAAGAAGCACATGAACCACCGTTTGGTATGCGCGCACCAGCAACATTACTGGCTGCTTTATGTATTTTAGTTGGATTATTCCCTGCCCTATTGGTTGAGCATATAGTCAACAGCACAGCACGTGCGAGTATTCAAAACCCTGCGTTTGAAGGTACACATTTAGCGATTTGGCATGGTTTAAATGCACCGCTTTTGATGAGTGTAATAGCACTATTGGGTGGTTTAATTTTCTACTTCGCATTGGCAAAGGGCGGCAAATTACGCCGGATCGACTTAGATCCATTTTTGGGTCGTTTGCAAGGTAAAGTGCTGTTCGACTTATTTTTAAAATATCTCTTACTCAGCTCAAGAAAATTTCGTCGCTTTACTGAAAACGGCAAATTACAAAGCTATGTATTGTGGATTTTAATCTTTAGTGTAGCCATCGTCATCGTTCCATTTTGGCTGCAAGGCATCGGGACAGGCAGTCGTGAACTGGTACATGCACCGGTCATCGCGATTGTTCTGTGGCTATTATTATTCTCTGCATGTTGGATGATGCTTTGGTTCCACCATGAACGTATTAAAGCCGTCCTCATCAGTGGTGCAGTCGGTCTAGTTGTGACCATGGTGTTTATCTGTTTCTCCGCTCCCGATTTGGCGTTAACACAGATTACTGTTGACGTGGTGACCACCGTGCTCTTACTCATGAGCTTATCGTTATTACCACAGCTCACCCCTTATGAGTCGAGCGTGTCACGTCGTTGGCGAGATGCATTGATTGCGATTATTGTAGGTCTAGGGATCGCATGGATTTCATGGTTGATCATGACCCGTGATCATAACTCCATTTCATGGTTCTTCATACAGCAGTCTATCCCACTTGGTGGTGGTACCAATGTGGTCAACGTGATCTTGGTGGACTTCCGTGGTTTCGATACCTTTGGTGAAATTACCGTACTGGGAATTGCTGCAATTGGTACGCTATGCATGATGGATGGTATGCGTGCTCATGGCACCACCATTACGCAAGGTCTAACCTATCGTTTCAATCCATCGCCACTGATGTTCCGTATTACCTCATCTTGGATTTTGCCTTTGGCCTTGGTGGTCAGTCTGTATATTTTCCTACGGGGTCATAACTTACCGGGCGGTGGCTTTATTGCAGGTTTAATTACCTCTTTAGCCTTAGTGATTCAATATATCGCGCTCGGTCAAGACCGTGCCGAACAATTGATTGGTGCAAAATCAGGTCGCTTATATGAAGTGTGGATTGGTATTGGTTTAACCATTGCAGGTCTGACAGGGATCGCTGCTTGGCTATGGGGCCGCCCATTCCTGACCAGTGCTCATATCTATGTCTCACCACCCATTTTAGGTGAAATGCACCTTGCCTCCGCTGCCCTCTTCGACACAGGTGTCTACATCACCGTGGTGGGCGCGACGATGTTAATGATTTCCGTCTTAGGCGACTCGCGTCACTCGAGTATGTCTGGTCCAGTTCCAAGAGGCGAATAAGATGATTAGTTTAGAATTTTTACTCGCTTCAGCCATTGGCTTACTGACCGCAACAGGGGTATACCTGATTTTGCGGGCACGTACCTTTCCTGTCGTGCTGGGTTTAGCCATGATTGGCTATGCCGTCAACTTATTTTTATTTGTCATGGGGCGTATTCATATCAACGCACCGGCTGTGTTAACGGAAACAACCAAAGCGACCGATCCTTTACCACAAGCCTTGGTCCTAACCGCCATTGTGATTGGCTTTGCGACCACTGCCTTTATCGTACAATTGGCTCTGCGTAGCCGCTATGAAACCGGAACAGATCATGTGGACTCCAAAGAAGAAATACCGCAAATTGACCCGCGGGAGGATGAGCCATAATGCATGATTTCATCCAATTTTGGACTACCCACAGCCCGATTTTCAGTATTTTAATTCCTGCAATTACTGCATTTATTTTAGTCCTGTTGGGCAACCCCGGCTCTGGCTCGTTGGCACATGACTGGCGACAACCTTGGCGTCGTGGAATCAGCTATGTTTCTGGCATCCTTGGGCTGATCACATCTATCAGTTATTTGATGATCGCCAGCTCTGGCCAAGTCTTGGTTTATAACCTGAGTGAATGGGCCGCACCGTTTGGTATTGTCTTAGTTCTAGATCGACTCTCAGCATTCATGTTGGTGCTGACTTATGGTCTTGCTGTGCCAGTGATGTGGTTTGCCAGCAAAGAATGGGATGAGCGTGGTCGTTATTTCCATGCTATGTGCCATTTCTTACTGATGGGTTTGTGTGGTGCGTTCCTAACAGGCGATTTATTTAACCTATTTGTGTTCTTTGAAATCCTGTTGATGGCATCGTACGTTTTGCTCTTACACGGCCAAGGCAAAGCACGTTTTCAATTGGGTATTCATTACGTCACCATTAACCTATTTGCCTCTGCCCTCTTCCTGATTGGACTCGGGATGATTTATGGCAGTGTAGGTAGCTTAAATATGGCAGATGTTGCACGGCTTATGCCTTTGCTTGAAGCGGATCAACATCGTATTGCTGTAGCTGGTGCATTGTTACTGTTTACCGTCTTTGGCATCAAGGCAGCAATGCTGCCTGTAGGGTTCTGGTTACCGAAGACCTATGCTGTGGCAACCACTCCCGTTGCAGCCTTGTTCACCATTATGACCAAGGTCGGCATCTATGCCATTCTCCGTGTTAATGGCACTGTGTTTGACGATGGGATTAGCCGTGAAATCTTACAACAGTGGCTGTTACCGATTGGCTTAGTAACCTCGCTCTATGGTGCCTATGGTGCTATCGGAACGGATCGTTTACGTCGTTTTGTCGGTTTTATGATTTTGTCTTCTATCGGCACAATATTGGTTTCGATTTCACTCTTTAATACGGATGCATGGGCTGCAGGACTTTATTACCTGATTCACAGTACCATTATTGGTGCAGCTTTTTATATTCTATCGGGTTGGATTACCTCACAACGCGGCGAATTTAAAGATCATTTTAAACTTGCGCCCCGCATGAAACAGCATAATACCGTTGCTGTCTGCTATTTCATCATTGCGTTGATGATGGCTGGTCTACCACCCTTTAGCGGCTTTTTGGGTAAAGTATTTATCTTACAAGCCACAGCCAATTCACCTTACCAAATCATGATTATTTTAATTGTTTTGTTGGTGAGTTTACTCAGTATCATGGCATTTACCCGCGCTGGTTTTGTACTTTTCTGGCGTTCATCTCGTCCAGAAGATGATAGTGATACTGAAGAATATCAACGCTATCAGGCTTTGCCGAATAAGGCTCCGCTACGCAATGACAAGACCATTTATCTACTATTAACAGCGCTTGTGGGATATATGGTCTTTGCTGCACCAATCTATGACTATACCTACAAGACTGCGCAGCAAATTCAAGACAACCCATTATATGAATCGTTGCTATTGAAAAAGGATAAAGAAGGTCAAATTATCAGTGTTCAACCTTATAATCCTGAAAATTTACCTGAAACCAAATATGGTGGCGAATCAGCGGATCCAAATGCACACCTCATCCCCGCATTGATTGCGCCTGAAACCCTAAATGGCGAACATATTTCTGAATATAAGCGACGCCAAATTCAGGGACAGCAACAAGAAGAAAAATTGCCTGAAGAGACCCAGCTGAAACCAATGGAGGTGCCTTAACATGGCGACAATATCTTTATTTAATCGCTGGTTTCCGCATCCATTGGTATCAGTCATGGTTGGTCTGAGCTGGGTGATGTTAGCGCACAGTTTAGATGCGGCCACACTATGCATGGCCTTGGTTTTAGCAATTGTTATTCCGCGAATGGTTCGCCCTTTTATTGATCGAACACCGAATATCAACTGGCTGGCAGCATGTAAATTATTCTTTGTGGTGTTATGGGATATTATTGTCAGTAATATCCATGTTGCAAAACTCGTCCTTGGTCCGACACATAAATTGCATCCGAAATGGTTCCGTGTTCCTCTCGATACACAGCATGAAGAAGTCAATTCTCTGCTTGCGATGATCATCACCACGACACCCGGTACGGTGTCTGCTGGGATTGACCAAGACCGTGGTGATATTTTGGTCCATGCGCTGAGCACGGATGATCCTGAAGCAGAAATTCAAACCATTAAAGAGCGCTATGAGCGCCCTCTCATCCTTATTTTTGGCGCTGATACAGGAGAGTCTGCATGACAATTTTACCTTATGCGCTTGGCATTTGTTTAGTTGCGGTGACGATCTCAATGTTACTGTGCCTCATCCGCTTGGTGATGGGACCCTCAGTTGTGGACCGACTACTTGCTTTAGATACTTTGTTCTTAAATGCCACCTGCTTAATCGTCATTTTAGGTATTTATTGGGCAAGTACATCAATGTTTGAAGGGGCTTTATTGGTTGCCATGCTTGGGTTTGTATCTACAGCCGCTTTAGCACGCTATTTCACCACTGGACATGTCATCGACTAGGAGTCCTTTAATATGCAATTAGTCATGGAAATTTTGGTCTCGATTTTTTTGGTGATTGGTGCTTTCTTCATGTTGGTCGGGGGTATTGGTATGGTTCGCCTACCCGACTTATTTATGCGTCTACACGCACCGACTAAATCAAGCACCTTAGGTTTAGGAAGTTTTCTAATCGCTGCAATTATTTATGCAGCATTTCAAGGCCGTTTTGGATTTGCAGAAATCCTGATCACGCTTTTTGCTTTTATCACTGCACCGGTTTCTGCAAACCTCATGGCACAAGCGGCATTACATTTACGACTGCGCTCGATGAGTGGTGAGGCACCAGAAGCTCTGAATCGCCCTCTTCCTTGGCAGCGAACTCGGCGCCGTGCATTTCACTCTAAACGCCATTCAAAACCGGAGGATCTGGATTAAATCTAGATCCAGTTTGATTATCCCTTATAGCCCAAAAGTCTTTAATTTTCATCCATAATTTCTCAATTACATTCCCTTGAGCCATATATTGCAAACGTTTTTGGTTATAAGGTGTTTTTTTTAAACCATACTGCCTAGCTAAATCAATCAGTAAGTTAGTCTCAAAACTACTTTGAAAATTGTTATACCAGCCAGGCTGATTCTGGCTCATCTCAAGATTCGCCAATTCATAAAACAGCTGTGCCATCACGGCATCCTGTCTTGAAACAAAATTCTTCCGCTCACTGATTTGTAAGCTGACCTGTTCTCGTATGGCATCGTATTCCGCTGTTGTGGGTTTGCGCTGATCACTCCAATGTCCATCAGGAACATAGCCTGTTCCATAATGTACATTTAACAATGGATATTCATGAAAATATTTTGGTGTCGCGCGCTTGGTTTTGGCTTCTAAAATATTCAGATGAATCCATTCACTTCCAAGGTGAATCGTTGGATCACGTTTCATACCTTCAGCAATCCATCTTTTGGCCTGTGGAATATTGCCAATCAACTCCTATGCAGTACCTAAATTCACTGCAGTCTTTGGTAAACCTGGATGCTCTTTTTCAATTTCATTTAAAACCATAATGGCTAAATCGTATTTACCTGCATAAATCTGATGTACGGCATAATCATTTTCTGCCTGATAGTCTATTGGGCTAGGATACCTTGATACAAAGTTATTCAATTTCTCGTCATGATGTTCTTCGCGTTGATTTTCTTTTTGTGAATCAGATGTATAAAAATCTTCTACATAGGTATTTAAACATGCCCAACTTGGCATAGTAATAAATAATGCGCTACTCAAAAGGATTATTTTTTTCAATTCATTATTTTTACAGATTGGCGGATTAAATATCATGTTCGACCTGTCTTTCATTGGCATATTATAATTTTAAAGTGATTGAGTTTTTAAATTACCGTTATTCAAACATAAAAAAGCCACCCAAAGGTGGCTTTTTTCATTCAGCGAACTGAATTATTCATCATCTTTTTTTGCTTCGTCAGTAGGAGGTAAGTCCTTGACCGCTTCCGCAATTAGACCAAACATATAGTTGCCATAAGCATTTGTTTTGTCGTAATGGAAACGCAAACGTGGCGTAATACGTGTTTTGATACGACGGCTTAGTTCATGACGCAAGAAACCAGATGCTTTATTCAAGACATCTAAAGTCTCTTTATTTGCGGCTTCACTTTGCTCATCGCCTAGCTCACGACCCATTACAGTCACATAAACTTCGGCATATCCTAAGTCTGGGCTCACCTTCACGGCAGAGATGGTCACGAGACCACCTAAGCGTGGATCTTTCAGCTCCTGACGGATCAGTTCTGACAACTCACGTTGTACTGTATCCGCCATACGCTTCAGACGTTGACTACCCGCCATTAAAGACTCCGTTTAATCAATTGAACATCGTACACTTCGATCTTATCTTGTGCTTTGATGTCTTTATAGCCTTTCACCGCAAGACCACATTCCATACCGGCACGAACTTCTTCAACCACATCTTTGTAGCGACGAAGAGATTCAAGCTCGCCTTGGAATACCACCACGTCATCACGTAATACGCGAATCGGTTTATTACGGTGTAATGTACCTTCAAGTACCATACAACCTGCAGCAGCACCGAATTTACTTGAGTGGAACACTTCACGTACTTCAGCAACACCCAGAATTGTTTCACGGTGTTCAGGCGCCAATTTACCGCTCATCGCATCTTTCACATCATCAATTAATTGATAGATGATCGAGTAGTAACGAATGTCGATACCATCAGCATCAGCTTTTTGACGTGCAGTATTATCAGCACGTACGTTAAAGCCGAGAAGAACCGCTTCTGAAGATTCAGCAAGTGTTACGTCAGACTCAGTGATCGCACCAACACCTGAACCAATAATACGTACTTTCACTTCATCAGTTGCAAGTTCAGCAAGTGCAACGTGTAATGCTTCCAAAGTACCACGTACGTCTGTTTTCAATACCACGTTGACAATAGGCACATCTTTCTTGCCCATAGACGCCATGATATTTTCAAGACGCATCGCAGATTGACGCTCAAGTCGTTTTTGACGTTCACGATCCATACGCGCATCAGCAACTTCACGTGCTTTTTTCTCGTCATTTACAACAAGAACTTCATCACCCGCCATTGGCGCTTCTGGTAGACCCAAGATTTCCACAGGAATCGAAGGACCAGCAGATTTAATACGTTGACCATTTTCATCTGTCATCGCACGTACACGACCGTATGACGAACCTGCAAGAACAAGGTCACCCACTTTCAATGTACCGTTTTGAACAAGAATCGATGTTACCGCACCACGCCCTTTGTCTACACGTGCTTCAATTACAACACCTTGTGCTGCACCCTCTTCAGATGCTTTAAGCTCAAGAAGTTCGGCTTGAATTGAGATCAAGTCAAGAAGTTCGTCGATACCTGCACCGGTGTGCGCAGAAACCATTGCCACTGGAACGTCACCGCCCCATTGCTCAGGTACGATTTCTTTCGTCGTCAACTCATTCAATACGCGATCTGGATCAGCAGACTCTTTATCCATTTTATTGATAGCAACAATAATTGGTGTACCTGCTGCACGTGCATGGTCAATCGCTTCCGCAGTTTGTGGCATAACACCATCATCTGCTGCAACAACCAACACTACGATATCTGTAGATTTCGCACCACGTGAACGCATTGCAGTAAATGCTGCGTGTCCCGGTGTATCTAAGAAAGTAATAATACCTTTTTCAGTTTTCACATGGTAAGCACCAATATGCTGTGTGATACCACCTGCTTCACCTGCAGCCACTTTAGAGCGACGAATACGGTCAAGAAGTGATGTTTTACCATGGTCAACGTGCCCCATAATTGTCACAACTGGCGGACGAGTGGTTTGGACACCACGCGCTTCTTCAGCTGCTTCAAGTAAGTTGTCTTCTGCTTGTGTATCCGAAACAAGTACTGGATTGTGACCCATTTCTTCAACAACAAGTGCTGCAATTTCTTGATCAATCGCTTGGTTTTGAGTAACCAATTCGCCCATTTTCATGAGTGATTTGATAACTTCGCGAACTTTAACCGCCATTTTCGCAGCCAAGTCAGCAACAACAATTGTTTCACCAATTTCAACATCATAAACTTGTTTTTTAACTGGTTTTTCAAAGCCATGCTTGTTCGCTTGACTTGTTTTCAAACCACGTTTATGTGAGTTATCACGGAAAGATTGCTCTTCGCCACGACGACCACCTTTTTTAGGTGAACGTGAATTGTTGGTATTGGTACCACGTTTAATTTCACGGTCTTCTTTCGCAAATGAATCTTCATATGCCTGACCTACAAGGCCGGCAGCAAGCGGAGAATCATCTACAACACGAATGGTCGCAGTAGTGTCTTCGTTAGAATACTTAGACGCCATTTGACGCATTTGCTCAAGCGTACGTTGTTGCGCTTCTTCAGCGGCTTTACGACGCGCCGCTTCTTCTACAGCTTTCAATTGTGCTGCTTGAGCTTCACGTGCTTTTTTCTGTTCTAGAGTTTCAACAGGTTTTGTAATTGGCTTGTTGTTTGACTTACGTTTTACAACAACCGCAGCTTTCGGTGTTTCTTGCTTCGCATGTTCTTGCTTCGCAGCAGCACGCATTGCTTCTAAAGCTTGTTTCGCTTTAGATACTGGTTGTTGCTTCGGTTCTTCAGCTTTCGCTTCAACCTTAGGTTCCTGTTTACGTGCTTGTTGGTCAGCTTGTGCTTTCGCTAATGCTTCAGCTTTAATTTGCTCAGGATCCGGTTTAACAAATGTATGTTTCTTACGAACTTCTACATTAATCGTTTTTGCCTTGCCCGATGTACTCGCCACTTTAGCAGTACTGGTAGTTTTACGTTTCAACGTGATTTGTCCTGCATTGCCCGCATCCTGACCATGAACTTTTTTCAAATGGTTAACGAGGGCATTTTGTTGTTCAGTGGAGATAATATCGTCAGGTTTAGTTTGTGGTAAACCCGCATCACGAACCTGTTCCAGCAGCTTCTCAACTGGACGACCCACGCTGAGAGCTAACTCCTTAATCGACTTGTCCGTCATATATTACCTCCTAGTTAAACCATGATTCGCGCGCTTTCATAATAAGTTGACCTGCTTTTTCAGCACCTAAACCTTCGATATCAGAGATATCGTCAGTGGCTTGATCTGCAAGATCATCTACAGTTACCACACCGCGAGCGGCAAGCGCATATGCGATTTCTTTAGTCACGCCTTCCATTGCAGCAAGCTCTTCGCTTGGCTCTTGGATGTTTTCTTGTTGCTTCAATGCATCAGCCAATGCAATTTCTTTTGCACGACCTTGTAGCATTTCAACAGTTTCAGCATCAAGTTCGATCTCATCGAATGTTTCCGCAGGAACATACGCGATTTCTTCTAATGATGTGAAACCCATTTCAACCAACGCCATCGCTAAGTCTTCATCAATATCTAGACGTGTAACAAACATATCTAAATATTGTTGCGCTTCGTTTTGTTGGCGTGCGTGATATTCTTCTTCAAGCATCATATTGAGCTTGTAACCAGTCAATTCAGATGCTAAGCGTACGTTTTGACCTTGAGAGCCAATTGCACGTGCTAACTGATCACTCGTTGCAAAAATAATATCTGCAGTACGTTCTTCTTCATCAATCACGATACCTGATACATCAGCAGGCTCTAGAGCACTTGCAATGTACTGTGCCGCGTCATCAGACCAAACGACTACATCAATACGCTCACCATTTAACTCTGATTGAACTGCTTGGATACGTGTACCACGCATACCAATACATGCACCTACAGGATCAATACGGTGATCGTTTGTTTTCACAGCGATTTTAGCACGAACGCCAGGTTGACGTGCAGCAGCCTTAATCTCAATGATTTCTTCAGCAATTTCAGGAATTTCTTTCTTCATCAATGCAATGAGCATTTCTGGTTTAGAACGAGAAAGTAATAACTGAGCACCACGGCCTTCACGATTTACGTTAAACAAAATCGCGTTTACACGTTGTTTAGGACGTAGAATTTCTTTAGCGATCATTTCTTCACGCGCAAGATATGCTTCTGCATTGTCACCTAAATCAATGATAAAGCCATCTTTGGTTTGTTTTTTCACTTCACCGTAGATGAGTTCACCAACTTTAGATTCGTAAGCATCTGCAATTAGCGCACGCTCTGCTTCACGAATTTTTTGAACAATTACTTGTTTCGCAATTTGTGCCGCAATACGACCGAAATCAATCGATTCAACTTCAAGTTCACGGATATCCCCAATTGCCCATTTTGCAGGATCTACATCAGAGATCGCATCTTGGCATGCTGGCATTTCGTGATCTTCGTCGGCAACCACTTCCCATTGACGGAAAGTACGGTAATCACCAGTACGACGGTCGATTTCTACACGTAGACGAGCTTCTTCCGAGTGAGTTCCCTCGTAGAATTTCTTCTTAGTCGCTGCAACTAAAGCTTGTTCAAGCGCTTCAAAAATTGCATCACGACTTACACCTTTTTCGTTACTAACCGTTTCTACTACGGTAAGAATTTCACGAGCCATAAGTCACCTATTCGTTCAGATTCTTATTTATTAAATTAATCTTGGAAAACCAGATTTGCTTTATCAATATTGTGGCTGTCAATATCCAACACTTGTTGCTTTTCAACTTCAACCTGAATCATTTCGTTCTCAAGGTCTACGTTAACAAGTTTGGCTTGGAATTTACGACGATTATCTACAGCACTGATCAAACGCAAAGCGACTTGCTGACCAATGTATGCCGTCATTTGTTCCAATTTAAAGAACTGACGATCCCAACCTGGAGATGACACTTCTAATGCATATTCGCCTGAAATTGGATCATGTACATCCAACATCGCACCCACTTGCTGAGTGACACGAACACAGTCCTGCACGCCGATACCACGGCCTTGCTCAACTTCGCCATCTTCATTGATGACAGGTTCTGCATTTTCATCAACTTCACGGTCGATATAAATACGTAACAGTGAACGTTTTCCTTGAGGTTGGAAATCAATCCCCCAAAGTTCTACATCACATGCTTGCACCGCTGGGGCAATTAAGTCCTGAAGTGCTTGAGTTTTATTTGATAGCTTCATTTACTCTCGTCAAATTTGTGCGATTCGATGGTCGAAATGACCACTACAGACCAATACGAAACTATAGTAGTAGTGAAACATGACGGTTTGACCAGAATACTGTCGACACTACACGATAGCCAATAAAAAAGGGCGTAAATCGCCCCATTATTACACAGAAAACCATAGTCCACTGTGCAAAAAGGCCCACCTAGTTGTGAGCCTCTTTTAGAAACTTGGTAGCGGGAGCTGGATTTGAACCAACGACCTTCGGGTTATGAGCCCGACGAGCTACCAGACTGCTCCATCCCGCATCAACATGCAAAAATTATATACAATTTCTTGGTCATTTTCAATCTAAAACAACCTGAAGAATTGCCCTACTGAGTTGCATCTCAGAGGATTGGTAGCGGGAGCTGGATTTGAACCAACGACCTTCGGGTTATGAGCCCGACGAGCTACCAGACTGCTCCATCCCGCATCAACATCACAATGACTTTCAGATAAACTGCTTATATAGATTGTGTGCTATATAAGATTGGTAGCGGGGGCTGGATTTGAACCAACGACCTTCGGGTTATGAGCCCGACGAGCTACCAGACTGCTCCACCCCGCATCAATATGCAAATAGTTTTCTCAGCTTTAAAAGCTGTCCATTTAAAAGTTTGCATCTTAAAAATAGAATTGATTGGTAGCGGGAGCTGGATTTGAACCAACGACCTTCGGGTTATGAGCCCGACGAGCTACCAGACTGCTCCATCCCGCATCAACAGAGTTTTGCTGCATACACCAACTTATGTTCTGGATTATAAGTTGGTGCGGAAGGGGGGACTTGAACCCCCACGCCCGAAAGCACTACCACCTCAAGGTAGCGTGTCTACCAATTCCACCACCACCGCAGCTGTGACGCATTCTAGTCGCAACACGTCAAAAAAGAAAGTGCTAAATAAATTATTCAGCGCTTTTTGGTGCAGTTGGCGAAGTTTCAGCCGATTTTGCAGGCGCAGTCGGTACTGAAGAAATCGCATTCAGACTATAAGCATCTGTCGTTTGTTTCTTTGCAAACACAGCAAGTGTCAAGCTCGTAACGAAGAACAAAGCCGTTAAAATCGCAGTCAAACGGGTCATAAAGTTACCCGAACCCGATGCACCAAATACAGTTGCAGCACCGCCGCCACCAAAAGATGCACCCGCATCTGCGCCTTTACCATGCTGAACTAAAATCAGCACGATCATTAAAATCGCTAAGATAATATGTACCACCAGCACAAACGTATGCATGCTGAACTCCTAATTATTTTGTATTTGCAAATGCTTGAGCAATTTTATAAAACGACTCTGCATTTAATGATGCACCACCGACCAGCGCACCATTGATATCCGGACAGGCTGCCAACTCTACTGCATTTTCAGGTTTTACACTACCACCATAAAGAATCGCAGTATGAAGTCCCATTGGGGTGATTTGGCTTAAACCTTCACGAATTTTAGCGTGCATCGCTTGCGCATCTTCAGGTGACGCTGTTTTACCTGTGCCAATGGCCCAAATTGGCTCATAAGCTACCACAATTTGTTTCCACTGCTCTGCTTGTACAACAGCAGCAATATCACATATTTGTTGTAACACAATCTGTTCTGCTTGGCCGCTTTCACGTTGTTCTAAGCTTTCACCCACACAATAAATCACAGTCAAACCTGCGTTTAATGCATTTTTTACTTTTTCATTAATGATATGCGGTTGATCAGCGAATATTTCACGGCGTTCCGAATGACCAATCAGTACAAATTCAACACCATAATCTTTTAATAGCTCTGCACTGAGCTCACCCGTATATGCGCCTGTACCTGCAACGCGAGAAACGTCTTGTGCAACGGTTATGATGTTACGGCTAGCTTGTGTTAATTCATTTTGCACCGTGGTCAGAGCAATAGCTGTTGGTGCAACCCCAATATGACATGCCGCTTCAGCAATATTTTGTTCATCTAATAATTGCTTAAAATTCTTAAGAAGTGCGCCAGCATCGGCTTGCAATGGGTTCATTTTCCAGTTACCCACTACCCAAGGCGTAATCGTCGAACCCGACATATTTATCCCACATGACAAAGATGAAATCGGGCACATTCTACACGTAATTCATAATTTTGAAGATAAATTTCAACACATTTGCATCTTCGAAGCACACCAGTCATTCCAATACCTTCACTTTTCTGTAAAAAAATTAAGCAGATTTAAGGACTGGTTCATGCTTTTTACCAATTCTTAGCTAGTGACAACACTTTAAGATATGGTATTTTTGTGCAACAAAAGTATAATTTTGCTATACCAATTATAAACAGACTGAAGCATAGGCAAGTAAAAGCATGACAGCAGTTCAAGGTTCTTCAAGATTTACGGGGTTTATTCGTCGCTTAGTTGACGAAGGGCATCTGTCTGCCGAAAAAATGCAAGCAGCGCTGCAAAATTCAAAAAAGGCTCATCAAGATATCGTGCCGCATTTGATTCAGGAATATCACCTTTCAGCACGCCTGATCGCAGAAACCATCTCGATAGAGTTCGGTGAACCGGTTTTTGATATTTCAACTTATGATACGTCTTTAATTATACGTGATGAATTTGAAGATAAACTCATTACCAAGCATCGTATTTTGCCTATTTTTAAACATGGCAATTTATTATTCGTTGCGATCAGTAATCCCACCAATATTGAAGCAGTGGATGCCATTCGATTTGGTAGTAAGCTAAATACCGAAACAATTATTGTTGAACATGACAAACTTGAAAAGTTAATTGAGCAGAACTTCGCTGAAGAAAGTACTTTTGACTTTGATGATGACTTTGATCTTGATTTAGAACAGGAAACTATTGATCCAGCGAAAGAAGATGAAGATGAGGCAACGGGGGATGAAGCTCCGATTGTTAAATACATCAATAAGCTGCTAGTCGACGCAATTCGTATGGGTGCATCTGACTTACATTTTGAACCCTACGAAAAAACCTATCGTGTCCGCTACCGTGTCGATGGCGTGTTAAGAACAATTACAAATCCGCCCTTGCAGCTCGCTACACGACTCGCTTCACGTTTAAAAGTCATGTCACAAATGGACATCTCGGAAAAGCGTATACCTCAAGACGGTCGTATCAAGTTAAAGCTGTCAAAGAACAAAGCTATCGACTTCCGTGTAAACTCTTTACCGACCTTGTTTGGTGAAAAACTTGTTCTACGTATCCTTGATCCATCTAGTGCGATGCTAGGGATTGATGCGTTGGGTTATGAACCGGATCAAAAAGAACTGTTCATGCAGGCTTTAGAAAAACCACAAGGCATGCTACTCATTACCGGTCCAACGGGTTCCGGTAAAACCGTATCTCTATATACAGGTTTAAACATTCTTAACCGTGAAGATACCAACATTTCAACGGCCGAAGACCCTGTGGAAATTAACTTAGAAGGGATCAATCAGGTCAACGTAAATAATAAAGTCGGCCTCACCTTCTCTGCAGCCTTAAAATCATTCTTACGTCAAGACCCTGATATTGTGATGGTCGGTGAGATTCGAGATTTAGAAACGGCTGAAATTGCAATTAAAGCGGCTCAAACAGGTCACATGGTGATGTCTACACTGCATACCAATAGTGCACCTGAAACACTGACACGCTTACGCAATATGGGCGTGCCTTCATTTAACATCGCGACATCCGTGAACCTTGTCATTGCGCAGCGACTTGCACGTCGCCTATGTTCACAATGTAAAGAAACAGTAGACGTACCAAAACAAAGTCTATTGGAGCTTGGTTTTACCGAAGATGATTTAAATACACCAGAATTCCAAATATACCAGCCTGTGGGTTGTGCCGAATGCCGTGAAGGCTATAAAGGTCGTGTGGGTATTTACGAAGTCATGAAAGTGACACCTGAAATTTCAAGAATTATTATGGAAGACGGCAATGCCTTACAAATTGCCGAAGCTTCAAATCAAGCAGGTTTTAACAATTTACGCCGTTCAGGCTTAATTAAGGTCATGCAGGGGGTGACTTCACTTCAAGAAGTCAATCGTGTGACCAGTGAGTAAGTGAATTAGTATTTAAAAATAAGGATAAATTCATGGCTGTAAAAAAAGCGCAGATGATGCCAACCTTCAGTTATGAAGGCGTGGATCGCAAAGGGGCGAAAATCAAAGGGGAAATGCCTTCGCGTAATATGGCTTTAGCCAAAGTTACTTTACGTAAGCAAGGCATCACCATTAAAACCATTCGAGAAAAACGCAAAAATATTCTCGAAGGCTTGATGAAAAAGAAAGTATCCACTTTGGATATCACGGTATTCACGCGCCAACTTGCAACCATGATGAAAGCTGGTGTACCGCTCGTTCAAGGATTCGAAATCGTAGCGGAAGGCTTAGAAAACCCAGCCATGCGTGAAGTAGTCTTGGGGATTAAAGGTGAAGTTGAAGGCGGTAATACCTTTGCCGGTGCGCTGCGAAAATATCCGCAGTATTTCGATAACCTATTTTGCTCCTTGGTTGAATCAGGTGAACAGTCGGGTGCACTTGAAACTATGCTAGACCGTGTTGCAATTTACAAAGAAAAAAGTGAATTGCTTAAGCAAAAAATCAAAAAAGCCATGAAATACCCAGCAGCGGTAATTGTTGTCGCTGTTATTGTGACAATCATTTTGATGGTAAAAGTAGTTCCCGTATTCCAAGACTTGTTTTCATCATTTGGTGCAGACCTACCTGCCTTTACCAAAATGGTAGTGAACATGTCGGAATGGATGCAAAAATATTGGTTCTTCCTCATCATTGGAATTGGCGCTGTGATTGCTGGTTTCATGGAAGCAAAAAAACGTAGCAAAGCTTTCAGAGACTTCTTAGACAAAGCTGCACTCAAAGCACCGATTTTTGGTGATTTGGTTTATAAAGCAATTATTGCCCGCTATAGCCGTACCTTGGCAACCACATTTGCCGCGGGCGTACCCTTAATCGATGCGCTCGAATCAACTGCAGGTGCAACCAACAACGTGGTCTATGAAACAGCGGTCATGAAAATTCGTGAAGATGTGGCGACTGGTCAACAACTGCAATTTGCTATGCGTGTCACCGATAAATTCCCATCTATGGCGATTCAAATGGTGGCTATTGGTGAAGAATCCGGTGCCTTGGATGCTATGCTAGACAAAGTGGCAACGCATTATGAAAATGAAGTGGATAATGCCGTAGATGGCTTAACTTCGATGATGGAACCCTTGATTATGGCGGTACTAGGTGTCCTCGTTGGTGGTCTTGTGATTGCAATGTATCTTCCAATCTTCCAAATGGGTTCTGTGGTTTAATGCAAGAATTAATAACATATTTAATTAATACCCCAATTGCGTTATATATCGCAATTGGGATTTTTAGTCTTTGCATCGGTAGTTTTTTGAATGTGGTAATTTACCGCACACCAAAGATGATGGAACAAGAATGGCGTACGGATTGCCAACTGTTTTTACATCCGGATCAACCGATTATTGACGAAACAAAGATCACACTGAGCACACCTGCTTCAACCTGCCCAAAATGCAAAACGCCCATTCGTTGGTATCAAAACATTCCGGTTATCAGTTGGATCGTGTTACGCGGAAAATGTGGAAGTTGCCAAAACCCGATCAGTAGCCGTTATCCACTGATCGAATTACTTACCATGATCTGTGCGCTGATTGTTGTTGCAGTTTTTGGTCCAACTATCCAAATGCTGTTTGGTCTAGTGCTAACTTATGTATTGATTGCCTTAACATTTATTGACTTTGACACCCAACTTTTACCAGACCGCTATACCCTTCCTTTGGCTGCACTCGGGCTTGGCGTGAATAGCTATGCCATTTATACCTCTGCAACCTCAGCCATTTGGGGGTATATCATCGGGTTCTTATGCCTATGGATTGTTTACTTTTTATTTAAAATCATCACTGGCAAAGAAGGCATGGGCTATGGTGACTTTAAACTTTTAGCTGCGTTGGGTGCATGGATGGGCCCTTTCCTGCTCCCACTGATTGTATTACTCTCTTCACTGGTAGGTGCAATCATTGGCATTATTTTGCTCAAAGTCCGTAAAGAAAACCAACCTTTTGCATTTGGTCCCTATATTGCCATCGCTGGATGGATCGCCTTTTTATGGGGTGATCAAATTATGAAAATTTATTTGGGTCAGTAAGGTGGTTGTATGACATTTGTCTTGGGTTTAACAGGTGGTATCGGTAGCGGAAAATCTGCTGCAAGCAATTGGTTTGAACTCCAAGGCATTCAAGTCGTCGATGCTGATATCGTTGCTCGCGAGGTTGTCGAACCGGGCCAACCCGCACTGATTCAGATTCAACAACAATTTGGTGATTGGGTTTTACTTGCGAATGGTGAGTTAAATCGGCGCGCTTTACGAGAATATATCTTTAAAGATCCCACAGCACGTCAAGCACTTGAAGCCATTACCCATCCTGCAATACGTCAGTCCATTACCCAACAGTTAAATGAAGCCACCAGTCCTTATGTCATCTTGGTTTCGCCGCTGTTATTTGAAACCAATCAACATGAATTGACCAATCACACCTTGCTGATTGATGCCACGGAACAATTGCAAATTCAGCGTGCATCACAGCGTGATGGTCAAACTATCGAGCAAATCCAAAAAATTATTCACGTACAAATGTCACGTCAGGAAAAGCAAAAAATCGCCGATGATATCGTGCTGAATGATGGTCATTTAGATCATCTTTATGCGCAGCTTCGGCCATTGCATCTTAAGTACTTAGCGCACGCTGAAAAAAGCTAAATAAAAAGCAGTCTTACTCAGACTGCTTTTTTTGTTGTTCGAGTTGCTGCTCTAGACTATCCTTTCGTCCCAACCATTTCCAAGGTTGAATCGCTCCAATCCCCATCCCGACCAATCCACACACAATTGCAAAACTTAAGGGTTCATTCAGCAGCGGTACCGCTAAAATTGCAGCAATAAAAGGTGCCAAAGTTACGATACTTCCGGCTTTAAATGCACCCAGACGCTTGATCGCCTCTACATACGTTAAAGTCGCAATAATCACCACAAAAATACCGTGAAAGATAACTTGTCCAATGAGTTGCAGTGGCTCTGGGTCAGACCAATGTTTAGGGAAAAATAGTAGATAAATAGGCACGAATACCACGGCAGACCAAACCGCAACCCCCGCCATGGCATGCCAAGCAGAGAGCCTCCATTGCTTAAGCAATACCGTAAATATCCCCCACCAAATGGCACTGATAAAAAATAGCAAATCACCTAAACCAAATGCCACACCAGTCTCGACGTACATTAAATAGCTCATTAAGCTAATGGCAGAGACCATAATCACCACACTGATCCACGTATGCTTATCGATCGGCTGTTTGAAGATCAGAAACGCGGCTATGGCTGTACATAAGGGAATACAACCATTGAGAAAAATTGCAGCATGGGCCGCAGGAGCATAATGAAACGCACTATAGGCCGTTAAGCAATAGGTCACCCCGCCGAGCATGGCAAGGATAAAAGGCTCTTTCTTCCATAAAAAAGCCGTATCTTTTTTATAAATCAAAATTGGCATTAATATACAAAATGCCAAAGCAAACCGAAGTGCGGTAATGTCCCAAGCACTGATTCCCCAATTGGCGCTTAAACGTGCTGTTAAGGTGAATCCGCCCCAAATACACATGGTAATGAAAACATATAAATAACCTTGCTTTTGGGGAGACATCATTACTTCTATTTCAATTCATTATTACGTTGACGACATGCTTCATACAATGCCATACCGGTTGCGACACTGACATTTAAGCTTTGCAAGTTTCCAGCCATTGGAATATAAACAGTTTGATCACATTGCGCCTGCGTAATAGGACGCAAACCTGTATCTTCAGCGCCCATCACCACACATACACCCGTACCAGTAAAGTCAAATTTTTGAATCGGCAACGCTTTTTCATCTAGCATGGTGCCGACCACACGCACGTTAAAATCTTCTTTGATTTGAGCCAATGTACGTGCTAAGTTGGTCACCTGAATAAACTTCACTTTTTCAGCACCACCAGCAGCAACTTTGCGGGCTGTTGGGGTAAGCGTCGCTGAACGATCACGCGGTGCAATCACGGCTTCAACGCCCATAGCTGCCGCTGTACGGATACATGCACCAAGGTTATGTGGGTCTGTAATATGATCTAAAGCCAATAGCAACGCATTGGGATTGGCTTGTAATAAAGCCTCTAAATCTTTTTCGTTTAAGACTGGATGGGGGCGTACAGCCGCGACCACACCTTGATGGAACGGTTGTCCCGCAAGTTTTTCCAAACTATCACGGCTAGCTTTTTGAATGCTGACACCAAACGGTTCTGCCAACTCAAAAATACGTTTTAAACGCTGATCATCACGTCCTTTTAACGCAAATAAAGTTAATACGCGTTCTGGCTCAAGTTCCAGTAATGACTCCACTGAATGAACGCCATAATAATATTCCGGTTTCGCCATGAACGACCTCTAATTTGCAAACTTCGATAAACTTTTAAACAGGGTATGATCACCCAGCGCACAGCTTAGGTTATCAAAAAGAAAAATCCTGCAAAGCAAGCTTTACAGGATTTATGCTATGACACATAGTTTAACCGATTTGAAGTTAAAAAACTGTGCCTAAATGGATTGAATTATTAGCCTTCTAAGTGGCACACATAATCCAAGACTTCATCTGTTTCAATTTTAAATCGGCTATTACCTGGCACGTAGAACGATTGACCCGCACGGAATAGTTCGCTTTCTTCGCTATCAGCAATTTGAACACGACATTCACCTGAAATAATTTCCATACGTTCAGGTACATGGGTTTCAAAAGTCAGCGCTTGTTCAGTTGGAAGCAACACACCCAGTGTTTTCTTGGTTCCATCTTCAAATTGCACAGTGTGGCTGATACATAGACCGCCAAAATAAACATTTGATTTTTTGATGACTGATACATGATCAAACTGTGCTGACATGCGTTTTCTCCAGATAAAGCATATTTATAATATTTTGATCGAAGTAGTTTAATTGTGCTGCAAAAACTAATCAATCAGTGTTGAAAATTTTGAGATAGATAATTACAAAAATCTGAGAAGTGGATATGTCCCAATACCATCTCACTATCTTGACATTGAGAATCTAAAACAAACTGTACTTTTGTACAAAATACTTTTTTTATTTCATCCACTAAAGTCCTAGTTAGGGTCTATAGAAACGCTGCAAAATCATTTCACAGATATACATGGATAATGAATTATATGGACGGATTTAAGAGACCAAATCATGACGTTTTAAGGCAATAACACTTTAGATTAGATACAAGAATACATACACAAACGTGTTTTGTGAGAACTTAGCAAAATGTTGGATGGTTTAAGCTCACGTTATGCAAGATCATTTACTCTTTGCATCACTACACTGCGTACTTACGGCAGATACGAAACTAATTTCTTATTAAACTGAAATTTAGGATAGAATTATGAGGTTTTTCGTCATCTTAAAATAAAACTTATCTTGTGACCAAAACAAAACTTAATTATCTTTAACTAGAACTTTTCGCAGCTCGGATGCGTGTATGCTGACACATTTAACTCTGATCAATTTTGCATTAGCCGACCATTTAGCCATCGACATTGAACAAGGCTTTAACGTCCTGACGGGTGAAACAGGTGCAGGTAAATCTTTGCTGCTAGACGCACTATCAGCATGTTTAGGTGAACGAACAGACACCAACTATGTGCGCTATGGATCAGACAAAGCCGATGTGACAGCGACCTTTAGCTACCAAGAGCACAGTCCTGAAGCGCTTTGGCTCAAAGAACACGAACTGGATGATGAGTCTGGAGAAATCCATTTACGTCGCGTGATTTTTGCAACAGGTCGTAGCAAAGCATGGATTAATGGACGTCCGAGCAGCTTATCTGAGTTAAAAGAAATTGGCCGCTTATTGGTACAACTCTATAGCCAACACAGCCAACAACAACTCTTAGAACCGCCCTATCCAAAACATTGGCTAGATCGCTATTACAATTTTTATCAGCCGGCTCAAGCCGTTCGTGATGCCTATAGCAAGTGGCAAAAGGACATTCGACAGCACCAAGCAGCACTCGACGCCCAAGCCACACGTAAGCAACGGATAGAAACGCTTGAACTTCAATTGGAAGAACTTGAAGACCTTGTGCAAACGGACTACAAAGAAATCGAGCAAGAATTTGACCGTCTCAGTCATCATGAACATATCATGCAGGATTGTAGCTATGGTCTAAATGCCCTCGATGACGCCGAGCAAAATATCAATCAAGAAATGGGCGCGATCATTCGTCGAATTGAATCGCATGCAGGACGTAGTGAACAACTTTCTGAAATTTATACGTCGCTACTGAACGCTCAAAGTGAAATTGAAGATGCCACCGCAAATTTACGTCAGTTTATTGATCGTCAAAGTTTTGATCCTGAACGTATGGACGAATTAAATACCAAACTGGAAGTTTTTCATCGCTTAGCGCGTAAATATCGTACTCAGCCTGAAGATTTAAAACAAGAATACGAAGCGTGGCAACTTGAGTTAGAGCAACTGCATCAGCTGGAAGATCCTGAAACGTTGGCAGAACAAGTGGAAGTGTCTCATCAAGACTTTTTAACCAAAGCACAGCATTTGGATGATATTCGTCGTGAAGCATCTACCCCATTGGCGAAGCAGTTGACTGAACAAGTGAAGCAGCTCGCGCTCCCAGAGGCTCATTTTGAATTTAAATTTGAGCCTCTAGAACAAGCTTCAAGTGAAGGTTTAAGCTTTATTCAGCTGTTATTCACAGCCAACAAAGGGATTCCTGCTCAGCCTCTAGCACGCGTGGCATCGGGGGGTGAATTGTCACGTATCGCCTTAGTCATGCAAGTGATGAATGCTGAAAAAACCGAATCCGAAGTGTTAGTCTTTGATGAAATTGATGTCGGGATCAGTGGCGGAACGGCAGAAATTGTCGGGCGTTTATTGGCAGACCTTGCGCAGCATGTTCAAATTTTATGTATTACTCACCAAGCCCAAGTCGCTGCCCAATCTGACCAACATCTCTTGGTGAAAAAACGTCAAACGGATCCTGCAAGCAGTACCATTATCGAATTAGAAGAAGATGATCGGATCCAAGAGCTGGCTCGAATGACTGGTGGTGTGGAGATTAGTCAAACGACCTTACAACACGCAAAACAGTTGCGACAATTAAAATTTCAACATAGTTAATTTTTGATGCTTTCAAAAAAGCCTGTGTATTCAAAGTACACAGGCTTTTTTCTTAAATACACTATTTGACAATCCCCTGATACACAAAGGCTTTCGAGCCTAAGCTATAGCGTATATATTTATACTGCGGCTGATGTTGTTGATTGAGTAACATAACATCCACGTGTTTCGGACTGATTTTGAGATATTCATTACCGCTACGACGATCAGTTTCATAATGGCAGTCATAATCTACCGAGATTTGATCTAGTTTCTTTTGCTTAGTTTGAAATACATAAGATTTAAGTAACTGTTTTGGTCCAACTTCAACAGCTCTTAGATGATGTAGTCCACTGCAATTATCACCTTTATAATAACTCTTCACCAAATATACGGTTTTATTTTGGATGTTGACCGGCAAAATTTGATTGATATAGCCTGAGTCAAATTGATCTAAATGTTGCGTTTTTCCCGTTGCATATTGCACATAGCTGCTCCACTCCCCCATGGTGCCTCCACCAGACACATCAAAACTATAAAATTTAAGTTTTTTATCTGGTGAATATTGCACATGAACAAAACCTTGCTTTTCGAGTTGCGTAAATCCGTAGTGAAAACTGCTCGGATCTGCCGCAATGATATCCACAATTTCACGTTCTATCGCTTCATTGACCTCATAAAAATTTAAGTTTTTATATTTTTTAATCACCTGAGATTCATGTTTTTGTAAGTCAGCGCTTCCTGCAAAGCCTGAAATAGGTAGGCTTGCACAGAGTGCCATCCCTATTATTTTTGAATAATGTGTCATTGTTTTACCCTCAGTTTATCCTGCTATTTTAAGCAATCTCAGTCATCCATCACGTATATCTTCTCCTCACTTTTGTACTGCTGTTGTTCAAATCACCAATCATCGCTTCACAATTCACCACATTACAGACCCGCCTGCACGATGAAGATTTTTAGCATGTCCCTCACTGGTCGAGCATGACAAATATTGAATTTGCAGAAAAACTCATTGTTGAAAACTTGTGAGTCTAGTATGTTGATAAATACAACGTTATTCGAATGCAATTCACCCCCAAGAATGAAACTTACCCCAATAAGGAGAAGCCATTAGGTGACTAAACAATACCTCACACACCGCTGCCTGATTGCTCCACCCGAAATGAACGATGAATTCTTTGCCAATACGGTGATTTATTTAGCGCGACATGATGAAGATGGCGCTCAAGGCATCATTATTAATCGTCCTTCGGGCTTGCAGATCAAAGAACTATTGAATGATTTGGAAATTGAGGCAGATAATGTGCATCCTCATGAAGTGTTGCAAGGTGGTCCTTTGCGCCCAGAGGCAGGTTTTGTTCTTCATACCGGTCAACCGACATGGCATTCGTCTATTGCTGTAGGTGAAAATGTCTGCATTACCACGTCTAAAGATATTTTAGATGCGATTGCACACAATGAAGGTGTGGGTCGTTATCAGGTGGCTCTAGGCTATGCCAGTTGGGGTAAAAGCCAATTAGAAGAAGAAATTGCTCGGGGTGATTGGCTCATTTGTGACTCAGACATGGATTTAATATTTAACTTACCTTATGACGACCGCTGGGACGCTGCCTATAAAAAAATGGGCGTAGACCGCATGTGGTTATCATCTGAGATTGGACATGCCTGATTTACCACAATATCAAATGATTATGGCCTTTGACTTTGGCACACAAAAAACAGGAATGGCTGTTGGACAAGCCCTGATTGAAAGTGCAAATCCCCTACCACTCTTTCCCATGAAAGATGGCATTCCCAATTGGGATAATCTACTCAAGATTGTGAAACAGTATCAGCCGGATTTGTTCATCGTGGGTCTACCACTCAATATGGATGATAGCGAATCTGAGCTCTCCACACGTGCGCGTAAATTTGCACGACGTCTTCGCCACCAAACCAATATTGAAACCTTGATGGTCGATGAACGCTTAACTACGCGTGAAGCGCGTGATGAATTAGATCATTATCAAGCCCAAGGCCGTGCGAAGAATCTTTCTGCCGACAGCCTTGCTGCAGCATTGTTTATTGAAAGTTGGTATCGAAATCCAGTGGGACTAAAACCTTAAGCGCGTTCAACGAGCAGGCAAATAAAAAAGCATCCGAAAAAGGATGCTTTTTTATGCGCAAGATTGATCACTCAATGCTGCGCAAATGAAATGATTGGGGATAACTTAGTTTTTATCCACAATATGAATCGTGGTGGTTCGACCCGCGACAAAAGCCAACTGATCATGCGGTACTTCATCCAGTACAATTTTCACTGGTACACGCTGTGCCAAACGGACCCAACTAAAGGTTGGATTGACATTGGCCAGTAAGCCATCAGTCGAGGTACGTTCACGGTCTTCAATCCCTGTTGCAACGCCTTGTACATGGCCTTTATAAACTTCAGAACTTCCCATCAGTTGGATTGTTGCAGGTGCGCCAACATAGATTTTATCCAGTTTGGTTTCTTCAAAATATCCCACAACATACAATTGTTGACGGTCAATTAAGGCCGCTACGGCTTGGCCTACTTTGACGTAATTCCCTGCTTTGAGTTCAAAGTTAGACAATGTTCCATCAGTCGGTGCAACCACTTCCGAACGTTTTAAATTCAACTCAGCCAAATGCAAACTGCTATTGGCCGCTTCAATTAGGGCTTTTTGCTGCACCACACTGGCTTTGGCTTGTTCAATCGCGGCCTGAGTTTGCTCATGCTCTGCATGGGATTGATCACGTACTGCAAACATTTGATCTTGTTCTTGTTTTGAAATCGCACCGTCCATCAAACTTGCATAACGATTTGCATTTTTATCTGCAAGATTAATATTGGCTTGTGACTTCACTAGATTGGCTTTTGCTTCAGCAAGCTGCGCTTCAGCCCCTGCCAGTCCTGCTTTGGCTTTCGCCAGGTCAGATTTGGCTTGCTCAACATCCAAGGCTTGACGTGCCACATCTATACGAAACAGCACTTGGCCTTTTTTCACTTGTTGGTTGTCTTGAACTAAAACGTCTGTGACCAAACCTGAAACATCCGATGACACTTGAATCACGTCACCACGTACCCGTCCATCACGCGTCCATGGTTCCGAATTGTAATAGTCCCAAATATGTTTCAGCGCAAGTAATGCGCCGCATAGCACGATTATCAACAGTACAGGCCGAACATATTTTCGGACATTCAAATTGGTCATACGATTACCTCAATCATTTCATTTTTTTAGGGGCTTAGAACTGGCAGAAAATAAAGATTTCATGCACCAGCCAAAGCAACATCACAAATACACCCAAATAAAAAATATTGGGCATCGGCACCCAATCTTGTGCCATCCATCGGTCAAGCAAACGCATGATGATCCGCAATAACAGATAGGCCAATACCGCTTGAATCAATAGAATGGGCACATAGACGCCATATACATTTAGCTCACCCATGTTGTGCCTCGACCTGTAAATGATTTGGAGTCTGCTGTGTTAGAACATGACACAAACTGCTTTGAATATTGTTCAGTGAATACTGAATTCGATGCATAACATCGTCGTTTTCAATACCCTGAACGGCCTGATTCAATCGTTGAATTCGCTCTACAATTTGCTGTTTCAACCTCATATACACATTCTTTTGCCCTTGTTCCATGGCCCGAAAATAGTCATCTAAATCTTGTTGTAACTCCTCGAGTTCACCGACCAGTGCATCATTCAGATCGAGTTTATTCATGAGTTCTTGCAAGCGGGTCAAATCAATCACCGCACTGGCTTCCACCAAAGCCCACTCGATCTGTTGTTTCAAGTTCCCTGATTGCACCATTTTGCTATTTAGGATGCCGATTCGGTCCAACATACTGCGTAAATGCACCCGAAACGGTAAGCCGTACGGCAGATATAAAGCCTGACGCAGTGCCTTATAATGCTGAGAAAGGATGCGTTGGGCCGTCATATCTGGTGACATTGCACGCACTAAATGAATAATAAACACCGAAATAATGGGTCCCAAAACCGTCCCAATCGATGCATCAAAGAAAAACACCTGATCGAGGCTAAAGCGGTTTTGAAAATTCAGTCCCATGATGGTGCCCATCAAAAGCGGCAAGCTGATCCCAATCAAAGGCGGATGTAAAAACAGCATCAGACAGAACATCACAAACGGTGCTAACACCACGATCAACTGCCAAAAAACGGTCACATGCGGGAAAATGCCATAGGCGTAGATAAACACTATGAAAGCCGCATACATATTGGCGCGAATAAACATTTTCAATGCAGGAACAGGGTTATCCATTGCAGTTAAAATACAGGCACTGATCGCAGCCATTTCGGCCATCATAAATCCAGCTTTCCAACCACTGGCGATCCAAAAACCCGTAGAAATTAAAATAATCAAACATGCAGACACCCCGCCACGAATGGCAACCCCCGCATCTCGGTGCAAAGTCGGATAATGACTATTGCCCAAGGCAGTCAGTGTGGCTGGTAAAGTTGAGTCGCCTTGCTGTACCCGCTGCCAAAGCAAGCGAATCGCACGGATATTCTGAATAAAATGGCGAATATCCATTTTTAGACTGCCCAAAATCACCTGCTGTGATGGCAATGCCTGTGTCTGAATGTGTTGAAAATCTTGCTCAAACTGTTCAGGCAATTGATTAAGTTCACTTTCCTCAATCTGATGTTGATCTAATAAAAACGCGGCAATATGTTCATGGGCTTGCTTGAGTGCCGTCCGATAATGTGTGTCCAGACCGTCTAATTGTTTCATCCGCTCAGACATGGCCACCAAGTTACTGACCAACAAACTCAACTGATGCAAGATTTCCTGCAACGGACGTGTCATGCCTTTTAAGGTTGATTTTTCATAAGACAAATGCACCGCCATGACATGTATATCCGCGATATCTCGTGCAATATTGCCGAGATTTTTTGAATAATTTTCTAGTTCGGCAGGCTCTAATAAAATCTGATCAAAAATTTCTTTGGTATCGGCAAAGGTTTTGCTCACCCGTGTTTCGACTGCAGGACCAATATGCATTGGAAATAATGTCGTAGTCACGATGGCACTACATACCACACCCACCGTAATTTCGAGAAAACGCCCCAAGGCCATATCGAAGATCGAAGCGGTATCAATAAAATACACGACGTTAAAACAGATAATGACCGTGGTATAACCCGCCAACATGGAAACATAACTACGAGGCGTACGGTCTAGCAGTGACAAATACAAGCAAAACCCAACCCAAACAGCCAAAAACACTGTAAACAGTACTGGCATATGAATAAGATGTGGCAGTGCCACCACCGACACGGCCGCCCCTAAGAATGTTCCTAATACACGATACAAACTTTTTGAAGACGTCATCCCTGAATATGGATTCGCGATCACGAAAACGGTGCCAATCGCCCAAATCGGATAAGCCAAATTCAGTACAAAGGCCACATACAATGCCAACATGCCCGCGATGAACGTTTTGGTCGCAAAAATCCAGTCCATTTTATTGGGCCGAAAAGCGAGTATTTGTTTCGTCAGCAGCATGATTGATCTCATCGGTTTGCTTCTTTTTAGTGAAAACGGCCTCGTATCGAATGCTTAAACATTCGACAGCACAACCTGTATCACGGCACAGGAATGACTAGAAATTTCAATAAGTAAAGAAGCGATTCAAATCGTGTTTCAAACCATTTGAATACAAAAAGTAGTGTGCAACATTGCCTGCGCATCGAAAGAATGGGCAATATTTATTCAATATAGGATATTTTCACAACAATTTTGATAAAAAAACAAATTAAAGTCAATATTAATATCTTATTTTGATAATTTACCTATATTTTAAATGCGTATTTCAATTTTTTATTATGCTTTTATCAGAATAACCCAAGAAACCCTGTGATATTTCAGATTTGTTTCATTTTCAATGTAGAAAAGCGCAACATCAGGCCGAGCAATTTGTTATAAAGTAACTTAACGATTCATTTTTATTGTGACCAAGCAGGTTCTTATGGCGCTTTCCAGTTTTGGTAAAATTCTCACCGTACTCGACTTATTTTCAGTTGCTCGTCCCATCATCAATGTCGACATTATTAGTGAAGAATTAGGCTTATCTAAACCAACGAGCTATCGCTATTTAAAAGAACTGGTTTCTGCTGAATTATTGCAGCGCCTCAGTGGGACTTCTGGCGATTACACACTGGGTTCAAAAATTGCTGTGCTTGATTTTATTTCTCGCACCACCGATCCATTGGTGCAAATTAGCATTCCCTTCATGAAAGAAATTGTGGAACGCACAGAGTCTTGTTGCTTATTGACGCATCTGAATATCGACTCATGTATTGATGTACATCATGAACTGTATAAAGACTATGCAGCCTTGGCTTATGGTCGAGGTAGCCCGCGTCCGATGTACAAAGGCTCATCGTCTAAAGTGATTTTGTCGCAGTTACCTAAGCAACGGATTTTAGATTATTACCACCGTTTTGCGGACGAGTTATCTCAAGTTGGTTTTGCGCATAATGAAGAAGAATTTATGCAGCAAATGAAAAAGATTAAAAAGCAGGGTTACTATTTTTCCAATGGTGAAGTTGACCCGAATATGTCGAGCTTATCGATTCCGATTAAATTTTCCAGTAAAGAACCCCCGCTTGCTTTGACCCTATTGGCGTCTAAAAATCGTTTTGAATTTATGAATTTTCAAAAAGTCGTAGAAATGATGCAAGACTGTACAGCGCGTATTGAGAAAAAATACAGCAGTATGATGGAAGAATCGGACGCCATTTAAATCTGATCAGTTTGCGCACAACTGATGCGATGTTGTAAAGATGATATTTAATTAATCTGATAAATTTATATTATTAATTGAATTTATTAATTATAAATTCCAGATAGATTATCATAATATGATTATTGTTCTTTAGCAGTCATCTCAACCATGTGTTCCATGATTTCAGTTGATTGTCGCTATACTCTTCCTCAGAGAAAGAAAAAAGCTCATCTAGATATGGGCTTTTTTTACGGCTGTTGATCATAGAAATAACGAAAGGTTAAATTCACCCTCGGCTCGGTCACTTTCATCGACTTCATTAGGGCATGTTTCCAATACCGTTGGGTTTTCCCACGCATCACAATCAACTGTCCACTTTGCAGTAAAAGCTGTACTTTCTCTTGAGTGCTTTTATGTTTAAAGCAAAACTTTCGGCTTGCACCAAAACTCAAAGATGCGATCACCACCTGCTGTGTGGGTGAAAGCAAAGATGGCTCATCATCACTATGCCACCCCACCGCTTGCGTACCATTTTCGTATAAATTGGCCAAACAGGAATTAAACGTCTGACCCACCCGTTGCTCAATATATTTCTTTAAGCGCAGTAAAGCTGGATTCCAGATCAATGCCTGCTTTTGCATGCCTGAATAGTGATACTCATAATGAGCATCTCCATACCAAACCACTTTTCGTTCCGTTTGAAAATACTGTCCATGCAAAATGACTTCATCATGCTGCCAAGCCAACTGCGTGAGGAAATAGCGTAAATATTTTTCACTGTCTTCAGCATTGAAGATCAATCCATAATCTTCAACTTCACCATCATAGGGCAACAGATTTGCATGCGGTTCAGGCGTAAATAATTCAAAATTCATCGGTTCAACTCAACACTATTTGGCACAGCAGCGTGATGCTGATGTCGTGAGCACATTTAAAAAATATCTTAGCCGAAAAACTCTCGTCACAAATCAAAACATTGTCATTACTTGTCGCATAGAATTTTCAGTCTTAGACTAAAGCTCATATTCACAATAAAAATAATTGCTTATGAATCTGTGGCAACTTTTCCAAAAATTACGCCCATTCGTACAGCCATACCGTTGGCTGGTGGTCGTGACGCTGATCTTGACTTTAATTGGCTCACTCACGGCACAGGTGAATGCCCTGACACTCAAATATGCCGTAGACAGCATCAATCAGCTTTTACAACAAGGCCTCGGTCTAGCCAATGGTTGGCATATATTAATCACCATCACCGTAGTCTTACTGGGAAAAGAAGTCATCAATGCCATCGTGCAATTTGGACAAAAATCGTTTGGTGAAAAGTTACGTATTTTAATTTCTCAGGATTTGTCCCAAGGCATTATTGAAAAATTTATCACCTATCGATTGGCATTCTTCGATCAACAAGACAACCAAGCAGGTAAGCTCCAAACTCGAATTGATCGGGGTGTCAGCTCGCTTACACGACTGGTTCAAATCTTTTTTATTGATATTTTACCGCTATTTACCAGTGCGATTATTGCACTGGGCTTAATGTATTATGCCAATGTTTGGGTTGGCGTGGTGGCCACAATTATTGTGCCGATTTATTTTTGGCTAACTTTCAAACAATCACAAAAACTGGCAGGCAAACGCCGTGCCCTACGCGATAATTTTGAAAAGAAAAATCAGGGTATTCTGAGTATTATCAACTCGATAACGGTCATTAAATCTTTTAACAAAGAAGCCGTCGAATCGAAAAAGCAATTAAATCTGCAAAAGTCACTGACTGAAAACCAGATGCAGACACGGCAAACCAGTTATATCTTTGACGGACTCAAAACCTTTATTGAACAGGTCGGTGTGGTACTGATCATCATTCTGACAGCCTATTTTGTTTTGGATGGGCAAATGAGTATCGGGATGATTATGTATCACGTGTTGTTATTTAATAATGTCTCTGCCCCGATTCGCTCGCTGCATCGTATCTATGATGAAATTAACTCTGCGATGATTTATTCAGAAAGCTTCTTTAACATCTTAGAAGCGGATCATGAAATTGAAACCAGTGGCACTGCTCAACCTCCGATTCAAGGTCAGTTTGAATTAAGCAATGTCGACTTTAGCTATCCCAATGGTTTTCAGGCATTGCACCGCATCAATATGACCATCCAACCGAACAAAATCACCGCCTTGGTTGGTTTATCTGGCGCTGGTAAATCGACATTAATTAGCTTACTGGATAAGTTTTATCATCCTCAAGCGGGCAATATCAAACTCGATGGCATCGATTTAGAACAGATTGATACACAGTATTTACGTGAAAATATTGGTTTGGTATTGCAAAAAAATCATATTTTCCCAGGTTCAATTTTTGAAAATATTCGCTATGGAAAAAGTACAGCTACAGAGCAAGAAGTCTTCGATGCAGCACGGAAAGCCTCGATCCATGATCAGATCTTAAAACTGCCGCATGCCTATGAAGCCGATGCCTTGCTGCTCTCAGGTGGACAGCAACAGCGTATTGCCTTGGCACGTATGTTCCTGAAAAATCCGCCGATTATTTTCTTGGACGAACCGACTGCAAGTTTAGATGCGATCGCTGCTGAACAAATTAAAAATAGTCTGGATCAAATTAAACAAGGGCGTACCGTCATCATGATTTCACATAGTTTGTCGCAAATTATCGATGCCGATTACACCTATGTCATGAAAGACGGACAAATCGTAGAACACGGGGAACATCACGATTTGTATCATCAAGAAGGTGCCTATAAGCAAATCTTTGATGCGATGGCAAAAAGTTTGAATATTGACAAAATTGCCCGAACTTTTGAGGAAGACGAAGAAACACATAGTTAATTTTAGACAAAAAAAAGCCCATCGTGTGATGGCTTCGTTAATATTGGTTTTTATCAATTAACGCTGAACTTTTTGCTCAATTTCTTCAACACTAGTGTGACGGACATCTAGACCTTTCACCATATAAATCACTTGTTCAGAGATATTTCGTGCATGGTCACCAATACGTTCCAGTGAACGCAGCACCCAAAGCACATTCATGACCCGAGTAATGTGCCGTGGATCTTCTATCATATACGTCATGAGGGTACGGGTTGCCGATTGGTACTCGCGGTCAATATCAGCATCGGCCAAAAGAACACGTAAAGCCTGATCTACATCCAAACGTGCAAAGGCATCGAGCGCATCATGAATCATCACGCGGACTTGGTTGCCAATATGACGTGTTTCCATATAACCACGCGGTGAACCACCCTCTTCACACAAGCTTTGTGCAATACGGGCAATTTTTGCCGCTTCATCACCAATCCGTTCTAAATCGGTGTTGGCTTTCGACATCGCAATCACCATGCGTAGATCAATCGCAGCAGGATGACGACGCGCCAAAATTAGGGTAAGCGCTTCATCAATTTCAGTTTCCATACGGTTCACCGTATTGTCTTGAAATTGAACATCGATCGCCATCGTTGCATCCGTATCCAATAAGGCATGAATGGCATTTGCAACCTGCTGCTCCACCAAACCGCCCATAGTCATAAATTTGGTATGCACATCCTGCAACTCTTCATTGAATTGCGAAGAAATGTGATGGTTTAAAACGGGATTATTAGGCAAAGCGAGTCTCCACTACAACGTGAATCGGCAGATTTTAGTGCCATATTAAAGCATATTGATTGTGAAACTTTTATGACCATGGATTATTTCTTTAGTAGGATCGATGGCTGATTTTTCTGATCGACCAACCATGCATTCATTTCCACTAAATCAGCTTCCGTTAATTTCCCAACGGAGGCTTTGAGTTGCAGTACATGTATTAAATAATCGTACTTGGAATTTAAATAATCTTGACGGGCTGAAAAGGCATTACGCTGTGCCAGTAGCACATCAACCATAGTTTTCAGACCTTCTTGGTACTGGGCTTGTGAGGCCAAAGACACTTGCGCGGAAGAATCCATCGCGGCTTTACGTGCCTGTAATTTACTCTGATCCGTTTCGACTTGCATATATGATTTTTTTACATCGGTTTGTGCTTTTCGAATCGCTGCATCCACCAGTGCTTGGCTTTTTTCAACATTGATCGCCGCTTGCTTAATGGATTTCTGTGTCCGTCCACCATTAAACACATTCCAGTTCATTTCAATCCCCACCTGATCAAATTGACCATCTTGCGACATGATGGATTGTGGACTTTGCTTGTTATAACCATAGGTCCCTACCGCTTCAATCTGAGGATATAAGGCAGCTTTTTCGACGCGTTTGCCATCTTCCGCATAACGTTGTTGCATACGCGCTTGTAAAATGCCTAGGTTCTGCTCCTGAGCCAGTTCTTCCCACGCTTGTACATTGTTTGGAATCGGTTTTTCAAACTGAAAATCTTCACGTAACACCGCCAAATTTTCTCGATATGGCCCAATCAACTGTTGTAATTGTTCCTGCGCCAAAACCAATTGAACATTAGTCGCCATGCGGTTGGCCCGAGCATTTTGATATTGAGCATTGGCTTCGCTGACATCACTTTTTGCCACCAAACCTTCTTTTAATTTAGCATTCATCATGCGCAGCTGTTCCGATAGCGCCTGTTCTTCTTGTAAGTTGGCAACCGTCAATGCTTGCTGACGTAGGACATTAAAATAAGCTTCAGAGACATTTAAAATATGATCTTGTTTTTGAATCCGCAGATTGATTTCACTTAAATTAATCGAGGTCTTGACTTGCTTCAGCCCTTCCCATGCATCCCAACGAAAAATGGGCTGACGGGCAGTAAGCGCAATTTGTCTTGTTGTGGTGCTGTCTGGCATGATCAGCCCGGCTTGAGCGCCACTTTGGTTGGAATTTTGATTTTTTCGGGTCACATTTCCGGAGATTGTTACCGTTGGAAGTAAGTTCCCATTGGCAATCCCCAAATTCAATTTATCCGCTTCATATTGTAGTTTATTGGCTTGCCAATTGGGGTCTTCTTGTTTTGCACGTTCATAAGCTTGCACAAGGTCTAGCGCACACGCCCATTGACTCGTGAAAAGCAAACAAAGACCCACCACAACTTTTTTGTTCATTTTTTTTGTAAATTCCTAATATTCAAATGCCCGAGATTGAATATTCAAGCCTAAAACTAAGCAGATACTAATCATATCCTTACAAATTTCCGTATGATTTTTATTAATTTTTTATATCAAATGCGACAAAACCGGATAATTTCAGTCGTTTTCGGACACTACTCACAACGCTATAACAAAGAACTGTACAATAGTACACATATTGCACGTGTTTCATCTATAAAATAGTCGACATTCCATCGGACAATACCACTTCTATAGCGCATCGAGTTCCTGTGTCAAAATTTTTTCAGCTGCCTGCAAAGTTTAGTGCAATGTTTTTATGTTTCAGTATGTTGAATGGATGCCAACAACAGCCTGAACCTCAACCTGCACCAGAGTTTCCCAACAATAAGACTGTTCAAAAAGAAGCAGTCGATTTGTCTTTGCTGTGCCAAAAACTTGAAAAAAACATGCTGGAAATAGACGATCAACGCACAACTTTCGCTTTAGAACAAATCAACCAAGATCTCAAAGTCTGCTTACCGCTGTTAAAAGCGGACGAACAAAAAAAATTACTGCGTTTGTCCAATCAAATGTATCGCAACTTTTTACATGTTGAACGTACAGCTCAACAGCAAATGGCGTTCGAACAATTTGCCTTTGATATGGCTCAGCATCCCACAATTCAACAAAATCATTATGAGCAGCTCACTGCCCGAGATCAATACTTACTGAAACATAAAGGCCAAGCCTATGTAGAATTGTTCGATGCAGGTGAAGGACAATTACGCTATCGCCGAAGTCCTGAATATTTAGCCAAAATTTTTGCGCCTTATATGGAAGAACCTGAGCAGGTCTTTATTGAAAAACTGGCTGAACAAAATGCACAACCCGCCTTGCTGCAACAAAGTTTAGCCATTGAGCCGCAAGAGATTGCAACACGTGCTATTTTTTGGGAAGACTATCTGAAACAATATCCAGATAGCCCCTACAAAAAAGATGCACAACAATTGCTATATCAATATAGCCAGTTGTTATTTATTGGTTCGGCACATAGTCCCGTTTCTAATGATTTTTCAGACCGCCTCAGTATTCAAGCCAGTTCTTTAGAAGAAATTGAACGCTTGGCTCAATTAAAAAACTCCAAATTGGCAGATCAGGCGCGTTTATTTTTAAAATTATTAGATCAAAATACTGCTGCATCTAATCAGCGATCAGAAGCGCAGCTGTTGAATTTAATTGGTGTCCGCAATCCTGATCCGCATTATAAGAAAGACTGTTTTAGTGACGCCATCTGTGTAAATCAGTCCTCTACTTAGCCAATGCAAGTTCAATTGCACATGTGCCTAGCCAAAATTCTGCAATGCAAAATCGATGAAAAATAACACTGTTTTAAAACAGCCTTCATGCTAATATCCGCACAAAGCTTGACGGAGCGCAGGTAATTTCCTGCTGAGATCATCTAAATTTAGTTCGCTAAATTTAAGGATGAGTACCGTTGAACCTGATCAGGTTAATACCTGCGTAGGAATCAAGCCATCTAAAAACTTAAGCCTTTCTTATCTCTTGGTTTTACGCCTTTATTTTCAGGTGAATCCATCAGATAAACTGCCACGTTTTTGGTCGTGCTTGATTCGTTGATGTCATTCATAAGGATCATTGCAATGAACCAATTAACGAATCTCACCGCTTCAGATCGCGCTGCTCAACATGAACAAGATGCTAAAGATCTCACTCGTATTCTCCCCGCGTCAAAGAAAGTCTATATCCAAGGCTCACGTCCAGATATTCGCGTACCAATGCGTGAGATCAGTCTTACAGATACGCCTACAGGTCTGGGTGGAGAAAAAAATCTGCCGATCATGGTTTATGACACCTCTGGTGCTTATACAGACCCCAATATTCAAATTGACCTGAATCAAGGTCTACCTAATGTCCGTGAATCTTGGATCGAGTCTCGAAATGATACGGAAATACTCGATACCTTAACTTCAAAATTTGGACAAGAGCGTCTTCGAGATATTCGTACTGCAGAGATTCGTTTTGCGCATATTTCAAAACCCCGTCGCGCTCGTCGTGGACACAATGTGTCTCAAATGCACTATGCCAAACAAGGCATCATCACTCCTGAAATGGAATACATTGCGATTCGTGAAAATCAGCGCCAGCGTGAAGGTGTTGATATGCGCCAACATGCCGGTCAAAATTTTGGCGCACGCAATTTAACTGAAATCACCCCTGAATTTGTACGTCAAGAAGTAGCTGAAGGCCGTGCCATTATCCCTGCCAACATTAACCACCCTGAATGTGAACCGATGATTATTGGTCGTAACTTCTTGGTGAAAATCAATGCCAACATTGGTAACTCAGCACTTGGTTCAAGCATCGATGAAGAAGTGGCAAAAATGACTTGGGCAACTCGTTGGGGCGCTGACACCATCATGGATTTATCGACAGGTAAAAATATCCATGAAACCCGCGAATGGATTATTCGCAACTCCCCTGTACCGATTGGCACCGTGCCAATTTACCAAGCTTTAGAAAAAGTTGATGGTGTCGCAGAGGACTTAACCTGGGAAATTTTCAAAGACACACTGATTGAACAAGCCGAGCAAGGTGTCGATTATTTTACGATTCACGCAGGCGTACTGCTTCGTTATGTTCCACTCACCGCCAACCGTTTAACAGGGATTGTGTCACGTGGCGGATCCATCATGGCGCAGTGGTGCTTAGCGCATCATGAAGAAAACTTCCTGTATACGCATTTTGATGAAATCTGCGAAATCATGAAAGCCTATGATGTGTCATTCAGTTTAGGTGATGGTTTACGTCCAGGGTGTATTCAAGATGCCAACGATGAAGCTCAATTTAGTGAATTACGCACCTTAGGTGAATTGACTCACCGGGCATGGGAACATGATGTACAAGTCATGATTGAAGGCCCGGGCCATGTCCCAATGCATATGATCAAAGAAAATATGGATCTACAACTCGAGGTATGCAAAGAAGCGCCTTTCTATACCCTTGGACCACTCACCACCGATATTGCCCCGGGCTATGACCACATTACCTCTGCGATAGGTGCAGCAATGATTGGTTGGTACGGCACCGCGATGCTGTGTTATGTGACCCCGAAAGAGCACCTTGGTCTACCAGATAAAAAAGACGTCAAAGATGGCATTATCACCTACAAAATTGCAGCCCATGCGGCAGACCTTGCCAAAGGTCATCCCGGTGCGCAGGCTCGTGATAATGCATTATCCAAAGCACGCTTTGAATTCCGCTGGGAAGACCAATTTAATCTGAGCTTAGACCCTGATACAGCGCGTAGCATGCATGATGAAACTATGCCGAAAGAAGCACATAAATCAGCCCATTTTTGTTCGATGTGTGGACCTAAATTTTGCTCGATGAAAATCACACAAAATGTGAGAGATTATGCAAAAAATCAGCAAGATATGCAGCTTTCTTCAGAATCTAATCCTGAAATTGAAACAGGTTTACAAAGCATGAAAGCGGCCTATCATGAACATGGTCAAAAGTTGTACCACAAAGTGTAAAGCTTAAAAAAAATCTTTTGTATTCAACAAAATCTCGGTTAGGATGAAATGGAAGATTTCATCCTAATTAGCGCTTATGAATATTATTAAACAGGCCACATATAACAAAAAAGATTACAGCATTGAAGGGCGTGAACATCTTTATAAAGGCTTTATTCAAGTTGAAAAAGTTCAGCTTCGACACCGCTTATTCCATCAAGACAGCATGATTCCAACCATTCAGCGTGAATTGATTCATCGTCCTGAAGCAGCAGGTGTGCTGATCTATAGTCATCAACAACAAAAATTTGCCTTAATTGAACAATTCCGCATTGGGGCGATTGATGATGAAACTTCGCCATGGCAACTAGAGATTATTGCCGGCGTGCTCGATGGTGATGAATCTGCTGAAAGCTGCATCCGCCGTGAAAGTTTGGAAGAATCAGGCTGTGAATTAGATGCACTACAGCATTTATTTAGTTTTTATCCCTCTGCGGGTGCCTGCGCGGAATTATTCCACCTTTATAGTGCTGAAGCTGAACTTCCTGAACATGGCGGAGTCTTTGGCATGCCTGATGAAGGAGAGAATATTCAATTGCATATCTTAGATTATGCTGATATTCCTGAATTATTAACCAATGGTCGGCTAAAAAATGCACCTGTCATTATGGCCTTGCAATGGTTACAACAACAAATACATACTACAAGGAATGTCTAAGGGGAAGGACATGACTTTAAGGGATACACCACAATACGACTGGACACTGATCCAGATCTCGGACACACATTTAATGGATCAGGAAGATCTTGAATTTGTCCGCATGAATCCAGAGCAGAGTTTTCACGATGTGATTCAACAAATTCAGTTGAACCATCATCACATCGATACGCTTGTCCATACTGGCGATCTTGCACAAGTGCCGGTAGAGCGTACCTATGCGCGTTATCTCGAATATATGCAACAGCAGCCGTTTCCGTTTTATCAGATTCCGGGGAACCATGACGAAGCGTCTTGCTTCCCATTTCATCAACAGGAAGATCGTGCTCACTGCATCGCATTAGGCAATTGGTGTCTGATTTTACTGAACAGTGCGGTTAAAGGAAAAGTGGATGGTTGGGTATCACAACAGCAGTTGGAACAATTAGATCAGTTACTCACAGCACACCCACAGCAACACATCATTGTGGCATGCCACCACCACCCTTTTGCCATGCAATCGCATTGGATAGATCAGCATAAACTAAAGAACGCTGAACATCTCATAGATGTGCTTTCACGCCATGACAATGTCAAAATTGTACTATGCGGACACGTACATCAAGACTCGTCTAATCAATGGCGCAATATTCAGTTTTTATCGACGCCTTCGACCAGTGTTCAGTTCAAACCGCATAGTGAAAATTTTGCCTTAGATGAGGCTTTACCAGGGTATCGTGCACTCTATCTGAATGATAATGGTGAATTTAAAACTGAAGTTGTTCGGGTCAAATTGAAACAACCTCAAATTAATGTTGAAATTTCAGGTTATTAACTTTTCAATTTGATTTTTTTGCTTTACTTTATGGCTTCTAAAGGAAAAGTGATAGTTAGAATCCAAACATCAAAGACTATCAATAAGCAGAAAAAGTCTATATGATGACGACCCCCACAGAAGGAAACTCTGTGTTGGGTGGATAAAAAACTTGCATATCACCATATTTTTTGCGTATAGATATATGCATATGATGAGGAATGCCCTACATGGCGAATGACAACCAAAATCAAGTCTTAGACGAACAAACTGATGTAGTAGACGAAAAGTCTACCAAACGCGTGCGCAAATCAAAGCCAAAGGCGACTGAAGGTGGTTCTACTGCAAGCTTATTTGGTATTGAACCTTATCAGCCTAAAAAGAATGAAGAATACATGTCTGAAGGGCAACTTGAGCATTTCCGTCATATCTTATTGGCGTGGAAAGCTGAGTTAATGTCTGAAGTAGACCGTACTTTGAATACCATGCAAGACGAAAATACTGCGCTTCCAGATGTGAACGACCGTGCAACGCAAGAAGAAGAATTTGCGATTGAACTTCGTACACGTGACCGTGAACGTAAACTGATCCGTAAAATTGAACAATCAATTGAAGCGATCAAAAATGATGACTACGGCTTCTGTGAAACGTGTGGTATCGAAATTGGCTTACGTCGCCTAGAAGCACGTCCAACAGCAACTTTATGTATCGACTGCAAAACACTTGCAGAGATCAAAGAGAAGCAAAATAACGGTTAATTCTGTGTTGAGTAATTCCTCTCTAGCCCTCCCTTTAGATAAGGGTGGGAAAGCTGCAGAGCATTACGTGGGTCGGTTTGCGCCATCGCCAACCGGCCCTTTGCATTTTGGCTCTTTAATTACAGCAGTCGCAAGCTACTGCGATGCCCGTGCCCATCAGGGGCAATGGGTCATTCGTATCGAAGATACCGACATTCCACGCATATTTCCCGGTAGCGAAGAACATATCTTACGTTGTATTGATGCATTTCAATTCGAACCAGATGCCGAGATCATTTTCCAAAAAGACCGCCTCGAAATCTATGAGCAAGTCATTGCACATTTGTATTCCCAAGACTTGATCTATGCCTGTCAATGCACCCGAAAAATGCTTGGTTCGAATCATATCTATCAAGGCACATGTCGTAATCTTGGCCTTCCCCTTCAGGATCAGGCTATTCGAATCAAAGTCGATCCACAGAAGATTTGTTTTACCGACCGCTTACAAGGGACGCATTGCTCGAATCTGCAACAGGATTTGGGTGACTTTGTCTTAAAACGCCGTGATGGCATTATCAATTATCAACTTGCTGTCGTGGTGGATGACTACCTACAAGGGATGACCCATGTTGTACGTGGGGCTGATCTTTTGGACAATACCGAACGTCAAATTTGGCTCGGACAGGTTTTGGGTTATCCGCACCTTGAATACATGCACTTGCCATTGGCAATGAATAATCAGGGACAAAAGCTGTCAAAACAGAATATGGCTCAAGCTCTTGATTTAAACCAAGCAGCATCTTTATTGCAACAAGCATTGCAGGCTCTACATCAACCGCCAGTCGACTTAGACACGCCGCGTATTATGCTGCAACAGGCGATTGCGCAGTGGGATATTCAACAAATTCCCCATGGCACAGCATTGCCTCAAATCTATCAATAAACCCACATCCCTATCTGAGCCAATCACTCGATATTCAATTGAATTATGCTTTAATAAAGTGATCAATCGACCATTGGAGAGTCTAATGTTTTTTATTTGTGGAGTTGGTCCGAAAACCAAAGTCATTGAAAAGAGCCAATTTACTTGCCCTGTGTGCCGCAGCAGAACTCAGTATGAGTTGAAACAGCAACGTAATTATTTTTCTTTATTTTTTATTCCATTGATTCCACTATCTAAAGCCAAGGCGAGCTTGGTCAAATGTCTCCATTGTGGAACGGAGATGCCGGCGAGTGTACTGCACCATGCATCTCCCGATCCGCAACGAGATACCAATTTAGAAGCTTGATTCTTCTTTACTTGGGTTCACTTCTTTGGTCGTCGCATCGATCTTTAAGATCAGACTCACCATAACCGCACAGATAATCAGAGAAGACCCCCCATAACTAATAAACGGTAAGGTCAAACCCTTGGTAGGAAGCATGCCCATGTTCATGCCGGCATTCACCAAAATTTGCAGCAAGAAGATAATACTAATGCCATAAGCCAAGTAGCCTGCACGTAAGTATTGATGACGTAAAGCACGATGACCAATGCGAATACAGCAGATCAACATCACAAATGACAGCGTCAATACGGTCAAAATCCCAAAGAAGCCAAATTCTTCGCCCAAAACCGCCAACATGAAGTCAGTATGAGCCTCAGGTAAATACGACATTTTTTGAATACTATGACCCAAGCCGACACCAAACCATTCACCGCGACCAAAAGCCATTAATGCATTCGACAACTGGTAGCCTGCGCCTAATGGATCATTCCATGGATTTGAGAACGACATCAAACGTTCTAAACGGTAAGGTTCAAATAAAATCAAGAACACAAAGGCCATGATGATCGCACCAAAGGCAATTGCGAACTGAATCAACGGTGCTCCTGCGAGGAAGAATACCCCTAGCATGGTTAAGGCAATCACCACCGTCGCCCCTAAATCGGGCTCTGCCATGACCAAACCGACAGTTGCAGCCATAATCACTGCCAAACGCACCAAGCCCTTAATATTATTACGGACTTCTTCGGCACGCCGTACCACATAGTCCGCGGTAAATATCGCCATCATGACTTTGGCAACTTCCGAAGCCTGTAAGGTGAAACCAGCAATACGAATCCAACGTTTAGAACCATTGACCTCTGTCCCGACAGCCAATACAGCAGCCAGTAAGATAATCGTGATTATCCATAAAAAGAAGGTGTTGTTAAACCAGACATTTAACGGCACTTTATAGGCGATATAGGCGGCGGCGGCGGCAGCGGCAATCGAAATACCGTGTCGTGAAATGTAATGAAAGGCATTTTCATGCATGCGTTCTGCATAAGGCATCGATGCTGATGCCACCATGATCGAACCAATACACAACAATGCCAAAACACAGAACACCAGAACATTGCGCACGTTGACCTCGGCAGGTAACCGAGGAAGCCAACGCTCTACAACTTCATTTATTCTATTTATGGTCGTCTGAGCCAACCCAGCCATACAACTTTCCTTATCGTTCTTTTAAACGAGTGCATTCACACAATCAACAAATTGGTGTCCACGCTCACTGTAGCCTTTAAACATATCAAAACTTGCGCACGCTGGAGACAATAACACCACATCATTGGCTACCGCATTTTGTTGGCACAGCTCAACCGCTTGTTTCAAACTTTCAGCATGAATCAGCGTGGTTGTCCCTTCAATCGCTTTTTCAATAATTGGACGATCTTCACCAATCAATACCGCAACTTTGGCATATTTTGAAAGTGAATCACGCAGTGCAGTAAAGTCCTGCCCTTTGCCTTGACCACCTAAAATAATCGCCACTTTACCGCCTTTGGCTTCAATCGCAGCACCTAGGCCATCAATCGCAGCTAAAGTCGCACCAATATTGGTACCTTTAGAGTCATTATAATAACGAACACCATGCACTTCTTTGACAAATTCACAGCGGTGCTCTAAACCTTTAAAGGTTTTCAAAGTTTCCAACATGCCTTCTAGTGGCAAACCAATCGCTTCACCCAAAGCTAAACATGCCAAGGCGTTTGCCACATTATGTGTCCCTTGGATATACATATCTGCACTTTTCAGTAACCGCTCACGACCACGTGCCAACCAAATTGTGCCATCAGTATCACGTAAAATACCAAACTGATTCATATCTGGAGCATTTAGGCCAAAGCTTTGCATTGGGGTGACATCTGGAACCAATGGACGTGTTAATGAATCATCACGGTTATACACCACTTTTTTCACCGCTTGGAAAATACGATGCTTCGCAGTGTGATAGCCCATCATATCGCCATGACGGTCCAAATGGTCTTCACTCATGTTCAACACCACAGCCACTTCTGCTGCCAAGTTCGACGTGGTTTCTAATTGAAAACTTGAAAGCTCTAAAACATAAAGTTCAGGATCATCTTTGGTGAGATCCAAAGCTGGACGACCCAAGTTACCACCCACTGCCACTTTTTTGCCTGCATCTGCTGCCATAAGACCAAATAAAGTTGTTACGGTACTTTTCGCATTCGAACCTGTAATTGCGACAATCGGCTTATCTGTCGCACGACGTAAAATTTGAATTTCTGAAACCACAGGAATGTTGGCTGCAATGGCCGCCTGAATTTGTGGTAATTTTGGATCTAGCCCTGGACTGATTATAATTTCTTCTGCTTGAAGTAATAAATCTTGATCCAACTGACCGAAACTAGTTTGTACATCACTTGGAATTTGATCATGACCCGGTGGAACTGCTCGTGAATCGGTGACTGCAACGCGGTAGCCATGGCTATGTAAGAAATTCACTGCGGAAACACCAGAAATCCCTAATCCGGCAACAACCTTCAATCCACCACGCTGTATTAACATTTTCGCCCCATTTTTTGGTCGGTTTTTAAATCTGACAAAATGTTAGCACTTTGCTGTTTTGAATGCTTTTTATGTTTTCACTTTCTCGCAGTTTTTTTGTGTCCGCTCGTAAAAAAACCGCCCATCTTGGGCGGTTTCTTCACGCAACGGACGGTGAGTTTATTTCCATTTCACCGCTTGTACTTCAGCTTTTTTTGCAGATGGATTATCCGAAGCTGAACATCCACAACCGCCTGCACAGCTTGCGGCCATTTTGGGCTTTAACCATTTGGCTAAACTGTTCCAACCACGGTTTGCACAGTGCTCAGAAAAAGTTGTGAAGACTGAGTTCGATGTTTTTGGAAATACCTTCTTAAACACCACGACAGCACTCCAAATCACCAATACCGCAATAATTATTGATTCAAGCATGTCTCTCTCCTTTGTTCAGCTTTTGCCATTCACAATTCACGATCCAAAATAGCGTGTTGCAATTTGATACGTGATGAATGCCATTAGATAAGCCAAACCAAATAAATAGATAGTCATGAAACTCACCGTTTTCAAGGAGCCAGTTTCACGTTTAACTGTCGCCAATGTCGCCAAGCAATGTGGCGCATAAATAAACCATACCAATAATGATAGACCGGTTGCCAATGACCAACCCAATGACCCATCGCTACTAATTAAATTTGCCAGACCTTGAGACATGGCATCTTCATCTGTTGCAGACAAGGCATACACCGTACCCAATGCCGCTACAACGACTTCACGTGCAGCCATCGCTGGAATTAAGGCAATACAGATCTGCCAGTTAAAACCTAATGGTGCAAAAATCGGTTGTAATACATGCCCAAGCATACCTGCCAATGAATAATCAATATCCGGCAAAGTTGCGCCTTCTGGCGGTTGCGGGAAAGTACACAAGAACCATAACAAAATCGATAAAGCGAAGATGATGCCACCGACACGTTTCAAGAAGATCTTGGCACGGTCCAGTAAACCAATCCAAACACTCTTAATATCTGGGAAACGGTAGCTTGGAAGTTCCATCAATAAGGCATGCTGTGATTTATCTTTTTGGAAGAATTTCAGCACTGTTGCCACAATTAAGGCACTCACAATCCCTGCTGCATATAATGCAAATAGTACCAAGCCTTGTAAGTTAAAGACGCCCCAGACCATTTGCTGTGGAATAAATGCCGAGATCAGCAAAGCATAAACTGGTAAACGTGCCGAACACGTCATCAACGGCGCAACTAAAATCGTTACCAGACGATCTCGGGGGTCTTGAATACTCCGGGTTGCCATAATGCCCGGTACAGCACAGGCAAAGCTCGACAGCAAAGGAATAAAAGCACGTCCACTCAAACCTGCTTTAAACATCAGCTTATCTAGTAAGAATGCTGCACGTGGTAAATAACCTGATTCTTCTAAAACCAAAATAAAGAAGAATAAAATTAAAATCTGCGGCAAGAACACCACTACACCGCCTGCACCCGCAATGATCCCATCAACCACCAAGCTGTTCAGTAGTGGATGTGAAATGTGTTCACCGACTAATTCACCGAACCAACCGAAGAAGGTTTCAATACCGTCCATAAACGGCGCAGCCCATGCAAACACCGCTTGGAAGATAATAAACATCATCACCGCTAAGGTAATTAAACCAAAGACTGGATGTAGAAAAATTTTATCAAGGAAGTCTGAGCGTTTATCTTCATGATCAACAAACATCACCACGTCTTTTAAAATTTGTTCAATTTTTTCGTGGTTAGTCCCAGAAAGATTGGTATCACTTAATGACGCATCTGGTTTTCTGAAACCTTCAGCATCCAAAGCACCCATTAAGTTTTCAATACCCGCATTACGTACTGCAACGGTTTCTACAACAGGCACACCCAAACGCTGAGACAGCTTTTGGGTATTGATTTGCATGCCACGACGACGTGCTTCATCCATCATGTTGAGGACAAGTAAAATTGGACGACCCAAATCGATCATTTCCATGACCAAACCGAGGTGCAATTTTAAGTTTGTCGCATCAACTACACATAAAAAGACATCTTGATGCCCTTCTTCTGCAATTTTACCTTGCACGACATCACGCGTAATGGCTTCATCAGGACTCGTCGCTTCTAAGCTATACGTCCCCGGCAAATCCAAAACTCGAACAGATTTACCCGATGGCAACGTAAATTGACCAACCTTGCGCTCAACCGTTACTCCAGCATAGTTCGCAACTTTCTGACGTGTACCCGTTAAATGATTGAATAATGAAGTTTTACCACAGTTTGGATTACCAACGAGGGCAATACGTAACGCATCACTCATGCTGATGCCCCTTCCATTGCTATTTCCACTTTTTCAGCTTCTACTTTTCGCAGTGCGAAACGAGTAAACCCAACTTGAATTAAAATCGGGTCACCACCAAAAATACCTTTGGTAATCACCTGTACTTTTGTTCCGGGAACAAAACCCAAAGTCTCTAAACGGCTAGCGACTAAATCAGCCGGAGCATTGTTGCCATTCTGGTTACGATGTACCTTATGAATGACTGCGCTTTGTTTCACTTTCAAATCAGATAATCGCACGCAACTAACCCTAAAAAATTTTGAATATTATACAAACAAATGAGAATAATTAACAAATCGGATTCGATTTCAATTCTCATTTAACAATCTAGCATCGACACGACTATTTTTTTAAATTACATTGCATTAAACCATTGTGATTTCTTGGTTTAATTTCGAAAATGAGCGGCACATGTTAAATAAAAAACCACGTATTCCAACCCCAGTCCAAATTCCAGAATCACTCAGTTTTTTACACGGATATCGTGATGATTTAATAGCTCAAACCGTCAGTCCACACACTCGAAATGCATATTTATCTGATTTAATTCAATGCAGTGAGTGTCATACGCATGTCATGACTGATTGGAGCAGTGACGACATTTCAGATGTCTTGCTTAGCCTGACGAAACAAGGAAAAAGCCCTCGCTCGATCGCCCGATCACTTTCTGCACTGCGTTCATTTTTCAAGTTCTTGCGTGAACAAAAAATACGCAGTGACAATCCTGTTGCAATCCATAAAACACCCAAATTGGGTCGTGCCCTACCAAAGGATTTATCTGAAGCAGATGTTGAAGCCCTGATTAATGCCCCAGACCTCAACACCGCATTGGGTCTACGTGATCGTGCCATGCTCGAAGTGCTGTATGCCTGTGGTTTACGTGTCTCTGAGTTATTAAATTTAAGATTAGAACTGATCAATCTTAAACAAGGCTATTTACGAATTACCGGTAAAGGCAATAAAGAACGCTTAGTCCCTTTAGGACAAATGGCGGTGGAATGGATCGAGAAGTATTTAGCTGAAGCACGTCCCGTCTTATACAAAAGCGCAACCGATGCTTTATTTCTCACTCAACTTGGTGGAATGATGAGTCGCCAAAACTTTTGGTACGCGATTAAACGCTATGCGCTCATTGCAGGCATTCAAGCCGAATTATCACCACATACCTTACGCCACGCCTTTGCCACGCATTTGCTCAACCACGGTGCCGACTTACGTGTCGTGCAGATGCTGCTCGGCCACAGTGACTTGTCTACCACGCAAATTTATACCCATGTCGCGCAGATTCGTATGCAAAAATTACATGCAGACTATCATCCGAGAGCTTAACGGCAGGAAATATCAGACCAAGAAGTTCTATTGTGCCCGATATTTTTTGCTATGCTTACTCACCTGTTTGATAAAGCTAAAAGAAAAGGGTTGTTTATGTTATTTACCCGTTCAAAAATTTTTCTCGCATCGACACTTGTTGCCAGTATGGCGTTAGTGGCTTGTTCTAATTCAAATAATGACGAAAAGAAAGATGCGACATTAACGGCAAGTACGCCTGCAACTGGTGAAGCTTCGAATTTATCTGAACGTAATGCTCAGCAGCGTTTAATTGATACTTTGCAATCCAATCTGCAAAAAGCCAATATCAATGCCAAAGTCACTGGGGTGAAAGCGACTGAAGTTCCTAATTTGTTTTGGGTAAGCTTTGAAGGCATGCCTGCGGTCTATGCTACAGCTGATGGTAAATACATTTTCCAAGGCGACGTGGTTCGTTTAGGTGAAAAACAACTCTTTAATGTAGGCGATACACTACAAGCAGAGGCCAACAAAAAATTATTTGATCAATTAAAAACTGAAGACCTACTGATTTATAAAGCCAAAGGTAAAACCAAACACGTGGTTTATGTGTTTACCGATGTCAGCTGTCCTTATTGCCACAAATTACATGAACAAATGGATGATATTAATGCCCGTGGCATTGAAGTCCGTTACATCGCTTGGCCACGTGGTGAACAACACATGCCAATGATGGAAACTATCTGGTGTAGCAAAGACCGTCGTGCCGCATTTGATAAAGCCATTGCCGGTGAGCAAATCGAGCCAGCATCATGTAAAAACCCAGTGCGCAGCATGTATGAAATGGGTCTAAATATTGGTGTGAATGGTACGCCAGCGATCTATAACGCAGAAGGCAAACACATCGGTGCTTACATGTCGGCTTCCGAACTTGAAAGTGCGCTTAAATAACTAATTTTTATAGGCTAAATGAATGTTTTTTATGGGTGGGAATAAAGTGATTTCTACCCTAGAGTCCGAACGTTTTTTTAGCTATGATCTAAACTCACTTAAAGCAATGATGAAATAAATGGAGTGTGACGTGAAACCAGTTCGTCTGGCAATCCTCGGTCTTGGTACTGTGGGTGGTGGTGCCCTTAAACTACTAAAAGAAAATGCTGCTGAGATTAAACGTCGCACCGGTCGTGAAATTGAAATTACCCATGTGGGTACGCGTCGCCCTCGTCCTGATTTAGAACTGCCTGCTTCAGTGAAGCAAAGTGCTGATTTATTGGATATCGTCCGTCAACCCGATGTAGACGTTGTGGTTGAAGTTATGGGCGGCATTCACCCTGCGTATGAAGTGATTCGTGAAGCAATCGTTCATGGCAAACAAGTGGTCACAGCCAATAAAGCTTTATTAGCTGAACACGGTAATGAATTATTTAAATTGGCCGATGATCATCACGTTCAGATTGCTTATGAAGCAGCTGTCGCAGGTGGTATCCCAATTATTAAAGTCCTCCGTGAGGGTTTGGCAGCCAATAAAATTGACTGGCTTGCAGGTATCATTAACGGTACTGGTAACTTTATCCTGACTGAAATGCGTGAAAAAGGTCGTGCCTTTGCAGACGTTCTCAAAGAAGCGCAAGAACTCGGTTATGCCGAAGCAGATCCTACATTCGACGTCGAAGGGATCGATGCGGCGCACAAGTTAACATTGCTGGCTTCTATTGCTTTTGGTATCCCACTCCAATTTGACAAAGTCTTCACTGAAGGCATCAGCAAAGTTACTGCGCAAGATGTCAAATATGCAGAAGACCTCGGTTTCCGTATTAAACATTTAGGTATCGCACGTCGTGCTGCAACGGGTATTGAGCTTCGTGTTCATCCAACGCTGATCCCTGAAGACCAACTGATTGCCAATGTAAATGGCGTTAAAAATGCTGTATTGGTTCAAGCCAATGCCGTTGGTCCAACGCTTTACTATGGCGCAGGTGCAGGTGCAGGCCCGACAGCATCAGCAGTGGTTGCCGATGTTGTCGATATTGTCCGTGACATCTCCTATACCGAAGATGGTGCAGGTACAATTCCACAGCTTGCGTTTGAAGCCCTAACTGATTTACCAATTCTTCCACGTGAAGAAATGACCACTGGATACTACATCCGTATTAATGCCGAAGATCAAACTGGCGTTCTTGCTGATGTCACTACGATTTTAAGCCGTGCAGGAATCAGCATCGATGCAATCATGCAACAGCCGCGCTTAAAAGACCTTATTCCTATCGTGATTCTGACTGATCCAGTTAAAGAATCTAAAATGGATGAAGCCCTTCAACAAATTCAAGCATTGCCTGTCATTCATGGCGAAATTGTACGAATTCGTTTAGAATCGCTTGATAATTAATCGGGTCGAGGGGAATATTTCAGTTCCTCTCGCCAAGCTCTACACACAATTGGAACATCATCATGTCTAATGCCAATCGTTATACTGGTTTAGTTGACCGCTATCGCGACCGTTTACCCGTATCTGCAACTACTCGCGCAATTTCTTTGGGCGAAGGTAATACGCCACTGATTAAGCTTGAGAACATTCCACGCATTATTGGCAAAAATGTTGAAATTTATGTGAAGTACGAGGGCTTAAACCCGACTGGTTCATTTAAAGACCGTGGTATGACCATGGCTGTAACAAAAGCAGTTGAAGAAGGCTCTAAAGCAATTATCTGTGCATCTACAGGTAATACATCTGCTGCAGCGGCTGCTTATGCTGCACGTGCAGGCATTAAAGCATTTGTGCTCATCCCAGAAGGCAAAATTGCCATGGGTAAAATGGCACAAGCGATGATGTATGGCGCGGTAACAATGCAAATTCACGGTAACTTCGATGACGGTATGCGTCTTGTAAAAGAAGTTGCAGATCAAGCACCAGTTACGATTGTAAACTCAATCAACCCATACCGTCTGCAAGGTCAAAAAACCATTGCTTACGAAATCGTTGACGAATTAGGTCGTGCGCCAGATTACCACTGCCTACCTGTAGGTAATGCGGGTAACATCACAGCACACTGGATGGGTTATACCGAAGCTGTGGCGAATCAGCCTAAAGAAGAATTTGTACAAGTGGTTTATGATCCTGAAACTGATCAATTCACAGGTCCAAAACCTGCGGGTCTACCAACAATGGTGGGTTACCAAGCTGCTGGCGCGGCACCATTCCTACGCGGCGCACCTGTAGAAAACCCTGAAACAGTAGCAACTGCAATCCGTATCGGTAATCCACAAAGCTGGAACCATGCTAAAGCAGTAGTCCGCGATTCAGAAGGCTGGTTCGATGAACTCCAAGATGCTGAAATCTTAGAAGCACAGCGTCTACTGTCTATGTACGAAGGTGTATTCGTAGAACCTGCTTCTGCAGCGTCTATCGGTGGCGCGATTCGTGACATCAAAGCAGGTAAAATTGCTGAAGGTTCTGTGATCGTATGTACTGTGACAGGTAACGGTTTAAAAGATCCTGACACTGCCATCAAGCAATGCCAAGATGCAGTGATGTTGTCGATTGATGCAACTATGGATCAAGTTCGCGATTCAATTCTGTCAAATATGTAATTCATATGCTGAATAAATAAAAAAGCCCTGCTCTTGCAGGGCTTTTTATATCTTGCATTCACTTCAGCATTTAAACGTTGAGTAAATCCAAATACTGAAAGAATGAAAAATCTGAAATCTTATTAAATACGTTTTGGTAACTGGCTCGCCCAATTCATTAAACGTGTCGCATCATTGGTTCGTGCAACTGAAGAATCCGCACCCAATAACACCACTACCGCTGGACGGTTATTCAATGTGGTATGCATCACTACACAGCGCCCTGCTTCATTAATAAATCCAGTTTTTGAAATATTAATATTCCAACCACCATTACGCACTAAAGCATTAGTATTGTTTGATTTCAATACGCGGTAGCCCAAATTAAAGTCATAACTTGGTGTGGTTGAAAATTGACGAATCAAACCATACTGCGAAGCGGTATTCACCAAAATACCTAAGTCACGTGCCGAAGCGACATTGCCTGGGTGCAAGCCAGTCGATTCCACATAATGAGTCGAGTTCATCCCTAATGAGCGTGCTTTCGCATTCATCGCTGCAATAAATGCAGAACGACCACCTGGATAAGTACGTGCTAATGCCGAAGCAGCTGGGTTTTCAGATTTCATCAAAGCAAACAGCAATGCTTCTGCACGATTCATACTGTCGCCAGCACGCAGCGTTGAACTTGAGCTTTTACAACCTGAACATGAGAAATCAGACTGTTGTAAGGTAATCTTTTCAGACATGTTTAATCGGGCATCTGAAATCACTACTGCTGTCATGAGTTTGGTAATTGATGCAATCGGTAAAGCGGTATTGCTATTTTTGCTATATAGCACTTCACCAGTTTGACCATCCATAACCAGTGCTGCACGCGCATTTACAGAGGGCTGTCCTGCGTATTGATTGGTATCAATAATACGGACCGTTTTCGATGGTGCTGTCTGTACCACACCGCCTGTACTACGTACAGAAGTAGTCACTTTAGTTGACCCTTGAGGAGATGGCTCTTCAGCGCTATAAGACACGTCACCGTTGAGTAACTGGTTTGCATCTTCAGATGACCAGCTAATATTTGACTGCTGATTTGCAGCACTATTCATCACAATTTCAGCAGAACTGAAACTGCTCATACTGAATAAAATTGACATGCCCAAAACGTGCATGAAGGATTTATTTAATTTTTTCACCATTGCTCACTCAACTCAGGATACTAAACATTTGCGCAAGACCAGCAATATGCCGTACATTGGTCACAACTACGAACATTTTTTGCTCACACATTGTGTATGAAGTTTTTCATTTCATATAAGAATAGGATTGCTAATTTTGTCGTTTCATTGCAAGCTTATTTTGCTTTATGTAACAAAAAAAACAGGTTTTGACTTAAGGGAGAGTGTAGGTGATCACAGTTTTGGTGGTAGATGACCATGAATTAGTCCGTACTGGTATTTGCCGTATGCTCGAAGACCATGCAGATGTCCAAGTCATTGGACAAGCCGAATCTGGTGAAGATGCGATTACACTTGTTCGCCAACATCATCCAAACGTCGTACTATTAGATGTCAATATGCCAGGGATCGGGGGGGTAGAAACCACACGTCGCCTACTTCAAACAGCGCCAGATACAAAAGTCCTCGCCGTCAGTGGACTTGCTGAAGAACCCTACCCGTCTTTATTGTTAAAAGCAGGTGCCAAAGGCTATATCACCAAAGGTGCACCAGTTAATGAAATGGTCCGTGCGATTAATAAAGTGATGCAAGGCGGCAAATATTTCAGTGCAGACATTGCAGAACAACTGGCCAGCTCATATTTGTCTGATACACAACAATCACCTTTTGACGCCCTGTCTGAGCGTGAAATGCAAGTTGCCATGATGGTGGTCAATTGTATTAGTGCACAAGAAATTTCTGATAAATTATTCGTTAGTGTTAAAACAGTGAATACCTACCGTTACCGCATTTTTGAAAAACTGAATATTGATAGTGATGTCAAACTAACTCACTTGGCGATTCGCTACGGGTTAATCAAACCTTAACACAACGTATATCCTGTTACTTATGACACAGCGTTCAATTCATAGTGAATTGAACCAGTATCATTTGGGCCTTTGGTACAGTGCTTATCGCTTTATCATCAGTGCCTGTCTGTTACTGGTCTTTTTACTGACCTACACTCAATTCACTTCAGATTATGAATACCCACGTTTATATCTATATGTATTGACGATTTATTTGCTGTTTACCAGCATTCAATTCATGTCACTTGGACGTTTCAAAGTCCGTATTCCAAACCAGTTACTGCTGTTATTCATTGTAGATGTCATTTCGCTGAGCTTACTGACCTTAGCCATCGATGGACCCAATTTACATTTGAGTTTGCTGTTTGTGATTACGATTTTTGCAGCGTCCCTATTATTAGATGCCCAAAAAGCCTTGGTCATCACCCTCATCGCTGTGATCTGTGTAGTATATCAACTGTTTTTAGGTTCAATTCTTGAATTTACCTCACTTAAAAATTTAACCAACAGTGCGATTTTGGCTTTTTTATTTTGTGTAGTGTATGGCAGTGCGCAAATTGCCGTGAAACGTTTCCAGTTATTGGAAAATCTGAATTTTTCGCAATCCTTAGAGCTCCATCGGCTACAAAACATTAATCGCTATATTTTAGAGCAGATTGACACGGGCTATTTAGTATTGGATGAAAACTGTCATGTAGTACTGAGTAATCCTGCTGCTTGCCATTTACTCGGCATGCCAAATTCTTATCATCATGATCAATATCCACTGTATACCACGCAGCCCGACTTATTTGAATTACTCAAGTTTGAAGATTTAAAAAGCGGGGAAAAATTTCAATTTGAATCGCAACAAAGCCAATACCACATTCAGGTACTCGTACAAAAACTCGTTGTGCCGCATCAAATGCTGACCTTGCTGATTTTACAAGATGCACAAAAACTCAATCAGCAAGTGCAACAATTAAAATTAGCCGCTTTAGGTCAACTCTCCGCCAGTATTGCTCACGAAATTCGCAATCCCTTAGCGGCGATTGTGCATGCCAATGATTTATATCCGCAAAGTGATACCGAACAACAGCACATGTTGAATCATATGATTTCACGTCAAGCGGTGCGGATTGACCGAATTATTCAAGACACCCTAAATATGGTGCGTAATAAGGAAACCCATCCGACTCGTCTAAATCTAGAACAATTTTTACCGCTGTTCCTGCAAGAAGATCTGGCAGACATTCAACAGAATATTCGGCTCAATGTGCAAGCCAAAACCTTGATTGATTTTGATGAGGCACAGTTCAGACAAATTTTAATCAACCTAATTCGTAATGCCATTCGCCATAACAATCCGGACATGTCGTATATCGAAGTGGTAGCGCGGACGGATCAGAAAAAAGTCCAGATCGATGTCCGAGATTTCGGCAATGGGGTTGCTTTACAAAACCGCACACAGTTATTTCAACCATTTTTTAGTACCGAAATTACTGGAACTGGTTTAGGATTATATCTTGCTCATAGCTTCTGTGAAGCGAATCAAGCACAGCTTTCCTATGTAGAACAAAAACAGGGAGCTTGCTTTAGGATTGAGTGCTTACAAGCTGTTATTTAATTGTTTTTAGGGGAAAACTGTGGATTCACAACCACTGGTATTGTTAGTTGATGACGAAGAAGACTTATGTATGCTGATGCAAATGTCTTTATCAAGGATGGGGGTTAAAACACATGTTGCACATCGCCTCGACGAAGCTAAAAAAGCCTTGTCTACCTATAGCTACGATGCCTGCCTAACCGATCTCAACTTACCCGATGGTAATGGTCTACAGCTCTTAGATTGGATGAATGAGCACTGTCCTACCCTGCCTGTTGCTGTGCTAACAGCCTATGGCAACATGGACATTGCCATTGCCGCATTAAAGGCGGGAGCTTTCGACTTTGTCAGCAAACCGATCAATCCCAAACATCTTGAACAACTGCTACAAAAAGCCCTGAATAAGCCATTGGCCGAAGACATTACTTCGCAAGATGCTTTAGAACATAAAATGTTGATTGGTGAATCGCTTCCAATCCAGCAATTGCGTCGAACTCTAAAGAAAATTGCACGTTCACAAGCACCTGTTTTTATTACGGGTGAATCTGGTACGGGTAAAGAGGTCGTAGCCAATCTGGTTCACCGTTTAAGCAACCGTAATGAAGGGCCCTTTATTGCTATTAACTGTGGGGCAATTCCCACAGAGTTAATGGAAAGTGAACTTTTTGGCCATAAAAAAGGCAGCTTTAGTGGTGCCACCCAAGACAAGCAAGGTCTGATTCAATCTGCACATGGCGGTAGCTTATTTCTGGACGAAATTGCCGAATTACCTTTAGCCATGCAAGTTAAACTGCTACGTGCGGTACAGGAAAAACGTATTCGCCCCGTAGGTTCAGACTGTGAAATTGATGTTGATTTCCGTGTGATCAGTGCCAGTCATCAGGACTTAGAAGCGCTCGTCCAACAAGGTCGATTCCGCCAAGATTTATTCTTCCGTATCCATGTGATGGATTTAGTGTTGCCTGCCTTACGTGAACGTGGCGACGACATCCTCTTATTGGCACAACATTTTATTCAAAAAATTAGCCATGAATGGGAAATTGCCACTAAGCCTCTGACTGAACGAGCGAAAAACTTCCTACTCAACCAATATTATCCGGGTAATGTCCGTGAACTCCGCAATATTATCGAACGTGCCATGACCCTCTGCGATGATGAGCAAATTGATCTTCAACATCTGCAAAGTGCGCCATTAAGACAACCGAGTGCTCAGTTCAATTCCGCTCCAACAACGAATGATTCTGCACAGCTTGCTGCAAACAGCAACGAACAGAGTGTGGTTCCTCGTAAACTACCTGAAGAAGGTTTAGAACTCTTTTTAGAAAATATCGAAAAAGAAGTGCTCATGAATGCGTTGAATTTGACTCACTGGAACCGAACCCTTGCCGCAAAAAAATTAGGTATGTCATTCCGCTCATTGCGCTATCGTTTGAAAAAATTCGGCTTAGATACTGAAGACGAAGAGTAAAAGTTTTCAAGCGTATTGCTGTTTATTTTTGATTCAGCAATAACTCTGCAACATGATCGACATAGTGATCTTCACGTGCATCATGTTGCAGCGGATAGTTATAGTCTGGCTGCACTCCAATTCCTTCAATCATTTTGCCATTCGGTGTCAGATATTGCGACACAGTCATTTGTAAAGCCGCACCATTACTCAATGGAAATAGTTTTTGAACCACACCTTTACCATAACTTTTCTCACCCGCTACCCATGCACGTTTATGCTCTTTTAATGCTGCGGTAAAGACCTCTGCGGCAGAAGCAGAACGATTGTTGATTAAAATACCAACTTTCATATTTTGAAATTCAAAACTCGGTAAAGCCTGAAATTGTTGGTCACCTTCAGATCGACTTCGAGTCGACACAATAATGCCCTGATTCAAAAATAAATCGGCAGACTCCACTGCTGCGGACAGTAACCCCCCGGGGTTATTTCTTAAATCAAACAATACAGCTTTGACACGTGAGCCATGACTTTCAATTAAACGCTTTATTTCGTTGGCAGTATCTTGTTGAAAAACTTTAACGTGTAAAACTAAAACCTGATTATTTAATAATTTAGATTCTATATCTGTTTCAACTTTAGTGTTTCTGACCAAATTGACCGGTTGACTTGCAGTTATCAGCTGTAGATTCAGCGTCGAGCCGATACTGCCTGTGAGCAGGTGTCGCACTTGATCTTGATTAAGTTTTTTGAGTTCTTGATCATCAATTTTAAACACCGCTGCGCCATTTTTCAGACCTAACTTTGCTGAATCGGCATCAGGCTTTAAATTGGTGATGACCCATTGCTGTAGACCTGCATCAAAGCGCAAATTGAAATCCACACTCGCAATATCCCCTTCGGTGTATTGCAAAAGCTGCTTATAGTCTTCAGGTGAAAGATATCGTGAATAACGGTCTAAACCACTGACCATGCCTTTGATGGCTTGTTGGAATAATGCATCGTCATTTTTTTCAACGACATAATTTTCTTTGACAATGCCATAGATCTGAACAAATTGTTGGATCGATTCGACAGGTACTTCGGCATAACTTTGTTCATAGCTGCCATCAAATTCATCGAAAGCCGACTTTGCTTTGTCGGCTCCCCATGTCGAATGACTAGAACACAGCAGCAAGGCTGTAAGGCTTACAACTGACGTCCAGTGTGCTTTAGTCATTCATGCTTCCTTACATTTTAAGCTTCAAGAGTAATCAAGTTACGACCTTGCATTTCTGTTGGTACAGGAATGTGCATAAGCGTTAAAAGTGTCGGCGCTACGTCAGCCAAAACACCACCTTCTGCAATTGTTGCATTGGTCGGGCCAACATAGATAAACGGTACAAGTTCAGTGGTATGTTGAGTATGCACCTGACCACTTTGGTAATCCTGCATTTGCTCTACGTTACCATGATCGGCAGTCACGAGCATGTGACCTTTATTTGCCATCACAGCTTCATATACACGGCCTAAGCACGTGTCTACAGCCTCAACCGCTTTGACTGCTGCATCAAACACACCGGTATGGCCAACCATATCACCATTGGCATAGTTCACCACCAGTAAGTCGTACTCACCTGAATTAATTGCGGCAACCAATTCATCAGTGACTTCATAAGCACTCATTTCTGGTTTTAAATCATAGGTCGCAACGTTTGGTGATGGAATCAAAATACGTTTTTCACCCGGATATTCATCTTCACGACCACCACTGAAGAAAAAGGTCACGTGTGCATATTTTTCAGTTTCAGCAATACGAAGTTGTGTTTTACCCAAATTAGACAGGTATTCACCAATCGAGTTATGCAACGCTTCTGGCATATAAGCCACAGGTGCATCAATTGTCGCTTGGTAACGTGTCAACATGACAAATTTTGATAAAGCGGGAACCACTTTACGTTCAAAACCTGCAAAATCTTTTTCCACAAATGCTTTGGTAATTTCACGCGCACGGTCAGCACGGAAGTTCATGAAGACAACGCTATCACCATCTTGAATCGGTGCTAAATCACCAATACGCGTCGCTTTCACAAATTCATCTGATTCTTCAGCAGCATAAGCCTGCTCTAGACCTTCAACAGCAGTCGCTGCTGTACGCACTGCTTCACCTTCAGTTAAAAGACGATAGGCTTGCTCAACACGATCCCAACGGTTGTCACGATCCATTGCAAAGTAGCGACCAATCATGGTGGCAATACGACCTTGACCCGGATACTGAGCAAACAGTGCATCTAATTTTTCAAGCGAAGGTTGTGCACTTTTTGGCGGTGTATCACGACCATCAAGGAATGCATGAAGATAAACTTTTGCACCGCGTTTTAATGCCAATTCAGCCATCGCCACAATGTGATCTTCATGTGAATGCACGCCACCTTCAGACAATAAGCCCATGATGTGCACTGCACCATTGGCAGCTTTGGCTTTTTCAACCGCATCAACTAAAACATCATGTTCAAAGAATGCACCGGTACGAATATCTTTGGTAATACGAGTAAAGTCTTGATACAGCACACGTCCTGCACCAAGGTTCATGTGGCCCACTTCAGAGTTACCCATTTGTCCATCAGGTAAACCAACGTCTTCGCCAGAGCCTGAAATCAATCCATGCGGATGCTTTTCCTGCATTGCAGTCAAGTTTGGTCGTTTTGCTGCTAAAAAGGCATTGTCCTCGACCGCTTCGCGATGACCCACACCATCCATAATTACCAATACGTGTGGGATTTTGCCAGCAGTTGCATCCGTCATAATGAACACTCTTTCGTTTATAAATTAATCATACTATCTTACCGAATTTTCGGTGAAGACTCTATGTGACAACCATGGTTTATCTAGGTCATCAACATTGTTTTACTCAATCTTGCATGCACTTAACGTGCGCGATGCAGCAAGTAGCCACCCGCTACAAACATCAAAATAATTGGTATAAAGACGAACCATGCAGGCGATGGCGCGTACACCAAACTTGCATAACCCAAGAAATCTTGTAAGTAGTAAAAACCCAGTCCAGCAAATAAGGCAATCACCAAGCGGAAACCCATCGACTGTTGACGTAAAGGTCCAAAAATAAATGAACAAGCAATCACCACCAAGGCAATTAAAGCAAAGGGCGAACCAAACTTTTGCCAAAACGCCAATTGGTAAGTTTTCGGGACTTGGCTATATTCATGCATATAGCTCATAAAGCTCACCAATTGACTCGGTGATAGGTCTTCAGGGTCAATGGTAACCATATGCACATATTTGGGTTGCAAGGCCAATGAAAGCGGTTGTTCAGCATTTTGCTTCGCTACAGCATCACCCGTCGCTAATAGATCCACTTGGGTTGAATTTTGCAGCGACCAAGAACCATTTTTGACAAAATTCCCTTGCTCCGCATCCAAAGTGCCTCGCAAACGATATTTTTCATCAAAATCAATAACCTGAACATCTTTAATTTGACCTTGCGAATTGGCATAGTCAATATAAATAAAGCGCTGACCTTCACGCGACCAATAGCCTTTGACTTCACCCAACTCAGCCGCAGTGCGGTGACTTTTGACGCTTTTGGCTTGTTCATTGGTATAGGGAATGACCCATTCGCTTAATGCAAAGGATAAAACCACCAAAATGAGTGCCGAACGAATCACCCAGCCCACAATCCGCCAAAGGCTGATTCCGACCGAACGCATGACAATCAATTCACTGTTTGAAGCTAGAGTCCCTAAACCCAGTACCGCGCCAATCAAGGCTGAAATCGGTAAAATTTCATATAAATAATTCGGTGAACTCCATAACACATACTGCAAAGCATTCCATGCGTTATAGCCTTCTTTCAGCGAGCCCAATTCACCTAAATAAGTAAAAAGCACTTGTAAGCCAGCCAATACCGCGGTCGCACCAAGCATGGCTAAAGCAGTAGTTTTGGTCACATGTTTTGCAACTATACGACGTGCCAACATTTTAAGACCTCACTCGCTGAATTTGTTTCTTAATTTTGGGCGCTAATTTTTGTTTACGCGAGAACAATGCTGCTGCAATGCCGTAAATCACTAAGACCAGTGGATAAGCCCAAATCCCCATTTCATCTTTACTGATCCGCGTTTTGATCGCCATTAAGGCTACGATTAAACTGGCAAAAATAAGTAAAGCTGGGAACAGTTTCAGGTAACGCCCTTGACGAGGACTCACTTCAGACAAAGCGGTAGCGAGTAATAACGCCACCAAAATAGCGAACGGCACAAACATCCGCCAACCGAGTTCGCTGGCAACCACAGGATCATTACGGTTATCCCATAACTTCGAGGTAGGTAAAGCTTCTACTTCGGTACTTTCAAATTTTGCTTCTTTATCATTTTCTAAACGTAAACGATAACTTTGGAATTCTGCTTGAGAATAGCGCGGTTGTCCCGGATAGATTTCGTAACGGCGACCTTCAACTAAATCAACGACATTGGCATTGTCATCGGGCACTTCGACGCGGGTCGCTTCTTTTGCCAAAATAATGACATCAGGCTTACCCTCTTTTTCTGCACGCTGATAAAAGAAAATATCTTTTAAGTTTTTACGGTCTTCTGACAAGTCCCCTGCATAAATGGTATAGGGCCCAGAGGAAATAAACTCTTTTGGTCGAACCAAGTCAAAGCCTGTTCGTACCGCTTGCGAAGTCGTTAATGCTTCAAATTGACGGATGCCCCAAGGCGACGCCCACAGCATCAAAAATGCTTGAACAGTCATAAAGACCACAGTCATCGGCACCAATAAACGTGACAATTGATTTCGACTGACACCACTACCATTAAGCACAGCCATTTCATGATCGACATACAGACGACCAAAGACTAACATCAGACCAATAAAGAAACCGAGCGGAAGAATTAAAGTTAAAAACTCAGGCAAACGGTAGCCAATAATGCTAAATAAAATACTTGCATCTAAACGACCTTGCGCCGCCACACCAAAGTACTTGATCAAACGACCACCCATCATGATCAAGGTCAATAAGGCAATCACAACCAGTGATGTCGACACCACTTGCTTGACCAGATAACGCCGAATAATCAAATTAATTCTTCCAAAAATAGGGCCAATAAAAACTAGCGTTAGTTTACCCGAATGTAGAAAATATAAAACCTATACCCTTGTTGCTCATTGAAACTCTATTCATATAAATGTTTCAATGGTTTAATGGTTTATAAATTTAAAAAGGCATAAATACCGCACATGAAACTTTCTATTAATACGTCATTCCAAGCGAATGCGTCCAGCCAATATTTGTTGATATTAGTAGATTCTGAGCACGTTACAAATGCAGCTACTTCATATCAAATCAATGATTTAGATAATTTAATTGAAGCGACTCAATTTAAAGCAGCACTCAATGAAAGCCTGCCTTTGGTGGCGAACATTGCCGCTTGTCGTAACAGCACACTTTTAGGCCTCGGCAAAGTTGCTGAATTACAGGTCAATAAATTTGCAAAAATTGCACAAACCATTATTAAAGCGTCACAAAAAAAATTCAAACAGATCAGTGTCGATATCTCTGCCCTACCACAAGAACAACATTATTTATTTGCACTTAGCCTGACGCAAGCGGCTTATGCATTTGATGAATACAAGTCTAAGAAAAATGAATTTGTTTTGGAGCAGATCCATTTAATCGCTACTGAAAGTCCATTAACCACTGCACAGCTTGAATTAATTTCTGCAGTGCAATCAGGTCAAAGTTTTACTCGTGACTTAGGTAACCGTCCGGGCAATATCTGTTTTCCTGAATATTTAGCCGAACAAGCTCAAGCACTTGCAACTGAATTCCCAGATCAACTCAAAGTGACTGTACTCGATGAACAGCAAATGGCTGATCTCGGTATGGGTGCTTTCCTTGCTGTGAGTAAAGGTTCTGACCGTCCAGGCCGTATTATTACCATCGAATACCTTTCAAATCGTGAAGAAGCCCCTGTAGTGCTTGTTGGTAAAGGCGTGACTTTTGATACTGGTGGTATCTCACTTAAACCAGGTGCGGGCATGGACGAAATGAAATTCGACATGTGCGGTTCTGCATCAGTTTTGGGTACCATCCGTGCGCTGTGTGAAGCGAAATTACCGATTCATGTGGTCGGCGCAATTGCTGCTGCAGAAAACATGCCGTCTGGTCATGCCACTCGCCCGGGCGACATCGTGACAACCATGAGCGGTCAAACCGTTGAAATTTTAAATACCGATGCCGAAGGTCGTTTGGTTCTGTGCGATACCTTGACCTATGTAAAACGCTTTAACCCTGCACTGGTGATTGATATTGCAACTCTCACTGGTGCATGTGTCGTAGCACTGGGTTCAGTCCTTACTGGTATGTTCACTCCGGATGATGAACTTGCGGCTGAATTGACTGCTGCGGGTCAACACAGCTTTGACCGCGTATGGCGTATGCCCGTGATTGAAGATTATCAAGAACAACTTGATTCTCCATTTGCAGATATTGCCAACATTGGTGGTCCCAAAGCAGGTTCTGTAACAGCTGCATGTTTCCTTCAACGCTTCACGCGTGAATATCGTTGGGCGCATTTAGACATTGCTGGTACTGCATGGAACTCAGGTGCAAATAAAGGCGCAACAGGTCGTCCTGTGCCATTATTAATGCAATTTTTAGCGAATCGTGCTCAAGCGAATGGCTAAAGTTAGCTTTTATTTATTTGAAAAAAGTCCTGAACGACAAGTCGAAAGCACTTGTCGTTTATGCCGTAAGATCCTGCGTCAGCCTGTACGTATTTGGCTACATTGTGCTGACCCAGACTTACAGCAACAACTTGATGAACGCCTGTGGAGTTTCGATCACACAGGTTTCATTCCCCATGGTATCGATCAACCCGAGGCAACGGTCTGTATTTCTGCCCAATTGCCTGAGCAAGCCGACTGGATTGTGTTTAATTTTAACGATCAAGCACTTGAACAGTTCGCAAGTTTTAGTCACATTATCGAAATTATTGAAAATAACGAACCCGCTAAAATTATCGGGCGTGAAAAATATAAACAATATCGACGTTTAGGCGTTCAACCGCAGACCCATAAACTTTAACGTGATATTGGTTTTACCCTATTTGCAAGGAGGTGCACCATGGCATTGAATGTCGGTCCAGACTTTAAACAGCGCTGGTTAAAAGTACCTGAAGCTATTCGTCAGACCTTTATTGATGACCTTGGTCGCGTTTGCGATGTACTCAATCCTAGTACAGACATTCAACAATGGCTGGTCAATGACCAACAGCAGCAGCAAGTGTCTTTTGACAAAATTGAGTCTGCCTATGCAGATTTGAAAGCACAGCTGATTGAAGATGCTCGTATTCGCAAACAACTGGCTTTAGAAAAAGCCTTAGAAGAAAAACGTGAAGCTGAACAAGCCTATGCAGAACAACTGAAACGTGACGAAGAGTTACGCTTTGCTGCACAAACGCAAACGCTCACCATGATGCAGCATAATCTTAATCGTGAAGTACAACACTATGCCGCTCGCTATCATAAAAACCCTGAAACGGGTTTAGCGGGATTAAGTCAAAGCTTATCGGTGAGCGAAGGACAGATGTTGTCAGAACTCGAAAGTGTACGCGTGCGTTTGGAACTTGAAGCAGAAACGCAAATCGAAATGGCCGTCAGTGATTTCCGTGCAAAATTGAAAGCAGCCGCACAAGAAGAAATTGACTATATCTTAGAAAACTCTAATTTTTCGACAGAATCTACATCGTCCCAAGCATCTTAAGCCGTGCATCGAAATCTGGTCACTGTCATTAAACTGACATGTATTTGCAACATGATGTTCATATGGCTGAAGCATTGTCCCTAAAATACAATGCTTCAGGCATCCTAAAAATATAATCATGCATCCAGATGGGAATTCAATATGGACATCATTCACCAGATTACCCAGAAAATATCCTCTCTATCTGCTGGAGAACAATGGGACATTCGTGCCAAAGATCTTTGGCTGAGTCATTCAGACTTTCACAGTATTTCGGTTTATCTCAGCCGTGAATCAGAAAAAGGTGGTTTTAGCATTCAGCAACCGCCCCACAGCTCGATTTTTCAAACCCTTGATGTAGTGACCGTTACAAAACACTAAGTGGTCATCTACTCCATAAAAAAAGCCCACAACTGTGGGCTTTTTTTATGTCTAAGTTTGGCTTAGACCAAATCTGCAACTGCAGAAACGGTATGTCCTAGGAAATAACCGATACCGAGTAATAATCCAATCCAGATGAAACCACCTAGCACGTTATAGAACATAAATGTGCCAAGGTTCATGCGTGCAGATCCAGCAGCAAAAGGCGCAAAAGAACGTACAAAGGGTACAAAGCGTGCGACTAAAATCGTTTTACCACCATGCTTCATAAAATATTTATTGGTTTTGACCATATATTCGGGCTTAAAGTAACGTGTGTGCTTATTAAAGTACTTAATGCCTAGCACGCTGCCCGTGTAGTAATTGACGCAGTAGCCCAAGACCGATGCGACAAATAACAGCAGCCCCATAGTGTGTAAATGCACCACTTCCGTCGTTGAGCATAATGCGCCGATGGCAAGCAATAGGCTGTCTCCCGGCAGGAAGAACATAAATACTGAACCCGTTTCTGAAAATATCACCAGAAATAAAATGGCATAAATCCACACACCATAATTTTCCAATAACATGGGTAACCACTGTTCCAGATTCAGTAAGAAATCAATCATTATCACCTGTCTGATTATTCATCATATATGTCATTCCGCGACGCATTATCACCAAAAATAAAAAAACAGTCTAATTTTTCAATCAGACTGTTTGGTTTTCTTCGGTATCAACTTATTTCAAGAAGCCATTTTCAGCGAGAAAATCTAAGCTAATTTTCGATTGCGCTGTGGTCTCAGCGGCTTTATCACCGAGCAATAAACGCTCAATATAACGTGCTAAAACATCCACTTCCAAGTTCACTTTAGCCCCAGCTTTCCACGTACCGATATTGGTTCGTTCAGCCGTGTGCGGAATTAAATTTAAGCTCAGCACATTGCCACGTAAATGGTTAATTGTCAGGCTAATACCATCCACGGTCACAGAGCCTTTTTCTGCTAAATAGCGTGCAATTTCTTTCGGTGCGGTCACTTCAAAATAAATTGAACGTGCATCTGAACGAACTTGAGTGATTTCACCCACTGCATCGACATGACCACTGACAATATGTCCACCAAAACGCGTGGTCGGCAACATGGCTTTTTCCACATTTACTGCCTGCCCTGCTTTCCAGTGTTCCAAAGTGGTCCGATTTAAACTTTCACGTGATACATCAGCTGCATACCAATTGCTACCAAAGTCAATCACGGTTAAGCAAATGCCATTGGTGGCAATCGAGTCCCCCAAATGCACATCCGACATGTCTAAATCTGTCTGGATACGCAAGCGGACATCGCCACCCACGTTTTGAATGCTTTCAACTTTACCTAGACTTTCAATAATGCCTGTAAACATGTTCAATCCCTGAAAAATATGGGGCGATGATTTTTACCACAAATCAAGTTGCGTGCTCACGCCAGAGGTATCGACACCACCTAATTCTGCAAAATGGTGCAATTGACTCAACAACTGACGGATTGGTGGACCTGATTTGGCATGTGTATCCGTGATGACAATAAACTCTAGGACGCGTGCACGTTCAGACTGACGCTGCTTACTCACGCGGTAACGTGGTACATCTTGCGTCAATAAGCTTACTCGGCCACGTTTTAAATTGGCTTGTAACAAATCTGTGGCGCTGATATTACCATCGGTTGAATAGCTCGTCAGGATGTAACGTGCATTGATGGTTTCTAATAATTTTTCATAAGCTTCTTTCGCATGCTTCGAAGAATTATATGGACTTGGACGTTCTTTACGCCATGCACGATCGATTCCGCTCTTAAAACCCTTGGTGTCTGGTGTTGGTAAATCCACCTGATCCCATAACGTTAAAGCATTCAACACATGGTAGTTACTGCTGTAAGCGTGCTGGTTATACGGTGGATCGAGATAAGCCACATCCACTTCAAAGCCACTCATTTGATTAGCCAAATGCTGTGCGTCGACACACCACATTTCAGCGGCGGGTTTTTTCGGATCACCAATTTCACAAAAACGACTTGGAGTCAGCCATAACAAAGAACCGATACGATCTAATGCCGCTTGGGTTTTACCGCCCCAACCATGATGGAAGCTTTTAAATACACCGCTGGTATTACTGACAAAACTTGCTGAATACAATAACGGCGCTAATAAAGCACTCATTTCCACATCATCAATCGCGCCTTGAGCTTGCCAAGTTGCAATTTGCTGACGAATCGCATCGATACGCATACCGTTACGGCGTTTAAAGAATAAGCGGTCACGTGCAGGATCGTAGATTTCATCATTACGTGGACACAAGTTATGGGTCACCCAACCTTTAACTTCTGGCAAACGGTTCAGATAATCGATGGCTTTCTGATAGCCACCCAACTCTTTAAACGCTGGTGCTTCAACACAAGAGAGAATCGCACTGTTCAAAGCATGGCTGTAGGGTTCCCAGTCATTGGCAATAACACGATAGCCGTTTTGACGTGCCAACCGTGACACTACACCCGAACCTGCAAAAAAGTCAGCAAATATCGGCGCACGACCATCTTCGCGTTTTAAGGTTCCCGTTTGCTCAAGTGCTTCTAAAATCAGATGTAATAGACGGCGTTTGTTTCCCAAATAAGGAACCAACTGATGGAAAAGATATTCGTCTGTGGTACGAGCCGCATGACGACGTTTGTGATAAACCGTAGACTCTGAATTCATAGCGTCTCTTGAGAAGGGATTAACCTTAAGCGAATGTCATCACCCAATTGAGTGACATCTTTCAGCTTAAATCGAAGCTGCTCTGCCATGCGGTCAAATTCCGCATTAAACATCGCACGTGCTGACTGACCCAACAAGGTCGGTGCAACATAACTGATCATTTCATCGATCAAATGTTCTTGTAAGAAAGCGGTCGAAAGTGTCGCACCGGCTTCCACAAGTACATCATAAATTTGGAACTGTTGAACGCATGCTGCTAACAGATCGGCCAAAGGCTGAATTTCAAATTGTACCACGCCCAAGTCAGCAAGTTCCTGACGATATGGCCCCATGACCATCACGGTTTCAGGTTGTTGCAATATTTTTGCGCTTAATGGCAAGCGGCCTTGACGATCTAGCACGATACGTTTCGGCTGAACCACGTTACGCATGTCAACAGCGTCATCGAGCTGACGTACGTTGAGTAAGCAATCGTCGGCTAATACCGTTTCAATCCCAGTGATTACGGCACCTGATATCGCACGCCAATGCTGTACATCTTGTCGCGCCATCGAACCGGTTATCCACTTAGACTCACCCGAGGCCATGGCACTACGCCCATCCAGGCTCGATGCAACTTTGAGGCGGACATAAGGCATACCCGTCGCCATGGCTTTTAAAAAGCCCAAGTTCAATTGATGCGCTTCTGCTTGACAAATACCCGTAATCACTTCAATGCCAGCATCACGTAGGATTTGTACACCTTTACCCGCAACCAATGGGTTGGGATCGGGACATGCCACAACGACTTGAGCGACACCTGCTTCTACCAAGCCTTTGGCACAAGGTGGCGTACGTCCATAGTGTGCACAAGGCTCCAAAGTCACATAAGCGGTTGCGCCACGAGCGGCCTCACCTGCATCACGCATTGCAAAGACTTCTGCATGCGGCTGACCCGCTTTTGGATGAAAGCCTTCACCAACCAATTGACCGTCTTTGACAATCACACAGCCCACATTGGGATTGGGACGAGTGCTGTATTGCCCCTGCTGTGCCAATGCAATTGCACGCCGCATCCACTGTTGATGCTGCTGCAACGTCACTTGATCTAACTCAGACATGTAATCACTCATGATAAAAATTGAAGCAGATGTGCATTAGTGCTCACGCTGCTGCATTTGTTCAATTTGACGACGAAAAGCTTCTACATCTTGGAAATCTTGATACACAGAAGCAAAACGTACATAAGCCACATGATCTAAAGCAAACAATGACTGCATGACAATTTCACCAATGGTGCGTGATTTCACATCACGTTCACCCAAACGGCGAATTTGCAATTGAATATCACTGAGTACCGTTTCAATTTGCTCTTGCGTTACTGGACGCTTTTGCAAGGCATGCATGAGCGAGCGGCGGAGCTTGGCTTCATCAAAAGGTTCGCTCTTTGAATCAGACTTGATGACACGCGGCATCACCACTTCATAGCTTTCAAAAGTTGTAAAACGTTCACCGCAACTAATACATTCACGGCGGCGGCGTATCTGACAGCCTTCAGCAGCAAGACGTGAGTCAATCACTTTACTGTCTTCAGCGTTGCAAAATGGACAATGCATAGCGGTTAAATTGAACAAATCCGAATGGATTTAGAGTGTAGCAAAAATTTTGAAATTTGTAGAGCTTTACGCTAGATATGGAAAAAAAACAGCCCTTTCGGGCTGTTTTACACAATATATTGATTTACTGTGATCTTATTATTCTACACGTTCGCCATGTTGACTTAAGTCTAGACCCATTCGTTCGTCATCAGCTTCAACACGGATGCCAATCACTAGATCAATCACTTTCAAGATAATGAATGTCATCACAGCTGAGTAAGCAATAGTCGCTAGTACACCTTCGACTTGAACCCATAATTGATGCATTAAGTTGCTCGGTGCTTTATCACCCATGATGAATTCGCTGGCAAAGAATGCTGTAAGGATCGCACCCACGATACCACCGACACCATGTAGACCAAACGCATCCAAAGAGTCATCCGCTTTCAACGCACGTTTCAGCGCAGTAATACCCCAGAAGCAAACCACACCACCGATCAGACCCATCGCTAAAGCACCACCAACTGTTACGAAACCTGCCGCAGGTGTAATCACTACAAGACCTGCTACTGCACCAGAAGCACCACCCAAGACAGACGCTTTACCACGAACCACTTTTTCAGTAATTAACCATGCCACTGCTGCTGCCGCTGCTGCAACTTGTGTTACCACCAATGCATACCCAGCTGAACCATTTGCACCCAGTGCAGAGCCACCGTTGAAACCGAACCAACCTACCCATACAAGGCTTGCACCGATGACGGTTAAAGTTAGGTTATGTGGCGCCATAGATTCACGACCAAGCCCCATACGTTTACCAAGCATGTACGCTGCAACAAGACCCGCAACACCTGAGTTGATGTGAACAACCGTACCACCCGCAAAATCAAGCGCACCGTCGTTACCTAACCAACCACCGCCCCATACCCAGTGGGTAATTGGTGCATAAACCACGACACTCCAAATTGCGATGAACGCAACGAAAGCACCGAATTTCATACGTTCTGCAATCGAACCGCTAATAATGGCAACGGTAATGATGGCAAATGTCATTTGGAAAATAACAAAAAGAATCTCTGGAATCGTACCGGACAAGGCTTCTGTGGTGATGCCCGACAACATAAATTTGTCTAAGCTACCGATAAAGGCATTACCTTCACCAAATGCTAAGGTATAACCCACAATCACCCACGTTAAGCTCACAACACCTGCCGCAACAAAACTGTGTGCCATGGTGCTGAGTACATTTTTCTTACGGACCATACCACCGTAAAATAATGCTAAACCGGGAATTGTCATGAGTAACACAAGTGCAGTGGACACTAAAATCCATGCTGTATCACCTGTATCGAGCTTAGGCTCTTCTTCTGCAGGTGCTGGCGCTGCTTCAACTGGAACTGCAGCTTCTATTGTATTTAGCGTTGTTGTATTTGCAGTATCAACTACTGTGACTTCTTCTGTAGGTGCTGTTGCGCTTTCTTCAGCCCACGCAACAGAACCACCTAAAAGTGCACTGGACAAGCCGAGTGCAATTAGCATCTTTTTCATTCGTATCCCCCGACCTGATTTTCTGAGTTATTAGCTACTCAGCAAACTTCATGCCAATTTTTTAAACGGCATCTGCACCTGTTTCACCAGTACGGATACGGATGACTTGTTCCAGATTGCTTACAAAAATTTTACCGTCGCCAATTTTTCCTGTGCTTGCAACACGAGTAATTGATTCAATTACGGTATCGACCATTTCATCACTGATTGCGATTTCGATTTTTACTTTTGGTAAGAAATCAACCACATATTCAGCACCACGATAAAGTTCAGTGTGACCTTTCTGGCGACCGAAGCCTTTAACTTCAGTGACAGTGATCCCTTGAACACCATTTTCAGAGAGTGCTTCACGCACGTCATCTAATTTAAAAGGTTTTACAATTGCAGTTACGAGCTTCATGTTTTGTTTTCCTTCGGCTTATTTCACCTGTAAGGTTTTATGTTCAATTTTCATGCCAATATGACTACAGTCGGGGGAAAATAGTCAGCCCAGCATGAGATTTCTTTATAACCTATTTTATACGGATAATCTTGCGTATGCTTATAAAAATAGACGTTTTTACTAGAAGAATTACGATTTTACTGATCGATTAAACGCATATTTAAATGAAAGCACTATGGTCATGAATGTGGCGATGTTAAACTGCTGCCACCAATTCACTGAGGATGGTCTAAACAATGATTGAAACCTTACTACAAGCGATATTAGAACAAATCGATCAGCCGAAAAAAGACGTCGAACATAATCTTCGCAGCTTACTCAATGAAGCTGTGAGCAAAATGGATCTCGTATCTAAAGAAGAAATCGAACGCCAACGTACTGCACTGAATAATGCCAATTTACGTTTAAATGAATTGTTGAAACACATCGAAGAACTCGAACAAAAAATTCAGAACAAAAAATAAGCACCTTTTTAGTGCAACAAAAGACGCATAACGATTAAAAATAATGCACCATAATGGAACAATAATATGTCTTTTGCCAAAATCTATACTCGGGGTTTGCTCGGCTTAAATGCACCCCAAATTGAAGTTGAAGTCCATGTCAGCCAAGGTCTGCCTTCATTGACCATTGTGGGCCTACCTGAGGCCGCCGTCCGTGAAAGTAAAGACCGTGTCCGCTCTGCGATTATTAATAGCGGCTTTCAGTTCCCAACCAAACGTCTGACCATTAATCTTGCACCCGCAGATTTACCCAAAGATGGTTCACGTTTAGATCTCGCTATTGCTTTAGGGATTCTGATCGCGTCGGGACAACTTCCTGAAAATGCAGCAGATGGTTTTGAATTTATTGGAGAATTAGCACTTGATGGTTATTTACGACCTGTCAGTGGCATCTTAAGTATAGCCATTGCCTGTCAGCATATCGGGCATCATCTGATTCTACCTGCACTCAATGCCGATGAAGCGGCGCAACTGCCGGAGTTCCAAGTCTTTCCTGCGCAGCATCTTAAGGATGTGTGTGAACATTTAAGTCGTTCAGCCTTAATCAGTAGCCATCCCTCGACATCGTCAGCCAATCAACTCAGTTACCCTTTTGATTTATCTGATGTGAAAGGTCAACTCAGACCACGTCGTGCTTTAGAAATTGCAGCGGCTGGCGGTCATTCTCTACTATTTCGGGGTCCACCGGGCACAGGCAAAACTCTACTCGCCTCGCGTTTGCCCAGTATTCTGCCCCCCTTAGATATGCAAGAAAATTTGCAAGTCGCGAGTATTTATTCTATTGCAGGTGCAAATCATCATTTTGGGCAGCGTCCATTTCGTGCGCCACACCATACCGCATCTGCGATTGCCCTCGTCGGTGGAGGATCAAATCCTAAACCGGGTGAAATCACCTTGGCACATTTAGGAGTTTTATTTTTAGATGAGCTGCCTGAATTTGATCGAAAGGTGTTAGAGGTGTTACGGCAACCACTCGAATCCAAAGAAATTGTGATTTCACGCGCTTCTCGTCAAATCACCTTCCCTGCAAATTTTCAACTGATTGCGGCGATGAATCCTTGTCCATGTGGCTATGCCTTTAACCAAGACAGCCGCTGTCAATGTAGTGCTGAAAGTATTAAACGCTATCAAAACCGTATTTCAGGTCCATTATTAGATCGAATTGACTTACATATAGATGTCCCGCCACTGGCAGCGCATGAATTACAAAGTTCGCAAGAGGTTGAAAGTTCAAGTGTGGTTAGGCATCGTGTTATACAAGCTTATGAGTTACAAATAGAGCGTCAGCAAAAATCCAATATGGCGCTCACGCCGACGCAATTGGAGCAACAGGCGGTTTTGGATGCTACTGCACAGAATATTTTACAGTTAGCCCAGCAGCGAATGAATTTATCTGCACGTGCTTATCATCGGGTATTACGTGTTGCCAGAACCATTGCCGACTTGGCTCAAAGTGAACATATTCAAGCTCAGCACGTTTCTGAAGCACTGTCCTATCGAAGCCAGCTCAATGCTTAAACAAATGGCGACCCTAGGTCGCCATTTTTTAATGCTTTTTAACATTAGAATTCGTATTTCAAGCCAAATACGACTTTATTCTTTTGTTTTTCATCCAGACGGTCATAACCACCCACGATATAATCCATATTTACGCTCGCACCGGTGTCACCCAATGGATGGCTTAAACCTGCTGTAAAATGACGGAAGCCAAAGTCTTCAGTGGTTTCTACAAATTCGTCATCATCACCATATGCATATAGGCCCAATGAAGTATTTAGGGTGAAATCTTTTGGCAATGCATAGCTGTAGCTACCTAAGATATACGTATCGCCCTTGTTACCCCAAGTCGTATTTTGCGTTAAGGTTTGCGCAGATACGCTAAAGTCTTTGTAGTTCAATCCTAAAAGTGTTTCGAAACCATCTGAATCAACATCCGATTCATAGTAGTAATAATACGTACCACCGACGGTATAACCTAAATCTTCAGTAATTTTGCCGTTATAACCTGCATAAAAGTCATGTTCAAAAGAATCACGACCTTCTTCACCAAGTGCATAATCTAAGGTTGAACCCCAGTAACCTGCATAGAAGCCTGACGCATGGCTATAGTCCAAACCACCTTGAATAGTTGCGCCGCTATTTTCAGGTACATTGGTAATACCACGTAAATTATAGCTAGACAGTACGCCGATATTTCCGGATACAGAATGCTCAGAAGCAGGCGCTTCAGCAAAAGTAAACGTCGATGCTGCTCCTAGTACAGCGATTGATAAAGCTTTAAGTGCAAATTTCATGGTTTGTTCCCCCACATCGTGCGACGACGTATTTTTTGGTTATTTCGTTGAACTCAATGAGGTATTAGCAAGCACTGTGCCATGTTTAAAAATAAGCGCATATTTTTTTTATAAAAGCCACCATTTTGGTTTATCAAAAACCAATATATTACTGTTTTTATTTATTATTTTTTAATTATCCTATTTGGCCTTTTTTCTCTTTAATTTATTTTAGAATGCAGATTTTCATCTATTTAGATTATTTAAATCTTCGGGTTGATAGTTGTAACAGGATTTTAAAAATGCGCTTTTTTGAGTATATTTTTTCAACACCGATCTCAAAAATGCATAAAAAAAGTGCACAATCACCATTATGCACTTTCAAGAATATGACCGAATACGATCAACTCGTTAATGTTAGAAAGAATAGGTCAATCCAACCACAACGTTATCGTCTAATTGCTCGCCTTCACGATCTTTACCGCCCCATACATAGTCAGCAGCAATTTCAAATCCAGTATCTGCAATCGGTTTACTCAAGCCCAAACGTGCTTCAGTGAACACCACATCTTCTGTGGTTGTTAATAGGCTGTCATCACGACTGTCATTAAAAACAGAAACACCAAGCGATGAATTTAATGAAACATCATAAGGTAATGCATAGCTATAAGTAGCATTCAGATATACATCACCTGCGTTGCCATAATTAACATCAGACAACAATACAGCCATGCTTGCAGTTAAATCTTTATAACTTATGTCCTGAATAAATTCGACGCCTGTCGTGCGACGCTTTTCAGATCGGTCGTCGTTATAAACAGAACCTCCACCTTGATAGACATAAGCCATCACTTGTGACTTATAGCTCCAATCTTCATTCAGTTCACGTCCATATCCGACATAGAAATCATGTTCAAAACCATGCGACTGACTGTCGTCCGTAGGATCATAGTTGAGTGTAGAACCCCAATAGCCCGCGAACAGCCCACTGTTGTGTGCATATTCAAGTCCGGCTTGTAATGCCGCTTGATCATTTTCTTCACTCGCACGGTACACATATTTGTTTACCACGCCCAGACTTCCAGACCAATTCCCTTGTGCAGTTGTGGCTTGTTCAGTTTGTTCTGCAAATGCAGGGACTGTACCTAGGGTCACTAAAATACTTAAAATTGCTTTTTTATAAAATTGAATCATGTTTAGTCCCCACATCGGATCGATCGTGGATTGGGTTGAGTAAAATTTAGCGCCGATTTTAATCGATTTTACCGCCCTGCATAGCCCCTTTTTTCTTATTTTGATAAATTAAATCATTTAAAAACAAAGGTAAGATTATATAAAACAGTAAAAACCAAGCTTTTGATTCATAAAATATCTTTTATCTTGTTCTAGTCTTTAACAATGATTTAATGCATTCATTTATATGTATTTATCACGAATATTATCATCTTTTATTGAACTGTTTTTTTAAGGAAAAATTTCTGACGACTTCGCTAAAAGTCATTCTCTATTTACAAAAAACACGCCAACGGTGCTTACTGTGCCTGAACAGTGATGCCATGCACCTCAACCATTGATATACTTTTTGATCAAAATACGAATTTAGATTCAGCACAAAATGGCGATAAGAATGATAATAAATCAGCAAGTTAAATGAAAGTTTTTACCATTTTTTATATTTTTTTATGATAAGTAATGAATAAACTTCTCTTTAGATTGATATATATTCAATTTAAATAAACTATTTGTTAAACAACAATAACATACGAAAAATTTGCTTATTACAGATTGACCAATGATCTGGCCATTTTCTAACTTTAGTGTAATAAGCGCATTAAAAATAGTGATTTTTTTAAGAAAAAATATACAATCGCACTACATATTAACCAAATTTGCATGAGGCTCTCTCCCAATGCTTAAAGCTCAACAACTAACACTTGCAGTCTTAGTAAACGCTGCTCTTATTTCTACTGCTTTTGCTAGCGAACAAAGTGAATCTAAAGGCTTTGTGGAAGATGCCGAAGGCTCTGTATTGTTCCGTACAGGTTACATTAAGCGCGATAAGAAAAATGGTGTAGATGACACTAGCTCACTGGCACAAACTGCGATTGTGAAATTAGATTCAGGCTTCACTCAAGGTGTTGTTGGCTTTGGTGTAGGTGTTGTTGGTGATGGTTCATTTAAAATCGGTGACAACAACAATGCCGGCAACAACATGATTCCTCGTGAAACGTTGAATGGCAAAGAAAACTCTGGTGATACTTATGATCATTGGGCTCGTGGTGGCGCGAACGTAAAAGCACGTATTTCAAATACAACTGTGACTTATGGTACTCAAGTTCTAGATCTACCTGTACTTGCAAGTAACACAGCTCGTTTAGTTCCTGAATATTTTGAAGGTGTGTTAGCAACAAGCCGTGAAATTAATGGCTTAGAACTGACAGCTGGTAAATTCACTAAAAACCAATACTCAGATCAAATTGATACTGATGGCCGTAAATTAGACCGCGCAATTGTTTGGGGTGCTAAATACAAATTTAATGATCAGCTTAATGCGTCATACTACGGTTTAGACAGCAAAGAAGCGCTTGAGCGCCATTATGCAAATGTGAACTATACCTATCCATTAGCAAACAAAAATACATTAACTTTTGACTTTAGTGGTTACCATACTGAATGGGACAAAGAAGGTAGTACTTATTCACAAATCGTTGCAGATGACTCAGATCGTCAAAACTCGATTTGGGCGGTTTCAGGTACGTATAACACGGGTAACCATAACGTAATGTTGGCTTACCAACAAAACAGTGGCAACACTGGTTATGACTATGGCGAAAATGCTGATGGCGGTCAAAGTATCTACCTACCAAACTCTTATCTATCTGACTTCATCGGTAATGATGAAAAATCTGCTCAGGTTCAATACACATATAACTTTGCGGGTATGAATGTTCCTGGTTTAACTTGGACAACTGCATTTGTATATGGCTGGGACATCAAAGTTGCTGGCTTAACTGACGATGCACAAGAACGCGAATTCTTTAACCAAGTGAAATATACTGTTCAATCTGGTTTTGCCAAAGATGCAAGCTTACGTGTTCGTCACTCATACTACCGTGCTAGCGATGATTACCAAACAAATGCTTATATCGGCGATACAAACGAATGGCGTTTATTCTTAGACATCCCTGTGAAATTATTTTAATTTCACAGCTCCTCTAAGATAGCGAAAAAAACCTGCACACTGTGCAGGTTTTTTTATGAGCATCGTTTTTATATAAAAACGATGCTCAGCTTAAAACAATATTATTTGTTCGCAGCTTTGTAAGCTTCAATTGAGCTAAGTACTTCTTGTTTAGCAACATCAGCACCTTCCCAACCACTTAACTTAACCCATTTACCAGGCTCTAAGTCTTTGTAGTGTTGGAAGAAATGTTCAATTTGATTGATCAATAACGCAGGAAGATCTGTATATTCTTGAACATCTTTATAAAGCGGAGTCAATTTGTCGTGTGGAACCGCAACGAGTTTTGCGTCAACACCACCGTCATCTTCCATGTTCAATTTACCAACAGGACGGCAACGAATTACAGAACCTGGTTCTACTGGATGTGGAGTTACCACAAGTACGTCTAGTGGGTCACCATCCAAAGATAATGTATTTGGAACATAACCATAGTTCGCTGGGTAGAACATTGCAGTACCCATGAAACGGTCTACAAATAACGCATCAGAATCTTTATCGATTTCGTATTTGATTGGTGCTGCATTTGCAGGAATTTCAATAATGACATAGATGTCGTTTGGTGCATCTTTACCCGCTGGGATATTGCTGTAGCTCATAGCATCACTCTTTAAACAAAGTTAAATCTTTTAATCCGGCACAATTATAACGGTTTTATCGCTTTTTTTGTGATTTTAGCGATCATGCTGATAATTTAATCATCAAGCAGAACATTTAGCTTAATTTAATGACCAATAACATCAGGCAAATTGGGCATAACATCGACAAAGTCCAAATGATTGAACGTAAAGTTGCCCAATTGGCTAAATAACATAGCCCATAAATGACGCGTAAAACGAGATAGGCAATCCCAAAGGTCATGATGTATTGTTGATGAATCACCATGTATTCGGCCATTAGAATAGCCGCAATAAATAAAGGTAAACTTTCAAAACTATTTTGCTGCACTGCATGTGCGCGGCTCGCCAATCCTGTAGAGCGCGCTAAAACTTCACGTGGATTTTGATTATCACTCGACTTAAAACCTGCAGCTCGCTTCGCAATAAATGTAAATACATATGGCAATAAACAAGCGGCCAAAATGAGATAGATGATCCCACTGATGCTGTGCATGTGTTTTTTCTCAAGAAGATTTTATGGCTGCTATAATAACATGGCATTTCGTGAATAATTTTTGTTAAATATAGTGTTTTTATAATCGGCAGATGAAAGGATCCTCTATGAGTACTTCTGATCAAGATCAATTATTTGAAGTTCTTGAAGAGCAAAAACGCCATCAGCTTCGCGTCGATCGTGTTTTAAAAATTGTCATTCCTGTGACTGCATTTTTACTTGCTGTGATCTGTGCCAACTTAAATGTATGGTCGACTGTTTTCAGCTTTGTCATCATGTGGATTGCATTCTATGCAGTTTCCATCAAGCAACTTCCCCTTTGGCATTGGGTCATTGTCATTGCACTATATTGTTTAGTCGACAATATTTTAACCTATGGCAGCTATAACCAATCTGGCTTTAGTCGTCAGTTCGGCGCGATGTTTATTTTCTTAGGTGTCTTTGGTGTAGGACGTCGCTACTTTGATCGCTGGTCGATGAATAAAGGCAAGCTTTAATGATCAAAATTAAAAGCGATAAAAAAAGCGCCCGAAGGCGCTTTTTTTATGCATTATATTATGCTGTTTTACGCAAATCTTTACGTAGAATCTTACCAACATTCGATTTTGGTAATTCATCCATAAATTCAACATAACGTGGGCGTTTATAGCCAGTTAAGTTTTCTTTTGCGAATGCCAAAACTTCTTCAGTCGTTAAAGATGGATCTTTTTTCACAACGAATAATTTAGGTACTTCACCTGATTTTTCATCAGGAACACCAATCGCAGCAACTTCTAGTACTTTTGGATGTTTTGCAACAACTTCTTCAATTTCAGAAGGATAAACGTTGAAACCTGATACCAAAATCATGTCTTTTTTACGGTCTACAATCTTCACATAACCGCGTGGATCCATGACACCAATGTCACCAGTACGGAAGAAACCGTCCGCCGTCATTACTTTGGCAGTTTCATCTGGACGGTTCCAATAGCCTTTCATGACTTGAGGACCACGAATCGAAATTTCACCTTGCTCACCTTGAGCAACTTCATTGCCATCATCATCTAAAATAGCAACTTCAGTCAGTGGCAATGGAATACCAATCGTACCGCTGAATTCCATTGATGCTGGAGGGTTTGCAGTTGCAACAGGTGAAGTTTCTGATAAGCCATAACCTTCGATGATATTGGTACCGGTAACTTTCTTCCACGCTTCTGCAGTCGAAGGAAGTACTGCCATACCACCACCCATCGCCATTTTTAGCTTGCTGTGGTCAAGTTGCTTGAACTCTTCATTGTTCACCAAAGCATTAAACAAAGTGTTCACTGCTGGAAAGAATGAAGGTTGGTATTTACGTAATTCTTTCATTACCGCAGGTAGGTCACGCGGGTTAGGAATCAATACGTTCGCCTGACCTTTGTACATGCCGTAAAGTGCACACACCATAAATGCAAAGATGTGATACAGCGGTAATGCACAGAAGATACGATCATCTGGCTGACCATCTTGCTGACCAAATTTACTTTGGAAAATACCATCACACTGCAACATGTTTGACACAAGGTTACGATGTGTCAATTCTGCGCCTTTAGATACGCCAGTTGTACCACCAGTATATTGAAGTACTGCAGTATCACTTAGAGTTAAGTTTGGACGTTTGTAATTGTTTGCACTCACTTTAGACATTGCTGCATTAAAGCGAATATGACCTGGAATGTTCCAAGCTGGAATTTGTTTACGTACTGAACGTAATACAAAGTTAACCAATGTGCCTTTCAGCGTACCAAGCATGTCACCCACAGATGCCACGATCACATGTTTTACTGGGGTTTTACCAATAATCGCTTGGTAAACAGATGCAAAGTTTTCAATGATAACCAATGCCTCTGAACCAGAGTCATTTAATTGATGTTCAAGCTCACGAGAGGTATACAGTGGATTCACGTTGACCAATACCAGTCCAGCACGGAATACACCTAATGCAACAACAGGATATTGAAGAACGTTAGGCATCATAACTGCAACGCGTGAACCTTGTGCCAAACCTAAACTTTGCAAATAAGTTGCAAATTTACGGCTAGCTTCATCAAGTTCTTTAAAAGTTAAGACTTTATCCATGAAGATAAAGGCATCTCTTGAGCCAAACTTCTGAAAATTACGCTCAAAAATATCGACCAATGAGGTATTTTCTGCGGGTAATTCTACAGTTTCTGGAATCCCTGTCTTTTGGTATTCAGCGAACCAAATCTTTTCCATAACGCCCAATTCTCCTGTCGTAATCCTTAATAATCCAACTGTTTTTTTTTCAATATTAAGCGGCCATTATTTAACTTGTTTGTGCTTAATATTGCATCCATTTCACGAATAACAGCATATATAACGTATTTCGTTCCATGGATGCTAGTATTATCTTTGAATGAACAGTTTATTTGCTTTTTGATATCCACGTGGTAACAACACGCCTTTCGATGCACGTTTACCCACATATTTTTGCAGATCGTCGCCTTTAAGCTTTAATTGTTGATTTCCTGCAAGCACTTGAATTATTTCATCTAAATTCAAAGTTGTCATGGATACAATTTGATCTTTTTCCTCAAGTTGTATCAATTTATTACCTTTACCCTTATTCAATACTGGTAATTCATCAAGTTCAACCAACAGCAAACGCCCCGCAGAACTGAGGAGTGCAAGATGTGTTGCATTCTCAATCGCCGTTAAATTCATGACCGCCGCCCCTTCAGACAAGCTAAGAAAGGCTTTACCTGCTTTTGCATTGGTATCGAGGTTTTTGGCTTGGGTTTTAAAGCCATAGCCTTTACTACTCATCGCCAAGACTTCTGTTTCATCTTCAGCAATAAATACTTGTTTAAAGCCGACACCACTTGCAGGTGCAAGTTTAGAACTCAGAGGCTCACCTAAACCACGCGCGGATGGTAAAGTATTGATGCCCAAAGCATAGCTACGACCGGCATCATCTAAGACATAAACGCGTTGATTCGATTTACCTTGCGCATGGCTGAGATATTGGTCACCTGCACGGAAATTTAAGTTCTCAGCATCGACTTCATGCCCTTTCGCCGAGCGAATCCAACCCGCTTCAGACAACACCACAGTCACAGGATCTGCAGGAAGCATATCTTGTTCATTAATCGCATGGGCTTCTGCACGTTTCACAATTGGAGAACGGCGGTCATCACCAAATTTCTTCGCATCTTCTTTAAGTTCATTAATGATCAATGCTTTTAATGACTCAGGGTTCGCCAATTGTTCACGAATAATGGCTGCTTTGGCTTCCAATTCTTCTTGTTCACGGCGCATTTCCATTTCTTCAAGTTTTGCCAAATGACGTAACTTGAGTTCTAAAATCGCTTCGGCTTGAATTTCATCGATATTAAAATGCGTCATCAACACCGGTTTAGGCTGATCTTCTTCACGAATAATACGAATCACTTCATCAATATTCAGATAAGCAATGATCAAGCCTGCAAGTATATGTAATCGTTTTTCAATTTTATTCAGATGATAAGTCAAACGACGTGTCACGGTATTTTTACGGATTTCGATCCATTCCAACAAAATACGGCGGATCGATTTCACTTGTGGACGACCGTCTGCGCCAATCATGTTCATATTGACACGATAGCTCGACTCTAAGTCGGTGGTTGCAAATAGATGACTCATCACCGATTCAGCATCAATACGGTTTGAGCGCAGGACGATCACTAAACGTGTTGGGTTTTTATGATCTGACTCATCACGTAAGTCCGTGACCAATGGCAACTTCTTCGCCTGCATTTGATCTGCAATCTGCGTGATCACTTTCGAACCTGAAACCTGATACGGCAGCTCCGTAATCACGATTTCATTTTTCTCAATGCTGTACACTGCACGAGTTCGATAACTACCGCGACCCGTGGTTTGAATTTTAAGTAATTCTTCTGGAGAGGTAATAATTTCCGCACGTGTCGGCAAATCAGGTGCAGGAATATATTCTGCGACTTTCTCATCGGTTAAGTTTGGATTGCGAATTAAGGCGATGGTGCCCTTCACCACTTCACGTAAGTTATGCGGTGGAATATCCGTTGCCATACCCACAGCAATACCCGTTGTGCCGTTGAGTAAAATATTTGGAACACGTGCTGGTAAATTCACTGGCTCTTTCATCGAACCATCAAAGTTATCCTGCCAATCACAGGTTCCTTGTCCTAACTCAGACAATAATAAATCACTATAAGCAGACAGTTTTGCTTCGGTATATCGCATCGCTGCGAAGGATTTCGGATCATCTGGTGAGCCCCAGTTTCCCTGACCTTCAATAAATGGATAGCGATAACTAAACGGCTGCGCCATGAGGACCATGGCTTCATAACAAGCTGAGTCACCGTGAGGATGGTATTTACCCAGTACATCACCAACCGTACGTGCAGATTTTTTTGGCTTACCCGTTGGCTTTAACCCGAGCTCGCTCATCGCATAGACGATACGACGCTGAACGGGTTTTAGACCATCACTGATATGTGGCAATGCACGATCCATAATCACGTACATGGCGTAGTTGAGATATGCTTGTTCGGTAAATTCTGCTACGGAACGGTTTTCTGTCGCATGATGCGCAAGGCTTGTCATAACAACCTGTAATCCTAAATTGTTCGTTCTTTATTGGGTTCTTATGCTATGTCGCAGGTGCCCCCTATACAAGGGGATGATCTAACACTCTGCGACAAATTGTGTCTTATGGCGTAAAAATATCCATTTTATTCACCATGATCAACTAAAAATTCAACAGTCTTTATAGACCAATGGATTCTAAAGTTTTGCCTTTGGTTTCCTCACCTAAAACCAAAATCACCACGGCAACGGCAATTAAGACTGCAGTAAACATCATAAAGACATAGCTAAAACCATGATCCATATCCATCATATGTGTCACAGCAAAAGGCGCGGCAATGCCCCCGATCCGACCAATGGCACCCGCCCAGCCCGAACCAAAGGCACGAATATTGGCCGGGTATTGTTCTGGTGTATAGGTGTAAAGTACGCCCCAAGCACCGAGATTAAAGAAGGACATTAAACAGCCCCAAATCACAATCTCTGTCACACTGCCAGACTGACCGAAGAAATATGCCGAAATGGCACACATCCCAATGAAGCCCGCCAACGTAGCTTTACGACCTAATTTTTCGACCAACCATGCAGCTGCAATATAACCCGGTAATTGTGCCAAAATCATGACCAAAACATATTCAAAGGATTGAACAATTGTGTAGCCTTCTTTGACCAATAAGCTTGGTAACCATGTAAAAATACCGTAATAAGAAAAGACGATACCGAACCAAATGAGCCACAGCATTAAAGTACGACGTGCAAAAATCCCTGACCACAACTGTGAAAAACTGATATTGTGCTTTTCTGCAACTGGTTTGACTTCAAAGATTTCAACAACTTCTACACCACATTTGGCTTCAATCTTTTTCACCAATGCATGTGCTTCATCAAAACGTCCACGGTTGATTAAATAAGGCACCGATTCGGGCACCATTTTCCAAATCACGATTGCATATAACGCAGGAATACCGCCAATCAGGAACGCTGCATGCCAACCAAAATCCGGAATAATAAAGCGTGATACCAATGCAGCAACCAACCAGCCCAGCCCCCAAAAACTTTCTAGTAAGACAATAAAACGTCCACGTACATGAGCCGGAATATATTCACTGACCAAAGTCACCGCGACTGGGAGTTGCCCCCCTAAACCTAAGCCGACAATAAAACGAAATACCAACAACCAAGTTAGATTAGGTGCAAACGCACATGCAGCGGTGGCTAAGCTATAAATCACCAATGTCCATGCAAACACTGTTTTTCGGCCGAAGCGATCTGCCAGTCCTCCAGAAAACACCGCGCCAATCGCCATCCCAACAAAACCAATCGAGACCACCCAACTTTTATCATTTGGCGTCATAGCCCAATCTTCAGCCATTTTCGCTAAGATGAAGGAAATGAGTCCCGTATCCATGGCATCAAACATCCAGCCAAGGCCAATAACCCAAAGTAAAGTGTAGTGAAACTTACCGATGGGTAAGCGTTGTATACGTGAGACTAAGTCCATAACAAGATCTCTGAACTGGTGGAAGGATGAACACTGCTTTCCCAACAGGATGTATGATTTTGCGTTTTTTAGTATAGATCCATGCAAAAGACCGACCATTGATCCGTCTTTTTAGCATTTTAATGTGATGTTATAGCAACGCGGCTATGACAAATCTTTTGAAGATACTGACTGATCATCATCATCTTTATAAATAAATTTAGGCATTTCTAAGCCAAAGTAAATGGCGATCAGACGTAAGGTGAAACCGAAAATGAGCGTCGCAATGACGGTCAATTCTAGCGATAAGCCAATCTCAATGCAGAGCCAATAACAAATCACGGACACAAAAGAAATACTGGCATAAAGTTCACGACGGAACACCAGTGGGACATCGTTACACAGGATATCTCGTAAAATACCGCCAGAGACCCCAGTTAACACCCCTGCTACCGCAGAAACGACAAAACCATGTCCCATTTCTAAAGCGATTTGACAGCCAATAATGGTAAAACCAATGAGACCAAGGGCATCGAGAACCAAGAAGATATTACGAAGATGACGCATCCACTTTGCAATCAGGATGGTGACAAATGCAGCAAAGCAGGTCAGCATGAGATATTCTGGATGCTTAACCCAAGTCAGTGGATAGTGCCCAAGCAGCACATCACGAACCGAACCGCCCCCCAGTGCCGTGACACAGGCAATCAATGTTACCCCAAACCAGTCCATACTCCGCCGACCCGCAGACAATGCACCTGTCATTGCTTCTGCCGTAATTGCGATAATATAAATAACGGTAAGTAACATCGCCCTTCTTCCACTGAGGGTTGAGATGCGCGCTATTCTAAGCTAAATCTGCTCAAATGTTATAAAAATTGCGCACAACATTGTTTAAATTTTCGTCCAGAGCCACAAATACATGGTTGCTTCATGGTGATTTGCATCTCTGTGGTCGGATCAAGGAAATACCAGCGCTGCTCGAACTTCACAAAGTGTGAAATTTCATGATGTACCTGCGCTTGATGCCCATCGTGATAATGGGCTTTAAATTCAACTTGAGCATGGTTTTTATCGAGTTTTTCTTGGGCTTGTACAACTTCAAGTTTTAACCACTGATTGGCCTGACTCCACGCTGCAATGGCACTCACATCCAAGGCTTGCTGCTGTCCAAGCGCAGTTGTTTGTACAATATAATCAATCTCATGCTGTGCAAAAGCACTATAACGTGAACGCATCAACTGCTCTGCAGTCTGTGCATTTTCACGCCCCGTATGTAAGGGCTGACAACAGCTACCATATTCACCTTTGCCACATGGACATTGGACTTGTGACATATTTGTTTCCATAAAAAATAGCCTGACAATGCAGGCTATTTTAACGGATCTTTCCACACAATTTTCATCAGCAGTATGTGAATCAATATTGATCTATATAGATTAAGCTGAATGTTCTCTTGGCTTCAGCTTAATCTTCAGTTGGCATGGGAATGACATGCACTTTTTCGATCTTATGGCCATCCATTGTGACCACTTCAAAGATGTGTTCATCCGCTTTGAATTTTTCACCATTGGCTGGTAAACGGCCCAAATGAAATAAGATATATCCGGACAATGTCGAATACTGTTCAGCATCATCCACCAAGTCACGACCCAACAATAAAGACACGTGGCGAATATCGGTTGAGCCATCGAGTAACAATGAACCATCATCGAGACTTTCTGCTGCCGTCTCTGGTTCATCTTCATCAGGGAACTCACCAGCAATCGCTTCTAAGACATCAATCGGTGTTGCAATCCCTTCAATTGAACCGTATTCGTTTAACACCAAGGCCATTTGCAACGGCGCTTGACGTAGCTGTTCCATCACCATCAAAACTTGAGCATTTTCATGCACCACCACTGGCTCACGGAGATGTTTTTCGAAATCGAGTACGCCCGTTTCAATATAGTCATTCATGACTTTATGAGTCAGTACCGCACCCGCAATATTGTCAAGCTCACCATGTGCCACAATTAAACGTGAATGCGTGGTACTGAGTAATTGAGCACGAATCGCCTCAGGTTCTTCATCTAAATCAATCCATTCCAGTTCAGGACGAGGTGTCATCACGGACTTTACTGGACGCTCAGATAAACCCAGTACCCCTTGTACCATGACACTGTGGTAAACCCCGTTGTCTTCATCAAAGACTTCATCAGCAAAAGCACGTGTTGCAAGCACATCTTCATTTTCATTTTGATTGTCTGCAACATTTTTCCCACCGAGCATACGCATCACTGCTGAGGCTGTGCGATAACGTAAGTCTGTGGTTGTCACCATTTTTTCCTGATTATGACGCATGGTTTGGTTCAAGAACTCAATCATGACAGAGAAACCAATGGCCGCGTATAAGTAACCTTTTGGAATATGGAAACCAAAGCCTTCGACCAAGAGCGAGAAACCGATCATCATTAAGAAGCACAGGCACAGAATCACCACCGTTGGGTGACGGTTCACGAAGTTCATCAGTGGTTTAGATGCCCACAGCATAATGCCGACAGCAATAATGACCGCAATCATCATGACAGAAAGGTGTTTCACCATCCCAACAGCGGTAATCACGCTATCGAGCGAGAACACGGCATCGAGCACCACAATCTGCACAATCACCATCCAAAACGTCGCATGCACAGGATTTTCTTCCTTTAGCATAGGCTTGTTTTCAAGACGTTCACGCAGTTCCATGGTGCCTTTAAATAGCAAGAACACCCCACCAAACAGTAAAATTAGATCTCGACCGGAAAATGGATGGTCGAAAATATGGAACAGTGGGTTGGTTAGGGTCACCACCCATGCAATCGAGGCCAGTAAGATCAATCGCATACACAATGCAAGCAATAAGCCGACAATCCGTGCAGTATTACGCTGTTCTGGCGGTAATTTTTCCGCAAGAATCGCAATAAAAACCAGGTTATCGATACCTAAAACAATCTCAAGCACCACCAGTGTCAATAATCCCACCCATGCAGAAGGATCGGACATCCATTCAAAGATCATGGTTGTATCTCCTGAATGTTATTCACACGTAGATCATGCTGATTTGAAGATGAAATGCATTGGACATGCGCAAACGCTTTTAATGGCGTTCTTTCTAATATTTTGATGTGTGCTGAGTGACAACAACCACTACCCATGACGGTTCTTTAGCTTAAAATGAAGTTTTAAGTATAGCAAGTTAAGGTAAAAATTCACCCTTTTTTACCAAAGTACAATCTCAGTATGGAAGAATTTAAACCCAATGATGACATTAAATTGTCATATTTAGCTGCCAATGTAGTGTCATAAAAAATAACATGCTAAGGTAAAATTAAAACGTAATGAATAGCGGATTAAAAATGACAGAAAAACGTGGTAATCCTTCTCCTGCTACAACACAACCTTTAATCGCACTGTATTGCGGCTCCCGCTCTGGTAACAATCCAATTTATCAAGAAAAAGCCATTGCATTGGCGCAAGGCTTGGCTGAACATGGTTTTGGTCTGGTCTATGGTGGCGCCAGTATTGGCCTGATGGGTCAAGTTGCTGACGCTGTGGTCGATCATGGCGGCGAAGCTGTGGGTGTGATTCCTGAGTTTATGTTGGATTATGAAATTGCACATAATCATTTGACTGAACTACACGTCGTACGCAGTATGCATGAACGTAAAGCCATGATGGCAGAACGTGCAAGTGCCTTTGTTGCCCTGCCCGGTGGTCTTGGAACATTCGAAGAAATTCTAGAAATCGCCACTTGGGGACAGTTGAATCAACACCAAAAACCGATGATGCTTTATAACGTCAATGGCTTCTATGATGCACTGATTGCACAATTAGACCATGCGGTCGCTGAAGGTTTCTTGCCGCCGCAGCATCGTGCCAAACTGATCGTATGTAATTCTTCGAAGCAGATCTTTAGCGCACTGAAAAATTTAGATTGCCCGAAAAATTTCGTGGTCTAACTGTATTTTGGATGTTAAAAAGGGGAATAAATCATTCCCCTTTTTTATTACTCGATGTCCTACTTCAAATCTATATCGTGCCGACTTAACCCGACACCACACGATAGAACCATGGCAAGGTTGTCGCTAAGAAAATACTCATCAATAAACCAAGCATCAATTTCATCGCATCTTTGCTGACATTTCGTGAAGTTCGATATTTATTCACTTCATGTAAATGCATGGACATGGCAAATTCACGTCCTGCGAGTAAGCCCAAGAACACCCAAGTGGTACTCATTGGAATATTACTCCACTCTTTGAACACCAATAAAATCAAGGCATACATAAAGTCGATAATGGTTGCCGAGCGGATATCAGCCACACCTGTTTTGGTGTCGATAATGCCCTGAATCGCTCCACCACGTTGGTACAAAATGATCCCAAGCAGTACGATAAACACCACAATTGCAAAAATCAGGAACTCCAGCGGCACCTGACGAGGGACGTAGACAAAAATATTGGCCAAATCCTGAATCAGCCACTGACTCCATAAAAATGCCGTCGAAACCCACTGTAGTCCCACCCAAATATTCGAGGGGGTTTCATCACGTGTTTTACTGAAATAAACCGAGATGCCTTTAATCACAAAACGATAAACAATAATCGCGACAACAAAAGCAACCGCGTAACCCATCATCGACTTGGTTAACATCGAACCGAGACTACTCGGAGAGAAGATCGTCAACACTAAGAATGTGGTGCTGACTGGGATTCCGTAGCGAGTCAAAATGATCAGTAAGATCGGTGGCACAATATAGAGCCACGTGACCCCTTCTGCAGGAAATGGAATCGTTTCTAAACGACCATAAGATGCATCCCCCACGCCAGAACTGTACCAACCATAAACCAATACAATGGCTAAAATACTGCTGACATAGATCCACAACAGCCACCAAGGGCGATGTGCATTGGATGAAATAAAGGTTCCCAATGTCTGTGGCACATCATTACCGACAATAGAATAGGCCGCGAGACAGAAGCCTATGACCATCAGAATTTCGATTGTCATGAAAACAAAACACCTTTGCCATAAAGAAAAAGCCCTCCAATAAATGAAGGACTTGAGCGCATTATGACAGTTTATCTGGCGTTCATACAATTTCGTTCCGTGCATTTCTCGACACTAAAACAAAAACCTCAAATAAAACAAATGCTTTAAACTTTAATTATTTCAATTTAATCTGATAAACCGCCGTGCTACCGCTCACTTCATTTCCAACCACCAACAAAGGTTGAGCATTGGGTGAATCTTTGGCCGCAATAAAAATCAGACCTTCAGGTCCCACATCGCCTTGTTTAACCATATCAGTACCGAAACTTGTAGTTTCATGTTTTCATTCGTCTTTTATTAAAATATGACCAATTTATAAACATTAGGTTGCATAGAGATGAAACTCTCATTGCATTTTTCTTGCAATTTTTTGGCTCAATTATGCAAAGCTTTTACTACATCCAAATGGCAATATTCATTTAAACTGTTTAAAAATCTCAGCTTTATTGACTTATGAATAGCACGCCAACGCATCAGGCTTTACAACCCGAATTTAGACTTCTAGTGCTATTGGTCTCTATTGGCTTTTTTATGCAAGGCCTGGATACGACCATCGTCAATACCGCAATCCCAGCGATGGCAAGAAGTTTGGGCGAAGACCCTCTACAAATGCATAGTGTGGTCGTGGCCTATGTCTTGTCCGTTGCGGCGTGTATTCCCTTAAGTGGTTGGTTGGCCGATCGTTTTGGCGTACGAAATACTTATTTCACAGCCATCATTATTTTTACGTTAGCATCGCTAGGCTGCGGTATGGCCAATAGCCTGAATGAGCTGCTGGTTTATCGGGTAATTCAGGGCATAGGTGGCGCATTACTGCTACCTGTTGGGCGTTTGGCGATGCTTAAAGTGATTCCTCGGACACAGTTTTTATCGGCCATGAGTCTAATGAGCCTTGCTGGTTTAATGGGGCCCTTAATTGGTCCTACCCTTGGCGGTTGGATGGTGGAAGTCGCAACATGGCATTGGATATTTTTAATAAACATTCCAATGGGACTGCTAGGGGTACTTATTACCTTTAAAGCCATGCCCAATGTGACCGAACCGAGCGTAAAACGATTCGACTTTATGGGTTTTTTCTTATTGGTCGTCGCCATGGTGGGTTTATCATTAGGCATTGAAAACTTTGCCAGCCCGCATCTGCCGCTATGGTGGAGCCTGCTTTTGGTCGCTGCGGGGATCATCGCTAGTTTGATCTATGCCTTTCATGCACATACCCACGCCAATGCGCTGTTTCGCAGTCAATTATTTCAAAATCGGATCTATGCTATCGGCATTATCGGCAACTTCTTTGCCCGCCTTGGCGGCAATGCCATGCCATTTTTGATTCCCTTAATGCTACAAGTGGCTTTTGGCTTTGAGCCCTTTATCACAGGGTTATTGATGATACCGACGGTACTCGGCTCATTGGCATCAAAACCGATTATTCGTCAAATTATTCAACGCTTTGGCTATCGTAAAGTGTTATTGGTAAATACCTTCTTGGTCGGCGCCTGTATTTGCAGTTTTGCACTCTCTACGGCTGAAACCCCCACTTGGTTACGTGCCTTACACTTTTTTATTTTTGGTATTTTAAACTCGCTGCAATTCGTTTCGATGAATACCTTAACCCTCAAAGATTTACCCCAACAAGATGCCAGCAGTGGCAACAGTTTCTTGTCGATGATTATGATGGTGTCGATGAGTATCGGTGTAGCTTTGGCAGGGACTTTAGTCAACGTGTTTACGGCCTATTATGGTGCTGCACAAATCGAAACGGCATTCCATAGCACCTTGATTTTACTCGGCTGCATTAACCTGATTACCGCAGCGATTTTTTGGCAGATTCCTAAACATGTGGATGTCTAAACCTGTCTCATCGGGCAAATCTATGACAGATCAGCCCTTAAAGGGTTATGATAAAAAGGACACTTGGATACATTTTCATGCCTAAAAAAGCCAAATCACGTACCTCTAAAAGTTCACTCAAAAAATACAGCCCGATTATTGCACTCAGCGCTATCAGCGGCGTCATGGTGGTGGCTGGATTAGGTTATTTAGCCGTGATGCCGCATCGCCCTGCATCTGCAGAAGAATATCCCGTCAAAGGTTTTGATGTTTCTCATCATCAAAAAGATATTCAATGGTCAAAAATTTCACCTAAAAAATACCAATTCGTTTATCTCAAAGCCACAGAAGGTGGTGATTTTAAAGATCGAAAATTTCAAGATAACTGGCTGCAAGCACGGGAAAACGGCTTTTTAGTTGGGGCCTATCATTTTTACCGTCTGTGCCGTGATGGCAAGATTCAGGCGGAAAATTTTATTGCTTCCGTGCCGAAAAAAGCAGATGCCCTTCCTCCCGTGATTGATTTGGAATATGACACCAACTGCATTAACACCTACAGCAAAGAGCAGTTACTCAAAGAAATCACTTATATGCATGATCGCTTGCACCGCCATTATGGCAAACAACCGATTTTTTATACCTCGAAGTCTTTTTATAATATTGTCTTAGCTGGCGAGTTTAAACACACACCGCTGTGGGTCCGTGAATATAAAGGCCCACCCGATCTAAAAAACAATCCGAAATGGCTGATTTGGCAACATACCAATCAAGGACAAATTCAAGGCATCTCGACCACTGTCGATTTAAATGTATTTTCAGGTGATGCCAAGGCATGGACTGAGTTTTTAGACAAAAATGGCGTTTCGCCGATCAAACCCCGTTGATTTATTCACCGACTCAGGACAACATCGAAGCAAATAATCCATGAAAACTGAGTCGCAGGATGCGTATTTTAAAAATTTTTCTTATTATATTTTCAGTCTTTATAGTCCTCGCCATCGGGATGTTGGCTTATATGGTCCAACCTTCGGGGACCTTGGCAGCGTTTAAAACGTGGCATTATCAACATCCCACACAAAGCACTACAGATACTCACTCAGCGACACCCTATCACGTCAAATTCTTTGGCGTTTCGACCTTACTGTTTGACGATGGCCAAGAGCAAATCCTCATCGATGGCTTCTTTACTCGTCCATCGCTTAGTCAGACCATATTCACTCAGATTCAAAGTGATCAGCCTTTATTAAAAAGCTATATCGACCAATACGACTTAAAACTCACACGTGCTATTTTCGTGACTCATTCACATTATGATCATACGCTCGATATTCCAATGTTGGCCCACCAGCTCCCCAAGGCCATGATTGTCGGCTCTAAAAGCACCTTAAATATCGCACGGGCAACGCCAATCAATGAATCACAACTACACGAAGTTCAAGCTTGGCAACCGATGCAAATCGGTAAATTCACCATTACTGCCATCCCCTCGCAACATACTCCGCCAACGGCCGTTAATGATGATTTGGGGGAAGAAATTTCGCAGCCACTGCAACTCCCTGCACATTTTAGTCAGTTTAAAGAAGGTGGATCATATGACTATCTCATCCAACATGGGCCACATTACAGTTTAGTCAAAGCCAGTACAGGTGCTGTGCCCAAACAGTTGCAAAAACTAAAAGTCGATACCTTATTTTTAGGCATCGCTCAGCTTTCCAAGCAAACGACAGTGTTTCAACAGCAATATTTCAAAGAAACCTTAGCGACTCTTCAACCCAGCACCGTGATTCCAATTCATTGGGATAATTTTTTCAAACCACTGAATCCAGAGCTCGAATTTTTACCCCGCTTTGCCGATGACATCCCTCAAAGTCTAAATCTATTGATACAGTCGGCAGCAGCTCAAAACACCAAGGTGGTTTTACTCAGTCAACCTGTGTCGTTCGAGTTAAAAAATTGAGGAAAGCGTTGGATTGACTGTGCGATACTGACATTCAATTTTTAGGCACTGATCTAACTAGGCATGAGGAAAATCATACATATCGACATGGATGCATTCTTTGCATCAGTAGAGCTGCGGGAACGTCCAGAACTCAAGCAGCTTCCTGTTGTTGTGTCTTCACATCACCCTCGTGCAGTCATCTGTGCCGCATCCTATCCTGCACGTGAATTTGGTTTACGTTCTGCAATGTCGATGGCACAGGCCCGTAAACTCTGCCCACAGGTCGTGGTGATCGAACCTAATTTTGAAAAATATCGTGCTGTTTCGGCGCAAATTCATGCCATTTTTCAACGCTATACGTCGCTGATTGAGCCACTATCTTTAGACGAAGCTTATTTGGACGTCACAGAAAATTTACAACACATTCCGAGCGCTACCGAAGTCGCTATGCGAATTCAGGCAGAGATTTTACAAAGCACTGGTTTAACTGCCTCCGCAGGTGTCGCGCCCAATAAATTTTTGGCTAAAGTTGCTTCTGATTGGAACAAACCCAATGGCATTTGTATTATCAAACCGTCTCAAGTTTTGCATTTCATCCATGACTTGGCACTGAAAAAAATACCCGGTGTGGGAAAAGTGACTCAAGAAAAATTAAAAGCCATGCAACTCAATACATTGGGTGATTTACAACAAATTGAAGAAGCCGTTCTGATTCATCATTTCGGTAAATATGGCCGACAACTCTATCTGTATGCACAAGGGATTGATGAACGACCGGTCCAATCTAGCCGCGAGCGTCAGCAGATTTCCAAAGAAACCACTTTTGATGATGATCTCACCCTGAACCAATGTCAGCCCTATTGGCCCAAACTGATTGACCAAGTTTGGTCTAGTTTAGAAAAAAAGCAGTTAAGCGCGCGCGGTGTATCGGCCAAATTAAAACTGAAGAATTTCCAAGTGCTACAGCACAGTAAAAGTTTTAAAACGTCACTGAATCATCGTGAAGACCTTGCGCAGGTATTGCAGCAATTACTGCATGAAATGCATATTTCTGAGGACGATCGATTTCGTCTGATTGGCGTAGGGGTCTATCAATTAAGTGCGCAAAACCAAGAAGCACAACTTTCGCTGCTCTAAAAACATCAAGAAGATCGTATTTGCTTAAGATTTAGGCAGAAGAACAAAATTAAAGCAATTTGCTATTCACAAAGCCTAAAATTAGAGTACTCTATCAGCGCACTACATTATCCGTGTATGCGCTGAGATGCTGAAAATCACCTTTACTTTCAGCATGCTGTCCTGTGATTGGCGTGACGATCAAATCCGAATATTACAGGGCAACTCTGTTGTCAATCATGGAATACCCCGCTGTATGCCTTCTGCAAAAACTGCTCCAAATCTTCAAAATATTTCACAAAATCAAGAACAACGTGCGCGTAAAGCCGCATTAAGTAGCTTCATTGGTGCCGTAGTCGATTGGTACGATTTTTTACTTTATGGCATTGTTGCCGCACTCATTTTCAAAGATCAGTTTTTCCCCAGTATTGGCAACAATATGGGCACGCTTGCTGCTTTAGCGACCTTTGGCGTTGGCTTCCTGTTCCGTCCATTAGGCGGCATTGTGTTTGGACATTTTGGTGACAAGCTGGGTCGTAAGAAAATGTTGGTGCTCACCGTCATCCTGATGGGCATTTCGACGGTCGGCATTGGTTTATTACCCAATTTTGCGGCCATCGGTTGGTGGGCCCCGATCCTGCTCGTGACACTTCGGGCAATACAAGGTTTTGCGGTCGGTGGAGAATGGGGCGGCGCTGCCCTGATGGCTGTAGAAAATGCCCCGAAAGGCAAAAAAGCCTTTTACAGCAGTGGTGTACAAATTGGCTATGGCGTCGGACTTGTTCTTGCAACAGGCGCTGTGTCGTTGATTATTGCCACTTTGGGTGAAGATGCTTTTGCTGATTGGGCATGGCGAATTCCCTTTATTGCCAGTATTGTGTTGCTGGCTATCGCGATGTGGATTCGACGTGATCAAGACGAATCTCAAGAATTCGTCGACCATGTGGTCAAAGCTCGACAAACGCCGCAAAAATTACCGATTCTGCAAGCGATTAGCCAACACCCAAAAGCCTTTTTCTACATTATTGCGCTGCGCCTGACCGAGTTACTCACCATGTATTTGGTGACGAACTTTGCACTGAATTATTCCACCGCTCAATTGGGCATGGACAAACAGTTCTTCCTGAATATCACCTTAATGGTTGGTGCCATTAGCTGCTTCAGCATTCCGCTCTTTGCGTGGCTAGCAGATCGATTTGATCATCGTAAAATGTGCGTGCTGGGTGGCTTAATTGGTGCGCTTTCAGCTTTTCCCTTCTTCATGGCCCTTGATGCACAAAATACTTGGCTGATTATTGTCGGTGCAATTTTCCTTGCCAATATTGCCCATGATATGGTGGTGAGTGTACACCAACCGATTTTTACCTCCTTGTTTGGTACCGCCTATCGCTACAGTGGCGCAGGTGTCGGCTATCAAGTGGCCAGTATTATCGGTGGTGGCTTTACCCCAATGATTGCAGCAGCTTTGGTGATTTGGGGTGATGGTTCATGGCATTATGTGGCAATCTACCTTGCTGTCGGCTGTTTATTGACGGCTTTGGTTGCAACTACAATGCCTAAAACTCAAGATTAAGTGACCTTTTTGCTTTCAGGATATTCCGCATGACCATCCAACGCCTGCATGTTTCAAAACGCTTTTCCGAAATCGCTATTTCTGGTCAATTGGTTCATTTGGCAGGTCAATTGGCAACAGACCTTGATTTAGACATTAAAGGACAAACACAGCAAACATTTGAGATCATTGATCAATTTCTTGCAGATGCCGGTACAGATAAAAGCTACATTATGTCAGTGACCATTTATCTTAAAGATATTGAACAGGATTATGCAGCATTTAATGAGGTATGGGATACGTGGGTGTCAGACATTGAAGCATTACCCAGAACTTGTGTTGAAGCCAAATTATACGACCCGCGTGTACTGGTAGAATTAACCGTCGTAGCCGTTAAGCCTGAATAATCATTAAAAAAAGCATGTCTAAAGACATGCTTTTTTTGCAAAAGACTTTGCTCTTTGAATCCCTAAGATCCAATAATTTTGATCTTTTTACGTTCCAAATCTGAATATAAATGATATTTTTTCAGATCATTAACCGGTACAAATGGCGCTTGTACACGCTGCTCATTTAAGAAATCTTCGCGTAATTGAACGTACTCAGGCACATCATCATAACGAATGACCCGATAGCCTGCCAAAGCGAGCAAAGCATCTTGATATTGCGACTGCTGCATCCGTTTTAGCACCATCGGATCATCTAAAGCGACGATCGCCAAGATCTGATGCTGTTCATCTAGGACGACAAAGTCCGCCACCATATTTCGATACTTATTCCGCGTACGATAGTATTTCGTGGTCAACAGTGCATCAAAAGACACGTGCGCAAGGATCGTATGCTTAGGCAAAATTTCTTTTAAACGCGTGTAGGTTAATTGCTCATTAATGTTGAAAATAGCACGTTGTTTCAATGCGCTATCTTGTTGCTTAGAATCACCTTCTAAACTTTTCCAAGCCATTATGAGCACACAGAAGAGTAAAATACTCCCTATTACTATGTATATAGTCATCTCATAATCCTTTATATTTCTTATATTTTTGGTTTTTGACATACTTCTTATGAAGACGAAGTATACAACCAGTATTATTTTTTTAATTTCCTATTAAAAAAAATAACTCTAACTTTCACACAATACGTATTTAAACTGACAAAAAGTTGCAAACTTAAAGCGTCAAACATCACATGCCACTTCGTTCAGAGTAATAGCATCCATTGCTATATACAGATACTTTAGATCATTCGCTAAAACGACAGCAAGTGCATTTCCTCTCACTGTCAGACAATTCCGATAAGCTGTCAAATTTTGCTCGTATTTCATTGAGATAACCGACACACATATGGCATTGAGCTTGTAACAGCATATAAAAATGCAAACTGTCTGATGCTGCCGAGCATAACACCCATAAAAAAAGACACCGAAGTGTCTTTTTTTATTTAATCATTTTAAGCGCGTGATTTAGGCTTCGATTTTCCTTTGGGTTTCGGACCGCCAAAAGGTTTTTTCGCATCACCCGTTTCACGCGGCGGCAGACCAGTATGCTGCGTCAAGATTTGACCGCGCTCAGGACGCTTCTTGGTGTTTGAAGGACGCGATTGAGCAGCCTTAGTCCGATTACCTTGTTCGCCTGTACGTTTTTGTGAATCACCCGCAATGCTTGAGTTCTTTTTACGTGCAGATTGGTATTGACCCTCAGCACTGCCAACCGGTTGATACGTCGGAATCAAATGCTGTTTTGAGTTGCCAATCAGATCCTGACGCCCCATTTCTTTAAGCGCTTCACGTAGCAACGGCCAGTTGTTTGGATCATGGTAGCGCAAGAAGGCTTTATGTAAACGGCGGCGTTTTTCACCTTTCACGATATCGACATTTTCGGTATAACGCGCCACTTTAGCCAGCGGGTTTTTACCGGTGTAATACATGGTGGTTGCAGTCGCCATTGGTGATGGATAGAAGGTTTGTACCTGATCGGCACGGAAACCATTCTTCTTCAGCCAAATCGCCAAGTTCATCATGTCATAGTCCGTCGTACCCGGATGCGCTGCAATAAAGTAAGGAATGAGATACTGCTCTTTCCCTGCTTCCTTACTGAAACGATCAAACATTTGTTTGAAACGGTCATAGGTCCCGATCCCCGGCTTCATCATCTTCGACAATGGGCCTTTTTCGGTATGTTCTGGCGCAATCTTCAGGTAACCGCCGACATGATGTGTCACCAATTCTTTGACATATTCTGGGTTTAACACTGCAAGGTCATAGCGTAAACCAGAACCGATCAGAATCTTTTTAATCCCCGGCAATGAACGCGCTTTACGGTATAACTGGGTTAAAGGCGCATGATCGGTATGTAAGTTTTGACATACACCCGGGAATACACACGACGGCTTACGACAGTTCTTTTCAATCTCAGGATCTTTACATGCCAAACGGTACATATTGGCCGTTGGTCCGCCTAAGTCAGAAATGATCCCGGTAAAGCCCGGTGCTGTATCACGAATTTTTTCAACTTCACGCAAAATCGATTCTTCAGAACGGTTTTGGATGATACGCCCTTCATGCTCTGTAATTGAGCAGAAGGTACAGCCGCCAAAACAGCCGCGCATAATGTTCACAGAGAACTTAATCATGTCAAAGGCAGGAAAACGCGCTTCACCATACGCAGGATGTGGCAGACGTGCATAGGGTAAATCAAACACGTAGTCCATCTCTTCCGTCGTCAATGGAATCGGTGGTGGATTTAACCAGACATCACGTTCACCATGCTTTTGCACCATCGCGCGCGCATTGCCCGGATTGGTTTCCAAATGCAAAATACGGTTGGCATGTGCATACAGCACAGGATCATTCGCCACATCTTCATAGGCAGGCAAACGAATCACCGCCAATTCACGCGGCGGCAATTTATGCTTAATGGCTTTTGATGCAGGTTGCAGCTGCACGATTTGCGTGTCGGCGTCTAAATTATCGCCTTCACGAACAATCGGATTTGCTACCGCCTCTTTTTGGAAGCCCTGATATTGCGTAACGCTGTCTTTGCCTTTCTCGATTTCACAGCCTTCAAGGTCTTCAGTCATCACGTACGGGTTAATGATCGGATCGACACGGCCAATCGCATCGACATCATTTGATGCGATTTCAACAAACTTCGCTTTTGAAGCCCGGTTATTTTTATTCACAATAAATGCAGTACCGCGGACATCCGTAATCTCTTGGATTTTTTCACCGCGAGCCAAACGATGCATGATTTCCGTGATTGAACGTTCACCATTACCATACATCAATAGATCGGCTTTCGAGTCCATCAATACTGAACGGCGGACTTTGTCTGACCAATAATCATAATGTGCAATACGGCGCAGCGAGGCTTCAATACCGCCCAATAATACAGGCACATCTGGATAAGCTTCACGCACACGTTGGCAATATACCGTTGCTGCACGGTCTGGACGTTTATTCGGTTGATTATCCGGAGAATACGCATCATCCGAACGGATTTTACGGTCAGCTGTATAACGGTTGATCATCGAATCCATGTTGCCGGCAGTCACGCCCCAAGCAATATTCGGTTTACCCAATACACGGAAGGCTTCTACATTGGTCCAGTCTGGCTGAGCAATAATCCCGACACGGAAGCCTTGCGCTTCAAGGGTACGGCCGATGATCCCTGAACAGAATGATGGATGATCGATATACGCATCGCCACAAACCAAAATAAAGTCGCAGCTGTCCCAACCGAGTTGATCCATTTCTTCGCGTGACATCGGCAAAAATGGCGCAGGGTCAAAACAAGACGCCCAATATTTGTCGTAATCAAACAACGCTTTTGGCGCAGTCTGCATAGTATAAGCAGTAGACATGGCTAGCAATTCTCGGCTGGCAGATGGAATGATCTGAAAAAAGATCAAAGAAGATGAAAGCCGATCATTTTACCATGAATTCCATTCATCATGCTTGATTATAATTTATACAATAGCTACAGAATCATTGAATTGTTTTATATAGACATCAGATGTAATAGTGCTGTAGCACGACTATAAAACAAGATTTAAATAAATCATTTGTAACTTTGCTTTAGTTTAAATCAACCTAGAATGTGCCATGAGTTATCACATTTTATTCAACATTAAAGCCTGCGCCTGTTGAAATTGAATGTGCATTTCAGGTAAATATTTTTCAATATAAATCTTACGCTTATCTATACTGTCTTGAGTCATCAATGGTTTTACATCAAGCATTTGACGGCGTGTCGTTTCCTGCTGATATTTTTGCCAAAAACTCAATGCTGCATTTGGATCAAAGCCCGCTTTCGACATCAGATCAAGTGCAAGGACATCAGCTTCTAGTTCAAATTTTGAAACTTTAGGCAGAAAAACCGCTTGCCCAGTCACACTACTGGCAGCCGTTGCAAGCGCACCGATACCCGCAGTTGAAGAAATCATCGCCACCTGACTTGCAAACAGCAGGGAAATCTTTTCACGATGATGATCACGCAGAGCATGTGCCATTTCATGCGCCATCACAAATGCCAATTCATCTTCAGTCAGCTTTAAACTCCAATACAAACCCGTGTTAATGACAATTTTCCCACTTGGAAAACCATGTGCATTTAAATCTTTATTGAGATTCCCACTGACTTGCCAATCCCATTGACTCGAACCATGGCGGTAAAACTCCGCATTTTTTTTGAGTTTATTTAAAACTTGATCCAATTTCGGATCGATGATCAAAAGTTTCTTGTCTTTCGCCTGATGAATAAATTGTTGATACGATCTATCCGCCTGTTTAGTTAATAACTTTTGAGGAACGATAAAAAACTGTTTTCGCTCTGCGCCTGCTGTCCCTAAATTCGTGGTATTTGCACAAGCTGAAATTAAGATAAAAACCAAAGCCATCATTAAAATAGTTATATTTTTCATAATCACCTTCAGTTTAAAACTAATGATGATCTATTTATAATTCCAACTAAAAATAAATGCAAAAACATTAAAAAAATACAAATAAAATATTAATATCAATTATTTAAAAATATATTAAATTTGAAGAATGATAACCAAAAATATTTTATATATTATATTTTGATGCATTTCATTATTATGAGGCACCTTTTAAAAAAATATTAGACTAAAGTTTTATAATCATAAAAATAGTAAATTCCGCCATTTTTATAGTGTTATTTATATTAAAAAATAGATGTAAAACGAATATTAAATAATAGCTTATTCACATATTTCTATTTTAATTTATTCAATTGTATTGCTAAAAATAAACCGATCATCAAAATAACAGCAATAAAGCTCGTCAACCCCATCCAACCAGACATTTCCCAAACCAAACCACTACTACTACCCAAGATACTAGAACCTAAATAGTAGCAAAATAAATACAGCGATGAACCTACGGCACGGTACTGCAGGGATTGAACCGAAACCCAACTACTTGCCGTGGAATGCGCTGCAAAAAAAGCAAAAGTGAATACAATCAGTCCCAAAATGACTGACCAAAATGCCGGAATGAGCATGATCAACAGCCCCAACAACATCATGATCAGCATCGAAGGTAAAATTTTTGCCCGGCCAAAGCGTTTCCCCCAACTTGCAGCCCGAGATGAACTATATATTCCTGCCAAATATGCTATGGAGATTAGTCCAATCCATGTTTGAGAAAGTTGATAAGGTTCGTCTAATAGGTGGTAGCTCATATAGTTAAATATAGAGACAAAACATCCCATGAGGATAAAGCCTTGAAGGAATAAAATTCTCAGCTTTGGATCTGCTAAATTTTTAACGAAAGATTCATAAAATCGGTTGAAACGAATGGGATAAGCTTGAAAATGTTGAGATGCTGGAAGTAATAAGAAGAACGCTGTGGCTATACAGAGGTTAATGATGCCGATAATCATCATGGCATTTTGCCAACTAATATAATCAATCAATACCCCAGCAATGAGACGCCCCCCCATTCCGCCAATTGCGGTCCCTGAAATATACAGGCCCATTGCAAAGCCTATATCTTTTTGCGCAATTTCCTCTCCAATATAAGTCATTGCAACAGCAGCAACACCGCTAACACTTAATCCGATCAGCACGCGATTCAGTAAAAATATTTCCCAAAGGGGAAATATAGAACTGATAATTGAAAGTGATGCTGCCAAAAATAAAGCGATGACCATCACAGGCTTACGACCGAATCGATCTGAAATCAAACCGGTGAAAAGTAGTCCTATTGCTAAAGCAATAGTAGAAAAAGATAAAGGGAAACTGCTATGTGTCGGACTGACATGAAAGAAATCCGCAAAAATTGGCATCATCGGTTGTACACAATACAACGATGAAAAAATTGCGAAGCCTGCTAAAAATAAAGAAAATAAAATGGCAAGAAATGGTCGTGTGCCGTATTCAATATAATGAGCGTTTGAAGCTAAATCAGACATGAGCTTTTCATCAATAACACGGATAGTATACGCCTTTCAGCCTTTAATTTAAAAATCACATAAAAATGAATGAAGAATTCTTTGTTTTTCTTCTTCCCTCTTTTCCTTCCCGCATAAAAAAAACACCCCCTGGACTAGTCAGGGGGTGTTTCGAATAATGAGCTGGCGATGACTTACTCTCACATGGGTAACCCCACACTACCATCAGCGCTAAGAGGTTTCACTTCTGAGTTCGGGAAGGGATCAGGTGGTTCACTCTTGCTATTGTCGCCAGCACAACTGTTATGGATACTTGCTTAGTCTAATCTCAGAGCAGTGCTCTTCGTGCTAAGTTTTCTACCAAATGAGTTATTAACAGATCATATCTGAGTTGCAGTATTTTGTTCTTAAGCGTTAACTAAATCAAGTTATTTTGCTTAATATCGAATCAATTGATGCTATATATACAACCGTTTGGGTGTTGTATAGTCAAGCCTCACGAGCAATTAGTATTGGTCAGCTTCATGCGTCACCGCACTTCCACACCCAACCTATCAACGTCGTAGTCTTCAACGGCTCTTTAGTGGACATAAAGTCCAAGGGAAATCTTATCTTGAGGTAGGCTTCCCGCTTAGATGCTTTCAGCGGTTATCCCTTCCGAACATAGCTACCCGGCGATGCGACTGGCGTCACAACCGGTACACCAGAGGTTCGTCCACTCTGGTCCTCTCGTACTAGGAGCAGATCCTCTCAAATTTCCAGCGCCCACGGTAGATAGGGACCGAACTGTCTCACGACGTTCTAAACCCAGCTCGCGTACCTCTTTAAATGGCGAACAGCCATACCCTTGGGACCTGCTTCAGCCCCAGGATGAGATGAGCCGACATCGAGGTGCCAAACACCGCCGTCGATATGAACTCTTGGGCGGTATCAGCCTGTTATCCCCAGAGTACCTTTTATCCGTTGAGCGATGGCCCTTCCATACAGAACCACCGGATCACTAAGACCTACTTTCGTACCTGCTCGACTTGTGGGTCTCGCAGTTAAGCGCGCTTTTGCCTTTATACTCTACGCGTGATTTCCGACCACGCTGAGCGCACCTTCGTACTCCTCCGTTACTCTTTAGGAGGAGACCGCCCCAGTCAAACTACCCACCAGACATGGTCCTCGCTCCAGATCATGGAGCAGAGTTAGAACCTCAATATTACCAGGGTGGTATTTCAAGATTGGCTCCACCGAAACTAGCGTCTCGGTTTCAAAGCCTCCCACCTATCCTACACAAGTAAGATCAAAGTTCAATGTCAAGCTGCAGTAAAGGTTCACGGGGTCTTTCCGTCTAGCCGCGGGTACACCGCATCTTCACGGCGATTTCGATTTCACTGAGCCTCTGCTGGAGACAGCGCCCCCATCATTATGCCATTCGTGCAGGTCGGAACTTACCCGACAAGGAATTTCGCTACCTTAGGACCGTTATAGTTACGGCCGCCGTTTACTGGGGCTTCGATCAAGAGCTTCGCTTACGCTAACCCCATCAATTAACCTTCCAGCACCGGGCAGGCATCACACCCTATACGTCCACTTTCGTGTTTGCAGAGTGCTATGTTTTTAATAAACAGTTGCAGGGGCCTGGTTTCTGTGGCTGCTCTCAGCTCAGGAAGCAAGTTCCATCACCAAAAGCAGCGTACCTTCTCCCGAAGTTACGGTACCATTTTGCCTAGTTCCTTCAGCAGAGTTCTCTCAAGCGCTTTGGTCTACTCGACCTGACCACCTGTGTCGGTTTCGGGTACGATTCCAGTGTAACTGAAGCTTAGAGACTTTTCCTGGAAGTATGGTATCAGCCACTTCACTGTACAAGTACAGCTTGCTGTCAGATCTCAGCATAGAGTACCCCGGATTTGCCTAAGATACATGCCTACTTCCTTTCACCTGGACAACCAACGCCAGGCTGACTTAACCTTCTCCGTCCTCTCATCGCATTACACTGAAGTATTGGAATATTAACCAATTTCCCATCGACTACGCCTCTCGGCCTCGCCTTAGGGGTCGACTCACCCAGCCCCGATTAACGTTGGACTGGAACCCTTGGTCTTTCAGCGAACGGGTTTTTCACCCGTTTTGTCGTTACTCACGTCAGCATTCGCACTTCTGATACCTCCAGCAGACTTCTCAATCCACCTTCATCGGCTTACAGAACGCTCCCCTACCACTTACACTAATGTGTAAATCCGCAGCTTCGGCATATAGTTTTAGCCCCGTTACATCTTCCGCGCAGGCCGACTCGACTAGTGAGCTATTACGCTTTCTTTAAAGGGTGGCTGCTTCTAAGCCAACCTCCTAGCTGTCTATGCCTTCCCACATCGTTTCCCACTTAACTATAATTTTGGGGCCTTAGCTGGCGGTCTGGATTGTTTTCCTCTTGACTACGGACGTTAGCACCCGCAGTCTGTCTCCCGGATAGTACTCATTGGTATTCGGAGTTTGCATCGGTTTGGTAAGTCGGGATGACCCCCTAGCCGAAACAGTGCTCTACCCCCAATGGTATTCGTCCGAGGCGCTACCTAAATAGCTTTCGGGGAGAACCAGCTATCACCGAGTTTGATTAGCCTTTCACCCCTATCCACAAGTCATCCCCTGGCTTTTCAACGACAGTGGGTTCGGTCCTCCAGTTAGTGTTACCCAACCTTCAACCTGCTCATGGATAGATCACCCGGTTTCGGGTCTACACCCAGCAACTAAACGCCCTATTAAGACTCGATTTCTCTACGGCTCCCCTAATCGGTTAACCTTGCTACTGAATGTAAGTCGCTGACCCATTATACAAAAGGTACGCAGTCACCAAACAAGTTGGCTCCCACTGCTTGTATGCATGCGGTTTCAGGATCTATTTCACTCCCCTCACAGGGGTTCTTTTCGCCTTTCCCTCACGGTACTGGTTCACTATCGGTCAGTCAGGAGTATTTAGCCTTGGAGGATGGTCCCCCCATATTCAGACAAGGTTTCACGTGCCTCGCCCTACTCGACATCATTATCTAAGCCCTTTCGTGTACAGGACTATCACCTACTATGGTCGCACTTCCCAGAGCGTTCCACTAAAGCTTAGATAACTTAATGGGCTTTTCCCCGTTCGCTCGCCGCTACTGAGGGAATCTCAATTGATTTCTTTTCCTAAGGGTACTGAGATGTTTCACTTCCCCTCGTTCGCCTCATAAACCTATGTATTCAGTTTATGATACCCGCCTTATAGCGGGTGGGTTTCCCCATTCAGAAATCTCCGGATCACAGGATATTTGCCGCCTCCCCGGAGCTTATCGCAGGCTATTACGTCTTTCATCGCCTCTGACTGCCAAGGCATCCACCACATGCACTTAATTACTTGACTATACAACCCCAAACAGTCGCTTGATCCTACAAGTAGATCAACCAACATTACAGTTTAGAGCTTCGTGAATTTAATCACTGTACAGCTTCAATTAGATTCATATACCAAAACGCTTGATTCAGTTAATTTCGCTAGTAACTCATTTCATTCAACTTTCACAATTGCTTGTTAGGTTAAATCAAACGAGTATGAACAAATTATTTCAACTCAAATATATTCTGTTAATGATTTTTCCAGCCTTCGTCAGGTCAGGAAACTGTGATAAATCACAGAGCTTAATAACAATGGAGCGAATCATACGCCACTTTGTTGCTAAGCTCTATAACCTAAACACTTGATCGCTTAAGGACTAAGCTAACAATCGTTTGATTGTTTATTTTAGCTTCGTTCTTTATACATTCCGAAGGAATGTATGGTGGAGACTAGGAGAGTCGAACTCCTGACCTCCTGCGTGCAAAGCAGGCGCTCTACCAACTAAGCTAAGTCCCCAGCTTATCAATAAGTCAATGTTTCTGTTTTTCTGTTTGCTTCCGTATTTTATTCAAATACTTCGTTAGTCAGAATGGTGGGTCTGACAAGACTTGAACTTGTGACCCCACGCTTATCAAGCGTGTGCTCTAACCAACTGAGCTACAGACCCTCAGATACATCGTCATGAAGAACAACTTGTTGTGGATTCTTACCAATCGTCAATCTTTCGTTAAGGAGGTGATCCAGCCGCAGGTTCCCCTACGGCTACCTTGTTACGACTTCACCCCAGTCATCGGCCACACCGTGGTAAGCGTCCTCCTTACGGTTAGACTACCTACTTCTGGTGCAACAAACTCCCATGGTGTGACGGGCGGTGTGTACAAGGCCCGGGAACGTATTCACCGCGGCATTCTGATCCGCGATTACTAGCGATTCCGACTTCATGGAGTCGAGTTGCAGACTCCAATCCGGACTACGATCGGCTTTTTGAGATTAGCATCTCCTCGCGGAGTAGCAACCCTTTGTACCGACCATTGTAGCACGTGTGTAGCCCTGGTCGTAAGGGCCATGATGACTTGACGTCGTCCCCGCCTTCCTCCAGTTTGTCACTGGCAGTATCCTTAAAGTTCCCGGCTTAACCCGATGGCAAATAAGGAAAAGGGTTGCGCTCGTTGCGGGACTTAACCCAACATCTCACGACACGAGCTGACGACAGCCATGCAGCACCTGTATGTAAGTTCCCGAAGGCACCAATCCATCTCTGGAAAGTTCTTACTATGTCAAGACCAGGTAAGGTTCTTCGCGTTGCATCGAATTAAACCACATGCTCCACCGCTTGTGCGGGCCCCCGTCAATTCATTTGAGTTTTAGTCTTGCGACCGTACTCCCCAGGCGGTCTACTTATCGCGTTAGCTGCGCCACTAAAGCCTCAAAGGCCCCAACGGCTAGTAGACATCGTTTACGGCATGGACTACCAGGGTATCTAATCCTGTTTGCTCCCCATGCTTTCGTGCCTCAGCGTCAGTATTAGGCCAGATGGCTGCCTTCGCCATCGGTATTCCTCCAGATCTCTACGCATTTCACCGCTACACCTGGAATTCTACCATCCTCTCCCATACTCTAGCTTCCCAGTATCGAATGCAATTCCCAAGTTAAGCTCGGGGATTTCACATCCGACTTAAAAAGCCGCCTACGCACGCTTTACGCCCAGTAAATCCGATTAACGCTCGCACCCTCTGTATTACCGCGGCTGCTGGCACAGAGTTAGCCGGTGCTTATTCTGCGAGTAACGTCCACTATCTTTAGGTATTAACCAAAGTAGCCTCCTCCTCGCTTAAAGTGCTTTACAACCAAAAGGCCTTCTTCACACACGCGGCATGGCTGGATCAGGGTTCCCCCCATTGTCCAATATTCCCCACTGCTGCCTCCCGTAGGAGTCTGGGCCGTGTCTCAGTCCCAGTGTGGCGGATCATCCTCTCAGACCCGCTACAGATCGTCGCCTTGGTAGGCCTTTACCCCACCAACTAGCTAATCCGACTTAGGCTCATCTATTAGCGCAAGGTCCGAAGATCCCCTGCTTTCTCCCGTAGGACGTATGCGGTATTAGCATCCCTTTCGAAATGTTGTCCCCCACTAATAGGCAGATTCCTAAGCATTACTCACCCGTCCGCCGCTAGAAATCGGTAGCAAGCTACCTATTCCCGCTCGACTTGCATGTGTTAAGCCTGCCGCCAGCGTTCAATCTGAGCCATGATCAAACTCTTCAGTTTAAAATCAATAGTACATATAGTGTACCAATCTTGGCTCATCAATTACTGACAAAAATTTGCTCAAATAAACTTCGAGTAATTTCTACCATCAATCAATGAAAATAATTTCGATCAATCAAYCAGTAAAAATCCACACAAGTTGTTCTTCATAATCTCTTAATGATCTTCTTGTTGGTTCGTCACCAGCAAGCTAGGTCGGCTATATTACTCTTTATTTCTAAAGAGTCAACTGGTAATTCAAATTATTTTTAAACTTATCAAATAAAACCCAACTTAATCAATTCAACCAAGTCATTGTTTTATCAGAAGTTTTAATCTTCATCACCGCCAATGGATGTGCATTCTACAGCATTTCTGATCCAACGCAACACCTTTTTTTAAATAATTATTTTGAGCGCACATTTTTCACTCAAATTACATTTTTTCATTCATATTTTGATCAAATTTGGTTTAATAGTAATAAATCAGGATTATTTGAACGTTTTTACTTATTATACGGCAAACATTTTGCCGCGCTAAAAGCGTCAGGACTATATATGCGCCAAACTTCTTTTTTATATGCAGGATTATTGTCACTTGTCGTAACAACACCTGTATTTGCAAATGACGAGGCTTCAGCACCTGTTGCTCAAGACTCAGAAGCTGCCAATAAATCAAAAACGCAACAACTTGCGCATGCTGCGATGGTCAAGTCATCTGAAGTTGCAAAAAAATTATCTGTAAATGCAAATGCAGCACAATCAGAAGAAGATAAAGACCCTTTCCAACCGATCAACCGGAAAGTTTACGCATTTAATGATTATTTAGATGTCCATATTGCCCGCCCTGCTGCTGTGCAATATGTAGCAAAAACCCCTAAGGATATTCGTGAATCTTATCGTTTATTCCGTAAAAATTTGGGCGAACCTTGGAATGCATTTAACCAACTCATTCAAGGACGACCGACACGTGCCGCAAAAAGTCTGGGGCGTTTTACTGTTAATACACTGACAACTTTAGGCTTTGCTGACCCTGCAAGCCGTCTAGGTCTAGAAACAGAAGATGAAAACTTTGGCGCGACTTTAGGTTATTACGGTATTCCTTCTGGTCCTTATATTGTTCTACCAGTGCTTGGTCCAAGCACATTGCGCCAAACCGTCGGTCTAGCAGTAGATAGTCAAGGACGTCCACAGAAATATATGCTTGATGGTCATGATGTGGCGTATTGGTCTGAGCAAACTTTACGTGGAATCGATACTCGCGCTCAATTACTGGATATTGAAGGTGTATTGCAAGGCGATAAATATGCTCAAATTCGCGACATCTATTTACAACGCCTGAATTATTCAATTTCTGAGAAAAAAGGTATCGCTGAAGAAAACCTATTTATTGATGAAGAAGATGACGATATTGATGAATCTGAAGATAATTCAGTAGACGTTTCATCTGATGATTCTACCGATTTCATTGATGATAGCATTTCAGATGATACCGACACGGTATTAACTGAATAAATAAAATTTTTCAATTGGCTGGTGTGGTTTTTACCTCCAGCCATCATTAGCTTGCTATAGTACACTTATTGTCTATCGAAGGATTCATCTAATTCTTTATGTATTTCATTCAACCTACTCGTGATATTCCATATTTAGATCAGGTACTTGATGCGCTTCCTAGCGTACAAATGATTAACATTGAAGATCTAGACTTGTATGATCCAACGATCATTGCAATTGCTGATGTTGCTGACTTTTTAAATCACCAATGGACACTTCCTACCATTGTGCTCGCTTTTGAGCATGAAGGTGCTGCATTGGCTCAAGCGTGGCAACAAGGCGCTTTAGCAGGATGGGTGTGGGATCATATTCCAACCAACCTTCAAGTGGCACTCACTAAAATTGATGCGCAATACAAACGCAATCAAGACAGCCGTGATCTCCCTTCTGCTGCAGATTTGCAAAAACGTTTACTGCCCAACCCGATTGAACTCCACAACTATAAAATTGAAACATTCTTCCAGCCTTCAGCCTATTTATCCGGTGATTGGTACGATTACTGGAAAATCAGCGATAAAGAAATTATGTTTTATCTTGCAGATGTATCTGGTCATGGGGTGACGAGTAGTTTACTGACCTCTTGGATGGCTGCTTTCCACGGTCGTTCAAAAACCCCGAGAGAACTCATCAAAAAGCTCAATGGCATGTTGGTTCAAGAAAATATTGAAAAGCACATTACCATGATTGCGGGGATACTCAATCTCGATACGCATGTCTTGAAATGGTCTAGCGCAGGCCACTATCCTCCAGCCATTTTATTTGAACCCGGTCTTCCCGCACGAATTTTAAATACCAGTAGCTTTCCACTTGGCTTAACTGAAGACCTAGAAGTTGAAGAGTTTGAATTTACCTTAAATCGTTATTCGCGCTTTGTAATTTGCTCGGATGGCGCACTTGAACCTTTTGATGGTGGATTGAATGAACAGCTAGGTCAATTGGTTTATCACTTGCAAAATCAATCATTTCAAGCACCAGACCATGTTGCCGACGATATTGCCATCCTAAGTTTACGTCGAATCAATTAGTCACGAAATCAACTACTTAAACCGAATAAGACTTTCTGATCATACTCGGCTACTTGAGTAAGCTGTGCCCCTATGGGATAATTTACTATCCTTCTCTGCAAATGGCATTTATATGTCAACAGGTCATGTTGAATATGCAAGCTTGAACGGAACGCATATTTTTAAGCTTATTGGCGAAGTGCGTGCCCAATCTTGTATTAGTCTAGACAAGTTATTAAACAAAATTGAACAGCAACAAAATGTCGTCGGTGCAATCGTTGATTTAACCCAAACGACATTTATCGATAGTACTGTCCTTGGCATTTTGGCGAAACTGGGTTTGAAGCTCAAACAAGTTCACCATATCCAAGCGGTAATGTTGTCTACAAACTCTGATATCACAACGCTTGCCAATAGCATGGGTTTAGGTCAGGTGTTTGTTATTTTGAATTATTGTGGTGATCCAAGTGTATGCACTCGCGCACTTATGGAAGAACACATTACCCATAGCAATATGCTGAATACGGTTTTAGATGCACACAAAACGCTGATGAAACTAAATGATAGCAACCAAAATATGTTTGAGCCTTTGGTCAAACAACTGCAAAAAGAGCAGGACAATCTAGAGCAACCCAAGCAGCAAAATGTCTAATTTAGGTTAATCACAGCAGAGACCCTCTTCGCATGACTTTACTTTCCGTTGCACAAATGAATTCTCAAAATAACATTGAAGATAACTTCAAAGTGATCGAGTCATTGATGCAACAAAGTCAGGCTCAAGGTGCGAGTCTCATTGTATTTCCCGAAAATTTTGTCTGTTTTGCCGCAGGTAAACAACGCGAAACCGCGGCGCAATTTGAAAGTATTCAGCAGCGACTAGAACAACTCGCACATCGTTATCAACTTTGGATTGTTGCGGGCACACTCCCATGCCCTTATCGTCCAGATGGTTCAATCATTCAAGATGGCCGTGTCCGTACTGTCAGCCTGTGTATCAGCCCTGAACGTACCGAAGCACGTTATGACAAAATTCATTTATTTGATGTGCAAGTTGGTGACGCTGTCGGTGGCTATCAAGAATCAAAATTCTTTGAACCTGGTACTGAAACCGTAGTTGCAACAACACCTTTTGGCAATATTGGCCTGATGGTGTGCTACGACTTGCGCTTTCCTGAACTGGCTTTGAAACTGCGTAGCCAAGGTGCAAATATTTTAACGGCGCCTGCAGCTTTTACTTATACCACGGGTGAAATGCACTGGCAGTTGTTACTGCAAGCTCGTGCCATGGATAGTCAATGTGCTGTATTAGGTGCCGCACAACAAGGCTGGCATGGTGAAAAGCGTCAAACTTGGGGTCATGCTGGAGCAAGCAACAGCCGTGGTCAAATTTTAGCAATCACCGCGGAAGAAGGCGCTCAACTACTCACAGTTCCTTTTGACTTAGACGAGCAGCAACAGATTCGCGCATCGATGCCACTGATGCAGCACCGTGTTTTGGTTCAATATTGATTTTCACTCTGTATAAAATTACAAAAAAACTGAATATTTTTTAAACAAAATTCCCCACGATATGATTTTGAACCATTATCTGAGGGATTAGAAAAATGACTTTAGAAAAAGCAGTTTATACAGCCCATGCAAAAGCCACTGGTGGTCGTGATGGTCGTGCAACGACATCCGATGGTCATTTAGATGTTCAATTGGCTGTGCCGAAAATTATGGGGGGTACAGGTAATGGTACGAATCCTGAACAACTCTTCGCCGCTGGTTATTCAGCCTGTTTTTTAGGTGCAATGAAATTTGTGTCTAACCGAGATAAAATTTCGATTACCCCTACTGCCTACGTCGAGGGTGATGTTGGTATCGGCCCTATTCCAACAGGATTTGGTATCGAAGTGACGCTTAATATTCATCTTGAGGGTATGGATGCAAGCGAGGCACAGAAATTGGTCGATGCTGCACATATTGTGTGCCCCTATTCAAATGCGACCCGAAACAATATTAATGTTACTTTAAATGTTTTGACTTAAATCCATTTGTACCTATCTATACAAAGCACTGTTTTAATTCTTATAAAATAGTGCTTTGAGCTTTTTTACTTCTACATATCTACAGCTGAACTCAAAATAAAATCTTATCCATTTCCAATACATTTAAATATTCATATTCTGTTGCCAAAACCTTGCTAAAATATATAACGATTCTTATTTACATTCATTTGTTGATCTATGAAGCTTAAACCTTTCCTTATCAGTACATTGCTAATCAGCGCATCCACACTGAGTTTTGCCGAATTAACCCTGTCTGAAAAAGTCCGTCCTCAAATTAAATCTTTGGTCAATCCAGATATTCAACGTCTTGCGCTACCACCAACACCGAACAACATGTCTTTACCTGCCTATGGTCAAGGCATCATTGGTTGGGGTACAGGCCCCGAAGGTGCAGCAGCGCGCTTAGCCAATATCAGTAAAGCCGACGTTGAAAAGCTTAAAACTCAAGATGTCACTTTAGAGATGCTTCAAACTTGGCAAAAGTTTTATGAAAATGAAACGCAGCGCAATCCAGGTAACCCAACCGCGCCCATTCGTGCTGAATTGATGAAGAAAGTTGTCAGTTTGTGGTAAGTGAAAGACCGTACAGCCCATATTTTTTGGGCTGTTTTTGTTCAAATTAAAATAAAAAAATTATGAGACATTCGATAGAAAGAATAATGAATAAAATTTAAAAAATGTTTAATATTCAAACTATAATTAACTATACATCCATAAAAAATTAAAATCATTTTCAGGACTTTACAATGAAAACATACTTTTCGATGCTTTTTCTAAGCTTGGCCTTAGCCGCATGTAGCCAAACACCTGCGCCTGATTTTTCAGGGGAATGGAAACAAACACCTGACACGGAGAGCCTTCGCAAACTTTCAATCAGCAAACAAGGCGATGACTATCAAATTAAAGACGAATTTTGGCTCGATAAAAATAATACTGAGCGCATTTCTAGTGCTTCATCCGGTATGGCCGAAGTGAATCATGATGTGCTGAAATATAAAGAGAGTAATAGCATTGAAATGAAACTCAGTGATGCAACTCACCTCACTCTGACAGACAAAGCATATGATGCTGTTATTCATTTTGAAAAGATTAACTAAAGCAAAGCCCCGAATCCTTACACAGGCTTCGGGGCTTTATTTATATTTCACACTTACTATTCAGCCGCTTCATTCGTCACTCTGAGCACTTCTTCAATGGTGGTTTTACCTGCCAAAACTTTACGCAATCCATCATCACGTATTGAACCCGCATTTGCACGTACATGATTTTCCAACTCAAACTCAGCAGCATTACCATGAATCAAACGACGTGTTTGCTCATCAATCGGGACGATTTCATAAATTGCGGTACGCCCTGTAAATCCAGTATGCGAGCATTGTTCGCAGCCTTTAGGTTGTGGCAATTTTAATTCGGCCGATGCATCGAGATGCTTAAATAAGTCTTTTTCAAAATCATCGGCATCATGCCAAGTCGCACAGTGACGGCACAAGGTTCGAACCAAACGCTGCGCCACCACACCTATCAATGAGCTTGACAGTAGAAAGGGTTCAATCCCCATGTCTTTAAGACGGGTCACAGCACCAATTGCCGTATTGGTATGCAGCGTTGAAAGTACCAAGTGGCCTGTTAATGACGCTTGTACTGCAATTTCAGCAGTTTCTAAATCACGAATCTCCCCGACCATCACCACATCTGGATCTTGGCGAAGCATGGCTTTTAATGCACGAGCAAAGGTCATATCCACTTTGGTATTGACCTGCGTCTGCCCGATCCCTTCAAGTTGATACTCAATTGGATCTTCAGCGGTCAAAATATTTTTTGAACCATCATTTAGATCAGACAATGCCGCATATAAGGTTGTGGTTTTACCCGAACCCGTTGGTCCCGTAACCAAAATAATACCATGCGGACGATGTACCAGTTGTTTCAATCGATCATAGTCATGCTGCATCAAGCCCAAATGGGTCATGTTTAAACGCCCAGCTTGTTTATCGAGTAAACGCATCACTACACGTTCACCATACGAAGATGGTAAGGTCGATACACGAACATCAACTTCACGGCCCGCCAAACGTAGTGAAATACGACCATCTTGTGGAATTCGCTTTTCTGCAATATCGAGTTTGGCCATGACTTTGATACGTGACACCAACAGTGGCGCAAGTTCACGACGTGGCTGCACAATTTCACGTAACTGACCATCGACACGTAAGCGGACAGACAGCTTTTTTTCAAAGGATTCAATATGAATATCCGAAGCACCGACACGGATCGCTTCAGACAATAAGGCATTGATTAAGCGTACAATCGGTGCATCATCTTCCTGATCCATCAGATCTTCAGCTTCTGGTACAGAGTCTGCAAGGCTGAGTAAATCAGGATGATCTTCCAGACCCGCTGCCACTTGTTGAGACTCACCGGTGTCTCCGGCAAAGCTTGCACTGAGTAATTGATTAAACTCTTGCTCACTACATAATTGATATTGTGCAGGATGCCCTAAAAAGCGACGTGCTTCTTGTAAAGCCAACAGTGGCGTGCTTTCACGACGCACAATAAAAGCTTGATCACCCTCATATCGAAGCAATACGCCATGACGTTTGGCAAAACTATATGGTATTTGTAATTGTTTAAGTACTTGCATCACGCATTATAATGATGAAAAAAGTTGTTTTGAGTGTACTCTAAGCATCTGACAGCGTGAAGTCTGTTTTTAGGATTTATCAGGACAAGGGATATACGCATTGCCATTAGAAAATGATTTGACTGAAAAGGAATCCCCAAAACGTAAATGGTGGGGGGAATATCAATTTGAACTGAATCACCCGCGCAGTTGGCAGTTTGGGTCTTTATTGTTCCGGGTGACGCGCGGCATGCAAGAGTGGCGTATGGAATACCATCGCCCAACCTTTCAGTTTGACTATGAGCAACAATGGCATCCGATACAAGACCCTGAATTTGGTTTCCCACAACCCATTAAAATGGAACGTTATATGTTCCGCCAGACACATGACAAAATTCAAATCATGCCACGTTTGGCAGATCGGTCTGTGGTGATTAAACCGGTCGATCCGATTTATATTCCAGCCGGACAGCGCGGAACGTTATATATCAGCACACCGCTTTGGATTGCTGGTTTTGTCGAAGGTCTTAGAGAACCCTTGTTTGATATACCTGTTATTCTACCAAAAGATACCTGGTTTGGTCCGAATCATCGAATGGGTGAAATTTGCTATGCCACGGCAGTCGATGGTCGTACAGAACTTAAACAACTCAAACCTCGTGCTTTTCGTGCAGTAACCCCTATTGAGTTTCATAACGTGAGTAATCAACAGATTCGTTTTGACCGTATGAATGTCCCTGTACCGGCTTTGCCATTATTTTATAGTGAAAGTACAGGACGTTTATGGACTTCACAAATTCGAGTCGTGCATGAAGGTCATGACAAACCGCCGCGGGTCAAAATTGAAAACCGTACACCGCCACAAGCCGGTGACGTGATTTATCTGCATCCGCCACGCGAGTCAGCCAATGTGCTGTTTAATATGTTTGATTCATTTTTCTAAGGGCGAGCCATGGCAGATTTAAATATTTCGACAGAAATTACCAGCAGCCTAAAAGGAATGGTCGCCAATCTCAATACCGATCGGCTGACGGAATTATTGGTGGCTGTTTTACTGGCAGTCATCGGCTTTCTGATTGCACGTTTTATCTCGAATACCTTTATTCGTACTGTGGGTATGCGTTTCAATGCCCATCAGCAGTTGGTTTGGCGTCGCGGGATTTTCTATTTCATCTTTATAATCTTTGTGATGGCCAGTTTAAAAGAAGCCGGCTTTAAACTCAGCGTCTTCTTGGGTGCAGCGGGTATTTTAACGGTCGCATTGGGTTTTGCCTCTCAAACGTCCGCATCCAACCTGATCAGCGGGATGTTCTTGATCGGTGAAGGATCTTTTGAGGTGGGTGATACCATTCAATTGACACTGATTCGTGGGCATACCATTGAAGGTGAAGTAATCTCGATTGATTTACTGTCGGTCAAATTACTCACGCAGGACAATGTCTATGTCCGTTTGCCGAATGAACAACTGATTCGGGCACCTGTGCATAACTTGTCTAAGTTTCCAATACGGCGCATTCCAATTACCCTTGCGATTAACTTTCATGAAGACATCATCAAAGTTCGCGAAGTTCTATTAGATGCCGTCAGTAAATATCCATTGGTCTTGGCCGATCCTAAACCTGCCGTGACCGTCACTGCCTTTCGAGAGTCATCCATTGAATTGCTTTTTGCTATTTGGTGTCAAAGAGAGAATTTCCTGAAAGTCCGCGATGAGATGCAAGAACGGATTCGAAATGCCTTTGTCGAAAATAAAATTGAAATCCCTGTCCCGAAAATGGGTTTTGTTGACCACCCACTTTCTACACAAGCAAGCGATGCTAACGTCGATCAATATGCCAATGCGCAAGAGATCCAACGAGAACCTCAACTCAAATAATGGTCTATCGACTTGATATGAAAGGCCCTGCATATCTTCAAATGTGCAGGGTTTTTTTATCATGTACTTTTATAGCCATCGACCTGTATAGCTTAGTGATCTCGTACCTTTAAGAATTTCATCATGGTTCAACCTTGTCATTCGGCATGGGTGCAATATAGGCAATCAAAAGCATGGCAAAACCTGCCGCCATAAATGAAATCACTCGCATGAGTGTGCCGACATGAGATAAATCCAGCAAAACCAATTTCAAAGTGACCAAGACCAAAATACTGCCGCCGAGCAGCCAAACTGAACGTAATTGGCGCTGAGTGGCAAAGCGCATACTCACCAAAGCCAATAACACCCACAGCACAGTAAAACTCAGTTGAACGGTCGCATCGCTCCAAATGTCTAAACTGTTATAAGGCGTATCCAGATACCTATGTAAGGCACGAAGCACGACATAGCTACTTAACCAAAGTAGCCCAAGGACACTCAACACGGCAGCCAAGCTACGATCTAAACCAGCTTTTAACTGTTGATTCAACATCCATAAAAAAGCCGCTAACAACAGCAAACTCACTGCATCAAAAGGATTCAGTATCGGCAAGATATATCCCACAAAGGCTTGCTGACTAAATAATTGCGAACTGATGATCCAACTTAAAGCCAAAAACAAACTGCTACGCGCTTGCCAAAACATTTTCCAGACCGGTTGCTGCGCTTGCCAATAACACCATGCACAAAATATCAGCGGCAAAATTACCACACTGATATACGGCATACTGGGTATCAGCGTCAGACTAGTCCACGCCAAGCTACTCAAAATTCCGAGACTGACCCATTCTTTTTCTTCACGCACACCGAGTAATGGTCGTAGCCAAAGCAGCGTCAAGCTCAGCCCAGCGAATGCAAAATAAATCTGCTCCATCGTTGAATGCCAAATTAACTGACCGTTCTCACTCACTGAAATGACTTGGTACAGCCCCATCACATAAACAGGCACTAGACCCGTCCACTTAATGATGGACCAACTCCACGAAGCTTTTCGCTTTAACAAGCCTTCATTCATCACCAGATAGGCCACACTGACGATCAATAGACTCAAGGCCAATTGATGGCTAGTCTGCAACCAATCTAAGAGCAACATGATGAACATGGTGGTTGCTGAGAGCATTTGCACACATTGAAAGGCAATACTCGAACTTGAAAGCTGTTTATGAAATGCAGGAACAGCATGCGTCATGATAATGGCTGCCAAATAGCTTAAACACACGCCCCAATACATCTGTGCAGGGAAATGTGGCAGTTGAACCAAATAGTACAGACTTGAACACCCCGCCATCACCAAGAGCGCCATGCCTAAATAACGGCTGATATTGGACTGCTTATATAGGGCGTATATAAATATCAACGCACCTTCAACTGCCCAACCGACCACACTCCACTGCTCTTTCAATACTATCGGTGGAATCAATGCCAAGAAAATTAAGGTCAAACTCAAATAACTTTGTGCAATCAGTGGGATCACAGCACTACGTTTACTGATGCTATACAGTGCGGCAAAAAGCGCTGCGAATAGCAAGCTATATCCCGCCTGCCATACGGTTTCCTCAAAATACATCAAATACAATGCCAGATAAGCAAGCACTGGCGAAGCAAATATCAGTGCAATATCCAAGGCAGGTTTAAGCTGAAAATGCGCAAGATCCTGTTTTGCCAATAACTGACTAAAACGAAAACCGAGCCAAATAAAAATCGCAGCGTGGGCTAAAACCAGCACGCTCATCATCTGACGTTCGGTGGTGTATCCGTGGTAAAAAGCATATCCACCACCCATAATCACCGTCATCAAAAATGCAGTTTGATTTAGATATTTCCACGGTCTTAAAGTACTCATGACCGCAGCAGCCAGATTGATTACAAGATAATAGGCAATAAATTCCGTTGCAGTTGCATCACGAACAGGCAAGGTAAATGGAGCAAGATAGGCGATCAGCATTGCCATGATTGCCAGTTCAACTAACTGTTGTTTCAGACTGAGCCAAATCGTCAATGCCATAAGTGCAGCATATAGTAGACAAGCTATGCCAAAGCCCGGAATGACGGCATTGTAATAGGCAAAAAATAAAGTCAAAAACAGCGCTGCAAGACCTAGACCTTCAAGCGCCAAGGCAAAACTGCGATTTTTGGTTTGCAGCCAAAAACCCAGTCCCACAACACCAGCACTGATCAAACTCACGATCAGCAGTTTCATGGCCAAGCTTAGTTGCCAATGCTCTGTGGCAAATCTGAGTAATAGCACCACGCCAATCACCAAGACCAGTACCGCCACTTTTAACACGGGATTACCTTGGAAAAGCCATTGCTGAATTTGACTAGATAGATTTGGCGCAGACTTGGATGGTGTATTAGAAGGCGTTGAATTGAATGATGCCTGATGTCTAGCTGTACCAACTGCCGTCGCGGGATGTACAGATGGTGTATCGTTAGAATCAAAATTTGCAGGACGGTCTATTGTCGACGCTGATATTGAAGTAGCTGCATGTATCGATTGCGACTGAAGCGCACGTCCTTGCAATAGATGCAGCTGACGTTCTAATCGTTTCAGCCAACGCAGAAAAAAATAGACCCACAGGCCAATCCCGATCGCAACCAAGTATCCCAATTCTGTTAACAGTCCAACGACCGTTAATAACGATGCAATATATAACGGAACCTTTGATGTCACTTGAAATGGTTGTTTTGATGAACTCAGTGCATCAGCGCCGTGCTGTAAATCATCGACATAATTCATCACACTGAGCATAAAACCAATGCCGCTGATATAACTCAGGATACGGATGTCTAAGTACCATGCCCCGATCCCTACCAAGATCAGCGACATCAACCAAATCATCTTGATTTCATTATTCTGTTTCAGCATACCTGCTTCGTCATTTTCCTGAATGTTTTGATGATACATGAGCCTGACGGATGGATTAAAACTATTCATCAGTGATTCGGTAAGTTACATATACAATCTAGACTCTGCGTGCGGGCAAAAAATCACGTACAATAAAACCGTTTTTAGGATTAGGAAATTATCAATGCCACCATTTGTCTTGGTCGATGGCTCATACTTTTTATTTCGTGCTTACCATGCACTGCCACCATTAACCACTTCAACCGGTTTGCATACCAATGCAATCCGAGGTGCCATTTCTGCCATCCAAAAATTAATGCGTCGTATCCAACCGACGCACATGGCCGTTATTTTCGATACACCTGAACCAACCTTCCGTCATGAATTGTCCCCGATCTATAAAGGTGACCGTCCTGCGATGCCAGAAGAATTATCACAACAAATTCCATATCTTCATGCATTAATTCGTGCTCTAGGGATTCCGCTGCATATGTTGCCGGGTGCTGAAGCCGATGACATTATCGGAACTTTAGCCAAACGCGCTGAAGCAGCCGGTCATCAAGTTTTGATCTCCACTGGTGACAAGGACATGGCGCAGCTCGTTACTGAGCGTGTCACTTTAGAAGACAGCTTCAAAGACAAACCTATGGACGTTCAAGGTGTTTTTGAAAAATTTGGGGTGTGGCCGAATCAAATCATTGACTACCTCACGCTGATGGGCGATGCCTCTGATGGTATCCGTGGTGTACCCGGTGTTGGCGCAAAAACGGCAGCGAAACTTTTAACCGAGTACGGCTCGATTGGCGGCATTTTAGAAAATGTCGACAGTATTAAAGGTAAAGTCGGTCAAAACATTAAGGACAATGTCGAAGGGATTGCTCTTGATCACCAACTGGCGAGTATTGTTTGTGACCTCGACATGGGTCTTAAATACGAAGATTTGAAACTTGCCGATCCAAATATTCCAGCACTGCATGATTTATATACGGAACTAGAATTCCGTAACCAACTGCAGTCTTTAGATCATCCGAACAACCCCAATGGCGCAACCTACAAACAAGCAGCCAAAGCCATTAACACCACGGCGACTGTAGCCAATGCACCTGAAGTGGAAGATCAAGCGGACAAAACCAGTGTTGATGACTTACTTGGTGAAGCACGTTATCACACGGTATTGACTCAAGAAGATTGGGATGTGTTATTTAAACGTCTAAGCACTGAAAAGCGTTTTGCCTTTGATACCGAAACCACTAGCCTCGACTACCGCGTGGCACAGATTGTGGGTTTCTCGGTGGCTTTAGATGCACATGATGCCTATTACGTGCCGCTTGCGCATGATTATGAAGGTGCGCCGCAACAACTTGATCGCGACACAATTCTGAATCAAATCAAAGCTTTACTTGAAAATAATGACGTACAAAAAATTGGTCATCATCTCAAGTATGATGCACATGTCTTAGAAAATCATGGCATTCATTTGGCAGGTTGGTATTTCGACACCATGTTGGCTTCTTATGTCCTTAACTCTGTGGCTACACGTCATGGGATGGATGACGTCGCGCGTTTGTATTTAAGTCATCTCACAACGACGTTCGAACAAGTGGCGGGCAAAGGTGCAAAACAAAAGACCTTTAACCAAATTGAGCTTGAAACGGCAGCCCATTATGCCGCAGAAGATGCCCATGTGACCTATCGTCTGTATGAAGTACTCGATAAGAAGTTACAAGCCCATCCGGAACTGATCAATATTTTGCACAATATTGAAATGCCAGTTGCCCGTGTTCTGACCTCTATGGAAGAAAACGGCATTGAGCTAGATATGGAATTCCTCGACCAACTCGGTGTGGAATTTGCCAATACCATTCAAAATTTAGAAACAGAAATTACCGATCTTGCGGGTCAAAGCTTCAATGTCAGCTCACCAAAACAAGTGGGTGAGATTCTGTTTGATAAATTAGGTTTAAAAGGCGGTAAGAAGACCTCTACAGGTCAGTACAGTACCAGTGAAAGTGTCTTAGAAAAAATCGACCACCCGATTACCGACTTAATTTTGGAATATCGTGGTCTCTCTAAACTGAAAAGCACCTATACCGATGGTCTGTTAAAGCAAGTGAATAATGACACACATCGTGTGCATACCAGTTATCACCAAGCGTTAACAGCTACAGGTCGTTTATCATCTACCGATCCAAACTTACAAAACATTCCTGTCCGTGAAGATATTGGACGTCAAATCCGTAAAGCCTTTATTGCACCTGAAGGTCGCATTTTACTGGCAGCCGATTACTCGCAAATCGAATTACGTTTAATGGCGCATTTCTCGCAAGATCATGCATTGGTCGATGCCTTCAATCATGGACAAGACGTACATAAACGGACTGCGGCAGAAGTTTTGGGTATTCCACTCGACGAAGTGACTAGCAACCAACGTCGTCAAGCCAAAGCGGTGAACTTCGGTCTGCTCTATGGCATGTCAGAATTCGGTTTGACTCGTCAGTTGGGTTTCACTCGTGAAGAGTCGCGTAACTATATTGGTAAATACTTCCAACGCTACCCTGGTGTTTTGGAATATATGGAACGTACTCGCCAAGTTGCACGTGAACAAGGTTTTGTGGAAACCATTTTAGGTCGTCGTCTGTATACACCAGACATTATGGCGAGCAACAAAATGGTGAAACAAGGCGCTGAACGTGCAGCGATCAATGCACCACTACAAGGTTCTGCGGCAGATATTATTAAATTGGCTATGATTGCAGTCGATAAAATCTTACCAAAAGATCAAGCCAAAATGTTACTGCAAGTACACGATGAATTGGTATTTGAAGTTGATGCTGCAATTGCCGATGAACTCTCTGCCCAACTGACTGAAGTGATGCAATCTGTGTTGAAAATTTCCGTTCCACTGATTGTGGAAGTCGGTCAAGGTAATAACTGGGACGAAGCACACTAATTCATTCACGTTCATTCACACCTTTCTCCTTCTAGGAGGAAGGTTGGGATAGAGGTGAGATGTTTCTTAGTTAGTAAAAATATCTTGTTTTACACCTCATATTAAATCCACAAAAAAGGACGCCTCGGCGTCCTTTTTAATTTAACTCATCTTAGCTCAGATTAAAGACCAGTCAATAATGCAATTGCGACTTGCTTCATAATGGTTTCCGCAACCCACAATGCCAAAATCGCAAAAATTGGTGACAAGTCAATCATCCCCATATTTGGAAGAATACGGCGGAATGGCGCAAGTAGCGGTTCTGCCAATTCTTGAACCACTTCAATATAAGGCGAACGTGACTGACTAAACATCACGACCCAACTCAAAATAATCGATGCAAAAATTAAGTAACGACAGAAACGGATTAAATCCTGAATCATGGTCACAAAGGTCATAATAATCAGATGGAATGGACTATTCACCGCCACGCCAGACAAATACATCAAACCAAACATTTTTAACAAATACAGAATCACCACCAACACCAATGCTGCGGTATTCACTCGACCTTTGGCCAAAGTAGGGAAAATTCGGCTAAAGATATCGACAATTTTTGTTGCTTTTGCTGTTGCCAAAACCACAGGGTTATATGGACTCACGGCAGCAAGCTGCATTAAAAAACGGAAAAATACGAGCAAAATTGCAACGTTAATAATGATTCCAAAAATTTGAGCAGAGCCCATACTTGAACTTTCCTAAATCAAATCGAATTATTTGGTGCTTTCGCTTAACTCTTGTGCCAACTCTTGGCTACGCTTTTGCGCTGCGGCTAAAGCGGCCTGAATATTTTGTGAAATTTGAGCATGATCAAATACTTCAATCGCAGCTTGTGTTGTACCGTTTGGAGAGGTTACATTTTTACGCAACTCCGCAGGACTGTTGGCACTGGTAATCGCCATTTGTGCAGCGCCCAATGCAGTTTGCAAGGTTAGCGCTGTAGCTACCTTTTCATCCAAGCCCATGTTTTTACCTGCACGGATCATACTTTCCATCATATAGAAAAAGTATGCAGGACCTGAGCCAGAAACTGCTGTTACCGCATCAATTTGCGCTTCTGAGTTTACCCAAAGTGTTAAACCCGTTGAAGCCAAAACTTGACTTGCAAGATCACGATCTTCAGCTGAAACCGCTTCACCTGCATATAAGCCATGCGCACCGGTTTGAACTAAAGCCGGTGTATTTGGCATGACACGAACAATACGCTCTGTGCCTAATAATTTTGAAATCGTTGCAATTTCTGCACCTGCAACAATTGAAATCACTAACTTCCCTTCTAGCAACCCTTGTAATGGTGCCAAAACTTTTGCTAACACCTGAGGTTTAACGGCAAAAAGAACAATGTCAGCTTCTCGAATTGCTGCAACATTATCATCGGTCACATGCAAATCTTTTTCAGCCAAAAGCTCACGTACTTTTTCTACGGGATCTGAAACTGTAATACGTGTAGTCGGGACACCACGTGCAATTAGGCCACCAATTAAAGCCTGTGCCATGTTGCCGCCACCAATGAAACTGATATTACAATTTAGAATTGCGCTCATGATTGAAGATCCGATATTGCAGATTTAGCGTTAAGAGATAATGTTGGTTGCCAGCCAGCTTGAGTACAAAATTCAGACTGCGCCAACCAAAAGCCCTGAGGCGTAAAGACGCCTAGCATAACATTATCTCGGCTTAATATTTGAATAGTATGACGCTGCCATGGAAAAATTTGCGCCTGCTGAATGGCTTTTTTCAAAGGCCAACTTCCGACACGACCATATAAATGAACTTTTTCGCCGCCAAGGCGTGGGCGTATCTGCAGTTGCTGCCCCAATAATTCAGGTGATAAGCCAACCTCTGAGGGTTGAATCACGAAATGTCCTGCAGGCAACTTGAGGCACTGACCTGCAACACAAGTTACAACCTCAACCTCTTGAATGGGTTCAGTTGGCAGATATTCCGCTTTGGCAATCCGATGAAGTTGCTGTTGAAAGCGCAGATAATAAAATCCATTCCAGTGTAATGCCGCTTGCGAGTCTTCGCGTGAGCCAATCACTTCTGAAAATAAACGCTGTACCATTTCAAAACTTGGACGATATTGCCCCTCACCTTTCATCCAGTGCGATAACAACTGACGCTGACGTGCCTGACTGAGCTGTTGTAAAGCAGCCAAAGATAACATTTGCGATGAACCACAGGCCGCTAAATCTTGCTGCAACACCTCATATAAAATTTCATCAGCATCTTGCATCAAGTAACTGGTTCGGCTCAGAGCTTGCTGCATTTTAGGAAATCGCTCACTGAGTAGTGGCCACAAAATTTCACGACTCCACGCGCGGTCATAGTCAGTATCAAAATTGGTGAGATCTTGAATATTTTGCACATGTAGCTGTGCTGCCCATTGGCAAATTTGCTCACGTGAAAGATCCAATAGCGGACGCCATAATGTAAAATCTTCACGTACATCGAATTTTTTCATCGCAGCAAGGCCATGGACACCAGCACCTGAAAGTAGCCGCAACATCAATGTCTCCGCCTGATCTTGCTGATGATGTGCGAGTACCAATATTTCATCTGCTTGTAAATGTTGGGCAAAGGCTTGATAGCGGGCCGAGCGTGCTTGATTTTCAAGATTACCTTGCGCAACCTGAACTTTTTGTATAATGAATGGAAGATTTAGCGCTGCACACTGAGCACGTACAAACTCACCCCAAGCGTGACTACACGCTTGTAGTTGGTGATCAATATAAATCACCCGTATTTTTTCAGGGCACAAAAACGACATAAGATGCAGCAGCAACATGGAATCCATGCCACCACTACATCCTATTAAAAATCGGCTTTGTTCAGGCAGCGCCTGAATTTGACTTAAGCAGTCAGCCCTAAATTGTCGCTGCCAAACTTCATTAAACGCTGATAACGCGCTTCGCATCGTTCGTTTGCATCCATTGGTTGCAGTTCTTCTAGAGCTTGCTTCAAGACCACTTTCAAATCCTGCATGACTTTTTCAGGGTTTAAATGTGCGCCTTCCGCTTCGTCCACCACGTATTCTACAATGCCCATCTTCTGCAATTTATCTGCCGTCAATGCCAATGCTTCACTTGCTTGTTCTGCTTTTTCTGCAGTTTTCCACAAAATAGATGCACAGCCTTCAGGTGAAATTACTGAATAAATACTGTGAGATAGCATAATCACACGGTCAGCTACGCCAATACCGAGCGCACCACCCGAACCACCTTCACCCAATACCGTTGCCACTACAGGCACTTTGAGTGAAGAAAGCTGAGCTAAGCTGGTTGCAATCGCTTCAGCCTGACCACGTTCTTCTGCACCCACACCTGGGTACGCACCCATGGTATCAATAAAGGTAAAGACGGGCAGATTAAAACGCTCCGCCATATCCAATAAACGCTGCGCTTTACGATAACCTTCTGGGTTACTCATACCAAAATTATGCTGTAATTTTTCACGTGTACTACGACCACGGTGCTGACCTACGATCATCACAGGCTGACCATCTAAACGAGCCAAACCACCAATCATCGCACCGTCATCACCAAATAGGCGGTCACCGTGCAAAGCATCGAACTCTGTAAAAATTTCGCCAACATAATCCAAAAACTGCGGACGTTCAGGATGACGTGCGATCTGAACCGTAGTCCAGGCTTTAGATTGAGCTGCTTTATTTTTCATAGGTCGATCATTATCCCTAACTTAACTGGTCTGTTAATTGATAAATTGTTCCGACTGGATATTCAGTTCAATATCCCAATGCTTAAATTGCACCTGCTCATCATGCAAGTCTGCAACCAACAAAGGCCACTGTTTGGCATCACCAGAAACACTAAGTTGCCATTGTTGCGCATTGTCCACGCTTAATTCAATGGCAGGAAGCATCTCATCGCTGCGACTATGATTTAATAAAACTGCTAAACGAAGCAATAGACATAAGTAAACAAGTTTGTTACCACCGACTTTCATCACATCAATGCGCGCGTCACTACGTAACTTACGACGATGATGCGCCACTAAATGCGACAAATGGTTTTGATCAATTTGTGAGAAACCCGGAATATCCGAATGTTGCAGTAAATAAGCACCATGACGATGGTAACCACTATGACTGATCGCTAAGCCAATTTCATGCAAATACGCTGCACGACGCAGTAAATCACTGTCATCACTGGTCAAATTCAGTGCGGTCGCCACACCATTAAACAGTTGTTGAGCGGTATTTACCACACGTTCAGCTTGTTTCATATCTGCGTTGTAGCGACCCATCAACGCATGTACAGAACGGTCACGAACATCTTCATGTTGGAAACGTCCCAATAGGTCGTACATCACGCCTTCACGTAACGCGCCATCAGAATAAACCAATTTATCGATATTCAACACATCAAAGACGGCATACAAAATGGCAATGCCGGCTGGCAAAACTGCTCGACGGTCTTCTTTTAGACCATCAAATTCCATTTCATTGACATGCTTATATTTAAGCAATTTATCTTTGAGTTTAAATAAACCGTCACGTGTCAGTTCTTCCTGATCGTTGCTCCAGCCCATATTGACACAAATCTGACGACATGCTTTGATCGTGCCACTTGAACCGACAACAGTATCCCAGCCCGCAGCTTTATAAGTGTTGGCAATGCCTGCGATTTCCTTGCGAGCAGCATTTACCGCTTTATCAAAACTTTTCAGGTTAATTTCACCATCAGCAAAAAACGCTTTGGTAAAAGCGACACAGCCCATTTGCACAGATTCTGTATGAATCGGTTCAAACTCTTCACCAATAATCAACTCTGTTGACCCCCCACCGATATCAATCACAAGGCGGCGACCACTATTTGCCATAGTATGTGAAACCCCTAAATAAATGAGACGGGCTTCTTCACGACCAGCAATGATTTCAATTGGTTTTGGTAAAATTTCAGCGGCTTTTTGAATAAATTCATGACCATTTTTTGCTTGACGCAAGGCATTAGTCGCCACAATACGTAAACGGTTGGCTTGTACAGGATTTAAACGCCCCACAAAACGTGCTAGGCAGGCTAATCCTCGTTGCTGTGCGGCTTCAGTCAAATTTTTATTTTCGTCTAGACCTGCGGCAAGCTGTACTTTTTCTGACATTGATGCAACTTTTTTCACTTCACCATGGTCTACGCGTGCGATAGCCAAGTGGAAGCTGTTCGATCCCATATCGATAGCAGCAAGTAATTCTTCATCAATCAAAAAATCAGACATTATTCAAAAAAACCTGTTCAGAATTGTGCTTAGATTAATTCACATACATGTAATTTAAAAGCCATTTATGAGTAGTTCGGGCGGAACTTATCGATTTTTTATCTGAAGCAATGATAGTCATACACGATCATCGGCATCGTGATCATCCATTAGACAAACTCACCATTCAGGTCGAAAATTTACATAACCCCCTACATTGTTATAGTTGGCTATGTAATACTTATAAACATAGAGTCAACTTAAAAATTAATTCCGGAGCAAAATCCATGTCTGGCAATATCGTAAATACAACTGATGAAAACTTCCAAGCCGATGTACTAGAGTCTGATACTCCTGTACTTGTAGATTTCTGGGCAGGTTGGTGTGCTCCTTGTAAAGCCATTGCACCTGTACTTGAAGTACTTTCAACTGAGTTTGAAGGCAAAGTTAAAATCGTTAAAGTAGACGTAACTTCTTGCGAACAAACAGCTGTAAACTACAACATCCGTAACATTCCTGCATTATTAATGTTTAAAAACGGCGAAGTTGTAGCAACCCAAGTCGGTGCAGCACCAAAATCTAAATTGACAGCTTTCATCGAAGAAAACATCTAATATTTTTTCGATAAAAACACTCGAAAATACGCTGTTTTACACAGCGTATTTTTTTGGTTGATAAATTGACAAATGCTGTGTTCTCTCTTATATTGTTTACTCAAGAAATTAAGGATCTCAAATCCTGTCATTTTCTTACAACACAACACATAAAATGCCGCTCGGCAACAGAATTGTTTTTCACATCTCTCTTCATATAACGAATCAGATCTCTGAATTGTTTTGTGCAAACCAATTGCTATCGTTTCTTGCATGATCGCGGCACATTTGTTGCTCCCTTTTCCAACCTGTACCTCAGAATTTTAGATTCTATCTGACCACCTATGAACTTAACCGAACTCAAGAAAAAACCGATTGGCGAACTCATCAAGATTGCCGAGTTTATGGGCCTCGAAGGAATGGCTCGTAACCGTAAGCAAGATATTATTTTTGCCATCTTAAAGCGCCACGCAATGAACGGCGAAGAGATTTTTGGTGATGGCGTTCTAGAAATTCTGTCGGACGGCTTTGGTTTCTTACGCTCTGCAGCGGGTTCTTACCTAGCCGGCCCTGACGATATCTATGTGAGCCCATCACAAATCCGTCGCTTCAACCTTCGTACTGGTGACACTATTACAGGTACGATTCGTCCACCTAAAGAAGGCGAACGTTACTTTGCATTATTAAAAGTTAATCAAATTAACTACGACACACCCGAAAACTCACGTAATAAGATTCTTTTCGAAAACTTAACACCTTTATTTCCAACCGAACAATTGGTAATGGAATTAGGTAATGGTACAACAGAAGACTTAACTGCGCGTGTGGTTGACTTGGTTGCTCCGATTGGTAAAGGTCAACGTTCAATTATCGTTGCACCGCCAAAAGCGGGTAAAACCATGTTGTTACAAAACATCGCTCAGTCGATTGTTCGTAACAATCCTGAATGTTTCTTGATTGTCCTTCTGATTGACGAACGTCCTGAAGAAGTAACAGAAATGGAACGTACTGTTCGTGGTGAAGTGGTTGCTTCAACATTCGATGAATCACCAGCTCGTCACGTACAAGTTGCAGAGATGGTGATTGAAAAAGCGAAACGTCTTGTAGAACACAAAAAAGATGTAGTGATTTTGCTTGACTCAATTACTCGTTTAGCCCGTGCTTACAACACCGTGATTCCGTCATCTGGTAAAGTTCTTACTGGTGGTGTGGATGCCCATGCTTTAGAACGTCCAAAACGTTTCTTCGGTGCAGCACGTAATATCGAAGAAGGTGGTTCACTGACAATTATCTCAACTGCGTTGATTGAAACTGGCAGTAAGATGGATGAAGTGATCTACGAAGAATTCAAAGGTACAGGTAACCAAGAAATTACCCTAGACCGTCGTATTGCTGAAAAACGCGTGTTCCCTGCGATGAACATCAAAAAATCAGGTACACGTCGTGAAGAGCGTTTGATGTCTGAAGATAACCTACGTAAAGTTTGGATTTTACGTAAATTGCTTCATACACAAGACGAACTTGCAGCGATGGAATTCTTGCTTGATCGTATGAAAGAAACCAAAACCAATGATGATTTCTTCGATCAAATGAAACGTAAAGCATCCAACTAAGTTGAATGTTTGACTGAAAAGGCCATCTATAACGATGGCCTTTTTATTTGGTTGACTTTGGTTACACAAAGAAACATTTGATGGATTTCCATGTAAACTTATTTTCAAGCTTCTGATTATAAAAAATATATTTTAAAAAACCCTATTCTTTTTAGTAGTTTATTTGCTATTTCGCCAATATAAAACTTTCTCTTAATTGTTATTTTCTGTTAAAAAATGGCCGTTTTTCACCTATTTTTAACGGTTTTTTCAAAGTCACTAGTAGCATTTCAAAATACTCAGTGATAGCATACACGCAGACCAGTTAGACTGCTCTATGCATTTTTAATACCTATTCAAATTAGGCATAATAAAAGCACACAACAGACTAACGCAGGTTATTTTTTAATCTCATATTTTAGAGAGTGATGCCATGTTATTCAAAAAAATCGCTATTGCTGCTGCAGTTGCTACTACTTTAGCTTTCGTTGGTTGTGCTAAAAAAACTGAAGAAGCTGCTCCTGCTGCTGCATCTGAAGCTGCTGCTTCTGAAGTAGTTGCTGCGTCTGACGCTGCTGCTGTTGAAGCTTCTGCTGCTGCATCTGAAGCTACTGCTGCTGCTTCTGAAGCTACTGCTGCTGCTTCTGAAGCTACTGCTGCTGCTTCTGAAGCTCAATAATCTAACCGATTATTCAGCACAAAAAGAGAGCCCTTTGGCTCTCTTTTTTATTGCCTCAAACTTTAAACCTTTGTTAATAAAAATAGCTAAAATTCAAAATACTAAACCCATGCTTATTGAAAAATAAAAACTGAAGATTTAGCTCAAAGAAAGCCACAATCAATCTTTACGACAACTCAACTCAAATATATCGTCTCACTTTAAAACGAATATTCTTCAACATGAATTGTGCGATAGATGATGAGCACTGCGCCTCCTAAATCAAAGGAAAAAAAAGCAGATCAATTGATCTGCTCATTTCCAACACGTTGACGGAATTTTTGTCCCGCACGGAAGGTCACTACACGACGGGCAGAAATCGGAATTTCTTCACCCGTTTTCGGGTTACGGCCTGGGCGTTGACGTTTATCACGCAACTCGAAGTTACCGAAACCTGAGAGTTTAACTTGTTCCCCAGAGATTAGCGCTTGGCTAATCTCATCGAAGAATAACTCGACCATTTGTTTTGCTTCACGACGGTTTAAACTCGTGAGCTCACTTAAATGATCAGCCATTTCTGCTTTTGTTAATGCTGTCATGAAGCCCTCAATGTCGCCTGGTAAGTGTTTTCCAACACCTGAAGTATGTTATCCATACCGGTTTTGATTTCAGCATCTTCTAATGTACGTGTTGGATGTTGCCATTGAATTGCAAATGCCAATGAGCGCTTGCCTTCTTCGACACCTTGACCAGTGTACACATCGAATAACCAAACTGCGTCTAAAAGCTCACCGCCGGTTTTTTCGATAAGTTGCTGAATTTCACTAACATTAATCTTATCACTAATTAAAAGCGCAATATCACGTCGAACCGACGGAAAACGTGATAATTCTGTAAAATTAGATACATAAGTTTGCAAAACAGCCGATTGATCTAATTCAGCGACCCAAGTAGTCGCCAAATCCAACTCATCTTCTAAAGATGGGTGTAAACGACCAAAGTAACCAATTGATTGACCATTGACTAAGATTTCAGCAGATTGACCTGGATGTAACCACGTACGCTCTGAACGTACATATTCAACATTTAAACGTGCAGAATTTAAAATCTCCTCTACATCGCCTTTAAAGTCAAAGAAATCCATAGGCTGTGCTTTACTATGCCAAGATTCAGTCGTACGTGAACCTGTTGCAACCAGTGCAAAGGTTGGTATCTGTTTGAGATCATGAATGCTGTTCGCACCTTGATAATCAAAACGTAGACCAAGCTCATAGAAACGCACACGGTTTTGCTGACGGTTCACGTTGTATTGCACACATGGGATCAAACTTGATAATAAGGTTGAACGCATCACTGCAAGATCGCTTGAAATCGGGTTTGCAAGCGCTAGTGGTTGAACCTGTGGATTCAATTGTTTCTCTAGTTTCGCATCTGCAAAGCTAAAGCTAATTGCTTCTTGATAACCCAAAGCCACTGCAGTTTGACGTAACTGAACCAATTCAAATTGGTCTTGGTATTTCGCCAGTTTGACATCAATCACCGGCAAGCTAATTTGAATATTGTCGTAACCGTGAATACGTGCCACTTCTTCGATGAGGTCTTGATAAATCGCCATGTCAAAACGGTGTGATGGCGGTACAACTGTCCACTCACCTTCTGCTTTCACAGTGACATTGCAACCTAAACGCGTTAAGGCATCCGTAATAAATGCAGATTCAACTTTATAACCGAGTAGTTGATCAACTTGTGCTTGATTTAGTTCAATGGCTTCACGTTTTGGTAATAGCTCTACTTTTTCAGCAACAGTAATTGGACCAAACTCACCACCAGCTAAATCAGCGATAAGTTGAGAAGCACGGTGCATTGCCGTCATCGGCAATTCAAAGTCTACACCGCGTTCATAACGCTGAGATGCATCAGTATGCAAACCAAAACTACGTGCACGACCTGCGATATAGAGTTGATCAAAGAACGCCGACTCAAGGAAAATTTCAGTGGTATCATCAGAAACCGCTGAACTTAGGCCACCCATGATTCCTGCAATCGCCAAAGCTTTTTGATCATCCGCAATCACCATCACGTTTTCAGATAATTCAACTTCTTGTTCATTCAACAACGTTAATTTTTCTGCTGCTGTTGCTTGGCGTACACGAACAGAACCTTCAACTTTACCGCCATCGAATGCATGTAAAGGTTGACCCAATTCCATTAAAACGTAGTTGGTAATATCGACCAAAATACTGTGCTGACGAATGCCTGCACGAGCTAATGCACGCTCCATCCACTCAGGAGTTGGTGCTTTGGTATTAACGTTTTTGATCACTCGACCTAAATAGCGTGGGCAACCATCAGTTTCAACAACAACTTTCTTCTCATCAGTAATTGTTGCAGTAACTTCTGTAATCAATGGTGCAGTCACAGGGAGTTGGTTAATCACACCAATTTCACGTGCAATACCACGAATACTGAAGCAGTCACCACGGTTTGGCGTGATGCTGATATCAATCACATTGTCATCAAGATCTAAATATTCACGCACATTTACACCAACAGGTGCATCGGCAGGAAGCTCTAATAGACCGTCGATTTTATCTTCAAGATCAATTTCAGACGCACCGCACAGCATGCCTTGTGATTCAACACCACGAAGCTTGCCTTTTTTAATTTTGAAATCGCCCGGAAGTACTGCACCAATGGTTGCTACGGGAGCTTTCATGCCTACACGTACGTTTGGAGCACCACAAACGATTTGTAACGGCTCGCCTGAACCAATGTTTACAGTAGTGACACGTAAACGGTCAGCATCGGGATGTTGAACCACTGTTAAAACTTCACCGACTACTACACCAGTAAATGGTTTTGCAGCAGGAGATAAATCATCAACTTCTAAACCTAACATGGTCAGTTGGTCAGAAAGTGTATCGCTATCAATGGCTGGGTTAACCCATGTACGCAACCAATTTTCGCTAATTTTCATTGTATAAAAACCTATTAATTCTAAATTTCTAATCCCCTCTAGCGCCCCTTTAAAGAAAGAGGACGAACCCTAAGTCATGATGGACACCCCCTCTCCTTTTAGGAGAGGTTAGGGAGAGGTATAAAACTGTTTAAGCAAATTGGCGTAAGAAACGCACATCATTTTGGTAGAACATACGCAGGTCATTAATGCCATAACGCAACATGGCAAAACGCTCTACACCTAAACCGAAGGCGAAGCCTTTGTATTTTTCTGGGTCAATGCCAGCGGCTTGTAAAACGTTTGGATGCACCATACCGCAGCCCAAAACTTCCAACCATTTACCACGTTCATCCATGATATCCACTTCCGCACTTGGCTCTGTAAATGGGAAATAAGATGGACGGAAACGTACTTTCAAATCTTTTTCAAAGAATTCATTTAACAAGTTCACCAACAAACCTTTAAGTTCTGCAAAGCTGGTGTTTTCAGCCACATACAAACCTTCGATTTGATGGAACATTGGCGAATGCGTTTGGTCCGAGTCACAGCGATAAACACGACCAGGACACACAATACGGATTGGAGGCTGCTGATTTTCCATCGTACGAATTTGCACGCCTGAGGTATGAGTACGAAGTAAATGATTCGCATCAAAATAGAAAGTGTCGTGCATCGCACGTGCAGGGTGATGACCCGGAATGTTCAATGCTTCAAAGTTGTGATAATCATCTTCAACTTCAGGACCAGTTGCAACGGTAAAACCAGCTTTGGTAAAGAATTGGCAAATACGTTCTTGAACTTGAGTCACAGGGTGAATACTACCGACCGTTTGACCACGGCCGGGTAAAGTAATATCAATCGTTTCGCTAGCAAGCTTTTGTTCTAATGCAGCTTTTTGTAATTCAGCTTGACGAGCAGTCAGTGCGCCAGTAATCGATTCACGAACGGCATGAATTTGAGCACCAAAAACTTTACGTTCTTCTGGGTCCATTTTACCGAGCGACTTCGATTGTTCCGCGAGCTGGCTTTTCTTCCCTGTAAATTGCACTCGCACTTGGTCGAGTGTAGCAAGGTCCTCTGCTGCTGCAATCGCAGCGAGCGCTTCAGTGGTCAGGGCTTCCAGTGACATAGTAACTCTCAAAGCAACAATTTAAAAAAATAATATAAACCCCTTATTCTAACAGTTTTTAGCCGTTATGATGAAGCGCATTCACAAGTTAAAATTGCATTAGCATCAAGTTTTAAAAAAAGTATAAGATAAACACAATATCAATGGGATCCAATCTTTATGGCACTCGATCCAATCTGGAAACAACAGCTCACACTCGTCACTTATGGCAATGAATTTCTCAACCAAGGTTTGAGTTTTCAACGTTGGTTGAATCACCACATTTTTGATCAGCACAGTTTCCATTTTCGTGATTTGCTATCACAGCATTTATTGGCTCAACATTTCCAAATTTGGCTAGAAGGCTTAAAAAAACAAGGGGTACAACGCTTAAGTTTACATAGCTCTAGCTTGCTAAATGATGAACAAAATCCGAATGCTAACGTTGAACTTCTTCCCTTTGCCCATTTTATTGTAAGCCACGAAAAAAATAAAAAGCAGGCATGGATTTTTGGTAAAGAACTTGCCGAGTGGTATAACGCAGAAAATGACTATGAAGCACCGGCATCCCAACAACCGCAAATTCGTCGAGAAACCTTTTGGCGCTATGAGCTGAACCATAAACTCATTAAACGCATCGAAGCAGATATGCAGTTACCAAAATGGGATGATATTCATAACTTCACTGAAGCAGAATTATTTTTACAAAAACCTGCGGAAGGTTTTATTGAGCCGGAGGTGTTAGGCACACCTTATTATGGTACGCAGCTTGATCTAAGCAGCGAATCGAATGAATCCGCAAAACTTGCACTCTTGCCAACGGATGCACAAGCGGATTTCGCACATGATAGCTTGCATCGCTTAGATGCATTAAACCGCCATATTCAGTCTAAAATTCAACATCCCTATCACGCAGATGGAAGCATCTATACACCTGAAGAACAGTTAAATTTGCGCCATTTTGCTCAAAAAACTGAAGATTTAACGGCAAAATTTATTGTTAAAGTCGCCAATCATTATAAAACTGCACGTTTAACTCCTGTAGTCGAAAGCTCTCCTCTGGATGGATTTAAAACTGAGCAAAGAAAATCAAATCCTCAGCATGCACACACGCCAAATCCAACCAATAAACCCGGTGCAGGTGGAGTGATTACTTTAATTATTATTACGGTAGTGATTTGCTTATTGGCTTATTACTTCGGACTTTAACTGTATAAATGTGATCAACACTAAAAAGCCCTTCTCATAGAAGGGCTTTTTTATAAACATACTTCTGTATGAAAGATTTCAAAATTATGAGGTCGTTAAATAATTAAATGGACGAATTTCTAATCGAACGCGATGCCGATCGGCATGTTGATTAATATAATGACTGACCGAGACTACTTCCCCCTCAAGCTCTGCGTCTGCACCATACATGATTTTGACTGCCTCACCTTTGCGGGGAATCATTTCGAGCTCTACAGTAATGCTACCTTGACCCATACCAACTATTTCAGCCAACATTTTATTTTCCTTTTGTTCTTTTCTATCCATACATTAGGCATGTCGCAAAGCGCGGTATAAAGATTATTTCTGTAACTTAACTGCACTTTTTATTGATAAACATCAAAACTTAAACATCAAAAACATAAGAGTCCAATTGTTCTAAAAATGCATCAACTGCATTTGCAGACTTTAAACGAATCCATTGAATATGTTGATATTCAGGTGCATTCATCATCTGTAGATATTTTTCACGATTCGTTTTATGGGTCTTAATCATCCACCAGACAATGGAATCTCGACCAAACATCCGCCACAAACTTTCCTGATTATTTGAATCTGGCCAAAGATCTTGTTTGGACTTAGCCCGAGAAAATGCGCGCTTTACAGAGCGGTATAAATTGACTGGAAACGGAAGGTCTAACCATATCACCGTATCTATTTCAGACCATTTAACAGGAATCGCCCGAGTATAATTGCCATCAATAACATAACCATTTTTCGCTTTAGCAATTTCAGCTCCGATACGTGCAAAAAAGATTTCATCAGGACACTCCTGCCAGTCATCCAACCAAAATAGGTTATCTAGCTCAATATAATGCAGCCCTAATTTTTCCGCCAAAGCTCTGGAAAAGGTTGATTTTCCAGTGGCCGATGTACCGACTACGTTTATTCTTTTCATTGTCATGATGATCTACTTGAGTCTGGTGTATCTACTTCAAGATAGCAGCATTGGATCTGTAGGTTAACTTTTATTCTTCACGATAATCCAAAAGATCTGCATCGATATTGATAAAGTCAGGCTTTGGGGTTTGTTCAAATTGAACGGCTAATATATCTGACTGATTAGCAATGCATGCTTTTGCGACTCGATGCATACCATCCATCACTCGACCACTGGCACATAAAATAATGGGATAACTTAAGTCCGCAGCATTTACCAATTCCAGATGTTCAATAATTTGCTGTGTGGTCGGTGCAGATTTTGGAAATTAATATGCTTCATTTAACTCCTAAATGTCATTTACAGGGATTTGCTGAATCTTAAAATTTTGACTGAGTTTTACTAAGTGATGCACATCCCAAATATACGTATCGTCGCCTACTTGGCGGAAGTGATACTGTTTGCGCATCAAGCAGTTACCTTTTAAGTCAAATTAAAGCTAAGATAGCTTACAATTGAAAAATAAAAAAATGCTTCATTATGATAGATCATTACGAGCAATTTATTCTTGGTTTGCAATATAATGCTCAACGCTTTTTTAACCAGAAAATTTACTATGACGAGATTTTGCACCCATGGTGCGGCCAAGCTTGCGACATTTTCTTGATTCGCGATTTTAAAACCAATGCATTACTACATGACTCAGTTGATCATTTGATCATGTATATGGCTGAAAAGCGGATTAGAAAATGCTCACTTTATCCATTTGATCTTCTTTTTGAGCATGCAAAACTTAATCAACATCCTCATTTTGACTTTGTAAAAACCAACTACCCTCTTGCTGTTTTCCACAACAATTTAAATCAAGCCTTTGCACTGGTTCAAATCCAATCTGAAACGAAAATTTTAGATATCAGCCCTATTGGTGATCCTCGGGAGTTTTGGGGTGCAAGTTCCACACAATTTCATGACGCATTCGGGCTGTTTACATTAATTGAGCTCAATCAACAACAGCGCAATGAATGCTTTTGCTTTGATAAAAAATCGAGTTGGAGCAGTTTAGTAAATAGCATTCAACTGGATTTATTTGAACATCCGTTTTCTACCCACATTCAGCCTCAATTTAAACTAATCCATAATTTGTATTATTATGGCCTTCTGGATGACTCACTCCCTCTTTTGGAGAATCCTCAAGCTTCACCTCAAGTTGGATTAAGTCTGCTTGAAATGCTCAATTCAATCGAAGCTGCTATCCAAAATTTAAAACATGTAAAAAACGAAAGCTCACCGATCCATTTATTTACAACCGAAGAATATGCACAACTATTGGATTATGAGTACAAACTGTCAGAACACCATGTAGATGTCACGTGCTATACAGCCAATCATTTCAACCGCGAAAATTTAGTCAATGATGAAGAGAAAGCTTTACTCAAACAACTACAGAAAAAATACCCCAAAGTTAATTATTTCAAGTCAACATCTGATCAAGCTCTTTCCGCCACCAACACTTCAACAGATAAAGAGCCTGAAAAACCATGGGTTGTATTTTTTTCTTTAGTTTTAATTTTTGCCATGCTATTCGCTTTACTTTATGGCTTTTATTTACTTTTTAAACAATTTGAGTTTATAAAATTTGCCGCAATCACAATTGGCATCATTGTGTTTTTAGCCATATGGTCGAAAAAATAAGATGTCTAATCAAATTCGTCCATAAAAAAAGACCGCTAAAAGCGGCCCCTTTTTAAGTCATAAAGACTTATGCAGCTAATGCATCTTTAGCTTTAGAAGCTAAAGCAGCAAACGCAACTGCGTCATGCATAGCGATGTCAGCAAGTACGCGACGGTCGATAATCACTTGAGCTTTTTTCAAGCCAGCGATCATACGGCTGTACGACAAACCATTTTGACGAGCACCTGCATTGATACGCGCAATCCATAGAGCACGGAATTGACGTTTCTTTTGACGACGGTCACGGTAAGCATATTGACCTGCTTTGATTACTGCTTGGAACGCTACGCGATATACGCGTGAACGAGCGCCGTAGTAACCTTTAGCACGAGCAAGAATTTTTTTATGACGGCGATGAGCCTGTACACCACGTTTAACACGAGCCATTTATAATCTCCTTAGATGTATGGGCACATACGGCGAACTGAAGCAACGTCACTTACGTGAACCATTACACAGCCGCGTAATTGACGGATACGCTTAGCAGATTTTTTGGTCAAAATGTGTCGTTTGAACGCTTGGTGACGTTTAAAACCGTTTGCAGTTGGCTTGAAGCGTTTAGCTGCACCACGGCGAGTTTTCATCTTAGGCATAAGAACCTCTTTTGAACACCTGTTCGGCACGTCTGCACCATTGCAAAGACGCCCTGCAGGTAAGGGAGCGAGTATTCTAAAGCATCTCTGCTCAAAACAAAAGCGAATCTTTCTACCGAATATCGATCTTAATTAATTTTCTGATATAGATTTTCCGATGATTTTATAAGCGATGCCCAATAAGGCTTATATAATGTCGGCACGCCAACTATTACTGTCCATTATGAAACCTGCACAGGATGCTTTTGCAGCCCTACGTTATCGGGATTTCTCGATTGTTACGCTTAATCAATTTTGTCTGACCTTAGCCATTTTGATTCAAGAAATTATTGTTGCTTACTCACTGTATCAAATCACTAAAGACCCGCTAACACTGGGCTTAATTGGTTTAGCCGAAGCAATTCCTTTTATTGCTCTCTCTTTGTGGGGAGGATACTTTGCAGATCGTTTCAATAAACAGACCATTATGAAAATTTGTCTGTTTTTTTCTGTACCGATGCCACTGATTCTTTGGGGGTTATTTCACCAATATGGTCTCGGCCAAATTGATGTCACCCAACTGTCTTGGGGTATTTATGCGGTCATTTTTGGGCTTGGAACGATCCGTGGTTTCTATAATCCCTCGGCAACGTCGCTTAAACCTTTTTTAATCCCGCGGGAGCTCTATGCCAATGGTGCAACATGGACAACGATTGGTTGGCAAAGTGGGGTGATTATTGGGCCAATGCTTGGCGGTTTTATGTTGGCATTTTTAGGCCGTGAAACCAGCTTACTCAGTGTTGCGGCGCTACTAACGGTCTGCTTCGTTCTCATTAACCTACTCAATAAACGCAGTTTTCCTAAAATTGAATCTGACAATTTAAAAGATAGTTTAAGTGAAGGTTTTCGATTTATCTGGAAAACCAAAATTGTCCTTTGGGCGATTTCACTCGATTTAGTTTCTGTGCTTTTTGGTGGCGTGATTGCCCTCTTACCGATTTTTGCCGAAGATATTTTAAAAGTGGGGCCTGAAGGTTTAGGCTACTTACGGGCAGCACCGTCTATTGGCGCCCTGATCACTATGATTGCATTGACCAAATTCCCTCCAACTCATCATGCATGGCGTAATATGTTATTGGCTGTAGCGGGTTTTGGTGTATTTACCATTTTATTCGCATTTTCAAGCAATCTTTGGTTATCACTCTTTGCACTGGCAATGACTGGGGCATGTGACAGCGTGTCTGTGGTGGTTCGTCAGACCATTTTGCAACTTTATCCACCTGAAAATATGCGGGGTCGTGTTGCTGCGGTGAATGGCATGTTTGTTTCTAGCAGTAATGAACTTGGAGCTTTTGAATCGGGACTTGCAGCAAAATACATGGGCACGATTATGGCGACACTTTTTGGTGGCTGTATGACCATGGCTGTAGTTGCGATCAGTTGGGCAAAAACTCGTGATTTGTTTGGGATCGACATTACCCATCAGTCAAAAAAATAATGGCATATTTTCCATTTAAACCTTGCCAGTATTTCCAATACAGGAAATACTGCGCAGCAATATCGACGCATTCATCACTCACATTGTGATCTTAGAATAGACTTATGAAACAATATCTGTGCTTAACCCTTTTGGCCTGCGCTCCATTTTCTACAGCGTTTAGTGCTTCAACCAAAACCCATCAACTTCCGGCACAGAATATTGAAGTTGCTCCTGCGCATTTAACCACGCGTTTAAACTGGTCGGTTTTTCCAAAACCGGTATATGCCAATGAAGACCTTAAGCAACGTGACCGCGCGGCCATTATTCGTGTTACAGCAAATGCAAAAGGCACCATTACCGATGCAAGTGTTGAAGAAAGTACAGGGGTCGATCAACTCGACCGAATCTTAATTGCTGCTGTCAAAAAAGCTAAAGTCAAACCACATTTAGAAAATGGTGAATCCAAAGCCATTATTGGCTATCAAGCGTTTAATTTGAGAGTTAAAGGCAATACGCCTGAATGTGATTTCAACTTTGATTCAAAAGTTTGGAATGCACAGAGTGCAGATAAGAAAACGCCATTCCAATATGTATCTCAACCAAAATTAGATCTCACTAGTCATGAGTTGAAACAGCACGATCGTAAAGTCAAATTTAACTTTAAAGTGGATAAACACGGACAAGTAAAAAAGGTCAAGATCAAGCAAGGCTCTGGCATTTATGTACTCGATCAGAAAGTCGTTGAAGCACTAAGAAATAGTCAGATCTCGGTTAAACGTACTGCGAGCACCCTTTGGATCTACAAAAAGTCGAACTTTAAAGATGAAATTCAATTTAAAGTGAATGGCTGTAAATAAATAATAGATGCAACATTTCAAACAGGGATTGAATCTTTCAATGCCCTGTTTTGTTATCTCAGAAAAAACCTAAAAATATAAGATAAATACAGAGATAACGCCCGGTTTTCGCTACGGTCACCATGAAAACAAAGCGCCAGAAGTTTTCTTTCATTAAACCCGCTATTAAAGTAATTGGGTCTCCAATCATCGGCAGCCAACTCAGTAGCAAAGACCAATAGCCATATTTGTGATAAATGCCCTGTGCCTGCTGCATTTTCAGCTCTGACACGGGAAACCATGTTTTATTTTTATAATGTTCTACTTTTAAACCGAGCCACCAATTCACACAAGAACCGAGAATATTACCAATACTGGCCACCACAATCAGCAGCCATGGATTATGTTGACCATAGCTCAACAAGCCGAGCAATACGGCTTCGGACTGTAAAGGAAGTAAGGTCGCAGCCCCAAATGCCGCGAAGAATAAAACTAAAAACGACCACATCGAAACGAATGCTTAGAGACCTAATTTTTTCTTCGACTTCAAATATTCAAAATTTGACCAAAGCACTGCTGCAACAATTACAACGATTCTCGACCATTTATATTGTGAAGAAATCGGTTCAATCGCAGCTCGCATCAAGTTTTGATCTTTGGTATGTAAATCTGCAAGAATATTTTGAACATGCACAATTTCAGCGACAAATAGCACTAAGCAGCCTGCAATACCAAAAATAATACTCCAATAGATTCTTGGGTTATTTTCAACAATACGGGTAAAATTTAAGAAAAAGTCTTTCATCGCAAAATCGTCCAACTAAGCCGTCAACAACGCGTTCTTTTCGGCAGCGCCGCATTCTAACACAGCGTTAGAATTTTCTTCCGTCCTATCTAAAATCTTAAGGTGAGTCTTTCCGCACTTTACTTTTATACATGAGACTTCTAATCTGCCACGCAAATATTGAATAATTTTAACTCACTTTATGAAAAAAATTCTTTGCTTAAGTTTTATCGTGTTATTACAAATTTTGACCGCTTTATATGCACAAAGTCCTTCTGAAGTTGCCAAACAACACGTGATTACACAAGATCAAATGATTTGGAAAAAGCGACCTATTTTTAACTTCAACAATGACGATCTTGGCAATCAAAATCGTGACCTTAGTTTTAAATTGTATGTTTTAGCCACTGGCGAAGTTCAAAAAGCTGAATTAATCAAAAGCTCTGGACTCACGCACATTGATAAGCGGGTTGAGCAGTCACTTTTACGTGCCAAGTTCAAACCTTATATCAAAAATGGTGTCGCTTACCCCTTTGTTGCCGTACAGCCCTTTTCACTCAAGACACTGAAAGAAAACCAAAGACCTTGGTGGAAAAAGCTTCTATTCATTCCATAAAAAAAGAGCATGTTTCCATGCTCTTTTTTTTAAACCTGTATCGCTAAGGCTTTTTGTACCGCTGGACGGGCCGTCAGTCGATCAATATAGTCTTTCACGTATGGATAATCTTCCAACTGAATTTGCTGCCATTCATGACGCAGTGCCCAAGGCAGAATAGCCATATCTGCAATCGAATACTCTCCAGCCACAAATTTTTGACCAATCAACTGATGGTTCAAAACTTTATATAAGCGTTTAGATTCATTTACATAACGTTCAGTTGCATACGGAATACGTTCAGGTGCAAAACGACTAAAATGATGATTTTGTCCTAACATGGGCCCAAAACCACCCATTTGCCACATCAACCATTGTTCAACTTCAACGCGCTCAAACTCATCTTCTGGATAAAACAAACCTGTTTTACGTCCAAGATATTGCAGGATCGCACCAGACTCAAAAACTGAAATTGACTCTCCTCGTGGGCCATTCTGATCCACGATTGCAGGGATTTTATTATTCGGAGAAATTCTCAAAAAGTCTGGCTGAAATTGATCATTTTCCAAGATATTAATCGGAAAAATTTGGTATTCCAAACCCATTTCTTCTAAAGCGATGGTAATTTTATGTCCATTGGGTGTACCCCAATAGTAGAGATCAATCATCTATATTCCTTTTTAATTTTCAGTAAGGCAATCTCATTTTGCTTTATGTATAACATGTTTAATCCAGTGAAAGCTTGTCAGTTTTTCTGAAAAGTAACGTTAAAATGTGAATTATCACTTTGCTTTTAAAATCACTTAAGGTACAAAAATTCAAAAAATATAATTTTTTTATAAAAATCCCTTGAAAAAAATCAGCACAGACCGATATTGATACATGTACAAGGATCAAACGATCTTGTTAGTGAACAGTGGATGCCAAGCATCACTGAACATTTCTTATTGTTACAACTTTGCTTATTAAAGAGAGTTCTAATTATGAGTAGTTTAAATCTTAACCCACTTTTCCGTCGTAGCATTGGTTTTGATCGTTTCAACGATTTATTTGATTATGCCATGCAAAGCGACACACCAAATTACCCGCCATACAATATTGAAAAAACGGCTGAAAATAGCTATCGCATTGTGGTGGCAACCGCAGGTTTTACAGAAGATGAACTTTCGCTAAACTTAGAAAATCAAGTGCTAAGCATTTCAGGTAAACCAACTGAAGCGCAAGATACAACTGTGGAATTCCTGCATAAAGGCATTGCTCGTCGTACATTTAAACTGTCTTTACGCTTAGATGAACATATAGAAGTGCAACAAGCCCTATATGAAAATGGTTTATTGACAGTGGACTTACAGCGTATTATTCCTGAAGAAAAACTACCACGCCAAATTCCAATTGGCAAAAAGGCATTGATAGAAAGTCCTGTCCAAGAAAATATCGCTGAGTAAACCCTCATAAAAAAAAGACCCTTCGGGGTCTTTTTTATATTAAGAAAATTAGTTAGATTCAAAACATGACAAACAAGAATAAAAAATCATGCCATCTCAAGAATATAGTGTCTAGATTGCAAATTTTATGTTTCGTTTTTTATCTATTCTCAACTTAATCTTACCCATAGGTGTTTTTAATGAATCCTTGGTGGGTCTGGCTTACAAGCTGTTCATCTACTCTTTTTAAATTTTGGCGTATCTTGCAAAAAATAATCCTACTTTGTATTACTATCTATTTCTATGAAATGTACTTTGTTCTGATTGCTTTTATGACATGGAATATACGACCTAATATTACCAAGATGAAAATCTATTGGAGGGTACTGAAAATCCCCATCTCACGGCCGGTGTTATGTAAATAGATCTCACATAGTTAGCTCAATAAAAAGCTTTGCTCACTTTATACCTACATTAAAACTAAATTAAAGCATTTCAAAACGTCTGAATCGAAACAACGATTGAATATCAATTAAAATATAATCAAATTTGTCTTTCTTAAAGAAACTTACTTAATACCCTCAGACATAAGTTCGCATTCATGAATTTTGCTCTATTTTCCAATCAATACGCAGCAAAAATTATTGGTGCCCTTGAACATCATTGAGATTAAAAAACCAAAATATAGGCAAAAAAAAGCACTGCAAATGCAGTGCTTTTTTAATGGATACTTACTTTTTCTTTTTAGGACCAAGCAGCATACCCATTTGACGGCCTTCCATTTTTGGTGTTTGTTCAACAACACCATAGTCAACCACGTCAGCTTCAATTTTTTGCAATTGAGCCAAACCTAACTGTTGGTGTGCCATTTCACGACCACGGAAACGAAGCGTGATTTTTACCTTATTGCCTTCTTCAAGGAACTTGATAATGGCACGTAGTTTAACGTTGTAGTCACCAACATCAGTACCAGGGCGTAGCTTGATTTCTTTCACCTGTACTTGATGTTGTTTTTTCTTCGCTTCTTTTTGCTTTTGTTTTAGATCAAACAAATGCTTGTTAAAATCCATGATTTTGCAGACTGGTGGCTCAGCATTAGCAACAATCTCAACAAGGTCAAGATCTACTGCTTCTGCAGCACGCAAAGCGTCAGCAAGAGATACAATCCCTTTTTGCTCGCCATTTTCGTCTACTAGACGGACTTCTTTTGCACGAATTTCATCATTCAAGGCAGGACGGTTTGATTTTCCGCCCTGTTGATTACGGTCAGGCTGTTTAATCGCTTTTACTCCACAATGTACCGGCCGCGTTCGGCTACGGCTGCTTTTACTAGGTCAACGAATGCATCAATTGACATAGTACCCAAATTTTTTCCAGAGCGAGTACGGACGTTTACAGTACCTTCCTCAACTTCACGGTCCCCAAGAACCAATAAGTAAGGAATACGCTCTAAAGTACGTTCACGAATCTTAAAGCCGATTTTCTCATTTCTCAAGTCTGAAATCGCGCGGATACCGCTTTCTTTAAGTTTAGCGACGACTGACTCACATGCTTCAGCTTGTGAATCGGTAATGTTCATCACACATGCTTGAATTGGAGACAACCAAGGTGGCATGAAACCAGCATAGTGTTCAATAAGTATACCAATAAAACGCTCGAAACTGCCAAGAATTGCACGGTGCAACATTACAGGCTGATCACGGTCGTTATCTTCAGTCACATAAGACGCATCTAAACGTTCTGGTAAGTTAAAGTCACATTGAATTGTACCGCACTGCCATACACGACCTAAGCAGTCTTTCAATGAGAATTCAATTTTCGGACCGTAGAATGCACCTTCACCCGGTTGAAGTTCCCACTCTAGGCCTGCAGCATCTAAAGCATCTGCTAAAGATTTTTCTGCCATGTCCCAAAGTTTGTCATCACCCACACGTTTTTCTGGACGTGTCGACAATTTCATTTGAACTTCTTCAAAACCAAAGTCTTTATAAACATCTAATGTCAGTTTAATAAAGTCTGCAACTTCAGTACCGATTTGTTCTTTGGTACAGAAGATATGCGCATCATCTTGTGTAAAGCCACGTACACGCATAATGCCGTGTAATGAACCCGATGGTTCGTTACGGTGACATGAACCAAACTCAGCCAAACGAATTGGAAGATCACGGTAAGATTTCAAACCTTGGTTGAAGACTTGCACGTGACATGGGCAGTTCATTGGTTTTACTGCATAGTTACGGTTCTCTGAGTGAGTCGTAAACATGTTTTCAGCATAGTTAGCTGCGTGCCCTGATTTTTCCCAAAGCGTGAAATCAACCACTTGCGGTGTACGAATTTCTTGGTAACCATTAGCTTGTTGAACTTTACGCATGTATTGTTCAAGCACTTGGTAAATCGTCCAGCCGTTTGGATGCCAGAACACCATACCCGGCGCTTCTTCTTGCATATGGAACAAGTCTAACGCTTTACCAATTTTACGGTGATCGCGTTTTTCAGCTTCTTCAATACGTTTGATGTAGGCAGCTAGCTGCTTTTTGTCCGCCCAAGCTGTACCGTAAATACGTTGTAACTGTTCGTTTTTCGCATCACCGCGCCAGTAAGCACCAGAGATTTTAGTCAACTTGAACGATTTTAAGAATTTAGTATTTGGAACGTGCGGACCACGGCACATATCCAAGTAGTCTTGATGGTAGTACAAGCCCATTTCAGTTTCTTCAGGCATGTCTTCAATCAGACGCAGTTTGTATTCTTCGCCACGTGCAGTGAACTCTTTGATCACTTCATCACGTGGAGTCATTTTTTTGATGACATCATAGTCTTGGTCGATGAGCTTTTTCATGCGCTCTTCGATTGCTGCCATGTCATCTAAAGTAAACGGACGTGGCATCCAGATGTCATAGTAGAAACCTTCTTCAATGACAGGACCAATGACCATCTTTGCTTCTGGGAACAATTGCTTAACTGCATGACCCACCAAGTGCGCACAAGAGTGACGAATGATGTGAATACCATCTTCATCTTTAGGCGTGATAATTTGTAGGCTAGCATCTTCTGTAATTAAATCAGACGCATCAACTAAACGATCGTTTACACGACCCGCAACTGTATTTTTTGCTAGACCAGGACCGATGCTTTGAGCAACTTCCATCACAGACACGGCATGATCAAATTCTTTTTGATCGCCATTTGGCAAAGTGATAATTGGCATATAAAAATCCTTAAGGAGTGATGCCCCGTACAATGGAGCATGTCACCGCGAGATTATGATCGAGGGAGACCCTCAAAAGATAAAAACGGTGGATAAATAAAATTCGACCTAAATTTTACACGCCCTGCCAACTTTAATAAACCTCTAATCCCATGGAAGTTGATTTTTCTGCTGCCTTTTACAAGACTCCTGATAATTCAAGCAGATTTCAGCCGAAATACGCTTTATGCTGTCAACATAATAATCACGTTCTAATTCATAAAATTATTCCGAATTTCGAACACCTATACCCACTGAAATCTTTATGTAGGCAGGTATCATGCAAGCACATTCACTTATATCTTGGTCTAGTTTAAAACCGCTCCAACCCGCTTATGCCCTTGCAGCCAATGTCGATCTTGTGGTCTTAAGGCTTGAAGATGATGATGCAGAACAAGTCGTGGTCATGTATGGTCGCTGTCAGCATCGCGGCGCCCTCATGGCTGATGCCCATATTCAAGGGGATAAAATCGTCTGTGGGCTGCATGGCTCGCACTATATTTATAAAACTGGTATCAACCCACGTTATCTGAATAAAAATCTGCAAAAGTTTAAAGCGTGGGTGGAAGGCGATCAGGTGTATGTCGATCTTGAAGAAATTCAAGCGTGGGAGAAAAGAAATCCTCAACAATATAAGCGTGATCAATACCAAGGCCTATATGCTGATTCCGCGCCCGCGCCAGAAGAACCACATAATAAATTGATCTTAGAACTCGCACGAAATGGCTTAAGTAAATTTGGACATCATGGTCCGACAGCGGCGATGGGCGTACCTTTTAATCAACTTCCGAAATGGGAGGACATTCAACTGATCACCGCACAACTGTGGAAAATCCCATTGTTAGATGATGCACCCGTAGCAACCGAAGTGGTAATTGGCCCAAATGCTAAAAAACCCTTAAAACTCAAAATCCCCCTGTTTGTGTCAGATATGAGTTTTGGTGCGTTATCTCAAGAAGCCAAAGTTGCCCTTGCAACAGGTGCTGAACTTGCAGGTACAGGCATTTGCTCAGGTGAAGGTGGAATGCTTGCTGAGGAACAAGCCGCCAACTCACGCTATTTTTATGAATTGGCTTCGGGCCGTTTTGGCTATGACATTGAAAAAGTTAAACAGTGTCAGGCCTTTCATTTTAAAGGCGGTCAAGCTGCAAAAACAGGTACGGGAGGACATCTGCCAGGCCATAAAGTGGTTGGCAAGATTGCAGAAGTGCGCAAATTACCAGAAGGCACCGCAGCCATTTCTCCTGCAACTTTCCCCGACTGGACTCATCTTTCACAATATCGTGAATTTGCAGAATATGTCCGAGCAGAAACCGGCGGCATCCCGATCGGCTATAAACTCTCCGCACAGCATATTGAACGTGATATTGACGCAGCACTCAGCATCGGTGTGGACTATATTATTTTAGATGGACGTGGCGGTGGTACAGGTGCAGCACCCACGCTGTTCCGTGACAATATCTCTGTACCGACCATTCCTGCACTTGCACGAGCACGTCGTCATTTAGACCGTTTAGGACGGTCAGATATTAGTTTAGTGATCACAGGTGGACTTCGTGTACCCGCTGACTTTATTAAGGCACTCGCTTTAGGTGCAGATGCCATCGCGATTTCAAACTCTGCCATGCAAGCCATTGGCTGTTTAGCTATGCGTGCCTGTCAAAGCAATGATTGTTCTGTCGGCATCGCCACACAACAAGATCATTTACGTCGTCGTTTAGAAATAGACAAATCGGCACAACAACTGGCGAATTTTCTAAATGCATCCGTTGAACTGATGCAAGTCATGGCTCGTGCCTGCGGACATCATCATCTGAATCAATTCTGCAAAGATGACCTGACCACATGGAAAAAAGAAATGTCGAACCTCACGGGTATTCACTACAGTGGATTTGAGTAAGCTTCAAATCGTGAGCTTTTTTCAAAACAATTGAACCTAAAAAGAGTCCATACGGGCTCTTTTTTATTCTCTGAAGGTCTCAAAGGCCATGAATTGATCAGCTTGGTACAACCAAAGCTGTGCAAATTGAGGGATGATCATTTCACTCTGGGCAGGGCGTAAAAAAATATAATCATCTACTTCTATACTGCTTTTCTGCTGAATTTGCACAAGCTCCTGATTACTACTGCGACCATATAATGCATGGGGCTGACTGCCTTGAGGATAAACATAGTCCCCTCGCCAATAGCCTCCATAAATAAATACAGCCTGATATTTTGCCCAACGACTGAGCCATTCTAACTGTGGTAATTCAGTCCGTGGCAACACTTTTAACACAGGCGTGGCGATCCACAAGGCACTTTGGAAAGCTTGTAAATTTTTCAGTTCAAAATCTGCAGGTTTTAATAACATCGAGCCAAACGAGACTTCGTTACAGACACTCTGCTGACAATGAAAACTAAAACTAGGACTACCACCACCATTCCAACAGGTGTGTTCATCACATAAGGTTGGGTAGCGCTGTTGTACATAAGCTTTGAATTGTTGATAACTTTGCTGGGATTGTTGATAAGTCTGTTCAGCAGATTGGATCAGCCGTGGAATCTTCGCCACATGTGCGTCGTAGCCCATCAATCCTGAAAATTTTAAATGTTGAGGATGTCGAACGATTACATCCAAAATAGCCTTTAGCTCATTGATGGTTTTCAGGCCACCACGGTGTAGCCCCACATCGATTTCGATATTGATGCGTAGACACAGTTGATGCTGCTCAGCAAATTTGAGGTATTGGGCTAAACGCTGTTCACTATCAATCAGCCATTGCACTTGCGATTGCGTTGCCTGCAAAACTGCCTTGTCTGCATGGTTCAAAGCCTGAATCGGCATCGGTTTTCCAAACAATACATCGGCTTGCGGAATCGATTCAAAAAGCGTTTTTAGATGTGCAAAATGAAATAGCATGAAACGCTGTGTCTGAAGCTGTGTAGCACAGTGTTGAAGCAATGCCATGCAGGCCAAGGATTTCACCACCAAGCGCGGATGCAGACGCTCTGGCATTTGCTGCTGAGTGATCACCAAGTTGTGATTTAATGCATCAACATCCACGATTAACTGGGGCATCCCCGTACCATTTTGTTTTAACAGCGAATTCAACTTTTGAAAATATGCATCCATGCCATCCCCTTTTTCATATCGTTCAATTGGTCTTCAACGTTTAACGTTCCACGATGCTTATTCAATCAGTAATTGCTGTAGCTCTGGACTGAGCCACTTTTGCTTTGGATCTAAATCTTGTCGAATCTTTAAAAAATCCTGCCACTTGGGATACACATTTTGAAGCTGCCGCGCATTTAGGCTATGTAATTTCCCCCAATGTGGTCGCCCGCCATATTTTAAAAAAATCGGCTCCACGAGTTTAAAGATGACTTGATAATCTTGCTTATAGAACTGATGCACCGAAATTGAGGCCGAATCTTGCTGATAAAACGGACTGAGCCAAATATCATCCCCACGTACAAGTCGATATTCTAGCGGAAAAAACATCGGAACCTTATGACGTCGAAGGGTATGCAAAATTTCTTCTAAACAATTCATCCCGTGTTGCAGCGGAATCTGGTATTCCATCTCATTAAATTTGGTATTTCGAGCAGAAGGAAAAATTCGACTTGACCAGTCTACGCTGATCGAAGGTTTGACAAAAACACCTAATAATTTTTGTAGCCATGGATTCAGTGGTGGAAAGAATCGCGTCAATTCTGCACAAAATTTGAGTAATACGTCGTCATCTAACCACTGTTCTTTCCGTGGTTGAAGGTCATCTTCTGTCATATCTAAGGTTTTTAAAATAACCTGATCGGCATGACTAAATGCCCAGAACTCAATATGTCGATGTTCATATTGCCATTGCTGCATATTCTGCATGACTTCTTTCAGCGGACATAATCGCGTTTGTTCTTTGAGTTTATACATCGGTCGGTTTTGCAGCTGTACATGCGTCAGCACGCCTAAACTCCCGAGTGAAACACGCCCTGCTTGGAAAATTTCGTTGTTCTGTTCAGCACTGCATTGTATTAATTCACCCTGCGCGGTTAATAATTCAAACCTCGTAACCAGCGCCGATAAACACGGTAATTCGAGTCCGGTACCATGTGTTCCTGTTGAAATAGCTCCAGCCAAACTTTGACGATCAATATCTCCTTGATTAATCAGTGCTTGATCAAAAGACGCGAGCTTCTCCCCCAAATCAAATAATCGTGTGCCAGCTTGGACGGTACTTTGGCAGCGTTCTACATCGATATCTAAAATGCCTTTGAAATGATCTAAACGTACTAAGGTATCTGTAGTTTTTGCCAAAGGGCTAAAAGAATGCCCTGCACCGACCATACGAATCTTAGGATGGGATTGCACCACATCCATTAATTGCTCAAGATTTTGCGGTTGTATAAATGACTTCGGGATCGACTTCTGAGCACCTGACCAATTTTCCCATGCAATGTCGTGTTGAATTGTCATATTCATCCTTGTCGCCATACTTTTTATTGTATTTAGCCGTATTGTTTTATTTTTGATTCCGCTTTTGCAATGTTAATGCACAAGCCATCTTGATTTTTTACTTAGATTATACGAAGTTCTGTATCTTCTCAAATTTAAGTTTATTGTTATAAAACAGCAAATAAGCCACGATCAATTAAAAAAAATATCATTCGTTTATATCCCCACAAAGACTATTCAAGGCGCTCTACATTATTCGTTAAGCATCATTCAAACCGAATCAATAAAAAAGATCACACACGGAAATATCTGCCAAATTAGTATAAAAAACCAACAAACCCTGTATATTTTTCAACTAAATTATTTATGCTAAAAAATCAATTTTGAGAACCACAGGGTTCATTTTCGTCACCTTATTGTTTTTATTATGTTAAATTTCAATCACTTAAAAATTTAGTGTAAATACTCGACTAAAGCATAAATGCAGAGAAGCTACGGACTGAATTATTGTTAAGTCAGATTTAAAACAAATAGACATGGACTTGGAGTACCACGATGGTTAGCGCATACGATGAATTGCCACGGACCCCGGCAAATTTTGTGGCACTTTCGCCTCTACGTTATTTAGAGCGTGCAGCTTATATTTATCCTGATCAGGATGCCATTATCCATGGCAATCGTCATATTTCATGGCGCCAAACATATAACCGCTGTCGTCAATTTGCACATCAGTTGCAACAATTAGGCATTGGCAAAAACGACACCGTGTCTGTGTTATTACCGAACGTTCCGGCTATGGTTGAAGCACACTTTGCCGTACCGATGGCGGGTGCTGTACTAAATACGCTAAATACACGCCTTGATGCGAAAACCATTGCCTTCATGCTGGAACATGCAGAAACCAAAGTCCTGTTGGTTGACCCTGAATTTGCTCAAGTTGCCACCGAAGCTTTGGCTTTGATCGATCAAGACATTTATGTCATTGATGTTGCAGATGCTGAATTTGAAGGCACAGCACAACCGATTGGACAAATTGAATTTGAAGACTGGTTGGCGCAAGGCGATGCGAACTTTGAATGGCACTTACCTCAAGATGAATGGGATGCGATTAGTTTAAGCTATACCTCGGGTACCACAGGGAATCCAAAAGGCGTGGTGTATCATCACCGCGGCGCATATATCAATGCAGCGAGTAACATCATTGCTTGCGGCATGACGCCACGTGCAACGTATCTGTGGACGCTTCCTCTATTCCACTGTAATGGCTGGTGCTTTGCTTGGACAATGGCAGCCAATGGCGGAACCAATATTTGTCTACGTAAAATTGACCCTGAACTGATTTTCAAATTGATTGCAGAACACAAAATAGATTATTTCTGCGGTGCGCCAATCGTACTTTCAATGATGATCAATACGCCTGAAGAGAAAAAAGCACAATTTGACCATCGCGTTGAAGTGATGGTTGCTGGTGCAGCGCCACCTGCAGCGATTATTGAAGGGATGCGTAATATTGGCATCAATGTCACACATGTTTATGGTTTGACTGAAACATATGGTCCATCGGCACTTTGCGCATCGCAAGCTGGTTGGTCTGATCTTTCCATTCAAGAACAAGCACAGTTGCATTCTCGCCAAGGTGTGCCATACCCGCTTCAAGATGGCATGAAAGTCATTGATCCTGAAACCATGTTACCTGTTCCGCATGATGGCCAGACCATGGGTGAAATCATGTTCCGTGGCAACATCGTAATGAAGGGTTATTTGAAAAACCCGGAAGCAACGGCTGAAGCCTTTGCCGGTGGTTGGTTCCATACCGGCGACTTAGCAGTCTGCCAACCTGACGGTTATGCCAAAATTACTGACCGCTCTAAAGATGTGATCATTTCAGGGGGTGAAAACATTTCATCGCTCGAAGTAGAAGAAATTCTATATCAACACCCTGCTGTACTGACAGCTGCAGTGGTTGCAAAACCTGACCCTCGTTGGCAAGAAGTGCCTTGTGCCTTTATTGAATTAAAAGCAGGTAAAGAAGCAACGCCTGAAGAACTGATCGAATTCTGTAAGCAGCACCTTGCACGTTTCAAAGTACCTAAAGATGTAGTGATTACCGAAATTCCAAAAACCTCGACAGGTAAACTTCAGAAGTTCGTTCTCCGTGAATGGGCTAAAGAGCGCGCTGTTGGTGAATTTGGTTAATATTAAAACTCAAAAGCCAAGCATGATTTTTTCAATCATTTAAGCAAAAAAAGCGACCTAATCAGGTCGCTTTTTTGATGTGAAGTCTATAACTTCACGTTTTGCTTCAATGATCAGATCATGTTGAATTCTCTGATCATTGAGCTATCTAAGTACTTGACTATCTAATCATGCATTAGTTATCAGATAATAAAGCCACTTGTTGAATGTAGTTAAACAATTTCAACTTTGACGCAGACAGTTCTTCTTCGCTTACATTTTTTGCTATATCACGTTGAATACGCAAAATATGCTGACGAATAGGATGATGTTCAGCAGCATTATGTGCTTTCATGAACTCTTTAATGACGGGATCACCTTGGGCAATCATACGTTCAGTCCAGCGTTGAAGCTGCGCTGTTTTTTTCGCACCTTGCTGCGGGGTTAAGTAAGATAAAATCATGGTTTCATCTTCATTACGCAGTAATTTACCTACACGTTGAAACTGACGGCGTCGCGCTTCATGTGAAGTAATTGTTTGTGCATCTAGTAGTGCTTCGATCAGACGCTCTTCAACAGGAAGATTTTTAATCTGTTTAGGATTCAGTTTTGCAAGTTCCTCGCCCAAAGCAGCCATACGTTGTACAGCTTTCTTTTGCTCAGTTTTACTTGCACGTCCTTCTAAGGATTCAAAGTCTTCTTCGGTATAGCGGTTCGGTCGACGTGCCACGTTTAATCTGCCTCGTAAAATTTTGCCGCAAACAGTGCTTGAATTTCAGATAAAGCTTTTTCTTCATCTGCACCTTCAATCACTAAGCGTAAAGTTGTGCCCTTGCCTGCGCCAAGCATCAGCAAAGACATAATATTTTTGGCATCTACTAATTTTCCACCCTTACCAATTTGAATCGACGAGCGAAATTTGGTCGTGACTTCGATTAGCTTGCCAGATGCACGCGCATGTAAACCCAGTTTATTAATTACGTCAACAGTTGTGTCGATCATGACCAGTGCTTCATTTCTCTATGTAGAACCTGAATAGACCATTTTGCCTCAAGTGCTTTTTTTAGTCTATCTACGATATATACCGAACGGTGTTGCCCACCTGTACAACCGATCGACACCGTCATGTAATGACGATGCCCTTCGGCAAATGCCGGCAGCCATTTATCCAAGAAATTATAAATATCTTGGAACATTTCATTGGTTTGTTCACTTTGTTGTAAAAACTGACGAACTGGCTCATCTAATCCTGAATACTTACGTAATTCCATATCCCAGTGCGGATTGGGCAAATGACGGACGTCAAAAACATAATCTGCATCGAGTGGAATACCATGCTTATAGCCAAAAGACTGTAAGATCAAAATTAAATTATCTGCCTGTCCAAGTTTAGACAGCAAGGTATGTTTTAAATCATGTACACTCTTATCTGTAGTATCAATATGTACTGTCGAGCGTAATTGAATCGGCAACAGTAAAGATTTTTCTTCCTGTATGCACTCATTTAAACTTTTGAAACGACTTGCCAACGGATGGGGACGTCGAGATGAACTGAATCGCGCAATCAATTCCTGATCACGCGTGGTCAAATAAATAATATCGACTGAGCCATGGCGTTGTAGCTGTTGAAAAACCAAATCGAACTCTTGTAAATCTGCACGTGTACTGCGGACATCCACACCCAGTGCCAATTGTTCAAGATTATTTTCTGAATCGAGTTTTTCAACAATTTCGGGGAGTAAGGCCAATGGCAAATTATCGATACAGTAATAGCCCAAATCCTCAAGTATCTGTAATGCAGATGACTTTCCAGATCCAGATTGTCCTGTAACAATTAAAATGCGCTTCATCGCTTGCTACCCCATAGCCGTTTTAAACTGCAGTATATTTAACCTGCATATTATCAATAAGACGTGTTGCGCCTAATTTAGCCGCAATAAACAACACCACGTCTTGATCAAATTCTTCAATTTTCTGTAATTCAGGTGTACGTGCTTCAACATAGTCCACAACAAAACCCGCTGCTGTCAATGTTGCTTTAATATTCGCTAACACATCTGCCAGTTGAGTTCCAGCATGTAATTCTGCCTCAGCCGTTTTCAAGCTTTGGTAAATCGTTGGTGCAATCGCACGATTTTCCGCACTCAAATAACCATTGCGTGAGCTCAATGCCAAACCATCTTCAGCACGAGTAATCGGCACACCAATCACTTCTAGTGGAATATTTAAGTCACGTACAAACTGACGAATCACTGCAAGTTGCTGGTAATCTTTTTGCCCAAAGAATGCAAAATTCGGTTGAACAATATTAAAGAGTTTTGTCACAACAACAGCAACACCGTCAAAATGACCCGGACGCTGTTCGCCACACAAATCATTGGTAATGCCGCCCACGCTAATATTGGTTAAGCGCGGTTTGTTGCCATACATTTGTTCAACAGTCGGTGCAAACACAATGTCACAACCCACTTCAGCCAATAAGTGCTGATCTTGTTCCAAAGTACGTGGATAGTTGTCAAAGTCTTCATTTGGACCAAACTGAATTGGGTTAACGAAAATACTCACCACCACGACATCACACAGTTTACGTGCTTCACGAACTAAATTAAGGTGACCTTCATGCAAGTTCCCCATCGTTGGTACAAAACCAATGATTTTGCGCGCAGCACGTGCTGGATTTAGCGATGCACTTAAACCTTGAATCGTTGTTTCAGTTTTCATGTCTTACAGCTCAATTTGGAATGTATGTTCTTTGGCAGGGAAACTACCATCAAGTACGGCAGCATGATACGCCTTAAACGCATCCACAATTGCTGTTTCCCCTGCTTGCTCTTTCATAAAGTTGCGAACAAATTTCGCCACGTGACTAAACGTCAGTCCCAACATATCTTGTTGAACCAAGACTTGAGCATCCGTATCTGCACCGGCACCGATCCCAATCACAGGTGTATTTGGGAATAATTCACTAATTTCTTTACCCACTTGGGCAGGAACACATTCCAAAAGTAAAAGTGCTGCACCTGCATCAACCACAGCTTTACAATCTGCAATGAGTTGATCCGCGGTTTCGCGTGTACGTGCTTGCACTTTATAACCGCCAAACACATGAACCGATTGCGGAGTTAACCCTAAATGCACACACACTGGAATACCATTACGGGTCAATACTTCAACTGTTTCTGACAACCATGCACCACCTTCCAATTTGACCATCTGTGCGCCTGCTTGCATCACGGTCTTTGAATTCACCAAAGCGTCATTCAAAGTGGCATAGGTCATAAATGGCAAATCAGTCAAAATAAACGCATGTTTATTGCCACGACGCACTGCAGCAGTGTGATATACCATATCTTCAACAGTGACAGGCAAAGTTGAGTCATTCCCTTGAATGGTCATCCCCAATGAATCACCAATCAGAATACTATCGACTTCAGCAACTTCCATTGCTTTTGCCATGCTCGCATCATAGCAAGTCAGGCAGGAGAATTTGCGGCCTTCCGCTTTAAATTTTTTCAAGTCACTTAGACTAATCATTTCAATATTCCTCAGATGACGGCTTTCTCAAGTGGTCATACAAAAATTAAAGATGGGCCCAGTTTCCTGCATCCAATACAGTTAAATTTGGATTATTCAAAATAGGTAAATCTTTTAATGGTTGTCCTTTAATCTGTAGATTCTCATCTAAATCCAACAAAGGTTTCAACACAAAATCACGTTCTAAAACACCAACATGAGGCACCGTCAAACGTTCATTTTGAATGTGCTGTTCACCATAAATCAGTAAATCTAAATCCAGTGTACGCTCCCCCCAATGACGTAGGCGTACACGCCCCGACTCTTGTTCAAAGCGTTGCAATTCATCCAACAAGGCCAAAGGTGCTAGATCAGTTTCTAATGCAACCGCTGCATTTAAATAATTCGGCTGATCTTGTGGCCCCATTGGCGGGCTTTGATACAGTTTTGAGACTTTCACTTTTCCTAGTGTTGCAAGTTTATGCACCGCTTCACTAAGGATCTGTAGAGAATCACCTAAATTACTGCCTAAACCAATATATGTCAGCGTCATTGTGTTGGCCCAAAAATAACCTGAGTCAAATCTCGTTTCACACGTTTACGTTTTAAAATCGGATGATCTGCACCAATTTCACCACTGGCTGACGCTGCAACGATTGACACTGTCTCTAGACTATTGGCATGTGATTTAGGCTTACGTTGACGGCGACTTCTGCTTTCTGGTTCATTCACCAGCGGTTCAATTTCAACTTGCTGATGAGTAGAAGTTTTGGCTTCCACATCTTCATGCGCCGCTTTACGACGACTCTTGGCACGTTGACGATTGTATTGGCTAATTGCTCGTTCTTTTTCGTCAGTGCTCATCTGCTGATAAGCATCCCACCACTGCCCCATGCCTTGCGTGGTTGTATCGCCCGATTTTTCACGCAGCAGCAGAAAGTCAAAGCCTGCACGGAAACGTGCATGACCTGAAAGTGCTTCAATTTGCTGTGGCTTTGGACTTAGTAAACGGGTTTGCATTTCCCAAACTTCACGAATAAACGTTTCGGCAAAGCGTGGAATAATGGTTCGTGTAGCCTGACGTTTCAATACATCCAAGCCTGCTTGAGCACGTGCTTCAGCAGGAACAACACCTTTATTTAGATAGAACGTACAACGCTCTTGGAACGGAATCCACAATAACACGGCATAGAAAAATGCAGGGTTAATGGTTTTCCCAATCGAAATACGTTGATCGGTATTTTTTGCAGCCAACTCAATAAATGGGGTTACGACCGGTTTGATATCTGCAAATAACTGATACCAAATACCAAAATCGATCAGCATCGGTAAGACGCGGTTGAGATGCCCCATAGTAAATAGTTTTTGTGACTCGTCGTATAAACGATGTGGAGACACATCACGCAGCAATTGAGTAAGTTCTGGGGTAAAGACATCCAGAATTTTTTCATCAATATTAAAGTTTAATTTGGCTGCAAAACGTAAAGTCCGAAGCATCCGCACAGGATCTTCTTCAAAACGTAGTTGTGGATCACCCAATAAACGCAACATTTTATGTTTTATGTCATCTACTGCATGACAAAAATCTAGCACTTCGCCTTTGCGTGGTTGGTAATACATTGCATTGATCGAGAAGTCACGACGTGCAAAGTCTTGCTCAATCGTACCCCAATTATTATCACGTAAAATCATGCCCGCAGCAGAAGTCACGGCTTTTTTAGGCGGCGCACGGAAGGTCGCAACTTCGATCAGTTCACGTCCTGAGTAGACATGCGCCAGCTCAAAACGACGACCAATAATTCGGCAACGTCGCCCGAAGACTTCTTTCACCTGAGCTGGTGTCGCATTAGTTACGGCATCAAAATCTTTAGGTGCATGACCCAACATTAGGTCGCGGACACTGCCACCCACGATATAAGCTTCATAGCCTGCCTTAGTTAAGGCATCAATCACATCTAAAATGGAAGAAGGTAATTGTGTGGTTGATAAACCACATTTGGACGCGCGCAAAGTTTGCAAAAGACGCTGTCTCCTACGTCTGAACGTAAAATTCTTAAGATGTCGCTAATGATATCTCTAACACAATCAAAGGGCAATTTGATTATCTCGATGCTCAAGCTGAGCTTAACCTAATTCTTTTTTTTACACTTCACTTAAAGTGCCAATTTTGCTTTATTTTTAGCAAACAGCGCAGGACCGATTCCCTTAACCTGTTGAATATCATCAATGCTTTTAAATAAGCCATTACTTTTGCGATATTGCACAATTGCTTCTGCTTTTTTCTGACCAATTCCATGCAATGTCTGCAGTTCATCGACTGAGGCTGTATTTAAACGTACCTGATCTGTTCGACTATTTTGTTGGGTGCTGGGTCGTGACAAATAATAGTTGGCATTGCTCGGTGCAGTTGCCACTTTGGACTTCGAGGCCTCAGATTGCTTTTTTAATTGCTGATCTTGAGCTTGCTGCATGGCTTTCCATTCCGCGTAGCCCGAAGGGCTTTGAGCATAAGTCAAATCTGCCATTAAACCCAAAACCAAGATAAGTAGTTGTGTAAAAAATTTATTCTTTAGGATGTTGTACATATTCAGCCTGTTGTTTTAATTGTTGTTTTGCCTGTTCCCACAACTGATCCATCTCAGTTAAGGACAAGTCTTCTACATGTTTTTGTAGTAATGTGGCCTGTGCTTCAATATAAGCAAAGCGGCTTCTAAATTTATGAATGGTACTTAAAAGCGCCATCTCACTTGAGATGCCAATCTTACGTCCAACATTCACTAGAGAAAATAAGCAATCACCAAATTCATCAAATATTTCGTCGGATTTTTTGCCTGCTAAGGCCTCTTTTAACTCCCCTAGCTCTTCCTCAAGCTTGCCATAAGCCCCTTCAATATCTGGAAAATCAAAGCCAATTTTCGCCACATTTTTTTGGATTTCATCTGCTTGGCTTAATGCAGGTGCATGTTTAACCTCATCTAATCTAGATACTGATTTCCCTGCTTTTTCTTGTTGTTTAATCTGTTTCCATAGTGTTGCCACATCATCCGCATTGAGTGCTGAGAACTGCTCTGCCTGAAACACATGGGGATGACGGCGAATTAATTTATCTGTAATGGCTTGCACCACATCTTGAAAATCAAATGCGCCTTGTTCGCTATACATCTGCGACTGAAAAACTACTTGCAGTAATAAATCCCCCAGTTCATCTCGTACATCATCACTCTGACCTGAACGAACCGCCGCTTCAACTTCATAGGCCTCTTCAATAGCATAACGAGTCAGACTTTCTGGGGTTTGCTTTTGATCCCATGGACATTTTTCACGTAATTCTTTCATCACTGCTAATAATTGTTCCATGTGAACTCCAGCTATTTACTCATCAGTACATTGTTTCGATTACAGAATTTGATATGCTCAAAATTCACTCAGGGAATGAGCAACTCAATTCAGGGAAGCATAACATGCAAAGTATTTTTATTAGCGGTGCAGGACAAGGGATTGGTGCAGCAATTGCACGACTGTTCATACAACAAGGCTATAAAGTTGGGCTCTACGACATTAACCAATCTCAAGTTACCTCCTTAGCTGCCGAACTCGGTAGCCATGCCAAAGCTGGACATTTAGATGTAACACAACCAGAGCAATGGCAAAGCGCTTTAGCTGAATTTGTTGCATGGGCAGGTCAGCTGAATATCTTAGTCAATAATGCCGGAATTCTGCATTCAGGCAACTTTGAACATACGGAACTGTCTGCACACCACCGTACGATTGATATCAATGTCAAAGGGGTGATAAACGGTTGCTATGCGGCATTCCCCTATTTAAAACAAAGTAATTTTGCTCGTGTGATTAACCTCTCTTCGGCTTCAGCAATTTATGGACAAGCGGATTTAGCCAGTTATGCCACATCTAAATTTGCTGTCCGCGGGTTCACTGAAAGTTTGGATATTGAATGGCAAAAATACAATATTCGCGTTTTAGATGTGATGCCTTTATTTGTTCAAACCTCGATGGTGCAAGACATGGATGCACAAAGTATTAAGAAAATGGGCGTCAATCTTCAACCGAGCGATGTCGCTCAGCAAATTTATGCCTTGGTACAAAAACGGGATTCGGTCTTAATGGCCACACATACACCTGTGGGGATGAAAGCTAAATTTTTATTTAATTTATCGAAGTTTAGCCCGCAATTTGTCAACCGCTTAAGTAATATTTGGATTGCACAAAAACCCAAATAGTAACGTGTTACTAATCATTTAATTTTGCAATCATATTTGTACGCAAATTACACAAAGTTACATAATTGTCACATTTTAACAGGACAAAATTCCTTTTTTTGAATAATATTCACCCGCCCATTACTTTCGGGCGTTTATTTTCTAACAATAAAAGTGAATTATTTCATGAAAAAATTACTTGTTCTTGCAACTGTTACTTCTATTTCAATTTCTGCTTTTGCTACAACTCAATTCGCATCTTCAGAATTAAAAGCGATGGATTGTGCAACTCTTGCTGTTGAAAAAGCGAATGCTAAGCGCTCTTTAGAAGCTGCTGACAAAAACATTGCAAACATCCAAGCATCTGCTCAAGCGCCAGGCAAATCATTGAGCAAATTTGCTGGTTTAGCGGGCGGCGCTCTTGCTGCTTTCGGTGGTAACTCTGAAAAAGCTGCTCGTGCAGGCAACATTGCAAACAGCTTGGCTGGTGAGCAAGATACTTCTGATGCAGGTAATCTTGAACTTCAACAAGCGAACAAATCTGCTGCTCAAGCAAACATCGACAACATTGGTATCTATCAAGGTTCTAAAAAATGCAAAATCTAATCTAAAGCCAGTTTAGATTGATTTAAAAAAAGCCCTGTTCAGCTAGAACAGGGCTTTTTTCATGGTGATTTATATGTCATACCGATTTATAAGACACTCAACTCAATTTTCGGCAAATGAAAGCCTCGGCAAGATTGTTCACTTTGCCATGCCACCGTCAACATGACATGCGGTAGTTGAATATTCTGATAAGCAAAAGTGCCAATTGCGGGATGACTACACATCCCACCATTCTGCTCAGGATGACACTGTGTATTCAGTTCATTCAGGTTCACTCGAATCCCTAAACCTGATGCTTTAAGTACCGCCTCTTTGGTGGTCCAAACTTTAAACCAAAAATCAGGATCATGCTCAAAGTTCTCCCAATTGAGTAATTCTTCGGGATGAAAGCTGTGTTGAGCCATCGCATCAAAACGAACTTTTCGATTTAAATCTTCAATATCCACACCAATATTGGCGATTTTTTCACTGCTGGCCAAAACATAATGCTGCTGGCTATGACTATGATTAAAATGAAAGTGTGGAAAATCAGGAAGAAAAGGCTTACCAAACGCAGACTTTGAAAAATCTGAATTTTCAACTGATCTATTAAGCCGCTGCGCAAGTAATTGATTGCGATATTGGTAAATGGCTTGTTTACGCACGGCAATTACCTCTTGACGACTCAAGCCATGCGGCTCCACAAAGAAGTCAGTAATTGCACTATATTCAAGCTGAATTTTCGCCATAAGTTATTGATCCAATATCTTTTACACTACGTCCATGACGCTATATTTTATGCGACTCTCCGACACAAAATACACCACAATACAGATGAGCGCATCGGTCCTTTGACTTATCGAGATTTTAAAACTCAGTTTAAAAATATTTCAAACCACTTAAGAAATACTTAATATTATAAATATATTCAAACACTTAAGTATAATAAATATTTTAAATACATCTTCAATTAGATAAAATACTCTAGATTTTTATAACTTTAATTTAAAACTCGGGGTAAATCAGATGCTAAGAAAAATCACGTTAATCAGTTCACTTTGTGTCCTACCATGTTTCGTTCAAGCAGGCTTATTGGATGCAGCTGTTGCAGTAATGGGTGCCAAAAATGGCGCGATCATGGACCAAGCTGAAGCGCGTATGAATCAAAGCCGTCAAGAAGCTGCCAATGCCGTGGCTCAAGCAGACCGTGGCTATGCCTCAAATTTCAATCAAGCTAGTCAAACCAACAATAGTGTTTATAGCACCAGTTATTTAAAAACCTTAGATTGCACTGACCTAAGCGTTGAGCGTAAGACCTTTGAACGTACATTGGAAGCATCTCAACTGGCATTAAGCCAAGCGTCAGCACAGCAAAATAATCAAGTTTCAAAATGGGCTGGTCTTGCTGGCAACGCGCTATCCGCATTTTCAGGTCAATCTGAAACAGCCGCGCGTATGGGACAATTTGCTACGGCTTTTTCTGGCAATAAAAATACACAACAGGATAGCAGCAGCGCACAGCAAGCCATGGAAATTGCTCAAGCTAACCTAGATAATATTGATATTTACCGCCAAGCTAAAAAGTGCAAAAACTAATTTTCACATCTTTTTAGATAAATAAAGTGAAATAAAAAAGCCTGCATATCTGCAGGCTTTTTTTTTCTTATCCAAACTTAGCGTTTGAATTTCTTTTCCGCTTTTTTGAACTTCTGAACATAACGACGTTTACGTGCAGCCGTACGCTCATCGATTTGCGACTTACGACCTTCAAATGGGTTATCAGAGGTTTTAAATTCAATTTTGACTGGCGTACCTTCAAGTTTATAAACTTTACGGAACACGTTTTCTAGGTAACGACGATAGTCATTTGGCGTTTTATCGACCTTGTTACCATGAATCACAATCGTCGGTGGATTTTGTCCGCCAATATGCGCATAACGCATTTTGATACGACGACCTTGAACCATTGGTGGTTGGTGCGCATCAGTTGCATCATTCAAGATCTGAGTGATTTTCGCAGGTGATACTTTCAAATGCGAAGAATCATAAGCACGGTGGATCGATGGATAAAGATCACCAACACCTGTACCGTGAAGTGCAGAAATTAAGTGAATTTTTGCCCATGGAATAAAGTCAAAACGACGTTCAACATCTAATTTACACTGTTTACGGTCATAGTCAGACATGTTGTCCCATTTGTTGATGGCAATCACCATCGCACGGCCTGCTTCAAGCGCATAACCGATCAAATGCAAGTCTTGCTCAACGATCCCTTCACGTGCATCGACAACAATAACCACAACATGCGCATCTTTCATCGCTTGTAAAGTTTTCACAATCGAGAATTTCTCGATCATTTCGTCCACTTTACCTTTACGACGTACACCCGCAGTATCGATTAATGTGTATTTACGGCCATCACGTTCAAATGGAATATAAATTGAGTCACGTGTAGTACCCGGCTGGTCAAATGCAACCACACGGTCTTCACCCAACAAACGGTTCACTAAAGTCGATTTACCCACGTTTGGACGACCAATAATCGCTAAACGTAAGCCTGTGTCTTTATCGTGTTGTTCTTCACTTTCATCTTCAGGCACTTCAGCTAACACTTCTTCAAGCATTTGCTGAACACCACGACCATGGCTGGCAGCCACTTGAAGTGGTTCACCCATACCCAATTTGAAGAATTCAACTAAAGCTGCTTCGGCATGAACACCATCAACTTTGTTGGCAACAAGATAAACTTTTTTACCTAGCGTACGTAAGTCACGTGCAATTTGCTCATCAGATGCCAATAGGCCTGCGCGCGCATCGACCACGAAGACAATAATATCTGCTTCATTAATGGCAGTTTTTGACTGTTCTGCCATGTACGAATCGATACCACCTTCAGTTTCGCCAATACCCCCAGTATCAACGACGATGAAGGATTTATTTTGATAAGTCGCGTCACCATACTTACGGTCACGAGTCAGACCGGCAAAGTCAGCAACGAGAGCATCACGGCTCTTGGTTATCTGGTTAAACAACGTTGATTTTCCGACGTTCGGACGACCAATGAGCGCAATTACGGGTTTCATAGATTAACCTTTATTCCAGATCAGCCAGTTTGGTCTGGTCTGAACATCAGAAAGCTTAGGAAGAATGGAAATAGGATAAATGCCTAAAATAAATAAAAACACGGGGCATTGATGATTCAATCCCCCGCGTTAAAAATACGGTTTGGCTTATTTTAACATAAGCCGCAGAAAAATTAACGGTTCTGCCAAATGCTTAATGCACCCTTACGTGTCGACACATATAATTGATTGTCAATTACACGTAGTGAACGTACTTCACCACTGGTTTTAGAACGACCAACCAACTCACCTGTCGCTGGGTTGATTAAGTGAAGTACACCATCCAGATCACCAACCACAAGGTCTTGACCTAACATCACTGGGTTACTCAAATTACGATTAAGCAATTGGTCATTTTCCCACAATGTTTGACCAGTGGTAATTTCATAAGCCACAATTTTACCATCAGTTTGTGCCACAAAGACACCATTGCCCGCAACTTCAGGACGCTGAATGCTGCTCGCATCATTGCTCCAGATCACTTGTTGTGAGGCAAGATCAAGCGCTGTCACTTGGCCTTGGTAACTGGTGGTAATTAAAAATTGACCTGCTACAGTCGGTTCACCGTCAATATCAATGAGACGTTGTACATCTGAACGACCGTCTGACACTGCAACACGACGCTGCATTTTCGGAATACCGCTCAATGCATCAATCACATAGATATAGGCATTTGAAGAAGCGATGAGAACATGACGCGCATCGAGTGATACCGGTGCTGCCATACCACGTAAACTAAACTGCACATTTGGCAAGTTATAGGTCCAAGTTTGTTGGCCCGTTGCCACATCGTTTGCGTATACCGTACCATCATTGGTAACTGAAATAACGCGACCAGCTTGAATCAACGACGGTGAAAGTAACGCGCCGGTTAATTGCGCCGTCCACTTTTGTTCACCTGTTGCCTGATCTAATGCAAATAATTGACCTTTTGCATTACCAACAACCACAATTCCGTCAGCTGCTTCTACACCTGCAGTCAAACCTTGTTTAGAGATTTTCTTCTGCCATAAACGCTCTTTGCCTTTGTAGGCTTGAACTTCACCATTAGGATTTACGCTAAAAACAACGCCATTATCTGCATCCATACGTAAACGCAGTGGATCTGCTTCTTCAGTTGAAGCCACACTGTTTGAAAATACAGGTGCTAAAGTTTTTGCCTGTTCCAATTTTGGTAAAGGATTTGGTTTTACTTTTTCTACTTTTCCTTTATTTGCACAACCAGCCAAAGCAAGTGTTAAAACTGTCAGCGCACAGGTAATTTTGTATTTTCTATTCATTCAGTTGCTTCCACTTGTGTATCTATAATTGGACGTTCAATTTCAGGATCATCAACTAAAACGCCTACACTTTCGAGTTTAATTTGTAAAATTTGACGTTCTTCTTGTCGTTCAACCAAAGCATCCCATGCACTTTGATAAACTTTCTTTGCATTTTCGATATCATTTTTTGCAACATAGACATCGCCACGGGCTTCATCTGCAGTCGCTTGGAAAGCAGGTTCTTTAACCGCTTCTAAGGTTTTTAATGCTTCATCAAATTTCTTTTGCGCCAATTGTGCATACGCCAAACGTAATTTCACCAATTGAATTAAGCCTGCATCATCAACTTTTGAATTTTCAACTTTTTTCAAAGCTTTTTCAGCGTTGGCATAATCCGCTTTATCATACGCCAATTTTGCCATAAGCAACTGAGTTTGGATGGCTTGTGGCGAATCTGGCGCTTCTTTTACAATTTTATCTGCAGTCGCAGAAAGTTGTGTAAACGCATCGCCAGTCGCCGACTGAGCATCATCCATTAACTGCTGTACTTTGGCTGTTTGCATTTGCGATTCAGCCAAAGTTTTCTTCTGCCAGTATTCCCATCCGAAAAAGGCAATCAACGCAATTAAAATGCCGCTAACAATGGCAGAGCCATATTTTTTAGCAAACGATTTTAAATTATCAAGTTGTTCTTCTTCACTCAATGCGCTCATGAAATTACCTTTTTCCTTATGTTATAGGGATTATTTTGAAGAAATTTTTTCGATAATGAACGCAACAAAGTCTGCCACATTCACTTCGTGTTGTTCTGCAATCGCTAGCTCTTTTACCAGCACTTGCCCTGCTGCTTGCTCACGTTCACCGTAAATCACAGCAAATAAAGCACCCGATTGGTCGGCTTTTTTCATTTGCGATTTCATTGAACCTTGTGAACCAACTTTTAAGCGAATGTTGCTACCCGCCGCTTCAAGTTGATCACGTATTTGTTCAGCAAGCACCAACGCTTTACCTTGAGTTGCAGGATCTGAAACCAAGAATAGCTCACAGTCACGTACAGGAGTATTGTCTTCCACTTGTTCAAGGAGAAGAAGCAAACGCTCCATACCCATTGCAAAACCAACAGCAGGCACCGACTGGTCTGCTTTACCTTTAAGCTGACCGACTAAACCGTCATAACGACCACCAGCACATACTGTTCCTTGAGAACCTAAATGCGTAGTTGTCCATTCAAAGACCGTTTTATTGTAGTAGTCGAGACCACGAACCAATTTTTGATTGATCACAAAACCAATACCAGCATCAGTCAAATACTGCTGCAATTGGGCAAAGTGAGCCAACGTTTCTTCACCCATAAAGTCGTGAAGTTTTGGCGCATTTTCCAAAATGCTTTGTGTTTTTGCATCTTTAGAATCCAAAATACGCAGTGGATTCGTAGTTAGACGACGCTGTGAATCTTCATCTAAGTCATTTTTATGTGACTCTAAAAATTCAACCAATGCTGCACGATAAGCTGCACGTTCATCAGACTCACCTAAAGTATTGAGTTCTAATTGAACTTTATCTGCAACGCCCATGCGTTTCCACAAACGTGCAGTCATTAAAATCAATTCTGCATCTTGATCTGGTGTTGCAACACCAAAAGTTTCTACGCCAAATTGATGGAACTGACGGTAGCGACCTTTTTGTGGTTTTTCATAGCGGAACATTGGGCCAACATACCATACACGCGGTGTAGCACCACGAAGTAAGTTATGTTCAAGCATTGCACGCACACACCCTGCTGTTCCTTCAGGACGCAAAGTCAAAGACTCAGGCGGATTACCTTTGTCTAAGAATGTGTACATTTCTTTTTCAACGATATCCGTTGCATCACCAATAGAACGTTTGAACAGATGAGTCTGCTCCACAATCGGCAAGCGAATTTGCTGATAACCATAAGCATCCATCAGGCTTGATAGATGCTGTTCTAGACGTCTCCATGCAGGACTTTGCGTAGGGAGAATGTCATTAAAACCTTTGATTGCGACGATTGAACTCATGATCTACTCAGAAAAACTTGTGCGAATAATCTCTTTAGCTTTAGCGTCTTCAAGATCGCTAACACGTTGACGAACCATCGCTTCGATTTCGTCAACCAACTGATTTGTATCAATTAAATGGCTCTTTTCGCCATTACGATACACCAGTGAACGCGGACTTGCACCTACTACACCAATATCGGCTTCTTTGGCTTCACCCGGACCATTCACTTTACAACCAATCACCGATACATCCATTGGGGTACGAATATCTTCTAAACGCTCTTCCAATGTTTGCATGACTTTGATGACATTAAACTCTTGGCGTGAACAACTTGGGCATGCAATAAAGTTAATGCCGTTTGAACGTAAGCCCAATGATTTTAAAATATCAAAGCCAATTTTGATTTCTTCTTCAGGCTCAGCTGCTAATGAAATACGCATGGTGTCACCAATGCCTTCCATCAACAAACCGCCTAAAGCGATAGCAGATTTGACTGAACCCGTGCGGTAGACACCAGCTTCAGTCACACCCAAGTGTAATGGGTTATCAATTTGTTTAGATAACAAACGGTAAGCATCCATCGTCAGAAAGACATTGGATGCTTTGACTGACACTTTAAATTCATGGAAATTTAAACGGTCTAAAATATCAATATGGCGCATTGCAGATTCAAGCAAAGCCTGACCTGTAGGCTCACCATATTTCTTTTGAATATCTTTTTCCAGTGAACCGGCATTGACACCAATACGCATAGAGATGTCATTATGTTGTGCAGCAGCTACCACTTCACGAATTTTAGCTTCTGAGCCAATATTACCCGGGTTAATACGCAAACAATCTGCACCAAGGTCTGCAACACGTAAAGCAATTTTATAATCAAAGTGAATATCGGCAACCAATGGCACTTGCACACGTTTACGAATTTCACCAAAAGCTTCTGCAGCTTCCATACTTGGTACAGACACACGCATGATGTCTGCGCCTACATCAACACAGCGCTGAATCTGTGCCACGGTCGCTTCGACATCACAGGTTTCAGTATTGGTCATACTTTGGATGCTGATCGGCGCATCACCACCGACATACACCGAACCTACTTTAATTTTACGCGTTGGACGGCGCTTAATTGGATTTTCAATCATTGTTCAGTCTGCTCTGTTGTCCCTTAACGTGATAAACGGAAATCTGCTTTGCCGTTTACGGTATATGGTGACAATGAAATATTTTCATTATTTAAGCTTAATGACACTGCTGTTGCATCATCCAAACGAATTTGGAATGGTGTTTCACCGTTTAAGTTGAGCGTCGATGCTTGACGACCCGTCGCCAACACCTTACCCGTCGAATCAACAATATGTACTGAAGTCGGGCTACTAAAGGTCAATGTCAATTGATCGCCACTGACCGCTGCATTTCCGCCATTCATGTCGAGGACTTGAACTTCTGAAGCGACATCATTGGTCACAGCGTCTTCATTATCGCTGCCTGAGGTCATGCCCTGAATCGCTGCCACGATCGCACCAATGACCAACAACACCGCCAATGCAATCAGACCCCGTTTGATCCATTTACGATTACGGTCACGATTAGAACCGGGTAATTTACCCATTATTTTAATCGGTGAATTGTTTAACGCGTGATTTGGCAACAATCCCGTATCGTTGGCATAAATATCATCAAAACGTTGAATGATATTGGTTGCATCAACTTTTAAATATTTGGCATAAGTGCGGTAGTAACCTTTAATAAAGGTCGCTTCAGGCAATGACTTATAATCATCTTGCTCAAGTGCAGTCAGTGTTTTTAATGGAATATTGAGTTCTGATGCGACAGCTTCAAGTTCCAGTTTTTGCGTAATACGTACTTGACGTAAATACTCACCTGGGCGTTGTACATTTCCTAATGCATTTGGAGCTACGCTCGAACCATTCGATTGCGGTGAATTAGGATTTACTTCCATACGGCCTCAGTACTGTACTGTAATTGCAAATAGCGTTGGTATTCAGGACTTTCTGGGAACAAAGCACGTAACTGATTGACCAGTACTTGCATACCCAAATTGTCGCCATTGGCACGCGCTGTTCGAATGCCAATCCAGAGTGCACGCGCACCCTGATTTTTTTGTCCTACTGCACGTACAAATTGTTCATACATTTGTGTGGCAGCAGGGAACTGCTGATTCAAATAAAAGATTTCAGACAACTCTAACATTGAAACATAAGAATCACGATTAGCCTGCAAAGCTTGTTTGAATGATTTTTCAGCATTCGCCACATCACCCACTTTCAGGTAAATACGACCTAAATTTTCCAATGCTTTGAAACGTTGATCATAACCTAAAGTTGAACCTGCGATGCTGAACTGTTCAATCGCATCATTATAGCGCTCAACTTGATATAAATACGTACCGTAGTTGTTACGTGCTTGAGAATTTTTTGAGTCTGCTGAAATTGCACGCTTAAAATAACTATCTGCTTTTTCTAAGTTGGCTGGGCTGCCTTCTCGCTGTAGTAAGACACCCATCATCATATTGGCCTGAGAATCACGAGAATCCACCTCTAAAGCCTGATCTAATGCGCGTTTAGCAGAGTCCAAATCCCCTGCTTTTAAGTGTTCAACAGCCAATTGCGTTCTGATTTTTACGGCTTTCTCTGGGTCTTTTTTCCCAATCTCAGGCGTTTGACATGCTGTTAATGCCAAAACCGATGCACATAAAGCTGAAACGAAAGTGAACTTATACGTTAACTTTTTCAATTGGCTGCCTCTTTATTATCCTTGTGAGCGCAGTATCTCATTTTGCTGCGCAACTTTCTTTTTCCATTGCTCCGCACGACGAGTACGGTCAGCAACTTGCCCCACGAGTTGTCCACACGCAGCGTCGATATCATCACCACGTGTCTGACGAATCGTACACACAAAACCAGCATCAGACAAAGTTTTTTGGAAAGAAATAATACGGTTACGGCTTGAACGACCGTATGGCGCATGCGGGAACGGGTTAAACGGAATTAAATTAATTTTGCTTGGGAGGTTTTTCAACAGCTTTAACATTTGCTGTGCATGTTCAGGATGGTCATTTACACCATCTAACATCACGTATTCGATGGTCACGTGTTTACGCGAACTTTCATTACCATCTTTGGCGATATAACGCTGACACGCGGCAATCAACTGTTCCAACGGATACTTTTTATTGATCGGAACAAGTTCGTTACGTAGTTCATCATTTGGCGCATGAAGTGAAATTGCCAAGGCTACATCAATGTCTTGTGCCAATTGGTCAATTTTAGGTACCACACCTGAGGTTGATAAAGTCACACGACGCTTCGACATACCATACGCAAAGTCATCCAGCATGATACGCATTGAATTCAATACAGCATCATAGTTCAATAGTGGCTCACCCATGCCCATCATCACCACGTTGGTCACTGAACGCTCACGATCAGCAACTGGCACATCTTCCATATAAGAGAAGTTCGCCATCCAAAGCTGTCCAATAATTTCAGCTTGGCTCAAGTCACGTTGGAAGCCTTGTTTCCCCGTTGAACAGAATGAACAGTCCAGAGCACAGCCCACTTGTGACGAAATACACAAGGTCTTACGTGCGCCGGTTTTATCTTCTGCAGGAATGAGCACGGTTTCAACCAATGAACCTGCACCATCACCTACACGGAACACCCATTTACGAGTACCGTCTTTAGAATAATTTTTATGCACCACTTCAGGCGCTTTAATTTCACAAATCTTTTCTAGTTTTTCACGCAATTTGCCAGAAATATTGGTCATTTCAGCAAAATCAGTCACGAAGAACTGATGAATCCATTTCATCACCTGCCCAGCACGGAACTTTTTCTCCCCCATTTCTTCGAAGAATTTTTCCATTTGCGGACGTGACATGCCCAGTAAATTCACTTTCTCCACAGTATTTTGCTGCGTCGGAGCGGATGGAGATTGTTGCTGTGCATCAGAAACAGCTGATGTAGCGACTACTTCAGTACTCATGTGTAATTACCTAAACCATGTCTAAAGATCAAAGGAGAAGCTCAGTTATTGAGCAAAGAATTATTCAGAGAATAAAAAAACCAGACAAGCAGTATACCACTTATCTGGTTTGAATACTTCGAATTAACGAGTACGTGGAGCGATCTCAGTTTGAGCGAAGAAGTAGTTAACTTCACGATCAGCAGATGCTACAGAGTCAGAACCGTGAGCAGCGTTTTCGTCGATGCTTACAGCGAAGTCTGCACGGATAGTACCAGGAGCAGCTTCTTTAGGGTTAGTTGCGCCAAGGATTTCACGGTGAGCAAGAACTGCGTTTTCGCCTTCAAGAACTGAAACTACAACTGGACCAGAAGTCATGAATGCAACTAGGTCACCAAAGAAACCACGTTCTTTGTGCTCAGCGTAGAAGCCTTCAGCTTCAGCTTGAGTCAAGTGTTTCATTTTAGTTGCAACGATTTGAAGACCAGCCTTTTCGAAACGAGCAAAGATGTCGCCGATGTGGTTTTTAGCAACTGCGTCTGGTTTAACGATAGATAAAGTACGTTCAATAGCCATGAGAGGCTCCTTAAGTCAATTTGACGTGAAAAATTTGCCGCATTATACCGAATAATGCGCTATTTTCTGCTTTTGCTATACAAAAAAATTGCTTTTTTCGATGTAGGGATTAACTTGCCTCATCAATCCAGGCCATCTGAATTCCCTCAAGCAGACCTTCAGTCGACTTTTCTGGGTCATCAGTGAAATTTGGCAATGCACATACCCATGCATGTAGGTCAGTAAAGCGAATCCATTGCGGATCAACATCAGGGTGAGCTTCATACAGCTCAATTGCGATATCAATGGTATCTGTCCAGCGTAAACCCATGGGTCTTCCTAACATCGTCTATAGAATGATGGCTTACTTTAACAAATTTCAGCAATTGGACGTGATAAACCCTTTTAATTTTTTTATTACCAGATTTTGCAATTGTGATGTCCACATCAAACTATAAAACCAAACCAAAAAGAGGTGCACAGAGAATCATTGCGGCACCCACTGCAGCGCCTATTGCAGCACCGACTGCGACATCACTGGGGTAATGCAAACCTAAGATCATGCGGGATAACGCCACTAATAACGTAAAGGGCAACATCAAGACCAACAGCATGGGTTGAATATAGCCCAGCACTGTTGTCGCCATGACCGCATGCAAAGTATGCCCCGATGGAAAACTAAAATGATCTAGAGGGCGTTCACCTAAGCGAATCACTTGATGCACTTGATAAGGTCTTGGACGCACAGTTTTCTTTTTGAGGAGTTTATAGATCGAGGTGCCGACTGAACCACCCAGTAATACATAGACGATTTGTACACTGTAAGACATGCCCTGCACGATCCAAACCGTCGCCAACATAACATACCAAAACACACCATCACCAAGTCGACTCACCATTTTAAATATGTCAGCCACAACTTGTTGATGTGAAAAATGATTAAGATAAATACAGCCTTTTAAATCGAGATGCAGCATTCTTGTTTTTGCATTTTTAAAATTCATCGCTAATCTCCTATCTACAGTCAAAGCCTGACTGTGTTGGGGTTGAGCTAGATTTGTGTTGTTATTTTTACAAGTTGAGATCTGTATTTGACTCAGCTTAAGTTATCTTTTTGACAGTGCAATGATGCTTTGATGACAGTTCAATGAATATTGGTTATGAGGATGCTCAACCAGTATATAACCAATAGCGCTAGCTCCATTGGCTCATCATGGCTTGATCCACCACGCGATATAGCGCTTGCTCAAATTGCTGTACAGGATATTGCCATCCGATTTTAGCAGCGTCTTTTGCCGCCTCGATGCCCATTGTTTTTAATTTAGCGCGTTGCGGCAATTGCTGCATAAGACGTATAAATTCATCGGTTCGGGATAAATGACATAACCATCCCGTTTGCTGATTTCTCACGTGCAGTTGGGCACATGCAGCATTATATGCAATCACCGGCAATCCACTGGCCATTGCCTCCAAAACCACATTACCAAAGGTCTCAACCTGACTTGCGAAAACAAACACATCCGCACTGGCATAGGCTTCCGATAAAACCTGACCACTTAAACTTCCCATAAAAATAACACCTAGTGATTTTGCCAGTTGCATTAATCGTTCACGATCTGGCCCATCACCCACAATGACCAATTTCGTTCGTGCATCCATGGCCAACATCGAACGATAGGCTGAAATTAAAACATCCACCTCTTTTTCAGGAGATAGCCGACCGACATAGAGCATCACGCGGGTATGTTCATCTGCTTGCCACTGTTGTCTCAGTTCTGCTCGATAATGTGAGGGAGAAAATCGACTATGGTCCACACCTCGCCCCACCACCACCAATGGACAACTAAAACCTAATCGATGCAAGGCATCCGCAGTATCTTGGCTCGGGACACAGGTGAGTTGAGTATTGTTATGAAACCATCGTAAATAATGTTGTACAGGCTTCATTAAAAACGCTAAATCAAAGAAGCGACTAAAATCATGAAAGGCCGAATGAAAACCACTGGACACAGGAATCTGTAAAGAACGCGCCAGTTGAAGCATAGCAAATCCCAAAGGTCCTTCAGTGACTATATGCACAATGTCGACTTGGGCTTTTTTTAAAGCTTTACTGAGTTTGATCAATTGCGGCCAGCCAAATTGTAAACCTGAATATTTAGGAATCGACTGCGCTCGAACCAAACACTCTTGATCAGGTCTGAAATCATGACAACTTTCGGACTGTTCAGGACGTATTAAAAAAATTGAGTTGCCTTGTTGCTGCAAGCCTTTACACAACTGCAATAAAGAATGTGCAACACCATTAATTTCTGGCGCCCACGTATCTGTAACAATGGCGATTTTTAGACCTGGACGGATTAAAGTTGAGACCGTTTGCACATCCATTCGTGATTGCATATGCTTAAATTGGAATTGAAAGCGTGCAGGTTCATCCTGCATACACCCCAAATCGTTAGCCGATTCTGTCATGATCTTACACGCTTCTTATAAATGTTTATCCACAGTTTAAGCAGCAGTTTTTTGCATTTTGATGATTATTTGATGACAGTTTATTGAAAAAAATTATCTTATTTCATCTACAAAATCATGATTTATCCGTAATTTTTAATCACTTTTAAAATCGTCTGACCCGCACGAGAAGTGATTTGCATATCTGCGTTCATCCTTTCTAAACACCCACTCATACTACGAAGCCCCACACTCAAACCGGCTTGATTGACCAGATCCACATCACCCCCCACGCCATTGTCTTCAACTTCCATTATCAACGCCGAGTTTTCATAATAAATTCGGATCTGCACCACGGTCGCATGACTATGCTTCACAATATTGGTTAATGCTTCTTCAGCTACACGCTGTAAGCTTAGACATTCCAATGGAGTAACATCCACTTCCCATTTCGCAGGAACTGACCATTTAGCGTGTATAACGAGCTCATCAAATAACTGATTAAAACGGTGTCTAAAGGGTGCCATCCATAACAAAGGTGTTTCAGGTAGTTTAGTGCCTAAACTACAACCGCTATCTATGATATGTCGTAAATCATCTCTTAAAATTTTCAACATCGATAAAAATTGTGGATTGGTCAGATCTTTGGCGCTCTGCTCAGCTTATGCCATTAATCGCAATGATCTAGCTGAGCCATCATGTAGGTCATGTGCTGTTTGAATACGCTCTTGCAAGCGAGTATTTTCCATTTCCAACTGATAATGATTGTGTAAAATGTGTATTTACTCTCATTTGCTTGCGTGACCAGTGTGGCCAAAGTGCCATTAAATTTTTCAATTCGTCTTACACTTTTAGTCAAGCGTAGTGCAAAAATAATCGCCACACCCAAAGTAGTTATCGGGGAAGCATATGCTGAAATCAAATTTCCTTCATTTCTGACTTTATACGCATAGCAGAAAATTAAGCTACTTAGATTAAAGCCCAAGATTCACCTAAATATCTATCATCAAGCTTCAATCTAGCGGTATGAACGAAATCAGCACTCTGCATATATTCACCTTAGCCATGAAGAAAATCGGTCGCTAAGCATCTCAAAACACCATATTTACAAAGACTGTATCGCGGTAGATTCCTGCAGGTGTCGTTGCATTCACTCGTTCTACCAAACGCACAGCAATCACATAGTTATTTTTGCCAGCGCCTTGCTCGGTAGAAACATTCCACAGATTTTCCATCGCACCTGAAACAGTCATCCGTGTTTTGAGCTTAATCGGGCCATTCGTCACAAAACTACTGCCCGAAGTATCCTGCAAATTTCGGCTATTAAAGCGTATGCGGTATTTACCTGAACAATCGACACTAAATGAACTTGCCGCTTGACTATTATAGTAATTTGCCAAGCGCATATTGGTTTCACTGATTCGTCCCATTTCACAACGACTCGGTGCTGCAAATGTCATTGAACTAAATAACGCTGCTGAGATGAATAAAATACTTTTCATTAGAAATACTCCTTTATTTACACTGCAATGTAATTAATTCAGGAGTTTGGTTTTCTACCTTTTTCGGCACTGTTAATGCTGTTTGGCAAGATCGACCACCACTGGTCCTCACCGTCAACTTGTAGTAGCCTTCAACCAAACCATATAACATCACCGTGCCATCTGAACCCACTGGATAAACATCAGCTTCTGGGGTATCAATTGCAACTTCACTTCCTGCAACAAATTGATGACCTTGTTCATCCAATATTTTGACCAATATTTGTTGTGTATCAAATACTGAAAAATTAATGTTATAACCACGCTGCCTTAATGCGACTAAACGATGTGCAGCATTTGGAACTTTACTTTCGATCGGCAATTGATTTTCATCAAATGAAATATCGTAATTAATATAAGGAACAATATCGTGTACAAAGGCATAGCCTTTTTTATTGGTTTTCGCGACTGGAGACATTGATCGCATGACATCAATATCTTCACGACCACCAACATTCACTAAAGCAAAAGCATTATCGACAAAACTGGTCAATGCGTATTGACCACCCAACCACACCATAGCGCCACGGTAGCCAACCTGTGTTGTTGAATCATTTTCACTATAGAGATGACTCAAGGTTAAATCACCAACATTAGTGGACAAACCACCATAGGCATTTAATACCGTTTCATCATTACGATAATCCACACCGAGCGCATAATTTGCACCATATTCACCAAATGCATTTTGGATGAAACGTACACCGCCGGATTTATTGGTACCTGCATCAGCCTGAATACGTTTACCACCACCAAAATTATAAGAAAATGTAATAAAGGCACCTGAGTCATCGCCATCACCAAATTCTTTAAAATAATTGGCGGTATACATTAAATTCTGTGTGATTTCGCGACTCACACCCACTGTGAGCATTTTGCGATCCTCTAATTCAAATAAAGGATCATTAGATTCATACTGGGTTTGTTCGATATAGTTCAGGTTTAAATTTTGAAAGAATGGAAAATTAGCAAAACTCAAATACGCCATATTTTCAAATTTTGGAAAAATATGATTATCTTCATAACCCAACGCCCGATAATCATTTGTAGCGTAACGTGAGCTCACACCAAAATTGAGTTTCCCGAAATTACGACTGATAGCCAAACCTGCAGAATAGCCATCGTCGTCATCGGTTTTACTGCCTAAAAAAATACTGTCTAAAACAAACCATCGATTGACCGCTTGCGTCCATAGCAGTCCTGCATTTTTTACTTTGTCACTATAGGTAGCACTTGCACCTAAAGTGGTACGACTGGTAACACCTCTACGCCAATAGGCTGAACTGAAAAAATCGCGATAATCGCTATTTTCTTCGTCATAACTGAAGCGTAGTTTCCCTAATGATATGTTGTAATCATTTAAATCTTCTTTAAGCAATTTACTACTAATTAATACCGGGAAGCTTCGAACAGTGGTATTCCCCAATACATCTTGTACAACCATTTGCGCTGTACCGGCACTTTCAATATTGGCACCTGTTTGTAAGTTATAATCTCCAGGTGAAATCTTTTTCTGATAAATATTTACGCCATCAATATATAAATCAACAGTCGAAGGTAAAACCGCACTACCTTTTAGACTTGGAATATTCCAATACACGAAATCTGGGCGTGACGTATACTCTGTACCAAAACTCAAACCACCAAATCGCACACCATGAATTAATGCACTATATGCAGAGGTCGTATCACCAATAATCAGTTTGGTCGCACTTTTAGAAAAATCAAACTCAAGACTACTATTTAACCTGACGAATTTTTCTTCACGATAATCATCCCCTTTATTATTTCGATAAAAGGCATTATTTCTTAAAATCCAATTGTCTTTAAACACGCCCAGTTCAGGTAGCACACCAAAATTATTATGTTGAGTATTATTTTCAAAATGCATTTCATAATTAAGAAATGCACCAAAATTTGCAGGCATCGGCTGGCTGATTAAGGTATCAGTTTCTAGCCCAAAGAAATATTTTGATGGAAGATTAATTTTGACGGCTTGCAATTGAGGATCAAATCCAGACTGAATATCTTGATCCGTTACCAAACAAAATGAATTTTTAGTTGCATGTCGTTTCAGAATTTCTACTTTAATTTGCAGCTTATCAAGATCTGCGCACTCTATATAAAACTTGTTATTTTCAGTCAGTAATAATACTTCGCTCTTGCGGTCTACTTCGTTTACCCAAATACTGGTTGGAAATAAATCATCAGGCATATCAACGGCTTCTGCATGAGCAGAATTAGCACATAAAATACAATATAGAAGCAATGTAATTCTGTTCATAGCCACTACTCAACTAAATTAAACTCCAAAGGAGTGTCACCTTTATCTGTTTCCACAACGACTTTATAATTACTAGCGCCTTGTAAAGAAACATTCCCGATGTCGTATTGGTTTTTACCTAATGCCAATAAATATTTCATATCGGAAGATTCAGCGACTGTTTTCTTGCTTTTATCGATGACATAAATTTTTTGGATTTGAATGTGTGATTTTGCTAAATTTTCAACCTGAATAATGGTGCGACCATTCATTTTTTTGGCAATAAATTTTAAATAAGCTGGTTCTTGTTTGCCGACAAAAAATGGCACATTAATACTTAATAACAGTGCAATTTTCGATTCAGAGTTCGTCACTTGAGGTAGCTCAGTATAAATAATACGCCATGCTTCTTCTTGTTGTAGATTCATACTCTCTACAGATTGAGTAAAACCCACACGAACCATTTGTTTTGAGTTTGGTTTTAGAATGAAATTTTTCGGATTGATAATAATATTGGATTCAGGTGAAAGAATATCTTCACCTGCAGCATTTTGAGTCCATTTAAATGCTTTAGCTTCAAAAATACGTGGTGTCTCATCATCCCCTTTCGATTCCAAAGTAAATGTCGCACTGCGTTGTTTAGATTTATCGGTTAAATATAATTGCACAGGGCTAATTGAAATACCTGCAAATATTTGAGCACTCAATAAGCAAGTCATTAAACTTAATGAAACGACTTTGAATAAACTTTTCATATACTCACCCCAGTACATTTAAATATTATTATCAATTCAAAATAAAAAGAAGTTGACCCTAACTGTGTAGAATCAACTCCCTAAATTTGGATTAGTAAGCTACTTTGATATATAAAGTATCTTTGTATGTACCAGCACGTTGAGTCGCTGAAATTGCAGTTTTTGGAGCAACTGATACTGTGAAGTTATCAACACTCATACCAGCTACAGGTGTAGAGCCGATTGGATAATTCACACCACCTTTTGTAGTCGTGATTTTTGTAGCTACTTTATCAGTAGTCGTTTCATGTTTTACAAAAGTATCTGCACTTGTGCCTGCATTCATTGTAGATAAATTCAGTGTATATGGAGTGTTTGTTGTAACTTGAAAGCTACTAGCACCTGTATAACTGTCTTCAACGAGTTTGATGTCTTTACCTACCAAAAGCTCACATGCTTTCAGAATCTGTAACTCGATGTCGATTTCGCCTTCACACGGCGCACCGCCACATTGTTTAGATTCTTTTTTACCACCAGCGATTGCAGATGTTGCTGGAAGTGCTACGAACAATGTTGCAGATAGTACTGCGGTTAAAATTTTAGATGTAGACATTTCACTTCTCCATTCTCATATGAGATTTATTAGTATGTGCATCAAAGGATATTTATTAAGAAAAACTAATTAATCTTACTTTCCCTAGGTGCTGATTCATTCTTAATCATGTTGAGAAAAAAAGAACCTAATATGGAAATTTCACACGAATATTCATGTAATATTATTTTTTATAAATATTTAAATTATGTGTTTGTAATATATTAAATATTTTTAATTTTTATGTTTTTATTTAATTTTCCTCTTTATCCCAAATTTTGGGGATTTTTTTCATATCCCTATTTTTTGGTATATTATAGCTTATTGTTTTTATTAAATTTAGTAACATTAAAAATAATATAGGCTGTTACATATTTCACCAAATATTTGTGAAATAGTTCAAAATAATTTTCAAACAAAACAATACTACGTGAATATTCAACTATATTAATAGTAAAGACCGATTAAATTTAAATTTTAAATAGAATCTCAAATGTATAATCACCACTTTCAGGTATGTCTTTTGAAACGCAATACAAGAATCACGTCACCAAATACTGAGCCTTTGTATTAAATTACAGGTTTGGAAACACGTCTTAGTTTCCAATGTTAAGCTTTTGTAAATCATATTTTCTTTTTTAAATTTCAAATTTTTGTTTTTCAAATTTTTAGAATCTCATTTATTACGTGAATTATCACATATATTGAAATTCAGTCCCTCTCTTTCAACGCATTTTTTACTTTGATTTTTTATTCAAAATACTGACTACCTCTTTTAAAACTGCCTGGATTCTTCTTTAGAAAATTCTATAAATAAAAAAAAGCCCCAAGTTATGGGGCTTTTTAAAAAATTTAACTTACTCACTGACTGGATAAAGCAATCCTTGATCGACTCGAAAGATTTGACCTGATCCAAAGTCGATCTGCTGCAACTCTCCTTTTAATTTTGGGAAGCCAACAATTTTTTCCAATTGTGGTGAGCGTTGAAAATTTTTCGTTTTAGGATTGTACATCCAATAAATAAATCGCTTATCTTCTATTTTTCGACCATCAGAAGTGTCTGAGAGTACAACATCATAGTATCCATCAAAGTTTACATCTAAGAATCCCATACTATTCCCAAAAGCATTAAAGCCTTGTAATGACTGTAGTACTTTGCCATTCGATTTATTAATCACATCTACGCGTTTTAGAGACTTCCCATAAGGTTGGTCTGCGGATTGCACTCCATAAAACTTAAACAGCAGGATAGGTTTATCTACTGCTTTAAATGCAGGTTCAAACTGTAAATAACTTGTAGATGGTGGTACCGTTTGTTCAGTCAGTTCTGCTTTAAACGAGCCTGTATTTGCATTCAAGGTTCCTGCCAATCGATAAGCAGTTGCCGCACTTTGTTCAGTCCCAACATTGACTGAATTCAGATCTATAAAATCAGCTTTTTGAGTCCCTTTAAAGTTAATTTGTTTGGGCTCTTGCAGATCAGTCAAAGTCCCGTGCGGATTCCATATACCAGCATACAAATCTAAGAAATAGCGTCCTTCAGTCGAGCGAAGCATCCGCTGCATGGATATCCGAACATCAGGTAAAGGCTTTAACTCAGGCAGTGTTATATCTGCCTCTTGTGCAAAACTCACCACTGGTAGACAAAGAGCGAGTAAAAGAGAGATTTTTGATATTTTCATTGCAATTACACACTCCATACAGCATGAATAATGCCTACTCTATCACAACCTAAATTCAACACAGATGACACAAATATAGGAGTTTTGAAACCACCTACAACTCAAATCATCAGATTAAATTGGAGTCGCTTTTAAAGCCCAAGTTTCCAAATCTAATGAAATACATTTCAAACCAATATTAAATTGAATACATAGATCTTTCAGCAATTCAAACTGATCTACCTTATGATCAATTACTGGCTTCACAAGCTCTTGCTTTCTTCTAAGATCAATATATGCATTTTTCCCAACATATACTTCAACAAAGGCTTCTTCAGGCAATTTTAACGTATAAATTTGACGCGTTTGCAATTGGACTCTTTGCCAAAGTTGGTCATTGATATATGCATGTATTTTTGTAGAAAAGCGATACCCGAATTGAGCATCGCTAATATTTTTTACAATACGTACTTCCTCTTTGTATGCCCATTCCTGCATTTTATAAAGCAAACCATGCTTTATTAAAACTTCTTCATTATCCCAATTTAAAATATTTGAATTTCCTACCGACATTAATTTTTCAACACTTGCCACATTGGCCTGCTTCGGCGCTGTTTTTAAATATCTCAACTCCCCTTTTGTTGAAGGAATAATAAATTGATCACCATCTTCAAGGCCTGCTTTGCATGTGTCTATTCCGATCACGACACCTTTTTTAACTATCCCCATAATGTGGCCAGATGAGTGGATTTAAAGCGGTTCTAGTCAAACTTAAAATCACATACTTTCTAGAAAACTGATTACGGAATGCCCCTATTGCTACGGATGTCGGTACATCCAAATCATAAAAACCAAAACCAGTGCATTCAAATGGGTCGTTAAAATCTTCTAAATGTGAAAAACCTAGAGATTTTGTTTTTAAAATCGTTAAAGCAGCTTCAAAACTCACATATTTATATAAAATCATTATTCTAACCCACGCTAATATTGGGTTCCTTGTATCATAAAACTCAAAAGATAATTAAATAAATTCTTTTCTTTGCTTACGATTTTGTTCGATTGGATCCAAAGTATAAACGAGTACAAAACATTGTTTTGTACGAAGTACAACGAAGCAGCACACTGTTCTGAGTGACGCGTAAGGAATGAAAGCACTACTTTTCTATTTTTAAGACACGTAACTTTAAATATTAAAAAACCCACTCAAAATGAGTGGGTCTTCGTATTCAAATCAATTGATTCAAGAAATTAGTTTTTCTCTTTATCAACGATTTTGTTTGCTTGGATCCAAGGCATCATCGCACGTAACTTGTTACCAGTTACTTCGATACCATGCGCCGCGTTTTGACGACGACGAGCAGTCATAGAAGGATAGTTCAACGCACCTTCTTGGATGAACATCTTCGCGTATTCACCAGATTGAATACGTTTAAGCGCATTACGCATCGCTTCACGAGACTGTTCGTTAATCACTTCAACGCCAGTTACGTATTCACCATATTCAGCATTGTTTGATACTGAGTAGTTCATGTCCGCGATACCGCCTTCGAACATTAAGTCAACGATCAATTTAAGTTCGTGTAGACATTCGAAGTAAGCCATTTCTGGTGCATAACCAGCTTCAACCAAAGTTTCGAAGCCCATTTTAACCAATTCAACAGCACCACCACAAAGAACTGCTTGCTCACCGAAAAGGTCAGTTTCAGTTTCTTCACGGAATGAAGTTTCGATAATACCAGTACGGCCACCACCAACACCTGAAGCGTAAGAAAGCGCAACATTACGTGCATTACCAGAAGCATCTTGGTGAACAGCGATAAGATCAGGTACACCTGAACCACGTTGGAATTCTGAACGTACAGTATGACCTGGCGCTTTTGGAGCAACCATGATTACGTCAAGGTCAGCACGTGGAACAACTTGGTTATAAAGAACAGAGAAACCATGAGCAAATGCTAGCGTTGCACCTTGCTTGATGTTTGGCTCAATTACGTCACGGTATAGTTGTGATTGGAACTCATCTGGAGTCAAAATCATAACTAAGTCAGCTTGAGCTACAGCAGCAGGAACTTCTGAAACTTTAAGACCAGCATTTTCAGCTTTTTTCCAAGAAGTAGAACCAGCACGTAGACCTACAGTTACATCAACGCCTGAATCCTTAAGGTTAAGCGCATGAGCATGGCCTTGTGAACCATAACCAATGATTGCTACTTTTTTGCCTTGGATGATAGATAAGTCTGTGTCTTTATCGTAAAAAATTTGCATTGCTGTCTCCGCTAAAATGCTTTTGTTTCCTTTAACTTGATAACGTGATTCTGTTTGATTATTCACGTTTCAAGTACCTCACCCATAGGAGTGAGGTGAATATATAAAATTAGATAGTTAAAACTTTTTCGCCACGTGCGATACCTGAAACACCTGAACGTACAACTTCTAGAATTGTATTTTCAGCTAAGGCATCAATAAAACCATCTATCTTTTCAGTTGTACCTGCGATTTGAATGGTATATGTCGTTGGTGTTACGTCTACGATTTGTCCACGGAAAATATCCGCAGTACGTTTAATTTCTGCGCGCGCTGAACCAAGTGCTTTGACTTTAATTAACATCAATTCACGTTCAATATGAGCACCTTCAGACAAATCAACAACTTTAACAACTTCGACAAGCTTGTTGAGTTGTTTGGTGATTTGTTCAATTTTATGCTCATCGCCATACGTGGTTAAAGTCAAACGCGAAAGCGTCGGATCTTCTGTTGGCGCTACGTTTAATGTCTCAATGTTATAACCACGCTGAGAGAATAAACCTACCAAACGTGAAAGCGCACCTGCTTCGTTTTCTACAAGTACAGAGATAATATGTCTCATTGTGTGCGCTCTCCTTTGCCTAACCACATATCTTTCATTGACTGGCCAGCAACCAACATTGGATATACATGCTCTGAACGGTCAACCATCACGTTAATAAACACGCACTTGTCATTGATCGCCATCGCTTCAGCAAGCTTCGACTCGAGTTCATCTGCATGGTCAATTTGAATACCTACATGACCATACGCCTCCATTAATTTAGGGAAGTCTGGAAGTGACTCAACATACGAGCTTGAGTGACGACCTTCGTAGTTCATGTCTTGCCATTGCTTAACCATACCTAATGCACGGTTATTCAAGCATAGAATTTTTACATTCAAGCCATATTGCTTACATGTAGATAGTTCTTGGATACACATCTGAATCGATGCTTCGCCAGTAATACACACTACTTGTTGATCTGGGAAGGCAAGTTTAGCTGCCATAGCATATGGCAAACCTACACCCATGGTTCCTAGACCACCTGAGTTGATCCATTGACGTGGACGTGTGTATTTGTAGTAAAGCGCACCAAACATTTGGTGTTGACCAACGTCTGAAGTAATGATGGCTTGACTATTGGTAATTTTATCCAACGCTTCAACAACTTGCTGTGGCTTCATCGAACCATCAGTTGGTTTGTCATAGTTCAAACCATGAACTTGGCGCCATTCATTGATTTGTTTCCACCAAGCCCCGATATCTTCAGGATTTGGTTTAGACACATTCAATTGTTTTAATTGCGCCAACATTTCAGTCAATACAGGCTCCACTGCACCCACAATTGGGATGTGCGCCATAATTGTTTTTGAAATCGTTGCTGGGTCAATATCAATATGAATGACTTTCGCATTTGGACAGAATTTCGCAGGGTTATTGGTTACACGGTCATCAAAGCGCGCACCTACACACAAAATCACATCTGCATTGTGCATCGTCATATTGGCTTCGTAAGTACCATGCATACCCAACATACCGATGAACTGTTCATCATTGCCCGGATACGCACCAAGACCCATTAAGGTACTGGTTACTGGATAACCCAATAAATGTGCAAGTTCTGTCAACTGTGCAGAAGCATTGCCTTGAACCACACCACCGCCTGAATAAATAATTGGGCGTTTAGCATGGATCAATTCATCAATTGCTTTACGAATTTGACCTGAGTGACCACGATGCGGCGGTTGATACGAACGCATTTTCACTTTTTCAGGATATTCGTAAGCAAATTTCTCTGCAGGATTCGTCGCATCTTTTGGAATATCAACGACAACAGGACCCGGACGGCCACTTGAAGCGATATAAAATGCCTTCTTAATAATCGAAGGGATTTCGCTTGCATGACGTACTTGGAAGCTGTGTTTTACGATTGGACGCGAAATACCGACCATATCCGTTTCTTGGAACGCATCCTCACCGATAAGATGGCTTGCAACCTGACCTGACAAAATCACCATTGGGATTGAGTCCATATAGGCAGTTGCAATTGGAGTTACGGTATTTGTTGCACCCGGACCAGATGTCACCAATACGACACCTGTTTTACCTGTGACACGTGAGTAAGCATCAGCCATATGACCAGCAGCTTGCTCGTGGCGCACTAGGTAATGATTGATTTTTTCTTGTTGAAATAGCGCATCATAAATATGCAGTACTGCGCCGCCTGGGTATCCAAAAACATGTTCAACGCCTTCGTCCGCTAAAGCGCGAACAAGCATTTCACCACCAGATAAAAGTTCCAACGTGATTCACCCTAATCTTTTTTCACGCACAAATGGAGGGCATTTGTCGTGGTTAATTCATTAACTGTGTGCTCTGTTATAGCACACAAATTTCATAGTTTTCATAGCAATAAGAAAAAAATCTGACCTGCTTGCTGTTTGAGCAATATGGGGTCTAAAACATGTTGGGATAAACATATTTTGTTGGCTTTGTTCAACCTCTCGGCTAGAGAAGAAGTCCATTGCTAAAATGCACTCATTCGAAGGGTGATCGATCTAAGGCATATAAAACTAAAGACAGCATTTTTGTAGTTTCAACCATTAAAGTCAAGTTTAAAAATGGGCTTTTTTCTGATTACTTACAGACCGTTTGTTTTTTAAGCACACTCCCGTTCTTTGCATTCTTTGTAGTTTGTTTATTTATAACCAGTTAGCATGTATTTAATAAAATACTTTTATAAATCTAATAAATAAATTAAATGAATTGCTGTGGATTTTTAATTCAATTGCCTCACTTTCAACTTAAGGCATGGATTAAATGATAAAAACACAATATTTTGATTGCTTATAAATCCCCCAATTCATCATTCACAAAGTTATTCATCCCACACGATGCCCCTTTTATCCTTTGTGCTAAAAAATGCATAGATTCTGCTGTCAAAAAAGCGCAAAATTTTCAGCATAATTTTGCATGATCACTATAACTTTGGGACTGAATTTATGATGAAGACGATGATTGTACGAACTGCATGTATTTTATCTAGCATGGCGTTTTGCCTGACCAGTTTGGAGCTTTCAGCGAAAGAATATTACAAATGGGTGGATGCAAAAGGTTCAACGCATTACACCACCACGCCACCGCCAAAAAATGCGCAGCGTAAAGGTAAAGTGAATACCTATGGTGCAACAACAACTAAGCAATCAACTCCAGCAAAAAACCAAGAAGAGGTTTCACGTGAAGCCGAACAGTCGAATGAACAAAATGAGCAACTGGCGGAACAACAACGCGAAGCCAATGCAGCGCTCCGCCAAGGTCAAGCCGTAGCCTCCGCACCACAATAATTTACGCCAAAGCCTTCAATTTTGACTTAAATTATTTACATCTACACAGCATCGCAAAATTCACTCTAGGCGTATTTTGCGCTATGCTGTAGCACAAACTTTTTAACCGTTATTTCTATTTACGTTTATGACTACTCACATTGACCCTGAATATCAAGCCAGTGCGATTGAACCGACAGTCCAACAAGACTGGGAAAATCGCAAAGCCTTTAAAGTTGCCGACCAAGTAGAAGGACCACGTCGTTATATCCTCTCTATGTTCCCTTATCCAAGTGGCAAACTGCATATGGGTCATGTGCGTAACTATACCATTGGTGACGTGATCAGCCGTTTCCACCGTTTACAAGGTGAAACTGTACTACAACCCATGGGTTGGGATGCTTTCGGCCTACCTGCTGAAAACGCGGCAATTGCACATCAAGTCGCTCCTGCAAAATGGACTTTTGAAAACATTGATTACATGCGTAATCAGCTTAAAAAGTTAGGTCTTTCTGTAGATTGGGATCGTGAATTTGCAACTTGCACACCTGAATACTACCGTTGGGAACAATGGTTATTCGTTCAGCTTTATAAAAAAGGTTTAATTTACCGTAAGCTTTCAACAGTGAACTGGGACCCAGTAGACCAAACTGTTTTAGCAAACGAACAAGTTGAAAATGGTCGTGGCTGGCGTTCTGGTGCATTGGTCGAAAAACGTGATATTCCAATGTACTACTTCCGAATCACTGACTATGCGCAAGAATTACTTGACGATTTAGAAACATTAAAAGACGGCTGGCCACAGCAAGTTTTAACCATGCAACGTAACTGGATTGGTCGCTCACAGGGTATGGAAATTACCTTCCCTTCAGCGAATCCAGACGTTTATGCAGATGGTTTAACTGTATTTACCACTCGTGCTGACACACTCATGGGTGTGACTTATGTTGCGGTTGCAGCAGAACATCCGATGGCACTTAAAGCTGCGGAAAGCAATCCTGAGCTTGCTGCATTTATCGAAGAGTGCCGTATGGGTTCTGTTGCAGAAGCTGATCTTGCGACTGCTGAAAAGAAAGGCATGGCAACTGGTCTTTCTGTGAAGCACCCAGTTACAGGTGAAGAAGTTCCTGTTTGGATCGCAAACTACGTCTTGATGTCTTACGGTTCAGGCGCGGTGATGGCAGTGCCTTCACACGATGAACGTGACTTCGAGTTTGCGAATAAATATGGCTTAAACATTAAGCAAGTGATTGATGCCAAAGGTGCAGACGATGCAGACTTTGACGCAACAACTTGGCAAGAATGGTACGGTTCTAAAGAAGGCAAACTGGTGAATTCAGGCGAATTTGACGGTTTAGACTTACAAGGGGCGTACGATGCATTCCTTGCAAAATTAGAACCGACTGGACTTGCCAACTCGAAAGTTCAATTCCGTTTACGTGACTGGGGTGTTTCTCGTCAGCGTTATTGGGGTTGTCCAATTCCTATGATCAACTGTGAAAAATGTGGTCAGGTTCCAGTACCTGAAGAACAACTTCCAGTTGTATTGCCAACGGACGTGGTTCCAGACGGTTCAGGCAATCCACTCAACAAAATGCCTGAGTTCTATGAAACCACTTGCCCATGCTGTGGTGGCGATGCTCGTCGTGAAACAGATACTTTGGATACCTTTGTAGAATCATCTTGGTACTATGCACGCTATGCATCTCCAGATTTCACTGACGGTATGGTGAAACCTGAAGCGGGTCAAACTTGGTTACCTGTGAACCAATACATCGGTGGTGTTGAACACGCAATTCTTCATTTACTTTATGCACGCTTCTTCCACAAATTGATGCGTGATGAAGGTGTGGTACAAGGGAACGAGCCATTCACCAACTTGCTTACTCAAGGTATGGTGCTTGCGGATACCTACTACCGTGAATCAGAGTCAGGTAAGAAAACTTGGTTTAACCCTGCTGACATCGATTTAGAACGTGATGAAAAAGGTCGTATCATTTCTGCGAAATATCAAGGTGATGGTCAAGACGTCGTGGTTGGCGGTCAAGAAAAAATGTCGAAATCGAAAAATAACGGTATCGACCCGCAAGCCATTATTGACCAATACGGCGCAGATACTGCACGTGTATTCATGATGTTTGCTGCACCACCAGATCAATCACTTGAATGGTCTGACGCAGGTGTTGAAGGTGCAAACCGTTTCTTAAAACGTGTATGGCGCCTAGCATCTGGTTTCCTTGAACAAGGCAACTCTGCTGCAAACATTGACAAAGCGGCACTATCTACCGCTGCACAAGACTTACGTCGTAAAACACACGAAACCATTCAAAAAGTGGGTGATGACATTGCACGTCGTCATGCCTTCAACACCGCGATTGCTGCGATGATGGAACTTTTGAATGCAAACAATAAATTTGAAGCCAAAGATGACAATGACGTTGCCGTTGCACGTGAATCAATCATTACCCTTCTAACTTTACTTGCTCCTTTTGCACCACATTTAAGCCAAACCTTATTGGCTGAGTTTGGTATCGAATTAACATCAGCACGCTTCCCTGCGGTAGATGAATCTGCGCTGACTCGCAATACACAAACGATTGTAGTGCAAGTGAACGGTAAACTTCGTGGCAAATTAGAAGTGTCTGTCGATGCCTCTAAAGATGACATTTTGGCGCAAGCAAAAGCATTACCTGAAGTTCAACAATTCTTGACTGGTCCAACCAAGAAAGAGATTGTTGTGCCGAATAAATTAGTGAATTTGGTGGTTTAATAACCTTACAGCTCCTTCTCCCTTTGGGAGAAGGTTGGGATGAGGGTAATTAATAAAACTCACCTCTCCCTAACCCTCTCCTAACAGGAGAGGGAATATAAGGATTTCACAATTCCCAAACAAAGCCCGTTGCGAGTCAACGGGCTTTGACTTTACAATCCACACAGGATTTCAACATTATCCCTTCGGGAAACAGAGGACACTTTATGCACTTGGTTCAACGTGTTGCTGCAATTGTATTAACTATGGGCCTGAGCGCAGGCATGGTCGGTTGTGGTTTTCATTTAAAAGGCACCAACCCTGCTGCTGTACCTGTAGCCTATTCCAATATGCGTTTGGCACTTCCTGAAGATACGGATGACTTACATGAAAAGTTAGCGATTTATTTAGGTTCTGCAGGCGTGCAATTGAGCAATAATCAAAATGCCTATGTCTTACATGTGTTGGATTACACTCCGCGACGTTTAGAACTCAATGGTAAATTGGTTGAAACTTTACTGCGCTTGAATGTGACGTTCCAAATTGAAGATGCTCAAGGTAACCCTGTGACAGAACCACGTACATTGATGGCAACACGTAGCTACCAATACGACGTAGCAACCGTGAACACTGATGACCAAGAAGAAAAATATTTAAAACAAGTGATTATTGATGACATTGCACAACAGATCGTGCGCCAAATTTCATCAAACCGCTTACCAAAAGCGAACCCACTAACTGCACCAACCAAAGCTGAGTAATTTTGATTTATGAAACTTGACTATCTTCAGGCATTAAAACGTGTAGATGAAGCGCAAGGTGCCTGGGTGCTACATGGTCAAGAGCCATTACTTGAACAAAATCTTCTGGATGCATTTCGTAAGAGTTGGAACACTCGAGAAGTCGAGCGTCAACGGTATGACATTAGCTCTGCTGCTGATTGGAAAAATGTCTTTAATGCTTTAAATAGCTTGTCATTATTTTCCAGTCAACTGGCAATTGAGGCACATGGCAGCATTAAACCCGATGTCAATGGACTAAAACTGTTAAAAAGCTATTTGCAGCAAAATGAAAGCAACTTGCTGCTCGTGGTCATGCCAAAGCAAGACAGTGCGAGTTTAAAGACCAGTTTTTTCCAAACGATTGATGCCAATGGAGTCAATGTTGCACTGACTGCAAACTACCCTAAAGATCGTCAGCAAATTTTGGCCGTTGAAGCACAAAAGCTCGGCATTAAACTCGCCAATGATGCTTGGCAATGGCTAGAACAGCATCATGAGCACAACTTACTGGCTGCAAAAAATAGTTTAATGCGTGTTGCAGATACTTTTCCTGAAGCTGAAATGATTCAGATTGATCATCTGTACTCTTGCTTACAAGATCAGTCACGCTATACCACTTACGATTTAAATGATGCCATGCTGCAAGGCAATTTGGCGCAATCAATTAAAATTTTTCAATACTTAATCGCTTCAGGCGAGCCGATGTCGCTGATTTTATGGAGTATCAGTAAGGAAATGCGTTTGCTGATGCAACTGTTTGAGCAGCCACAAAATGCCTTGCAAATCGGTATTTGGAAAACCAAAGTCGGGCTGTATCAACAAGCGTTACGCCGTTTAAATGCGAACGATTTTTTGACTTGGCCTGCCCTATTACTTCGTTTAGACGCGTCAATAAAAGGTTTAGGTCATGAAAATCCTGAGCACTTGGTACAACAAGCTATTGCCAGCTTGTGTGGGCACAGACTCTTCTAGTCTAATAAAATGCTGTAATAACTTGCATTCCAGTATAAAAGAATAATTATCATTACTATTTGTTCAAAAAGTTCACAATTTATCCGTATTTAAATCTTATAATTCATTCATCTTTATAAACTTTTAACTGCCAATCATGCCAAAAATAAAACCAGCAAAATTGATCGTAGCCATCATCGTTGCTTTGGCAATCGCTGTCACTGCATGGCATTTCCTAAAACCTAAAGAAACTCAGCCGCAATATATTACTGCTGAAGTGAGTCGTGGTGACATTGAAAACACTGTGCTTGCAACAGGTGTACTTGAAGCAACCAAAATGGTGAGTGTTGGTGCACAGGTTTCTGGTCAGGTGAAAAAGATGTATGTGCAGCTCGGTGATGAAGTGAAACAAGGTCAGCTGATTGCCCGTATTGACTCGGTACGTCAGGAAAATGATTTAAAAACTGCAGAAGCCAGCATCAAAAACCAACAAGCGCAATTGGCAGTTAAACAAGCAAATCTTGCAAAAGTCCAAGCTGAATATAATCGTCAACAAGCAATGTACGCTCAAGACGCGACTAGTCGTGCAGAACTTGAATCTGCGCTAGCAAGTTATAAAACTGCGCAAGCTGATATTGCAGCCATTAATGCACAAATCGAACAATCACGTTTAACTTTAGCGACTGCAAAAGAAGACTTAGGCTATACACAAATTGTTGCACCTATGGATGGAACCATCGTGGCGATTGTGACTGAAGAAGGTCAAACCGTAAATGCCAACCAAAGTGCGCCAACCATTGTGAAATTGGCAAAACTCGACACCATGACCATTAAAGCTGAAATTTCTGAAGCAGATGTGATGAAAGTCCAAGAAGGTCAAAACGTTTATTTTACAACCTTGGGCGACAGTGAAACAAAACACTATGCTACCCTGCGCCAAGTTGAACCTGCGCCAAACTCAATTAACACCGAAAGTAACAACAACACCTCTTCGTCTTCAAGTACTGCGGTTTACTACAATGCGTTATTTGATGTCCCAAATGAAGACGGTAAATTGCGTATCGATATGACCGCTCAGGTGTATATCATTTTAGATGAAGCCAAGAATGTCTTGACTGTACCTGCCGCAGCCGTTCAAACCTCGAACCGTCCACAACGTAGCCGTAATAATGCATCTGCAAATGGTGAATCTGCTGATAAAAAAGCCAGCGCAGAAGCTAGATCGAACAAAGACACTCCAAACCGTCCTAAACGTTTAGAACTGACTGAAGCTGAAAAAACATTGGTCAAACAAGGTAAAGCCAGCGTTGCGATGGTTCGTGTACTACAAGCCGATGGTTCAGCTCAACCACAACAGGTATTACTCGGTTTAAATAACCGTGTGACCGCACAAGTGATCCGTGGCTTAAAACAAGGTGACAAAGTCGTGATTGCCGACGGTTCAGATACCTCTAATGATTCAGCGAAACGCAGCAACCGTGGTGGTGCTGGCGGCCCAATGAGAATGTAATCATGAGTCAACATCAAACACCTCTACTCGAGGTCAAGAATCTGACGCGTGAATTCCCTGCCGGTGAAAGCACAGTCCAGATTCTAAAAGGGGTGAATCTTGAGATTTACCCAGGTGAACTGGTAGCAATTGTAGGTCAGTCCGGTTCTGGTAAATCTACCCTCATGAACATTTTGGGGTGCCTTGATAAACCCACAAATGGCAGCTACAAAGTCAAAGGGCGCGAAACGCGTGAGCTTGAACCTGATGAATTAGCACAATTGCGCCGTGAATATTTTGGCTTTATTTTCCAGCGTTATCACTTACTCGGTGATTTGAATGCTGCAGGTAACGTTGAAGTTCCCGCAATCTATGCCGGTGCAGATGCAACCGAACGCAATGCACGTGCCAAGCAACTACTAACCGATCTTGGACTGGGTGAAAAAACCCAAAACCGTCCGAGCCAACTCTCGGGTGGTCAGCAACAACGTGTATCGATTGCGCGTGCCCTCATGAATGGTGGCGATGTTATTCTTGCCGATGAACCCACCGGTGCATTGGATAAGAATAGTGGTATTGAAGTGATGCGGATTTTGCGCGAACTCAATGCCAAAGGTCATACCATTATTTTGGTCACGCACGACCATAATGTTGCAAAAAATGCGACTCGAATTATTGAAATTTCTGACGGTAATATCATCTCAGATCAGCCCAATGTACCTGAAACAGATGATAAACCTTTAGAAAAGCAACAACTCGTTCCAAATACCCAGAAAAAAACCTCGAGCTGGCGCTCAGCCGTTGACCGTTTAGGTGAAGCATTCCGTATGGCGATCCTCGCCATGAATGCTCACCGTATGCGGACTTTTCTTACCATGCTTGGGATTATTATCGGTATTGCCTCGGTGGTATCCGTTGTGGCCTTGGGTAATGGTTCACAAAAGCAGATTTTAGAAAATATCAGCAGCTTGGGGACCAATACCATCACGGTGTATCAAGGTCGAGGCTTTGGTGATAATTCCAGATCCTCCCAAGTAAAAACATTGGTTCCAGCCGATGCGACGGCCCTTGCTGAGCAGCCTTATGTCGATGGCGTTAGTCCTTCGGTCAATTCATCTGTCACAGCACGTTTTAAAGACACAGAAGCGTCGACCACAGTGAATGGCGTGAGTGAAGATTTCTTCTATGTCAAAGGAATGAACTTCGCTTCGGGTCAACCTTTTGATAAAGAAAGTGTGACTGAGCAAGCGCAAGATGTGGTGATTGATAGTAATACTAAAAATACTTTCTTTGCCGATGGCACCAACCCTGTGGGGCAAGTGATATTATTAGGCAGTGTGCCAAGCCGTATCATTGGCGTGATCGAAGAACAAAAAAGCATGATGGGTAACTCAGATAGCCTGAATGTGTATTTGCCCTATTCAACGGTCATGAGTCGTATGCTAGGTCAGTCGAATGTGCGCAGCATTATTGTTCGAGTGAAAGATGAATACCCAAGTGCTGCTGCTGAAAACGCCATATTAAACTTGTTAGTGCAACGTCATGGCGCGCAAGATGTCTTTACACAAAACTCCGATAGTATCCGTGAAACCATTCAACAAACTACTCAAACGATGACCTTGTTAGTTTCTGCAATTGCGGTGATTTCATTGATCGTCGGTGGTATTGGGGTCATGAACATTATGTTGGTTTCTGTGACGGAGCGTACTCAAGAAATTGGTGTACGTATGGCTGTGGGTGCCCGTCAAAGTGACATTTTACAGCAGTTCCTGATTGAGGCGGTGTTGGTATGTATCTTAGGCGGGGTGCTTGGGGTTTTATTATCTTTAGGTATTGGACAATTGATTAGTCATTTTGCCGGTGGAACATTCCAAATGGCCTATTCAACGACGTCTATCGTAGCTGCATTTGTCTGCTCAAGTATGATTGGTATTGTGTTTGGCTTTATTCCTGCACGTAATGCCGCACAGCTTAACCCTGTCGATGCGCTTTCTCGCGAATAAGGAAATAATGATGCAAATGACCTTAAGTAAACTTGCAAGTGCCTTCATTCTCGGAAGTAGCTTAGTCGGCTGTGCCGCTGTGGTTAAGACGCCTTATGAAGCCCCTGCAACACAAATCCCGACGCAATTTCAAAATGCGAAAGCCATGAGTCAGCAAGTTCATGCAGATACTTATGCTGACCAATGGTGGACATTGTTTAATGATGCTCAATTAAACCAGTTGGTGAATCAAGTTTTAGCTGCCAATACAGACCTTGCTGTTGCAGGTATTAATTTACAGCAAGCTCGACTACAAGCAGGTTTAGCTGAAAATAAACAAGGGCCACGCGTGAGTTCAAGTGTCTCTACTGGACATAACTTTGACCTTAACTCAGGTGATGACTCATCAAAAGGTGTATCACTCAGTGGTGGCGTCAGTTATGAAGTAGATTTATTTGGTCGTTTGGCTAGCCAGACTGAGGCCGCAAAATGGGAAGCTTTAGCAACTGAACAAGACCTGCAAGCCACTGCCCAAAGTTTGATTGCGACAACAGCAAACTTATATTGGCAGCTTGGTTATTTAAATGAGCGCTACAGTATTGCGCAGCAAAACTTAGCCAGTACGCAAAAAACCTATGACTTAGTCAAAGTGCAATATAAAGCCGGCGCCGTTTCAGGTTTAGATCTAACCCAAGCGGAACAGTCGGTACAAAGTCAAAAAGCGACCTTAAGCCAAATTGCCCAACAAAAAGTGGAAACACGTACTGCATTGGCTGTGTTATTGCATCAACCTGTGCAACAACTGAATATTTCAGAGCCGCAGCGTTTACCTCGAATTGCATTACCGACGATTGCAGCGGGTTTACCAGCCGAGTTGTTGTCTCGCCGTCCAGATTTACAAGCGAGCGAATTAAGATTACGTAAAGCTTTGGCAAATAAAGATGCAACGAAAGCGAGTTATTACCCTTCGATTAGTTTGACTGGCAGTTTAGGCTCGAGTAGTACCTCTTTGAGTAATTTATTACAAAACCCTGCTTTGGCTTTGGGTGCAAGTTTAAGCTTACCTTTCTTGCAATATAACGATATGAAGAAAGACCTTGCGATTAGCGATTTAGATTATGAAAAATCTATTATTCAATATCGTCAGACCTTGTATCAGGCTTTTGCCGATGTGGAAAATGCGCTATCCAATCGTACTGAGTTAAGTCAACAAGTTGCTTTGCAAGAGCGTAATGTGCAGCTTGCAGAAAAGACTGAGCGTTTGACTGAAGTGCGTTATCGTAATGGTGCAATTGCGTTGAAAAACTTGCTTGATGCACAGGAGACCACACGTAATGCGCGACTGTCTTTGGTTCAAACCAAGCAGAGTCAATATAATGCTTATGTGACTTTAATGCAGGCGTTGGGTGGTAGTCCGATTAAGCAGTTGCCTTAAGTTCTTTATAAAAAGCCCGAAAGGGCTTTTTATTTATCCATCATTTTAAACATCGTAAATTCAAAATTATCTTTTGCGCTGATTTCCTCTGGGCGCTCTAAATCCATTTTGTTTTTTCGTACTACATCTTCATGCCAAACGGGCAATGGTTTGATATGCAATAAAATTCTTCGTGCAACAAAGTTACACACATCAAATGGATAAGCAAATAAAGCTGGAACCCAATTATAATGATAAATGATTCGAAATGATTTCCATGTATCTCTCCAACTTTCTTTTGCACCCACGACCTTTTGACAATAGGTTAGTTGGGTAAACGGATCGATGGTACCGTACATAGGATGCGGTTTGGGGTAAAGCTCCTCTGGTCCTTTCATCATAAAATGACAAATAAAAGTCCATAAACCTTGAGTACGAAATATTCCAATCATTGGAAAGCCAATCACAAAGGTATGTTTTAGGATGCCGTCTTCGATGATATGTGCCCGAAGCTCTCGTAATGGAATGCCAGACAACCCAAAACTACTGCCCATAATATAAACTACATCTGTCCATTTCTTTTCTATATATTCTTGATCATTAATATAGAAAAAAACTTTACCTGTTTTTCTATTAAAAAGAACAGGCTTACAAATAGGTTGTTTATGATCATATTTAAAGTAAGGACGTAGAAATGCAACACAAGGAAGTCCTATTACAAAAAGTACAGCTATAAGGAAAAAAAAAGCCTCTCCTACACTAGAATTATCAAGAAAAGAAAGAATACCAATGTAGTAAAATAAAAATAAAAATAATGGAAACATTGGAATTAATAAACTTATTCCTTTTCCTAACCTTGCATAAGATTGATCAATCAATTCGATATAATCATCATTCATGCTAACAAATGACCAATTATGATTACGTTTAGAATCATTTTCTGGTTTAAGTAGAACGTCTCCTTCATCTAACTGAGAAAAAGGAACATCCTGTTTAAATACATCATAACCAAAGTCATGATTTTTTATTTTACTTTTCATATTAATTGTATACCGACTTTAGGCCCAACATTTGTTGTTGAATAGTATCAAACCTAATTATACTTTGATCCGTTGATAATAAACATTTACGAATCCATTTTTGGATATCATTATCTTGGGCAAAATATGCAATTAAAGATAAAATAGACTTTTTCATTTCTTATCAGAATAATCCTCAGGATAAGGATCATCTTTAATAACTTTTCGATAATCGTAAATAGACTCTAAAATTAATTTCTCTGATGTATCTTCATGTCGTGCAGTAAATAGATATATTTCTTGAGGATTTTTAAAGCCATACAGATCAAAAACTTGTTCAGAGTTTTCACTGAGATATATTAACGAAGCTGCGGAACTTTTAATAATATACATAAATAAAAAGTAAAAATCGCAGAAAAGAATATTAAAAAATTTACTAGATCAAAATTTTGAGGGAGTACAATGGCTTTGTTGAACAAACCTATCTGTAAAGGCTTTTTCAGCGATATAATTTTCAAATGAAGAAACCTACACACAAAATCTACCGCACAACCAATTGGCCCGCATATAACCGAGCACTCATGAGTCGCGGAAATATTGCCCTTTGGTTTGATCCTGCTACGCAATGGTATGCGCCATCAAAAGGCAAACAAGGGCGAAATCAAACCTACTCCGACGCAGCCATCCAATGCTGCTTAATAATTAAATCCTTATTTCGTCTGTCTTTACGTATGGTTACTGGCTTTATGCAAAGTCTGATTAAAATTTGCGGATTAAATTGGATAGCTCCAGATTACACCACGCTTTGTAGAAGACAAAAGCATATTGATATTGTAATCAGCTAACAAAAAAGTAGCGATGGGCTGCATTTACTCATGGAGTCTACAGGCATGAAGTTTCGAGGTGAGAGCGAATGGAAGCGCAAGAAACATGGACCTGAATATCGTCGCCAATGGCGTAAACTTCATATTGGTATAGATGCTAAAACCCTACAAATACGAGCAGTTCAGCTTACAAACAATAATGTCAGTGATTCACAGGTGCTTGGTGATTTACTTAATCAGATTCCACAAGATGAGCGGATTGACTCTGTTTATACTGATGGAGCTTATGACACCAAGCAATGCCGTCAGGTCATTGCAGATCGGCAAGAGGATGCGGTGATTCCACCTAGAAAAAATGCGAAACCATGGAAAGATACAAAGAGTAGCTCGCTAGAGGGAATGAATTATTTCGAACAATTAAACGTTTAGGCCGGACACTATGGAAAAAATGGTCAGGCTATCATCGGCGAAGTTTGGTTGAAACTAAGATGCATTGCATTAAATTATTAGGAGATAAACTCTGTGCAAGGAGTTTTGATAGCCAAGTGAATGAGATCCATGCACGTGGAGCAGTCCTTAACAGATTTACGGAATTAGGTCGACCACTTACCCAAGTTACGCCTTAAATTTGGCTCAATTAGGGGGGGCTTTGTATTTCAAATCTTTGTGCAACAAAGCCTTTTAAAAGTAACTGTAGGTCAAATTTATGTCTTTTGTGCAGTTAATCGGTTCCTTTATGCTTTTAAAACCGTCACACCAAGCGTTTATGTTATTAGTATTATTTTTTAGTGAACCAAGTAAAAAACATAAAAAATAGCCCTCCTATTATTCCTATACCAATGCAAGTAATGAAATATAATATTATCAAATGTGTTTCCATAATTTTATCATTAATAACATCAATCAACATCCCCAAGAGGAAAGCTGATATACCTAAAACTATTCCCTTTATGAAACCTGCTAGATAAGGATAATTTTCAGATTCATAATTGGATATAAAAAATGATAAAATTACTTCAACTAGAATTGTTAACATTTTATTTATCCTGCTTCTTATCATCAGAGGTGCTACTATTAATTGCTCTAGATGATGTTTGTTGTAATGCAAATTGATTTGCCCAAATTACTAATCCACCAGTATTTTTTCCAGCAATGGCTGTAGGCACACCCGTTGTACCAACAAATGGAACTTTAGCTGTTTGTGCCATCGCCCCCCCCCAAGCTCCAAAAGCAGCTCCCGTACCTACGGCAACTAAAGATCTAGATCCATCCCATTGTAAACATTTACATTTATACATATCTTTTGCTTGTAAACTACTATCCACCAGTACACTACCACCAGTTGTTTTTACCACAGCCTGTCCCACTGGCGTTGCCGATATATTTTTCGCATTTTGTAAAGCCGTTTTCGATAAACTCGGTATACTTTTTATTCCTTCTCGACCTACTTTTAAAACCACTGGTGCTGCCTCTTTTCCACCTACAATAGCATAAGGGGCATAACCCGCTACGGCTACAGCTCCTAGGTTATTATTTCTCATAGCACCTTGAGCCTTTAAATCCTGAGCGAGTTGCGGATCTTTAGCCAAAGGTGACATAGTATTTGGAAGTAATTTTGCTAATACTCCACCGTTACTGCTACCTCTACTATTATTGATTACAGGAAAATCATTTCTTTGACTTTCTGTAGGACTTACAGCAGGCGTATTTGCTCTTAAAACCCTCCCTTTTTCCGCATCACTTTGTATTAATTCTAGTTGGGTTTTATTATTTGGATTATTTCTAGATTGTTGCACCATATTCTTAATTTGATTGTTGCTTTCCTCGCTGGCAGAATCAGTTAACCAAAATAATCCATTATCTTTCCCACCCATCAACCCCATCGGATCTACCCACTGATTCGGATCACTTACATAAGCTAAATTATTAAGTCCGCCAGCTAGTCCAATCGGATCTTTACTCACATACCTTGCACTATGCGGCTCATAATAACGGTAACGGTTATAATGTAAGCCAGTCTCTCCATCATAATATTGCCCTTGGAAGCGAAGATTGCTTTGCTCAAGTAAATTATGAGAAGCCTTTATTTCTAAAGCGTCACCCCATACATTCTGCTTAATTTCCCAAATACATTCACCTCGCTCATTACTAAGCGTTTGTGGTGTACCAACTTGGTCACAGTGATAAAAAAGCACCCGCTCCAATTCAGCTTTATTTTTTCGTGTTTCCGTTTTCCATAGCGGATCTTTATAAACCGAATAATCTTCATGCTGAAATTGAGCATAGTCAGGGGTTTCTAAAAGCTTGATAAAACCTGTATAGCCCGTTTGCAGCAGCGGTACAAAACTCTGCGGTTCATAGACATAATGTTTGGTGTAGTTTTCTTCAAAGTCATTAGATTGTTGTGACTCCCAAATCATCAAGTCACCGTCCCAGCCAAATAAGGTCAGGGTTTGCGCATTTTGATTTTTCTTGTATAAACGCCGTCCAAATACATCATACCCATATTCAGTCACTTGACCATTATGATCACTGCGAATCAAACGGTTCAGGTTATCCCACGTCAGTTTTAATGTTTTACCTGCATGGTTAGTTTCAACCACATTACCTTGTGCATCGTATTTATAATTTTTGCCTTTATATTGCGATATCAAATTACTTTTCACTTGAGATGTTTGCGTGGCAATTGGGTCAATCAAATTTCCTGCTGGGTCAAAAGCAAAGTTTTCTGTTTGATGTAGGCTTTTACTCTGTGTTAAACGGCCAATGGCATCATACTGATACGTCAGCTTACCTAATCGGCTGTCATTTACTTGGGTGAGCAAATAATTTTGATCATATTGATAATGTCGTTCCGCCTGATGCTGTACTCGCCCTAAAGTCTCTTGCTCTGGCTGAATCAGCTGCGAACTGAGTAAACCCACATCATTATAATTTTTGGTTTGAACCAATCCATTGGCGAGCATCCGCGCAGTTTCACGGTGTAAATCATCGCGCTGAAATGCCACCATGTCTTGTTGGTTAAAGGCGATGCCATAGATATGCCCGGAACCATAATTCAAATTAGTTTGCACTTGTCCATCGGGGCGGATGGTTTTTGTTAAATTACCTAACTCATCATACTCATAACGCAGTACTGCAGTCAGCGGCTTTAAATTTGGCACCTTGTAGTGCTGATGTTCACGTACCAATTGGCCAAGCGGATTGCGATAAAAATCGATTTGACTGTCTTTATTCGTCGCCTTGCTCAACTGATGATTCAGGTTGTATTCAAATTCTTCTGTTTGGCTTACACGTGTTTGCACATGGGTATAAGTTTTCGAAGCGATTGCGCCATCTGCAAAATATGCAAATTGAGTAAACACATTCGGCTGACGGATTTGGAACAGCTGACCGTTTTCATTGTAGCTATAGTGCTTTTCTTCGCCATCAAAGGCTTGTTCACGCGCCAATTGACCATAACGGTTATATTCAAATAAATATTCTGCATGATTTTGATTGATCAGCTTTTGAATACGGCCTTGCTGATCCCATTGGTAGCCAATTTGATGACGGTTCGCATCTATACGCTGTTCGAGCAAACCCGCAGCATTATAACGGTACTGCGTACTTAAACCTTTGGTATCCGTATGCTTGAGCAAGCGCCCTTCTTCATCATGCTCAAATTGTTCTTTTAAACCATCAGGATAAACAATTGCTTTAAGCTGACCTTTGTCTTTACCTTCTGAGCTGTAGATATATTTGACTTGCTGCGCATCAGCAGACTGCTTGGCCGTCAGTGCGCCTTCTTCATCGTATTCCCATGCGCTTTCTTTACCTGAACAATCGCTATATGCGGTCATTTGCCCCAAATCATTGTATTGAATTTTTTTAGCGCCGCCTTTGGCATCAATGATTTCGACAATTTGATTATCGTTGTTGTATTTATATTGCGTGCTATGACCTAAAGGATTAATTTCCTTCGTTACATTACCGTCTGCATCGTATTCTTTTTTCCAAATATGACCTTCTGGATCTTTAGTTTCCGTCAAATTTCCTGCTTCATCATAGGCAAAACGGATGATGCCGCCATTCGGCTGTACAATTTTAATCAGCTGATCTTGCTCGTTATAAACTTGTTCGGTTTCTAGGCCTGCAAAATCAATTTGACGGGTAATGCGTTTTTGACTGTCACGCGATAGCCATTTTTCACGGCCATCGGCTAAGCGTGTGCGATAGGTAAAACCATCTAAGTCAAAATAGTAATAGGTCGGCACATCATAAGCATCATATACAGCAACTTGGCGCAGTCGTGGATGCCACTCCAAACGGGTCTTAAAGCTGCCGTCATCTGCCCATTCTGCTATGGCTTTGGCATTCGCTTCTTTGGATTCATAACGAATATTTTGCCCACGCCCTGTACGGTCGGTATAACGGGTTAGCTGATGCGCATCATTATATTCATAGCTGCGCACGTGACCATTTTGATCTACAGCCTTAATTAAATTGCCTTGCGTATCATATTCATAACGTGACACTGGCTCTGCCTGTTCATCCACAAAAGCAGCGATAACTTTTACTTGATCATTAAAGGCAAACTTGAGCTGGTGTTTAGCTTTCTTCAATTGAAAATCAATACTTTGCAGATAAGCCTGCTGTTCAAATAGTAAATAACTTAAAGCAACTTTTTCATCTGTTTCTTCATTGAATTGCTGAATCAACTGATAGTGTTTTCCGCCATTAAAGCTGTGAAAATGGAAACTCCACGCTGAACCAAAGTTTAGTAGCAAATCTTCATTTTCTAAAGGTTCTACCGTAAAGCCTTCATAAGGCACCGTGTATGCTTCATAGGTAATTGAATCTGGTAGCTGATGCTTGCGCCCATTACTATCAATAAACAAATAGCCGTTTCTATTTTGGATGATGACATTCGAAAAAGGCATCATCCAACGCGCGCCCATCATGCTGCCATCAAACTCATGCATTTGCGAATTATATTGACGGCTAAAGCTAAAACCCACTTTAGGTAAATTAAAATCGGTGTGATTGACCCGTTCAGCACCTATAGCATAACTAATACTGTTATCAGTTGCTGAATCACTAGGTGTAGCATCCTCATTTGGAATCGAACAAGTCGAATCATTCAATGCGTCAGCCTGTAAAGCTAAAAACTCTAAAGTATCGCCCGTCGTATGCTGCTCATGCTCGCCAGTTTGATTAATCGGCACACTGGCATTGGCTTTGTTACCTTGAGTTTTAATGGCTTTTAAGGTTTCTTGAATTAGCCATGCCAAACTGTATTTTAGACTTGCGTTAGCTTGACGTTGAATTTCATTTGGAAATGAACTCAATGCCTGAGTTGCTTGAGTTTGTAGCAGCGTGCCTGTTTGTTCTTTCCTTATTTTAGGTAGCATATTGGCAAGTGCGCTGGTTTTACTTAAATCAATCAGCGGTTTTGCCCAATTGCTAAATTGTTCTGCCGGATCTCGTTTTTCAGCACTTGCACCAAAGCTAATAGTCGGTGAAACCAGCCCCGACTGAATAGGTGCTGCAAAAGTGTTTAATATTGATGTTCCTAAATTTGTCGCACCTGAAAGCAGGCTAGGTAGTTTGGCCTGTGTTTCAGTCAGAAACTTTTCTAAATCCCCTGCAATCTGTGCATTCAGATGCAAAGACATACGGCGAAGATCGGCCTCTTGAATTTTGCCATTTTCTGGATAGAGCTTTTCAGCCATTAGCCCCAACAAAGGACGCAATGCCATACGCACATGCGCTTCAGCTTTAGGTTCTAAATACAAACCTATTAGGTTCATACTCAGCACTGCTATTTTTTGTACAGCGGCATCACCTTGTTCTGGATCGGTTGCAAATAATAGTAAGTCCAACACTGCACCTGAAAGTGCAAAAATATTGGCTACAGTAGGGACATTTGCTTTGGCTTTTAACTGCTCTAAACTTGTATTACCACACGCTTTTAAATAATCCTGAATTTGATGTGCAATAAACTTATGATCTTCAGTATGCGTCACACTCTCTAAGTTAAAAATCGCCAGTTCAACTGCTGGCTTAGTTGTTGTCTGTTGTTCTTGTTGAACATTTTGCTCAGTTGTCATGTAAAAACCTATTACTCAAATTCTAAATATTTAAAACTGTGTTTGACGCTAGCTTTAGCAAATGCTAACCATTGTTCTTTTTCGGTCGTGTGGTTTCACTGTAAGTGAGGTAAGGACTTGAATATTGTTTCCGGTCCACCCAATCATCATCACTAGCAAGGACAGGTATCGCTTTTTCTGGTGCAGCTTCCGCTACTTTTATTTCAGGCACTTTAGGCACCGCGACTGGTGCAGCTGTCACATTCGCGGGCGTTGCAGAGCCTTCTCGAATGGTTTCTGTATAGGTCAATGCGCGTGTGGAATAAGAAATTTTACGGCCCACAATGTCCTTATCAATGGTTGCTTGTGAGTTCTGAACTGCGGCAGCAGTTGACCCAGAAACGATGCCGTTACTCATTCCACTTCCACCTAATACGCTGGATAAGCCTTGTGCACCCTGACCCAAACTTGCCATTTGTGAAGCAGAAAGTCCCAAGTTGAGTTTCGATGAAATTGCAGATAGTGCGGAATTGGTGACTTGGTCTTTAAATTGATTTAATGCCTGTCCACCAACATCTTTTAATGCATTTTTTCCTATATTTTTTAAAGAATCGGCATTTAAATTAAAGAGATTATCTTTTAACTGTGATGTTAAATTTTGCCCCAACGAACCCAATGTATTTTGTAAAAAGTCCGAAGCGCCTGGTACCACTTTTTCCGCCCAATCATAGTTGCGATTAAAGTGACTAGACTGATCCCACGCACTGCGTGGATCTTTATCAAACTCCACTTTCGCGGGTCCCGGTGCAATACCCGTTACTTGAGCAAAGCCATTGCCGTCTAATTTTCCTGTAACTTGCTTGCCCAAAGCATCAATCACTTTAAATCCAGTTCCGCTAAAGAAATCTTGACCACCATAGCTCTTAAGCAGTTCTAAGGCCCCTTTCATCGGATTAGAAGCAGGAAGTTGTGCAGACTTGCTAGCACTCGATGCTGGTTTAAATAGATGCTGCCCTGCATTTACTTCAAATTTACCGCCTGTCTTAGCAAGAATTCCCGAGCCATTTAAAGTAATTTGAGAAGAAGCTCCTGTGATCACAATCTCTTTCGGACTGCTAATCTCTATTTTGTCCTCAGTAGAAGAAATCGTAATTCCTTTTTTTGCCAAAATATCCAAAGCATCAGACTGTGCCTGAATTTCGACTTTACTTTGCGCTGCTATTGCTTTAATACCACCTTGAGCTGCAAATAAGCTAACCTTACCTAAAGCTTGTCCCACAATATTTTTTTGCGTACTCAGGTTAATGCTATCACCGGCAATTTGGTTGATCATGCCTGTTGCTGATAAATGAATATCCTCTGGTGTACTCAGTGCAATACCATCCACTGAGTTAAGTAAAAGAATGGCTTTTTTAAATTTAGCGATATCTTTTTCTATTTCACTGGCAAAAGCTTTGAGCTGTTCAACAGATTCAATTTCATCTGTTTTTTGTTGCTTTGCAATATCACTTAAAGACTTACTATTACTATGACTCGTCTCCAGCTGTGTTCTTGCAATCTCTGCATCTAAATGTTCACCATTGGCCTTTTCCTGTTTATAAGTCGACACCAATAAACCTTGTCCAGCTCGTACTGCCCCCCATTGATCGGTCCGCAGCTCAAAACCTTCACCCCGATCTTCACTTTCTGCTTTATCTTTTGGATGACTGAGCTTACCGAGGTTCAGTTGGCTCGCACCATGGCTACTTTGCAACTGCGTACTAATTTGTCCCGTGGTGTCATCAAAGCGTAATTGACCAAATCCCTCTCCCGCCACTTCTTTAGAACGAATTCCCGCGAGTTTTTTGGTATCGGGTAATTGTCCTTTATTGTCAAATTTAGTGGGACTACGCTGCGCTTCATGAATACGACCCACGACAAAAGGTCGGTCAATGTTGCCATCAAAGAAATCAACGACGACTATTTCACCAATTCGAGGTAAGAAGCGTGCGCCATAACCTTCGCCGGCCCAAGGCGTCAGTACATCAACCCAAGCCGAGTCAGTATCGTTGTTATTGGCACCTGCACCTCCATCATGGCCATGATCATCAGAACGGGTAAACAGAAAACGAACTTTTATCCGCCCCCATTCATCAACATGGATTTCTTCACCGGCAGGCCCCACAACTTTGGCACGCTGCGGATGTGTTACTGGTCGATGTGTAAGTGGATTAAATTCAGGAACGGTCGTAATATTTCGACGTTGCAAAGCCAAGGTATTGGCTTGGCGTTCATCCGCATCGCTTTGTTTGACTTGCCACTGACTTTGATGGATCAGTTGTGTAACTTGATCGGTTAAGTCTTTGGGTAAATTATTTTGATTATAAAAAGACTTAGATAAAATCAAAAATTCTTGATCGGCACCACGATGCTGGTCAATCTCTGGATGCTCATCCAATTTGAACCAATAACCAACTTGCGTATCACGTACGGTACTTTTAGCAATAAATTGTTTGGCTTGAGCTGCATAATAATCACTAAAATTTTGATTGAGACGTTCTACTTGAGCACTATTAGAAGCTGTTGCAGCATCTTCACCATTCAGATCTTGCGTCCATGCAGGGCTCACATGCCATGCCTGCTCTAAGCTTAAGCTCGCATTATCTTGATTTTGACTATGTAGGTGCTTGCTTTGTACTGCACCACCCCCCTCGTCCTGTTCAAGCACATCCGCCTGCCACCGCTGCACATGTACCGACGTCGGCTGCAGACTGCGCTGACCGATAAAACTGGTCATACTGTCATTTTTTTCAGTCGCACTACTGCGATGAAAACGGATATTACGTCGCTCCAAAGCTTGATATTGACTATTATCATCAATCAAACGTAGCTTTTGGGCTGCGATGGGTGCCGCAGACGATGTTACAAAAGATTGAGCTTCATCAACCAACCAATGAATGCCTTCACTGCGTAGTAAGCGAGTAATAAAATCATAGTCGGTTTCATTACTTTGCATCATGAATGGTCGAACGTCATACTCTTTTTTTAAGCCACTTAAGTCCAAACTTAAGCTCGCTGCAAAAAGTGGGCTCTTTTTTTGCCATTCCTTAAAAATAATCTCGACCACATCTTTGACCGATTTATTCATAAACACGCGGCTATTACGACGCTTATGCCACAATGCCGTTGCATCTTCTAAGGTCAACTTATATAGCGTTAATGCACCATCACTTTGGCCTTGAAATGCTTCTGTAATGATCCCGGTAATACGAAAAAGTTGACCCGCATCGGTTACCTGATCGATTGCGACTTGTGTACCAATAAATTGTTTCAGTTCGAGCGTGGCAGAAGTTGAGAGACAGATGAGCTGAACATTCAAACCTTCACTTAAGGCATGTTCCCCATCAATACGTTGCAAGAATACTTGTTCATTCAGCGTGGTATTGGAAAATTGAATATGCAAGGCACGTTTTTGTGGACTAATGCCCAATTTCTCAAGTGCAGAATAAATATTGTTCAGCATCGTTATTATCTAAAATCAGATTTTTATAAAATATGCGGGGTATTTAATCAAAAAAACTCATATTTTTCTAGGCATAATCTGCCTGCTTTTTTGGGTTTTATGTAATTAAAAATTCAAATTTCTACATCAATTCTTTATGTTATTTTTACTCTATTTATTTCTGCATTAAAAAAATGTAGAGACCATCAAACTAAACTTCAGGTCTCTTCATACCACCTTACTGCCTTGCATCACGATTAATTGGTATTTAAAAATGCGTGAATATTCTCCAATTGTTCTTGTGCTTCGACATAGCCTTGTAAGGCCGCTTTTTCCAAATATTGCTGTGCAATTTTAAGATCACGCTCTACGCCCATGCCATGAATATATAAATAGCCCAATCGCGTTAACGCCGCAGCATTCATCCCCTGAGCCGCTTGTGCATAATAGCTATGCGCTAGGGTTAAATCTTGCTGTACACCTAAACCATGTTCTGACATTTCACCAAGCTGGTACAAGGCAGTCACATTTCCCAATGCTGCCGCTTGCGAGAAATACTGCAACGCTTGTTGGAAATCTTGTGTTCCCCATTGTCCTTTTAAATTAACCAGACCCAGTTGCGTGAGTGCATCAGGATGGCCTAATTTTGCCGCCTTCAACAATACTCGCTGGCTTTGAGCATCATCAAATTGTAGATCAGGCAAGATATTTTCCACAGCTAAACGATAGAGATACCAAGCAGCATCCTGCGAACCTTGTTCTGCAGCTTTTTCCAGATAACTCAGACACTGATCACGATGTGGTAAAGGATATTCTGGCAATGCATAAAAACGTCCAATCACATAATTCTGATCGGCGACACAAGTAATGGACATATCATTTAAGTGTCTTGCCGCTTCAACTAAAAGTTGCTGCGCTTGCTTGATATTTCGCTCAACACCGACCCCATGTAGGTAGCATAGTGCCAAACCGACTTGGTTAATGAATAATGGTTTGAATTGATACGCTGTTTGATATAACTCAAATGCTTTTTGCGGATCATCACTAACCAAATACTTTTCAAAATACAGCGCTGCAATAAGACTAATTGCATCAGCATCTTTAAGTTGAGCAGCTTCGGTCAGAAAGCGAAAACCTAAAGTTTCCTGCTTCTCCAAGTACCAACCATGAAAATGTGCAATGCCTAATAATCGGCTGGCTGCCGCAACTTTGTGCTCTTTGGCCTGCTGCAAAAGGTCATGATAAACCCGCTGACGCTGATCGACGTCGACTTTACCCATCAATACTGCTTGATAATATTCATACAACTGCTGCTGGTGCCCGAGTAGCAATCCTCGCTTTAAATATTGCAATGACTTTTCATCATTTTGCGCAAGATACTTTCCTTGAGCATAGAACTGCTGCAATTGCTGAATAGCCGCCATATGGTCTTGTTGGGCGGCTTTCAGTAAATATTCCAATCCCAGAGCAATATTTGGCGTGGCTTGTTTTAAATAGAACTGTGCCAATTGATACTGTGAATTGGCATGTCCATTGTCCGCATTTTTTTGCAACAAATCTAAATGTTGCTGCTCGGCATGTGTCTGATCTTCTGGGTTTAGTTCGGCGAGTCGATATTGTGCATCCAAATGACCGCGTGAAATCGCATGTCGATACCAGTATTGCGCTTTTTCAATATTGGGCACACCGCCATAGATACCTTCTTCAACTTGCCCCAACACATATGCAGCATCATCACTACCTAAACTATTGGCTTTTTCCAATAAAGCCAGCGCATTTTCCACACTGACTTCTCGGCCTAAGCCTTGTAAATGCATCTGCCCCATAGCGACATAGGCCTGCGGAATTTCATGCTGTTTGGCTAAATTTTGATACAACTCATAGGCACGCGCATAGTCGGTTGGTGCATCAAGCATTAAGCGTTCTGCAAATTTCAGCTGTGCATCTAATTGGTCTATCCACAAGTCATGCCCAACCGCTTTAGCCTGATCGCGTTTAACTGGATCGGGTCTTTTCCACATCCAAAACGCAAGTGCTCCCATCCCCAAAATTAGTATCAGTAAAAACCACATACTCGCCCCAAAAAAATCAATATTTTAATTATTCCAACATTGTGTCTGATTTTAATTCTATATACAAAAAAAGCACCGAATTCGGTGCTTTATTTTTTTCAAAATGCGATAGCAGTCATGCTTTTGCTCGTTTTGCATCAAGTTTTTTGAGCACCTCTGACACAGCCACCATCGCAAAGCTGGACGTCACCACTACTGCTGAACCATATCCACCACAACGTAAGCCTGCACTTGGACAAACATCAGCACTGGAAAATGGATTATCAATTGAATAAACACAGGTAATCCCAAACTTTTCTTTCGGCTTTTTACAAATGCCCTTGCCGCGTAATTGTGTACGCAATTTCGCTAACATCGGGTCTTGCTCAGTTTTAGATAAATCCGCCACACGAATTTTTAATGGATCGAGTTTACCGCCTGCACCACCCGAGACAATCAACGGAATTTTATTAAAACGACAATGTAACATGAGGGCGAATTTCGCTTTCACGTCATCAATACAATCTAAAATTAAATCGGGATTGCCGGCTAATATTTCTTTCACATTTTCAGGTGTGAGATAATCATCAATTAAATTTATTTTGATTCGGGGATTAATCGCACGGCAGCGCTCTGCCATCACTTCAATTTTTTCATGTCCCAGTGTCGTGCTCATGGCAGGCAATTGTCGATTAATATTCGATGCAGCAACGACATCCATATCGACCAAGGTCAGCTCACCAATACCAGTACGCGCTAAAGCTTCGACCGCCCATGAGCCTACACCACCAATCCCAATCACCATGACATGACTTTTTTCATAATGATGAAAACTTTCATCACTATATATTTTGGCTACGCCAGCAAAACGGCGGTCATATTCATCATCTTGGAGCAGTTCAGTCATAGGTTTGGAAGCTGTGTTAAATCAGCCGCCATTTTAGCAAATTCGCTACTTATTTTCTTTGATAAAACGCAATTCAGCAGACAGCGCAACAGAGCGGCATTCGCATCAGGTCTAAATCCATCAAAATAAACATTTACAGTGAACGGAGGTCTGCTTTAAAAAGTATAACCATAAATCTAAAACTCAAGTGTGTATTGCCATGGACATCCATCCTCTGCCAAATAATTTAAAAATTACCGATGACAAAAATGAAATGGATTTAGACACCGTGCATCGCTTTTTAAGCCATACCTATTGGTCAAAAGATATTCCGAAAAATGTGGTGAAAAAAGCGATTGAAAACTCTTTGGCCGTGGCTCTACTTCTCGATGATGAACTCATCGGTTTTGGTCGTGCTATTACGGATTATGCAACTTTTGCTTATTTAGCCGATATTTATGTCGCCGATGAGCATCGAGGCAAAGGCTATTCAAAATTAATTGTGAGTACTTTATTTGAAAAATGTGGCGCCGCAGATCTAAGACGCATGTTGCTTGCAACGGCAGATGCACATGGTTTATATCGTCAATTTGGCTTTACCGATTTGGCTCAACCTGCAAGTTTTCTCGAGATTCATCAAGCCAACGTCTATCAACGATAGAGAAAATTTCTCGGATAAAAAAAAGAGGCTTTCGCCTCTTTTTCGATCTCACAACCTTAGTCTTTATTCATAATAAAGAAATATTCACGGTAGTATTTGAGCTCTGCAATCGAGTCTCGGATATCATCCATCGCTAAATGTGAAGCATTCTTTTTCAAGCCACCCATGATCTCTGGGCGCCAGCGTTTCGCCAATTCTTTCACTGATGATACATCGAGATTACGGTAGTGGAAGTATTGTTCCATTTCAGGCATTAAACGATGCAAGAAACGACGATCTTGGCAAATTGAGTTACCGCACATTGGTGATGATTTTGGATTCACCCATTTTTTCAAAAATTCTAAAGTTTGCTGTTCAGCATCTTGTGCTGTTAATTTACTACGACGTACACGTTCGATTAGGCCTGATTGACCATGTTGGCGAGTATTCCATTCATCCATTGCATTGAGCACACGGTCAGACTGATGTACCGCAAGCACAGGCCCTTCCGCCAGAATATTTAAATTATCATCCGTCACAATTGTTGCAACTTCAATAATCTGGTCGTTATCTGTATCTAGACCTGTCATTTCAAGGTCAATCCAAATCAGGCGTGTATCAGGTGTGCTGCTCATAAATGTGCAATCTTATTAGGCTGTAAAAATAAACATAGTAGCAAATTTATTGGGCTTGCGCTGTAAATAGACCCTGCTTTCATGCTATTTTTGCCATCTAGTTTTCACGGTTTTTTTAGGATATGAATGGCTTTAATTCGTAAGCGCCGACTGACTGAACAGCAGCAACGTCGCATTCAGAAGCAACATAAATCTCGTCAGGAAGAAATCGATACTTCTGCAGATTTGGAAGGCTTGGTCGTCCAACATTATGGTCGTCAACTTGAAGTTCAAGCGCTGTCTACACCCGACCAACATCCTGAAAAACCTATTGTGCAAGCTGGTGAACCTGAACCACATTGGAAACCCATCGAATTAGGCAGTGTTTGGCGCTGCCATACCCGTACCAATCTCGAATTATTGGTGACGGGTGACCGTGTCAAATGGCAAGCTGACCCGATTACAGGTTTAGGGATTATTACCGCGATTCATCCACGCCAATCTTTACTGACACGCCCTGACCGTTATCACAAAGTGAAACCTGTCGCAGCCAATGTCAGCCTGATTGTGATTGTATTTGCACCGCTTCCTGAGCCAGCACCTGGCCTGATTGACCGCTATTTAGTGGCCTGTGCAGATGCCGATATTCCAGCATTATTGGTCTTAAATAAATCCGACTTGCTTAAAGACAACGATCCGATCTTAACGCTATTACAAGAATATCGTGACTTGGGCTATGAGGTCATGCAAACCCAATCCGATGGTGACTTAAGCACACTTTCTGCTCGACTTTCTGGTGAAACTGTCGCATTTGTAGGTCAGTCTGGGGTTGGTAAGAGCACTTTAATTAATGCCATTGTTCCGGATGCTGCGCAAAAAACCAATATTATTTCGGAAAACTCCGCGCTCGGTCAGCACACCACCACCTCTACGCGCTTAATTGCGTTTGGTGAAGGTTCTGCATTGATTGATTCACCAGGAATCCGTGAATTTGGTTTATGGCACTTAGAACTTGAAAAAGTTCAACAAGGTTTCCCTGAGATTGAGTCACATTTGGGCTATTGCCAGTTCCGTAACTGTACGCATAAACATGAAAAGCAATGTGCGCTTAGAATGGCGGCTCAAAATGGCGAAATTTTACCGCGCCGATTAGACAGTTATTTACGTCTGATCGACGAAATCACGGAAGCGCAGCAAAAAAATTAATTTTTATTCTGTTCATGCCCTTGAAGGGGTGATTTTGATCACCATATTTATGGGCTATACTCTTGGCAATTTAAAATTGTAGTTAGGTGAATTGTGGAACGTTGGTTCGAATTTATGGGGAATCACCCCTTCTTATTTGGAACGCTGGCTGTATTGGTCGTGCTGTTCTTTATTCTTGAAGGCCAGCGTAATGGTCGCAAAATTTCACCTCAATCTTTAGGGATTTTAGTTAAAGCTAAAAATGCTCAATTGATTGACTTACGTGATGCGAAAGACTTCCGCGAAGGTCATATTAGCGGTAGCCGTAATATTCCATATAGCCAAATTACAAAACACATTGAAGAGTTAAAAACTTCTGATCGCCCGTTGGTTTTTGTATGTAACCTTGGTCAAGTGGCAGGTTCTGCATTGCAACAAGTCGGTCATGCAGATGCATACCGTTTAGACGGCGGCATTAGCAACTGGAAAGCTCAAGGCTTACCTCTAGTTAAAAGCAAATAAGCGCTTCTTAGGAGATTAACATGGCTGAAGTTACGATTTATTCAACAACTGTATGTCCTTACTGCATTCGTGCAAAACAGCTCCTAGAGCGTAAAGGCGTGGCTTATAAAGAAATTAATTTATCAAATGAAGCGCCTGAAGTACGTGTTGAATTGATGCAACGCACCAACCACCGTACCGTTCCTCAAATTTTTATTAATGATCAGTTTATTGGCGGTTTTGATCAACTTTATGCTTTAGAGCGTGAAGGCAAACTCGACAGCATGCTATCTTAATTCTAAACATAAATCGTCACCTCATATTAAGGAATAAACAATGAGTGAAGAACAACAAGCTCAACCACAATTGGCATTAGAGCGTATTTATACGAAAGATATTTCTTTCGAAGTACCTGGGGCTCAAGTATTTACTAAAGAATGGCAGCCTGAACTAAATATCAACCTTTCTTCTTCTGCAGAAAAAGTTGATCCAACACACTTCGAAGTTTCACTGAAAGTTGTCGTTCAAGCGAACAATGCGGGTGACACTGCATTTATCGTTGACGTTACTCAAGCAGGTATCTTCCTGATCGATAGCGTTGAAGAAGAACGCCTTCCGTACATTCTTGGTGCTTACTGCCCAAATATCTTGTTCCCATTCCTACGTGAAGCAGTGAACGATATGGTTACTAAAGGCAGCTTCCCACAATTATTGCTTACACCAATTAACTTCGATGCTGAATTTGAAGCGAATTTGCAACGTGCGCAAACGGCTGCTGAAGGCCAAGCTTAATCGCTTATCTTCAAATCTAAAAAAGACCGCTTTTAGCGGTCTTTTTTATTGCTTTTTAGCTTCCCCCTTTACTAAAAGGGGGAATGAGGGGGATTTACTTCTACTTAACAAAATCCCTCCCACCCTCCCTTTTAAAAAGGGAGGAGCAAATTACTCAGCATCTGCCATTAGATCAGCGCTCATACCTACAGTATTAAAGCCAGCATCAACATACAAAATTTCACCTGTAATACCATTTGCCCAAGGCGAGCAAAGGAACAATGCTGCATTACCGACATCTTCAATGGTGACATTGCGTTTAAGCGGTGCGACTTTTTCATTTAGGTCTAACATTTTACGGAAAGATTTAATCCCTGAAGCCGCTAAGGTACGAATCGGACCTGCTGAAATCGCATTTACACGAATACCTTCAGCACCAAGACTTGTTGCCAAATAACGTACGCCTGCTTCTAGTGACGCTTTTGCCATACCCATAACGTTATAGTTTGGCATTACGCGTTCAGAACCTTGGTAAGTCAGCGTCAATAAGCAACCTTGACGTGCAGCCAATAAAGGTTTTGCCGCACGAGCCATCGCAATAAAGCTATATGCGCTGATGTCGTGAGCAATTTTAAAACCTTCACGGTCGGTAATATCAGTGAAATCGCCATCTAAAGTATGTGCCGGTGCAAAACCAATTGAATGCACAACACCATCTAGACCATCCCAATGTTTAGCAAGTTCAGCAAAAGCGGTATCAATTTCAGCGTCCACTGCTACATCACATGGGAAAACTAAAGTTGAACCAAATTGTTCAGCAAAATCATCTACACGTTTTTTTAATTTTTCGTTTGGATAAGTAAAAGCCAGTTCTGCACCTTCGCGATGTAAAGCTTGCGCAATACCAAATGCGATTGATAACTTACTTGCAATACCCGCGATTAAAAAGCGTTTGCCAGCCAATAGTCCTTGTGCCATGTGAAACTCACTCAAAATAATTTAACAGCATAATGCCAAGTCTAAAGCATTTTAGAAATTGCATAATGCGCCTTTTTTTAGAAAACCAGCATTGCATGCACGATGCGAATAAAATCAGATTCAATCAAGCGGCGTCAATATTTATTGGCCGCTTAAGCGTCCAGATGCAATGCTTGTAATGAATTAGTCCATAATATATCTGCAATCTCAGATTCGGTACGATTTAAACTCTGAGCTAACCCCTGCAAGACATAGGGCAAATTGACCGGCGTATTACGGGTACGCCCTTCCGTCGAATGCTGACAACATAAGGGTGTCATATCGGGACAGTCGGTTTCTAAGACCAAATGTGCCGCCCCTAAAGTCTGAACCACTTGATGTAATTTTTTTGCATTGGGATTGGTGATTTGCCCCGTTACACCAATTTTAAAACCTAGCTTGGTAAATGCCTTCGCTTCTTCAACACCACCACTAAATGCATGTGCAATACCACCGAGCTTAAATTGATGCTTTTTCAACATCGAAAGCACCTCCGCATGGGATTTACGAATATGCAGCAATATTGGTTTATCAAACTGCTGTGCTAATTCAAGTTGTGCGGAAAAATACTGCTGCTGCTTTTGAAAAAGTTCAGGCTGTTTATGCTGTTTCAAAAAAGTATCTAAACCTATCTCACCGACAGCAACACAATCATGCTGCTTTAGCATCTGTTCCACGTCGAGCAAATGTTCTGCACGATGTTGCTCAATATAAAACGGATGTAAGCCGGGAGCTAAATAGCTTTTGGGAGCATTGGATAAACGATCTAAAAACTCTTGGGTTTGCAGCAAATCGTGAAAACGTGACTGTACAAAACCAATCAATACTAACGCATCGACACCCGCCTGTTTGGCAGCATACGCCAACTGTTCCCGATCAGCGTCAAAATCGGGAACATCAAAATGCGTATGCGTATCAAACAGTGAGTAAGTCATTGCACTAATTAATTTGCTTTTGCGGCTGAGGCTTCAACAACTTCAACTGGAGGTAGATATTGCTTTTTCAATACACTTTGCAATTGATCATACGGAATGGTCAAACGTGGTAAACCCACCACATACGGCCCAATTTCATATTCGGCATATTGCAAAATTAAACCTTGCTGACTCAGATAAAAATTATCAGACAGTTTAAATTTCCAAATCTGTTCGTATTCTTGAATATTGTCTGCCAACTTGGCATCTTTCACCCAAGTTTTAAATACTTCATAGCCCCGCTTTTCAAGCTCAGCACGTTGATTTGGCAATAATATGTCGTTGAGCTGCACCAATTTTTGAGTGCTTAAATCAAAGTTATAATATTGCTGTGCAGAAGAACCATGCGCTCCACCTAAATATGAACTGGTATTTAAAACCACTGTTGCCAAGGGTTTTTCAGCATTTAATATTTTAGGTTTAATCATCAAACTGATTTGCTGATTGGCACTTAAAGATTTCAATTCTTTATCTAACTTTAAGAACGCTTGCATATAAGGCTGCGTGGCTTTTTCCAATTTTAATTTGGGCGTTTCAACATTTGCCAAAGCAGATTTTGCTTCAGACGCTGCAGGAACTCCACTTGCAGCGGGAGCATCAGTGCTCAGCGTCTTATCTTCTAAAGGCGAAACAGATAAAATTTCGCCTAACTGTTTTAGAATTTCCGCATCAATAAATTCATCAATAAAGGCTTGATTACTGTTTAAGCGTTCAACTGAAATTTCAGGACAGACCCCGCCATCACATTCAGGTAAATTCAGTTGTAATTTTTCCGCATCACCAATCAGTTTTGCACTCAAATCTGGCTGTTCAGTTTTGGCTTGATCCGGCTTTTTTTCAGGTTCAGCTTGTTGTGGCTGACACGCCGTGAATGCAACAGAAACTGCCAATATTGAGCTTGCCCAAATTTTATTTTTTTGCACCATTGCTTCAACCTTTTATTTCGAATAATTGATATTTATTTTGGTAAATATCTTATCAAATTAAATACTTTCGTTGATTAGAACATATGCTGATAAACGTCAGCTTTCAATACTTGTTGTGTTTGCGCTTTGCTGAGATAAATATCCAGTTGTTTACCATCTTTGACAATTTCATCTGTACGGTAATGCAAACCAACGCCTTCTTGATCAAAGAACCAATCTGCTTGGCCCCAATAGAGTTTTTTCGGTGCCGATTTTTTGACATCTACCTCTTGTTCATCTAACCATTTGCTATAGGCTTCCTGCACAATAGCATCCATATTTTGCTGTTGCTTTGCTTCAATAATATCTAAAGGTTTAAGATTCTTTTTCGCACGGCGGTCAGCCACAAAAAAATAATAACGCTCTTTGACCGTGATATTTTCCTGTTTGGTATCAACACCGATTTGCAGCAACACATATTGATTCCGTTGATATGGAACTCGTGTGTACATGGCCAATTCATAGGCTTTATTGGTTTTAAACTCTGCCTGCCAAGCATCTGATTTTTTCACATACGCATCGACGGCTTGTTGGAGATTCATATTTTGCTTTAATGCAATCTGATCTTGTACGACGCTGGCCTGATTCTTTTCAATCCAGCCATTCAACCATGTATCTACGGTCTGAATGGTTTGTATCTCTAAATCAATACAACTTTTATTTTCACAAAACGGTTTGGCGATTTTTGCGGCTTGCTCTTGGATATTTAAATAAGGCAAAACATCTGGATTAATCACAGTCACTTCAGAAGCGCCATCATCGGCCGGCTTTGTCGCTTTGTTTTCTTTTCCTGAATCACATGCACTGAGCAGCAAAACACTCCCCAAAAGTGCAAAAACTGTAGCATCCTTGAATTTTTTCATGATGTCCTAAACGACCAAATGATTGCGTAATGTATGGATTTAAAAACTCTACCACAAAATAAAACAGCTTCACGAAGAAGCTGTTTTATTTCTGTAAAAGAACAACTTAGTGTTCACGTGTATTACTGAACACAATATCCGGATAACGTTCTTGCATTAACTGTAAATTCACACGACTTGGTGCAAGATAAGTTAAATGACCACCGCCATCGACAGACAATTGGTCGTGTGCTTTTTTCTTAAATTCGTTGAATTTTTTCTCGTCATCACACGATACCCAACGTACGGTATTGATACTTACAGGCTCATAAATACAATCCACTTTGTATTCTTCTTTCAGACGATATGCCACCACTTCAAACTGAAGCACACCCACAGCACCCACGATTAAGTCATTACTGTTTTGCGGCATAAAGACTTGAGTCGCCCCTTCTTCTGAAAGTTCTTTTAAGCCTTTTTGTAGCTGTTTTGACTTCAAAGGATCTTTTAAACGCACGCGACGGAACATTTCAGGGGCGAAGTGAGGAATACCGGTAAAGTGTAAATCTTCACCCGAAGTGAAGGTATCGCCGATCTGAATTGTACCATGGTTATGCAAACCGATAATGTCGCCCGGCCATGCTTCTTCAAGGTGCTGACGGTCACCAGCAAGGAACGTTAAAGCATCACTAATACGCACATCTTTACCTAGACGCACATGTTTCATTTTTAAGCCTTTTTCATACTTACCTGAACAGATACGCATGAATGCAATACGGTCACGGTGTTTTGGATCCATATTGGCTTGAATTTTAAAGACGAAACCTGTGAAGCCTTCTTCAGTCGCTTCAACTTTACGGTCTTGAGTTGGATGTGCTTTAGGTTCAGGTGCATATTGACTAAATGCATCCAACACATGGTCTACACCAAAGTTACCGAGTGCCGTACCAAACAAGACTGGCGTTTGACGGCCTGCCAAAAATTCATCACGGTCTAAAGGCTCGTTGGCCATTTGAACCAATTCCAATGATTCTTCAAATGCAGCCCAAGCGAGATCGCCAACTTTTTCACGCAAATCTGCATAGTCATAACCATCACGGACTTCAATATCCGTAATAGTTGAACCGAAACCTGCCTTATAAACGTAGAATTTTTCTTCGAGTAGGTTAAATACACCGGCAAAGTCACGACCTGTGCCTAATGGCCAAGTAATCGGAACACATTTAATTTTTAAAACGTTTTCGATTTCATCAAGTAGTTCTAATGGCTCACGAATTTCACGGTCCATTTTGTTGACGAATGAAATAATCGGCGTGTCGCGCATACGACACACTTCCATCAATTTGATCGTACGGTCTTCGACACCTTTTGCACCATCAATCACCATAAGCGCAGAGTCAACAGCGGTTAATGTACGGTAGGTATCTTCAGAAAAGTCTTCATGCCCTGGGGTGTCGAGCAAGTTAATCATCTTGTCTTTAAACGGGAACTGCATAACAGAAGTGGTGATCGAAATACCACGTTCTTTTTCCATTTCCATCCAGTCAGACGTTGCCGCACGATCAGATTTACGGCTTTTTACCATACCTGCAACCTGAATCGCCTGTCCCCATAACAACAGTTTTTCTGTCATTGTGGTTTTACCGGCATCGGGGTGGGAAATAATAGCGAAAGTACGTCGCTGAGCGACCTGTGTCGCTAATTCTTCTTTAAAACTCATGAAAGACACCTACTGCAAAACTCGCAGTGCAAAAGATCAGATCTGATCAATATGGAAAATTGGCGATATTGTATCAGATTGACCATTAAAAATAATCAACCACATCGGGTTGAGTCAAAATCTTAGCGTGGTGTGTCTTGATGTTTTACATTGGATGACGACCTGTTTTTATCGACGATATAACGCATTTCTCTGTCTTTTTTTTCTCACTCATTGGCAATGCGATCAGACTACGAGGACTTTATTCAACTTTCATTTTCATGCTTTCTTCAAGCTGTGCCACTGGCATCGGCATTCCTAACAAATATCCCTGCAACTGCTGGCAACCTAAACGTTTTAAAATTTCTGCTTGTTGTTCTGTCTCTACACCTTCTGCAGTGACCGTTAAACCCAGTCGAATTGCCAAGTGAATAATACTTTCTAAAATAATTTCTTCTTTAGAACCGACGCTCAAATTACGGATAAACTCACGGTCAATTTTCAGCTCATCTACAGGCAGTTCTTTTAAATACAAGAAACTTGAATGTCCCGTTCCAAAGTCATCAATCGCAACTTTAATCCCCATCTTTCTCAAATGTTCAAAAGTCAAGATACTGGCATCGATATGATGCATCGCTGTTGACTCGGTAATTTCAATAATTAAATGTGACGGGTTAATTTCATACCGTGCAAAAAGTGACTCTAAAGTACTAAATAAGTGTTTATGTTCAAACTGAATCGCTGATAAATTGACCGCAATCGGATACAACGGCATATTCAGCTTTTCCCAGTGCTGAATTTGCTTACAGGCTTCTTCAAGCGCCCAATAGCCCATGGCAATAATCAGTCCAGTTTTTTCTGCACCATTGATAAACTTATTTGGCGTCAACATACCTAGAGTTGGATGATTCCAACGAATTAAGGCCTCAACCCCACAAATTTCACGATCAACGGCATTAAATTTTGGCTGATAAAATAAGATAAACTGTTGTTCTTCTACCGCTTTATATAAATCATTGATCAGTTTCGTCTGACTTTTTTCTTCAAATTGGTCGGCAGTATAATTAAAAAATGAATAGGTATTACGCCCCTGATACTTCGAACTCAGCATTGCAGTGTCTGCATTGATCAGTAGGTCTTGTAAGTTCGCACCATGTTCAGGGTACATCGCAATACCAATACTGCCTGAAATGTTAATTTCCTTACCTGCAATCAAAAAGCTTTCTTGCATCAATTCCAATATTTTTTCAGACATTGCTGTGGCAGAGTCATTGCTTGCCGACTCAAGCACAATCAGAAACTCGTCCCCACCGATTCGTAGCAATTTGGCTTTATCATTAATTAAACGGTGAATACGCGTAGCAATTTGAATCAGTAGTTGATCACCCACATGGTGTCCAAACACATCATTGACCGCTTTAAAACGGTCGATATCAATATAAATAAAAGCAATTTTATCTTGTCTTAAGCGATGCTCTGTAAATAGAAAATGTGCATATTCAGCCAAAAATAGTCGATTAGGCAAACGGGTCAAATTGTCCTGTACAGCTTGATTGGCTAGTTCTCGATTTGCGCGCATCAACTGCAAACTGCGATGTTCTAAACGTTGCTCAAGTACTGCAACGCTAAAGGCCGCCATCAACAATAAACTGGTGACAAATAAGACAATAAATAGCAATAAATTATGGTTAATTTGAGCCGCAACCAATACATCCATCGAATTTAGCGGTACAAAATCAACAGCTGCCATACCAATATAATGCATAGCGACAATGCTAAAAGTCAGCATGACCGCAACAAAGGCATTCATGATGTTACGTTTTGGCGAGTATTTATTTTTAAACGTTAGCCAAAATGCCAAACACGAGCCACAGATTGCAACTAAAATTGAACAGATAACAATTAAAGGTTCGTATCGTTGCTCATAACCCTGAACGTCTAAACTCAGCATCCCCGTGTAATGCATTCCGGAAATGCCTAGCCCCATTAAAACTGAGCCTAAAATTAAACGAGGAAATGGTAGCGTCAGTCGTGTGGTTAACCACACGGCAAAAGTGGACGCGACAAAAGCGATAAAATAAGATGTTAGGGTCAGACTAGTATCAAAACTATGATTTGAAGGTAAATGGCTGGCCATCATGCCTACAAAATGCATGCACCAAATCGCAGCACCTAAAATTGCACCGCTGAATAATAATATGACATTTTCATATCTTGGTCGTGTTCCACGAAACAACATTTGTTCGAGTGAAACCGCTAAGTAACAACTTAATAATGCAACTACGATTGAACCAACGACCAGATTGTAATCATAATGAATATGGGTCATATCAAGCGTTCCGCTTAGGTTATCGTGGCACTTTCTTTAACCGAATTACCCAATCTATCTCTTCCCTTTAACTTGTTACATTTTCAATTACTTACTTATTTTCTCTTAGAATCTATTAGTCTACGGTAATGGTCAAGTCTTTCTTTCAAGATTTTAAGCAACTGATTAATTTAAAAAAATAAAGCTTGATGAAGTTCACTAAAACTTAAACTTTTGATAAAAATTACATCAGGTGTTTATTATTTTAGAACAGTTTCTAATCATAATAAAATGAATAAGTTAGAATCATTTATAGATTGCTTTCTAGATTTAAATCGAACACCGCCCTACTCACAAAAAAATAGCGAGCCGTAGCTCGCTATTTCTCAATGGATAAATTCATCTTTTCTGTCAAAAACTCAAGCAATCATCTCAATGTTATTTATGGATGAATTACTTACTTTTTGGCTGTTGTTGTATGCGTTTTGCCTTGTAATTTGGCATAGTCCATTAGCACGTTTGCTGCTTCCGTCACAAAGACTTCTTCTTCAGGCAGTGCTGGACGTTGGTTTGCCTTCATTTTTGCACGTGCCTCCACCAATGCATCCATAGACGCTTGGTAGCTTTCCCAGTTGGCATAAGGTTTTTGACCCACCACTTTACGACGCTGATTTTCAGCATCCAAAGACTTTTGCTCTAGTGCCAACAGCTCGGCTTTACGCTTCGCTAAGTCAAGCACCACACGCTTTTGCTCTTCTGTCTTTTTCGCAATCGCAGTACGTTGCTCTAAATATTTAAATTGCGGATCAATGCTGACACGTTGCTGAGATGACTTAATCAAATCGGGAACATAGGCTTGGATCGAGCCTTCACGTTTAAACGGTGCTGTAGGAATGGTATCCCACTGTAAAGCATTTTTCGCTTTACGTTCACCAAACTCTTCATTGTAAATATCAACCAACTTAATATCAGGCACGACCCCTTTATTTTGGGTACTGCCGCCAGTCACGCGGTAAAATTTACGTTGCGTTAAGGTTGCTTGACCATAGGCTAAAGAGTCAAGTTGTACCTGCGCTGTTCCTTTACCCGTTGTGGTGCTACCAATCACCACACCACGTTCATAGTCTTGAATCGCAGCAGAATAAATTTCACTCGCAGACGCCGAAGCCAAGTTAATCAATACTGCCAATGGACCAGCATAAGTTTGCGCGCCCCCATCATCATCTTCAAACACGCTGACATTGCCATTGCCATCACGGATTTGCACCACTGGACCTGATTTAATCACTTGACCAAGCATACGTGCCACTTCTTCAAGTGAGCCACCAGGGTTGTTACGTAAGTCAATGATGATGCCTTCAACATTTTGCGCATCTAAAGTTTTTAAGGCTTTATTGGTATCTTCTGACACAGAGCGGTATTCTGTACCTGCACGACGGGCACGATAGTTCAAGTAAAACGATGGAATTTCGATCACACCAAACTTATGTTTTTTGCCATTACGTTCAATTTCAACGGTACGTGAACGCACGCCTGCATCTTCTTCTTGAATCACATCACGTACAATTGTGACATTTCGCGCTTGATTCATGGACGCACCAGCACCCAATAAACGTAGAGTCACTTTGGTGCCACGTTTACCACGAATCAGTCCGACAATTTCATTGCTCGGCCAACCGATCACATCCACCATTTTGTCGCCATCTTGGGCAACACCAACAATGCGATCACCTGACTTGACTTGTCCTGATTTGCTGGCTGGACCACCTTCTACAATCGTTTCAATTTTAGTGTAGTCTTCGTTGCCACGTTCAGGACGAATCGACACCCCAATCCCTTCCAATTGCAGCGTGGTTTGACGGTTCAATTCCATCGCATCTACAGGTGGGAAATAGTTACTGTGCGGATCATACGTCAGCATCATGGCATTCAGAGTTTTATCAAGCACATCATCGCTTTTTAAACGACTAATCCGCTCTAACTGACGTGTATAACGCTTAGTTAAGGTCTGTTCAGGTGTTAAATCTTCCGGACCAGTTAAATCTTGACCATTTGCCAGTGTTGGGTCATCTTTCAACGCTTTCTGTTTGGCTTTCTCTTCTTCTTTGCTGATGGTTAAATTGATCAGCTGAGAGACCAACATTTTATTCCAATGCGCACGCTGTTCTTCTGTCGATTTAAAGAATGGCGCTTTTTCACGATCGGTTTCGATGTAGTTATTCGGTTGATTTAAATTCTGTGGCTTTTTCAGCTCTTCCAACATATAGGTGTAGAACTGTTTTAAGCGCTCACGATATTGCGCATGAATCGCATACGGCCCTGTTAAATTGCCCGCTTTGAGATTTGCACCAAAAGTTGAACCATAACGTTTTTTATAATTTTCAATATCCGATGCCAAGAACAACGTATGTTCAGCATCTAAACTATCAATATAAAAATCTAAAATACGGTTAGATGTATTGGCATCTAAACGCTGATTTAAATAGTGTTGACGGTCTACCAATGTTGCAAGCTGACGTGAGACCAAGGCTTGCTCTTGTGTGGGCTGAATAGTACCCGCGCTCACTGCTTCTGTATTATTGGCAGCAATTGCGTCATTCACCACATGAGTGAAAAAGAATCCACCTGTCGCAATCGCAACGGCACAAGCTAATGTTTGAAGTTTCATAAATAATTTGTACTTCCTTGGTATTAAGACCAATATTACCGTGTTGGTTTTCGACCTGAATTGAATAGATTCAAAATCTTAAACAACTTAATATGTTTATGTCGTGTAGTTTTATCATATTCTCTGCTGACAAAGTGTAGCAAATCATTGCAGAATTCAGGTATTGTTTTTCCTTAAAAATTCCAACACGGACACCGAATATGATTGGCGCATTAATGCTCGACATTGCTGGCACAGAACTTACCCAAGAAGATATTGAACTATTACAGGCACCACAAGTTGGCGGCATGATTTTATTTGGTCGCAACATTGAATCTCCTGAACAAGTTCGTGCCCTAACCGACCATATGCGTCAAATCCGTCCTGATATTTTAATTGCCGTCGATCAGGAAGGTGGTCGTGTACAACGATTAAAACAAGGCTTCACACTCTTACCAGCTATGGGTAAGTTTGGAGAACTTTACTTAACTGAACCTGAAAAAGCTGTTGAACTGGCTGAACAATGTGGCTGGTTGATGGCAGCTGAAGTCCTTGCGGTCGGCATCGATTTTAGTTTTGCACCAGTGCTGGACCTAAATGATGTCAGTGATGTGATTGGTGACCGTGGTTTTGCCAAAAATATGCAAGACATCATTCCACTGGCAAGTGCTTTCTTAAAAGGTATGAAACGTGCGGGGATGGCATCTACAGGTAAGCATTTCCCAGGCCATGGCTCGGTGAAAGCAGACTCACATGTTGCTGCTGCCATTGACCATCGTAGTTATGAAGAAATCTATCAAAAAGACATGCAAAGCTTTATTCAACTGCAACCACAGCTTGATGCCTTAATGCCTGCGCATGTGATTTATGAAAATATTGATCTTAATCCTGCTGGATTTTCACCGTATTGGATTCAGAAAGTCTTACGTCAAGAGCTCCAATTTGATGGCGTTTTATTCTCCGATGATTTAAGCATGCAAGCCGCTTGTGTCGCTGGCGGCGCAGATGCTCGTATCCAAGCAGCATTAAATGCAGGTTGTGATATGGGCCTTGTATGTAATAACCGTGAATCTGCATGCATTGCGCTGGATGGCATTCAAAACTTGGCTCTCCCAAATCAAGAACGCCTAGAACGTATGCGCGGTAAAATCCCACAAATTGAGATTGGACAAAGCATTGAACTCGGGGCGGACTGGCAAAACGTGCGTAACCGTATTGTGGATTTTAAAAATCAATATTGCTAATCCAAGACTTTCAAAATTCTAGAAAATGGAGCACGACAAGGTGCTCCTTTTTGATTTATGATGAAGACAAAATAAGTGCTTCGGCGCTATACAAAAATTGCCAATAAAAACAACATTAGGTCAGGACGACATGACACAAAGTTTATCGGAACATCGACACATTTCCTTTACTGCACATTACACCGGCTATATTTGGTACAGCATGGGGATTTCGCATCCCGTTTTTGCCACACGTAAAGGTAAATTTTTAGCACGTTTAGTCCATCCTTTAGAAAGCTGGGCAGAAAAGAATGTGGGCGGTAGTATGCGTTCGACGCTTAAACAGCGCCATGCCATGATCGATCAACATTTAGATCAACTCATTGCCCAACACCCTCAGCTACAAGTACTCGAAATTGCCTGTGGCCTCTCCCCGCGCGGTTGGAATTTTCGCACCAAGCATCCTGAAATTGACTATCGTGAACTCGACTTGCCGGATATGGCAAAAATCAAAACACAAGCACTCAAACAAATTGACCCGCATGCCCCTGAGGTCTTAACTGGTGACATTTTCACTCAAGATTTTGAACGTATTTTTCAGAGTTTTGACCCTGAACGTCCTTTGGTGGTGATTAGCGAAGGTCTGATTAATTATTTTGATCAAGCCCTGCTTAATAAATTATTGCAAGGGATCACCGAATATGGCGCCTCGTTTCAGGAATTGCATTATCTGACCGACATCTATCCAGAACCCGTCAAGAACCGTTTAGCACGCTTTATTTGGGCCAGTAGTAAATTACTCAAAGTTATGTCACGCAGCGCTTTTACTTTTCATTTTCAATCCCCTGCTGAATTACAGCAGTTTTTCACCCATACAGGATTTGAAGAAGTAAAAGTCGTTCAGCCGGCCTTATACTTTCCGCAACATCATCAAGAACAAGTGATCCCTTTTCACGATGCAGATCAGCATTGTGGGGATTTGGTTTGGATGGTCCATGCCAAAACAAAAAAACAGCGCTAAAGCGCTGTTTTTTCACTTTTTCATGTTTTAACTAACGGCTTCTAATAACAACACATCTTCTTTTTGGCGTTGTACAAAGCGCAATAAGCGTTCTGCCAACTCAAAACTACCATGCTTAAACAAAGCGCGAACCTGTGTATCCACAACGTCAAAGATGAGACATTCAATTTTAAACTCACCTTCTTCATCTTCTAGATGTAATGCCAAATCCCGTGGATATGCGTGCATGGAGTCCAACATTTCAGCCTGCACATTTAACAACACCCCAAAATAATTTAAATCTATAATTTGAGTGTCAACCACAAGGTCTGAATGGCGATGAGATAAATGCGTGAATGGCTGTTGTACACTCACCCGCGCTTCGCCACGGCGTTCGATATTTTGCATTTGCTCTCGACTCATTGGAATGATCCCTTCCAACTGCTGAATAGACTCACCGCGTAGATAAGTTGCAAACAAATTCATAGTTTCCTTACGACGCTGCAACTGAGGTAAATGATCCGCATTGGCAATCATGGCAAATTGCATATTCGGACATTGCAAGGCAAAACCTGCATTTTCATGTGGCAAAGTAAAACTGTCGTACTGCCCGCATGACACCAATACATCACACTGTGGAATCGGCACGTCCTGCAAACGCAGCAAACGATTACAGTTAATGTCATAACGCTCTTGTTCGGTATTGGTGAATTCAGCCATTTGTCTAAAGAACAAACGCTTCGCTGTCGGTGACATCCGCGTCACATCCAGTTTGGCATGATTAACCAAATACAAAATCACCGCTTGACCAAATTCATCCATGCGCTGTTCTTTCATCAAATGCAAGGATTCTTCAAGCAACATGCGCCAGCTCTTGCGCGTTTTTTGCATTACGCCCATCAATATCATGCGGTCAAGCAATTCAGGACGTTGATCCGCCAGTCCTGCAGCCACCACTGAACCGAGCGACATCCCCATCACGGATACTTTTTCTAGCCCGACGATATCCAACCAAACGCCTAACATCTGTGCCAGATCACCCAACTCTAAAGTCCCTGCCGACACCGAAGTATCGACATTGGTAATTTGCTGATTTGAGCCCATGGAGGGTAAATCAATTAAAATAATTGGGCCTGCCGCAAATAATTGTTCGACACAATATTTGTAGGAATTAAAGTTTTGAAATGCCCCACCAATAATAACAATCGGGGTGCGATGAATGGTTTCAGGTTGTGCAATGGCCATATATTCGACCTTCCAGCCATCAATCCATGTCGTTCTGGCAGGCTGTTTAAAGCTTTGCTTGTCATACAGATCGAAAAAACTGTAATGCGTACTTTCCTGTACGGTGGGATCCATTTGGATAATGGAATTCATATTCCTTTCCTCCATTCCTGCCTTATTTTTATTGTCAGGAATTCATTTAGAGACTCTGCTCGACTTAGCGTCCTGCTCTTTAATCGTTATTTGTACGACTTCAATGTCGCTATTGTTTCATTCTATACAGAGGTTCATTTTACAAGCAACTGATATCCCCGCCGCTTATCTACTTTTGCTCTAAAAACAATTTCAAAATGTTAATTCTAGTCAGCAAGTACAGTTGAATATGCACTTAAGTGCTTCATTGTTCCGTCACAGGCTGTTAATATCGAGTTGAAATTTCTAAGTGATCAAACCGCTATGCAAGAGTCTATTGAACAATACATGCAAACGGTAGGACAGCAAGCACGCACAGCATCACGTGTGCTCGCAGGGGCTTCTACCCAGACTAAAAATAATGCTTTATCAGCAATTTATACTGCTTTACAAAACAGTGAAACTGCAATTTTGGCAGCTAACCAAGTGGATATGACCAAAGCGCATAACAACAACTTGGATAGTGCTCTACTTGATCGCTTAGAACTTACCCCCACACGCTTTAAAGGCATGCTTCAAGGTCTAAAAGATGTAATCGCACTGACTGACCCGATTGGCGAAATTACCGATATGGTCTTTCGTCCGACAGGTATTCAGCTGGGCAAAATGCGCGTACCGTTAGGTGTTGTCGGCATGATTTACGAATCTCGCCCAAATGTCACCCTTGAAGCCGCATCTTTAGCGCTTAAATCAGGTAACGCGATTATTTTACGTGGTGGTTCTGAAGCTTTGGAATCTAACCAAGCAATTGCGGCAGCGATTCAACATGGCTTAACTGCCGCAGGTGTACCTGAGCATGCCGTTCAAGTAATTAATACCCCAGACCGTGCTGCGGTTGGCCAATTAATTACTATGCCTGAATATGTCGATGTGATCGTACCTCGTGGTGGCAAAAGCTTAATTGAACGTATTACCAATGAAGCACGTGTGCCTGTTATCAAACATCTTGATGGTAACTGCCATGTTTTTGTGGAAGCTCAGGCTGATTTGCAAAAAGCATTACCTATTGCGCTTAATGCCAAAACACACCGTTATGGCGTATGTAATGCCATGGAAACCTTGCTCGTCGATGAAAATGTCGCTGAAGAGTTTTTACCACGCATTGCTGAACTCTATGCTGAGAAAAAAGTTGAGCTTCGTGGCTGTGCTGAAACGCAGCGCATTTTGGGTGAATCGATTGTTCCTGCAACTGAGGAAGATTGGTACACCGAATACTTAGGCCCAATTTTGGCAGTGAAAGTCGTTACAGGCTTAGATGAAGCGATTGAGCACATCAACAAATATGGCTCTCACCATACAGACTCAATCATTACCGAAAACTTTAGTCTGGCTCGTCAGTTCTTAGCGCGTGTAGATTCGAGTTCAGTGATGATCAATGCCTCAACTCGCTTTGCGGATGGTTTTGAATATGGTCTTGGTGCTGAGATCGGTATTTCAACCGATAAAATCCATGCACGCGGACCAGTCGGCCTAGAAGGTCTGACTTCTCAAAAATGGATTGTGTTTGGTGATGGTCAAATTCGCCAATAACACCCAATAAGACAACGAAAGCTGTGCTTTTCTGATTAAAGGCACAGCTTTTTTTATGGTAATTTAAAAAACTAAACCCAAGGTTCACATATTGAAATATAAGCCTGTAAACACACAGGATCTAGAATCGAAAAACAGATATTTTGACAATTAAATGCTTCATAAAAATAAGAGAAGTTCAAATTACCTGCTTTTTTGCAACAATTTAAGGATTACAGCGCAGCAACCGCATGTTATGTTCTATGTATATCTCTTAAATCGTATAAATTTTAAGGACTATTTTATTAATAAATGAAAACTATGAACTGATAAATTTTAATTATTATTGTGCTCAGGGTCGATAGTGCTTAAGTCTAATCTCCTAAAGTCTATCTAGGACGATAAAAAAACCCATGATAAAACATCATCACAGATCTAAATTGCATCAATCAATACAACTGCAATCAGATCAATATTATGGATAAGTATTTCAATTAGAATTCGGGTATTTAAACGTGTCTACATCAGTATTAGTAATTAACTGCGGATCTTCTTCTATCAAATATGCGTTAGTTTCTGAGCGCCGTGAAGATCGTATTTTTGGTCTAGCCGAGAACCTAGGTTCTGCTGATGCACGTATTAAAGGGGTCACTACAGGTGGTGATGCGCTTGAGCTGTCTATTCCACATGCTGACCATGAAAAAGCCCTCGAAACTATTTTAGAGCGTTTGGCTCACCATAATCCTCAAGCGATTGGTCACCGTGTTGTTCACGGCGGTACATTAACCAAAGCTGAGCTATTAACACCAGAAATTATTGAACGTATTCGTGAAGCAACTCCACTTGCTCCATTGCATAACCCGGCTCACTTGGTGGGTATCGAAGCAACGATGCGTTTGTTCCCTGAACTTCCGCAAGTAGCCGTATTTGATACAGCATTCCACCAAACCATGCCGTCTCATGCATACCGTTATGCATTACCAAAATTCTTGTACACACAACATAACGTACGTCGTTATGGATTCCATGGTACTAGCCATGCCTACGTATCTGAGCGTGGCTCAATGTTGGCAGGCAGCTTTAAACAAGGTGGCTGGTTAACTGCTCACTTAGGCAATGGTAGCTCGACTTGTGCGATTTGGAATGGTCAATCTGTAGATACGTCAATGGGTCTGACTCCACTTGAAGGTGTGGTCATGGGCACACGTAGTGGTGATGTTGACCCAAGTATTCACAGCTTCCTTGCGAGCAACTTAGGTTGGGATATCTACAAAATCGACAAGATGCTGAACAGCCAATCAGGCCTACTCGGTTTGTCTGATCTTTCAAATGACATGCGTACGTTGATCGAAGCATCGGAACAAGGCAACGAAGATGCCGCACTTGCCATTGAAGTTTTCTGCTACCGTTTAGCTAAATCTTTAGCAGGTTTAAGCTGTGGTCTGCCACGTATTGATGGTCTATTCTTTACCGGTGGTATTGGTGAAAATTCTGCCTACATTCGTGAAAAAACGGTTTCATACTTACCGCACTTTGGTTTCAACCTTAGTAAAGAATTAAATGACAACTTAAAACGCGGTACTGAAGGTCGTATTGACCACGGTACTGGCCCACAAATTTGGGTTGTTCCAACCGATGAAGAAGGCCGTATTGCCAAAGAAACTGAGCATGTTGTAGACGAGGTGACAGCGTCTGTTACAAAAAAGTCTGATGCTGAAGCTGCGATTGCATAAGCAATCGCATCATCCCCTTCGCTTTCAATATTAATTTTTAGCTTTAATTTAGACACCGTATGAAAACAATTTTACTCGTGCCAACTGGGGAAGGTGTAGGTTTAACATCTGCATGCTTAGGTTTAATTTATGCTTTGGAATGCCAAGGGGTCAAAGCAGGTTTTCTGAAACCATTTTCACAAGAAAATGTCGCAGATACTGTAGACCGTACAACGGCTCTTTATCGTCATTTATTTAATAATGAAACGGTAGAACCCATTCATCATGCCACCATCGTGAAACAACTGAGTCATGATGAAAGTGATGAATTGCTCGAAGAAGCAGTTCGTTTGCACCGTGAAATTGCAAAAAAGCATGATCTGATTATTGTTGAAGGCTTGGTTCCAAACAGCCGAGATAACTTTGCCTCAGAACTCAACGCGACATTAGCAAAAGCTCTTGATGCTAAAGTAATTATTGTCAGCACAGCAGATATTCAAAATGCCACGAAAACTGCTGAGAAAATTGACAGTTCTCTACGCCAATTCGGTGGTGCAGCATCTGAACGTACTGCGGGCGTTTTGTTTATGCGCACACGTGGTTTGCCAGAAGAATCTGCGCAAATTCCTGTCACGCTTGATCCAAATCTGCGTTTAATCAGTGATACCAATAAATTTGTACTCGAATTACAACAAAGTAATCCGCAAATTGGTTCTACACAGCTACCTGTCATTGGCCTCGTTCCATTTAGTAATACGCTCAGCGTACCGCGCATGTCTGACTTGGCGACGCATATTCAATCAGAATGGATTAACCAAGGCGATGCTGCTCATCGACGCGTACTACATAGCAGCTTAGTTGCCTCTAATATTGAACATGAACTTCACAAATTTGTGGCAGGTGAACTGATTATCAGCGCCTCTGACCGTATTGATGTATTGTTGGCTTCTAGCCTTGCAAGTAGCAATGGTATTCCACTTGCCGGTTTGGTTTTGACTGAACACCATCAACCGAACCCACAAGTTTTGGATTTCTGCCAAACCGCGATTAAGCAAGGCTTACCGATTTTACATACGCCTTTAAGCACTTTTGAAACGGCACAACAACTTTCAAATTTAGGCAATGAAATTCCTGTCGATGACGTCGAACGTGCAGAGCAAGTGACTCGCTTTGTTTCAAGCCACATCAATGCTGAATGGATTACTGAAGTATTAAATGGTTCATATCAACCACGCTTGTCCCCTTCTGCATTCCGTCATGAATTGGTACAAAAATCGATTGCTGCGAAAAAACGGATTGTTTTACCTGAAGGTGATGAACCACGGACCATCCAAGCGGCTGCCATTTGTCAATCTCGTGGCATTGCACACTGTATTTTATTGGCAAAACCTGAAGCCGTAATTGAAGTTGCAAAAGCACGTAACATCGAACTTCCACATGATTTGGAAATCATTGATCCAGATCTGATTCGTGAAAACTATGTGCCGAAAATGGTTGAGCTGCGCAAAGGCAAACTCAATGATCTACAAGCACGCGAACAGCTACAAGATACCGTGGTTTTAGGCACCATGATGCTTGCACTTGATCAGGTGGATGGCTTAGTCTCAGGCGCAGTACATACTACGGCAAATACTGTACGTCCTGCATTCCAATTGATTAAGACTGCACCTGATTATTCATTGGTTTCTTCTGTATTCTTTATGCTGTTACCAGATGAAGTTTATGTATATGGTGACTGTGCAATTAATCCAGATCCAAATGCAGAACAGCTTGCAGAGATTGCGATTCAATCTGCAGATTCAGCGAAAGCTTTTGGTATTGACCCACGTATCGCAATGATTTCGTATTCAACAGGTACTTCTGGTGCAGGTGCAGATGTCGAAAAAGTGGCTGAAGCAACACGTATTGCCAAAGAACGCCGCCCAGACTTACTTATTGATGGCCCGCTTCAATACGATGCTGCATCGGTGGAAAGTGTGGGACGCTCTAAAGCACCTGACTCGAAAGTGGCTGGTCGTGCCAATGTGTTTATCTTCCCGGACTTAAATACAGGTAATACTACATATAAAGCAGTTCAACGTTCTGCAAATGTAGTCAGTGTTGGCCCAATGCTGCAAGGTTTAAACAAGCCTGTAAATGACTTGTCTCGTGGCGCATTGGTCGATGACATCGTGTTTACCATTGCATTAACGGCAATTCAATCTGAACAGCAAGAAGCTTAATTTTAGTTTCGAGTTCTAAACCACCCTTTCGAAAGATTGGGTGGTTTTTTTATTCATTCCGATTTTCCCGCATTTCAATCTTATTTATATTGCGATAATTTTCATCTTATTAATTCTTGTCATCTTAGAGTAAATATTATTGCTTATGGTATGAGCGCTTTTTTAATTATTCAAAACTTAGCTATATCATGACAAACTTAAAATTTTATACTCCATGTGCCATCTCTACATTAATATGGGTTTGCTTAAGCGCACACTCCATGGCCGCAGATTCATATCTAACACCTGACTCAGCTCCAAATAGTCTTGAAATATTATCTACTCCTCCACAAGCCCATAGTGGAGATTTTATTCGTGATCAAAGTATTTTTAAACAATCTCAATATTTGAAAAATACGGCTCGCTGGCAGCAAGCACAAATTGATGCTGATGTTTCAAATGCACACTTAGGGCGACCTTTTTCACATGCATTTGGCGTAGAAATTAATGAGAAAAATACACCTATTTTATTTGAAATTTTAAGAAAGATTAAACTTGATAGTAGATACTCTACTCAAACTGCAAAAAAGAAATATAGCCGTGAACGTCCATATGGCTATTTTAATGTCAGCACCTGTACGCCTGATGAGGAAAATAAAAAGAACCAATTTGTTTCATATCCATCTGGCCACACCACAATTGGTTGGACTTATGCATTGGTTCTGGCGCAGCTTCGCCCAGAACGCCAAAATGAAATTTTCAAACGTGGCATTGAATTTGGTCAAAGCCGAGTCGTGTGCAATATGCATTGGCAAAGTGATGTCGATGCTGGCCGTATTATGGGTGCAGCACAATTTTCACGCTTGCAGGCAGATCCACAGTTCCAAGCCGATATGATTAAAGCCAAAACTGAAATTAACCATCTTATTTCTGCCACACACAAAAAATCTGATTAAAAAAATCAGCATCTTGTCTCATTGCATAGATAGTAGATCACATGCATGGGCAGTGGTTTTTAATAGATGTGCATGTCCAATATAAAAATAAAGCGCTTAGAACCATCTAAGCGCTTTATTTAATTTAGCAGAAGTATTTTGATATCGTTTTATTAAGATTCAATCTGCTTCAGTTCTGGCTTGCCGTAAGCCACTTCAAAACTGGCGACGGTCGTCATTTTTCCACCTGGTTTTTCAACAAAGTCTAGAACCTTCAAGTCTGTACGCATATAGTCTTTAAAAAAGTCTAAAGTCTGATAACCGCGTTGATCATTGATAAATTTGATGTGTGGATTTAACTTCAGCACATCTTCCTGCCCTGGACGGATTGGTTGACCATTGCCGGTAGAGGTTATCGATGTAGTTAAAAATTCGGTTGCAATCGATGGACTCTTAAAATCATTCAAATCACTTGGAATATTCGCTGCAAAATATTGATGCAAATCTCCTGATAAAATTACTGTATTACCATGAGGTGCATTTTTTTTGATAGATTCAATCAAGCGCTCGCGTGCGTATGGATAGCCATTCCACGTATCTTTCCCAAAATAAGCTTTGCCTGATTTGTTATAACGTACCCAAGGCATAACCTGAATTTGCTGTGCCAAGACATTCCAACGCTTATCATGGCGCATTTGCTTCGCCAACCATTGCTCTTGTGCTTTACCAAGAACCTGCTCATTTCGGCTATTCTCAGTACGGCAGTAATCTATTTTATCAAACCCATCTTCTAACTGAGCTTTGGTGCATAAAATTGGAGAACGGTATTGTCGTGTATCTAAAATATTCATCCGTAGCATTTTGCCATAATCTAAAGTACGGTAAGCAAGGATATCTGGACCGTTCGGCTTCTGTTTTAAGCGTACAGGCATATATTCGTACCACGCTTGAAACGCTGCTGCGCGGCGCAGCAAAAATATGTCTTTCTTCTCGCCTTTTTCTTCAATATCTGCAGCCCAGTTGTTATCTACTTCATGATCATCAAACGTCATCGCAAAAGGTGCAGATGCATGTGCAGCTTGTAAATCGGGATCCGCACGGTACTGTGCATAACGAATACGATATTGCAGTAAAGTTTGAATTTCCGGACCAATATGTTGACGTGCAGGAATTGAAATTCTTAAATCTCCAATTGCACGCCCCCCACCTTTACCCTCTGGTCCTTCATAAATATAGTCACCATAGTGGAAAACTAAATCTATCTCTTTTTCTTTGCTCAAGTAGTCATAGGCCGTGTAATAACCCGTTTCATAATGCTGACAGCCCACTACAGCGACTCGAACTCGTTCTGGCATTTGGTGCGCGGCAGGTGCTGATTTTGCTGTACCTACAGAACTTTCATAACCAGCCAATCTAAATCGATAATAATAGCGTGTCATCGGTGCTAAACCACTTATCTCTACATGTACTGTGTGATGTAAGTCAGGATGTGCCTGCGCCTTCCCAGTTTGCACAATTTTCTTAAATTCAATATCTGTAGCAATATCCCAATCCACTTCAACAGCTTCCTTCGGCATCCCACCATCTACAGAAAGTGGATATGGTGCAACACGCGTCCAAATCACAAAGCCATCTGGCCAAGGTTCACCTGAAGCAACGCCTAATTGAAACGGGCTAATCGGAAATTTGGCATTTGCCCACGTGCTTACTGGACTCAGTCCAGAAAATAACGCTAAAGACCCGACTCCCATCAAACCCTTTAAGAATTGACGACGATTCGAATTAATATGATTCATTTTTATTTCTCTATAAACTTATTAATAAATTAATCTGATCAGTTTTGGATTAGAAAATTGGCAGGGTGTAGGTTAAGTAGATACGGCTTTGTTCCTGCTTTGTTCCTGTACTTTTTTTGAATTTTCCGTACTGAGCGGTAAAACCTAAATTTTTGAATTTGCCTTCCGGCACTTTATAACGCAAGGTATAGTCAATTTCGGACTCAGTTGCACAACCACATTTACCAAAGTCACGTCCTTGTACTTTCAGGAACGATACATTTAAGCCTTTTAAGTATTGATTATTGAAGTCATATCGATAGCCATACCATGTGGACTTTTCCCCAGCATTGGTAAAGTTCTGCAACAGACGATTTGTTGGCAAATAAATGAACGTACCATCCGCACCATTATCTAAACTGCCCTGATTCATATGCAGAAAATCGCCATCATCACCAATTTTTTGCGCGCCAAATTGCAGCTGATGATTTTTAAATTTGTATTTGAAATCCACACTGGCTGTCTGGTTATCTACTTTAGCGCCATAGCCTTTTTCACCACGCTCATTAGCTCCAGTCGCTTGAGTATCAAATAAACGTAAGTCCGTATTAAAACTCTGGTTTTCACTGAATGGAAATTTGTGTTTCACGCCGATAAATTGCTGTACATAAAAATCATCCAGCTCACCGGCATAGTACTGTAGCGTTAAATTTTTATTGGGCTTCCAGTCCGCACCGCCAAACATAAACCCTTCACTGGTTTCTGTTGCGCCTTTAATAGAAAGCTTTGACGCATCTCGTGATGCACGTGGAATTGCTTTAGTGACGTAACCACCCGTTAAAGTCAATCCCTTTACATCTTTAGAAGTGACTTGACCACCTAAATAAGCAGATTCGAGCAAGCGAGCAAAGCTTCGACTTAAAATGGGTAAATTAGGGCGTAACTCCCCGACTTTTACATCAGTTTTCTGATAGCGCGCTTTTAAAGTGGGATATGCACGTGTCCAATAATTTGTTGGACTACCATCACCCTCTAAAGGAAACATCAACGAATTTTTGGCTTTATCTTTACTGCCGTCTAAACGTATACCTGCTGCCGCAGTCGCATCTAAACCAAAACCGACTTGACCTTCGGTAAAACCAGATTGATAACTCAATTCAATACCTTGTCCCCAAACTGTCGAATCTTTATCGTTAGGCTCTTGATCTTGATCAAAATAATAATTTTTAAAATCTATTTCTGCTTTACTATCTTTAATAAATTCTGCTTGTGCTGCCTGCATTGTCAGCATGGGGGTGAAAACCATACAGCAGATGAGTGCTTTGTAATTCAACGTCTAACCTCTTTGGTCCTTGAGAAATACTGCAATAACCTAAAGACTCTGTATGACAATACACTTGCAATCCCATGACAATTACATGAAAAAATAAAACAAATATTAAATATAAATATTTGATAATATAAAAATTAAAGTTATTTTTTATTTTTTTGTTTTTAATCACTTAAATACGAAAAAAGTTGACCATTAAAAGAACTGCAAGCACTCCATTTTTTGACTGCTAAGCTCTAAGCCTGATTTTAAAGAAGATTGCTCAACAACTTTTATAAAACCTTGTTTAGAATAAAATTGAGTAGCTCGTAAATTACTTAATTCAACACGAAGTACAATTTTTGTATAACCTTGGTTTGCTGCATATTTTGTAGACTAGATATTAAAAGATCAGCAACACTGTTTCCCCGATAATTCTCATACAACCACATTGCAACTACAGTAAATTCATGCTGTTTATCAATAGTACCTCCAACTCTCATTCCGTCAAATGCCAATAGAAACTGGCATGGTCTTTTTTGCGCAACTCTATCACGCCATTCAGAATCACTATGAGTTTTAGTTTTTTCAAAAGTTGCTGTAAATGCATCAGGACTGTCTTGTAATGCTTCTAGCCGTAAATTTTTCAGTATCTCCCAATCTGATTCAACAGTTGGTCGAACAGTAACAGTGCCCATTTTTAATTTTACCTGTCATCTATTTGCTTCAAATCATAACGTTTAGAATTGAAGTCTTGTAAAAAATTTGAAAGCAACAAAGATCATCGATGATTATCACACACACTGACGCAAAGACTAAAAATTAGCTATTACTCATGATTAGATTTGAAGATTTGAAGATTTGAAGATTTGAAGATTTGAAGATTTGAAGATTTGAAGATTTGAAGATTTGAAGATTTGAAGATTTGAAGAAGAATATTATTTTTTATAAAATTTAAAGCAAAAAAAAGAAGATAAAGCTTTAGGCTTGATCTTCTTGTTGACCGTAGAACCAAGTTGCTGCGATAAACAGAGAAAAACCAATAACTGACAACACTGGAGTAACCATATATTTCACACTCTAACTTTGATGACGTCATTATGTAAAAGTTTTATGACAGTTATATGACAAATATGAAATATTCAAAAATAATAAATATCTTTTATTTTCAAAAATTTAAAAATAAAAACATATCTCCCTTTCTAGTTTTGTGACAAATATTTCATGAAATATGACAGTGAAAACGTCATTTTCAGGTCATTTATGACAGCGAGACATGGCACTGTTAAACCCTATTAAACTTTCGGCCAAAGATTAAGCGAAATACCCACACAACTGTGTTTTTGTCTTATAATTTAGCCCGCTAGCTATCAGCCCGCTCAAGAGATATTTGTATGACAACTATTATCAAGCAAGATGACTTGATCACATCGGTAAAAGATGCGCTTCAGTTCATTTCTTACTATCACCCACAGGACTTCATCCAAGCGATGAGCCGTGCGTATGACCGTGAAGAAAACAAAGCCGCAAAAGACGCGATTGCACAAATTTTAATTAACTCTCGTATGTGTGCAGAAGGCCATCGTCCTATCTGTCAAGATACAGGTATTGTGAACGTATTTCTTGAAGTGGGCTTAGACGTTAAATTTGATTTAACCATGAGCCTAGACGATGCAATCAACGAAGGTGTACGTCAAGGTTATCTTGAAAACTCAAATATTCTTCGTGCATCAGTATTAGCTGATCCTGCTTTTGGTCGTAAAAATACCAAAGACAACACCCCTGCTGTAATTCACTACAAACTCGTTCCGGGTAATAAAGTTGATATTACTGTTGCTGCTAAAGGTGGTGGTTCAGAAAATAAATCTAAGCTTGCAATGCTTAATCCTTCTGACTCTATCGTAGATTGGGTACTTAAAACTGTTCCAACAATGGGTGCAGGTTGGTGTCCTCCTGGTATGCTCGGTATCGGTATTGGTGGTACTGCTGAAAAAGCCATGATGCTTGCAAAAGAAGCATTGATGGAAGAAATCAACATGGACGAATTACTTCGTCGTGGCCCACAAAACCAAATCGAAGAACTTCGTATCGAAATCTTCGAAAAAGTAAATGCTTTAGGTATTGGTGCTCAAGGTCTTGGCGGTTTAACCACTGTTCTTGATATCAAAATCAAAGACTACCCATGTCACGCTGCAGGTAAACCAGTGGGTATGATTCCTAACTGCGCTGCAACTCGTCATGCGCATTTCCAATTAGACGGTTCAGGTGTAGCGCATATTCAAGCGCCTAGCCTTGAAGACTACCCTGCAGTGACTTGGGATTCATCAACATCTAAACGTGTTGACTTAGATAACATCACTCAAGAAGAAATGAACTCTTGGCAACCAGGTGACACACTACTTCTTAACGGTACAATCTATACAGGTCGTGATGCTGCGCACAAACGTATGGTTGACATGTTAAATAAAGGTGAAGAACTTCCAGTTGACCTAAAAGGTAAATTTATTTACTACGTTGGCCCTGTTGATCCAGTCGGTGACGAAGTCGTTGGTCCTGCTGGCCCAACAACTGCAACTCGTATGGATAAGTTCACACGTCAAGTGCTTGAAGCAACTGGCATGTTCGGTATGATTGGTAAAGCGGATCGCGGCCCTGCTGCTGTTGAAGCAATCAAAGACAACAAAGCAACTTACCTCATGGCTGTCGGTGGTGCTGCGTACTTAGTATCGAAAGCGATTCGTGAAGCTGAAGTGGTTGCTTTCGCTGACTTAGGTATGGAAGCGATCTACAAATTTGTTGTAAAAGACATGCCTGTATCGGTAGCTGTTGACGTAAATGGTACTTCTGTTCACGCAACTGCACCAAAAATCTGGCAAGCAAAAATTGGTAAAATCCCAGTAGTTGATGCTGCTGCGAACTGATTTCGCCACATTCAAGATATAAAAAAGCACCCCATCGGGTGCTTTTTTTAATGTCAATATTTAGGCTGTTTGTCGAATGACATTCGCTATTTAATATTTTCACACACTCAAAAACACGAGCTAATTACATTACCAAGTTAATGGATTCCACAGTTTAAAAGGCTTGGTCAACTGCACATCTTCCGCAGGATCATAATGAGGTGCTTTCAACTTCTGCGCACTTTTCCGCACTTTTCCAGTGTTTTGATCTTCTGCCACAAAGTTAAAACTGTTGGATTTCAACTCTGTAAATGCGATTTCATTTCGACCAATTTTTTCAGGCATGAGCAGCAATGGCCCTGAAACCGTTCTTTTACTGGATAAATTCTCTTCATCATATTTAATGAAGTAAGTTTGACCTGCTTCAACATCAAAGTCTAAATATTTAGGTTTTTGAAAATGATTCACCCCCAAAGGGCGACTCGATGATAAGCGGTAATTCCCCGCCGGTAACTCCACCCAGTAATAATGATTATTCAATAAACTTGGAATACGCTCACTGTTCAGAAATAAGCTGCTGGCCACAATTTCTTGACGGTTCCATTTACTGTCTGGACGATATAAATACACAATCGCTGCTTGATCATGTTGAGCTTTCACTTCTTGAAAATGTCGGCCTTGTTTCTGATTGACCCAACCACCAATGGTAAACATACCCAATCGATATTGCTCAATATGACCCGGTTTACTTTCAGGATCCACGGGCTTTAATGTTGAAGCCAATGATGTTTGCTCAACGGCTGATTTTCCATGACAACCCAGCAGCGCTACACTGCTTAAAAGTAGAATTGCAACTCCACGCATGATTATCCCTCACTGCGTCTTTTTTTATTTTTACACTTTTGTTTTCAGTTTTTTACATTCAGGCATCCACGCCATCCTGCTGAGATTAACATTCTGCCTTTATTTTTGGAAATAAAAAACGTGTGCAAATCTTGGATTTACACACGTTTCAGACGAATAGCGCTTAAGCAGATTTAGAGTTCACAACTTTTAAATCTGACTTCGGTGCAGCTTCTTCAGTTTTCTTTGGTTGACGTTCTGATTTAAATTCAGGTTCCGCTTCACCATTAATCACCGCTTCATTGACGACAACCGTACCCACATCTGAACGACTTGGTAGGTCATACATCGTTTCAAGCAATGAATTTTCTAAAATCGAACGTAGACCACGTGCACCCGTATTACGGTCAAGGGCTTTTTTAGCCACGGCACGCAATGCTGAGTCTTCAAATACGAGGTCAACATTTTCCATTTCAAATAAATATTGGTACTGACGTGTCAATGCATTTTTTGGTTCAGTCAGAATCTGCATCAATGCTTCTTCGTCGAGTTCTTCCAAGGTTGCAATGACTGGCAAACGACCAATAAATTCAGGAATCAGACCGAATTTAACCAAATCTGTCGCTTCAACTTGGCGGAATAAGTCAGATAATTTTTTAGTTTCATCTTTCTTACGCACTTCAGCTGTAAAGCCAATACCTCCTTTTTCCTGACGCTGCTGTACGATTTTCTCTAGACCAGAGAATGCGCCACCACAGATAAACAGGATATTTGAAGTATCAATTTGAATAAATTCTTGCTGCGGATGCTTACGACCACCTTGAGGCGGGATCGACGCAACCGTACCTTCGATCATTTTCAATAACGCTTGCTGAACACCCTCACCCGATACATCACGAGTAATCGATGGGTTTTCAGACTTGCGGGTAATTTTGTCGATTTCATCGATATAGATAATGCCTTTTTGTGCTTTTTCTACATCGTAATCGGCTTTTTGAAGGAGTTTTTGAACAATGTTCTCAACGTCTTCACCCACATAACCAGCTTCAGTTAAAGTCGTTGCATCTGCCATCGCAAATGGCACATCTAAAAGACGCGCAAGTGTCTGAGCAAGCAGTGTTTTACCTGAACCTGTTGGTCCAACCAACATAATGTTACTTTTCGAAATCTCTACTCCGTCTTCTGGTTTTTTACCACTGGTGCCAACTTTTAGGCGTTTATAGTGGTTGTATACCGCAACAGAGAGGGTCTTTTTCGCAACATCTTGCCCAATCACATATTGGTCAAGCGCAGCACGGATTTCATGCGGTTTTGGTAAAGGACGAGTTGCCCAGTCATTTGATTCAACTTGCTGACTGGTCTGAACTAGGTCAAGACATACGTCCACACACTCATTACAGATGTACGCGTCCTCACCTGCAATCAGTTTCCCGACTTCAGACTGCGTTTTACCGCAAAATGAACAATGCTTTTGTCCTTGAGGATGTTCGGACATATTCACTCCAATAATTAATTCTTTAAAACTTATGGGCGTTTAGATAAAACTTCGTCCACAAGACCGTATTCTTTCGCAGCTTGCGCTGTCATAAAGTTGTCACGGTCAGTATCTCGAGCAACAGTTTCGTAGTCTTGACCACTATGCTCTGCCATTAAACGATTTAAACGTTCTTTGATGAATAGAATTTCACGTGCATGAATTTCAATGTCAGATGCCTGACCACGGAAACCACCGAGTGGTTGGTGAATCATGACACGGGCATTTTCAAGACAGTAACGTTTGCCTTTAGCACCGGCATTAAGCAGGAATGCACCCATCGATGCTGCTTGCCCCATGCAGTAAGTCACAACATCAGGTTTAATAAATTGCATGGTATCGTAAATCGCCATACCTGCAGTAACCGAACCGCCTGGTGAGTTGATATATAAATGAATATCTTTATCTGGGTTTTCTGCTTCTAAGAACAACATTTGGGCAACAATCAAATTTGCCATGTTGTCTTCAACTTCACCGGTTAAAAAAATCACACGTTCACGCAAAAGGCGTGAATAAATATCAAAAGAACGCTCGCCACGAGATGACTGTTCTACCACCATTGGCACTAGTGCGTTTTCAATTGTTGGAACATACATACGTTATTTATTCCTAAATTTTTCTGACTCAACCCATAATTCACAATATGAGGGATATTTGTCGAAATTGCAAAAGATTCCCAATTAAATAACAGATATTTTTTTCATAAGCATTGTGAAATCAGGACAACTTATTTGGGGGCAAATTTCGATAAAAAAAGGCGCTTAATGCGCCTTTTTTTGAAAGCTAGAAATTAGCCTTGTTGACGAGCTTGTTGCTCTTTCAATAAGTCTTCATAGCTCACAGTTGTATCAGTTACTTTAGCAGAAGCTAAGATGTGATCTACAACTTGGTCTTCTAGAATAACAGCTTCGATTTGAGCACGTTGCTGTTTATCGTTGTTGAAGTATTCAATTACTTCTTTAGGATCTTCGTAAGAAGAAGCCATGTCTTCGATGTAAGCATCAACACGTGCAGCATCAACTTCAATTTTAGCATCAGCTAATACTTTGCTGACTAATACGCCAAGTTTAACTGATTTTTCAGCTTGCTCTTTGAATAGGTCATCTGGAAGCATGCTTGAATCAAACGCTTTAGCGCCTTGAGCACCAAACTGTTGAGTGAATTGTTGGATCATTTGTTGACGTTGACGGTCAATTTCTTGAGCAACCATTGCTTCTGGAAGTTCTACTTCGTTTGCAGCTACAAGCGCATCAAAAGTTGCACCTTTCACTTGGTTACGAAGACCATTTTTCACTTCACGTTCCATGTTTTTACGAACGTCAGCTTTCAGTTTTTCAACGCCTTCTTCTTCAGTTAAACCGAAAATTTTTAAGAATTCAGCATCAACTTCTGGAAGCTTTTGTTTTTCAACAAGCTTAACAGTGATTTTGAATTGAGCAGCTTTACCAGCAAGGTTTTCAGCTTGGTAGTCTTCAGGGAAAGTTACATCGATAACTTTCTCTTCGCCTTTCTTCATACCAACGATACCGTCTTCGAAGCCAGGGATCATACGACCAGAACCAAGAACGAGTTTAAAGTCTTCAGCAGCGCCGCCTTCAAACTTCTCGCCATCAACAGTACCTTCAAAGTCGAAAGTTACTTGCATGTCTTTTTTAGCCATGCCTTTAGTTTCAACCCATGAAGCGCGTTGTTTTTGAAGATTTTCAATCATCTTCTCAACGTCTTTGTCGTCAACTGAAGTTGTTTTACGTTCAACTTCTAGACCTTCGAACTTAACTTCAACTTCTGGATAAACTTCTACAGTTGCTTCATAAACTAAAGCATCATCTTTCATTTCAGTTTTTTCAATGTTTGGCATACCAACAGCATTGATTTTTTCTTGTTGGATCGCTTCGAATACTGTGTCACGAATGATATCGTTTACAACTTCTTGATAGATACCAGCACCGTATTCACGACGAACAACGTTTACAGGTACTTTACCTGGACGGAAGCCGTTGATCTTCACAGTTTTGGCAGTGCGTTTCAAGCGAGCTTCAAACTGCTCGTTAATACGGCTCGTCGGTACAGATACATTTAAACGACGGGCAACGCCCGAAACCGCTTCAGAAGTTACTTGCATGGCTTCCTCGATAATTTGTTAGTTAAAACAGTTTTAAAAAAAAGTGCCACATTATATGACAACAATTAAAGATATACAAAAATGGATTATAACACTATAAATTCAGGCATGGATGCCCTTCTTATTTTTAGAATTTTTCAGCTTTTTTCGAAGAAATATTGATTATTTTTTAATTCACCATTGAAAATGAGAAACTTTCTCACTATTATTCTTAATGATATTTTTTTTAATTTATTTTCATATATTTATCTTGTCCATATTTGGTATTCTTTTATGAGTAAATTTAATCTCAACCCTCTTTCCGCTGCTTTATTTGGGGCAATTGTAACTACTACGAGTTTCGCACATGCTGAAACGACTGAATCTCAAGCTCAACAGATGGAAACCATTGTTGTTTCTGCAGCGGGCTTTGAACAAAAGATCAAGAATGCTCCTGCTTCAATTACCGTGATTACGGCTGAAGACTTAAAAAATAAACGAATTACATCCGTTGCAGATGCATTAAGTGATGTAGAAGGTGTCGATATTAGCCCTACAGCAGGGAAAACCGGCGGATTAAATATTCGTATTCGTGGTATGGACGCCGAATATACCTTGGTTTTAATTGATGGCCGCCGACAAAATAGTACAGGTGACATTGCCCCTAATGGATTTGGTGAGTCGAATAATAGTTTTATCCCCCCTGTTTCGGCTATCCAACGCATCGAAGTCATCCGCGGACCAGCTTCTACTTTATATGGTTCTGATGCAATTGGTGGTGTAGTCAATATCATTACCAAAAAAGTTTCACCTGAATGGACTGGTTCGGTCACGTTAGAAGGGACAGTACTGCCAAATCACTCAGACTTTGGTAACCAACGCGCTGTCGATGCATTTTTAACAGGGCCAATCATTCAAGATTTATTGGGCTTACAAATCCGTGCACGTAAAGCGGAACGTGATCAATCAGATTTAATACGTAGTGATGACGATGATACTGGTGCTGAACTTAGTGGCGGAAATAGCCCAACTAAATCAGATCTAGAAACTATCGGTGCTCGCTTAACCCTGACACCGCACAGCGACCATGATATTTCAGTTGAATATGAAAAAACTGAACAATGGTATGACAATAGCAAAGGTCAATTAGGAACGCTTGGCGCAAACGGTGGTTATGGTGATGCTCAAGAATATAACCGTGAGAAAATGATCCTCGCACATACTTGGAATAATGCTATTGGCAAACTTGAGTCAAGTATTATCAATACTCAAACAGAAACGGTTGGACGTTTAATTCCTGCACGTGCACAAGGAATGTCAACAGCCATCACTCCTCGTGTGTTAGAAAGTGAAGATACGATTTTTGATACTAAATTTACCACTCAACATTTTGAAGACCACCGTATTACTCTAGGCGGTCAATGGTGGGAAGCCAGTATCAGTGATGGTTTGCGTGTAAAAAAAGAAGTTTCTTTTGAGCAATTGGGTCTATTCGCCGAAGATACTTGGTCGCTGAACGACAATCTTGCATTAACACTTGGTCTTCGTTATGACGACCACGATACGTTTGGTGACTTTTGGACACCACGTGCATATTTGGTATGGAATGCAAATGAAAACTGGACATTCAAAGGTGGATATAGTGAGGGTTATAAAGCCCCACGTTTAGAAAGACTAACCGATGGCGTTGTCAATGTCAGCGGTCAAGGTCGTACACCTACTTTTGGTAACCCAAATCTAAAACCAGAAACCAGCAAAAACTTTGAGTTTGGTACATATTTCTCAACCAATAATAATTTTGACTTCAACGTAACAGCTTTCTTTAGCCAAATTGAAGATAAAATTATGACGGGCAATAAAGAAATTAGCTGTAATACTGATAACACAACAACTTCGGGTATTAATTGGTCTAAAGCGGACTGTGAAGCATTCATGGCATCAGTGGGAACGCCGTGGGTGATGGATTATAACCGCGGCACACCAGATTCATGGAATGTGACTCGTCCTGTGAATGCCGAAGAAGCTGAAGTTTATGGTATTGAAGCCGGTTTAAACTGGGCATTTGCCGACAATTGGAAATTTGGTCTGAACTACACTTGGACTGAAACTGAAATTAAAGATAGTAGTTTAGGTAATCCTGTACTTAATGACACACCAGAACATATGGTCAATGCTTCACTTAAATGGCAAGCTGCTGACTTTGTGAATTTATGGGCGCGTGGTGAGTATCGAAGTGAACGTGCACGCTTCACATCAACTTATGACAATATCACAACAGCTAATCAACAAGTGTATGACGCTTTAGGCGACTACAAAGAATATGCGCTATTACATGTGGGTTCAAACTTTAATGTCACCCCAAATTGGGATATTGGGGTTGCTCTGTACAATGTCTTTGATAAAGACTTTAACGATTATGAGAAAGTAGCCAATAGCTACTACAACCGTTATAGCAATACTCAGGAAGGCCGCCGTGTACAATTAAGTACAACCTTTAAATTCTAAATAACCACATAATAAAAAACCTGTTTCGGCAGGTTTTTTTTGCATAAATAATTTACGATTACTTCTTATTTAATTCACAATCATGTCTATATTTATAATCTCAATTAAACATAAAAAAACAATACATTTTATCAATATTTAAATAAAACATAGTCTTAATTAATACTTGTTATATCATTACATTAAATACTACTATCACAATATGATTATTTATCGTGATTTACAATTACATAAAGATGTAAGAAAAAATAAGAATCATTATTATTCGCATACAAATTCACTATTCCAAATCGGGTTCGAAATGGCCTTCATTAAAACACGTAAGAAAATTGTTTCTTCAGCAATTGCTTCTTCTCTTTCTGTTATTGCCGTTAATGCAATCGCACAAGAGCAAGTTACTCAACTTCCAACGATTAACCAAGAAGTTGCTGCTGAAAAAGCACCAAGCTTAAAAGTTGATAAATCTGCGAATGCTAAATTTGTTGCTCCACTTCTTGATACACCAAAATCAGTATCAGTGATTTCTAAACAACTGATTGAAGACACGCAAGTCACAACTTTAAGTGATGCTTTACGTACAGTACCTGGTATTACCCTCGGTGCTGGTGAAGGTGGTAACCCAAATGGTGACCGTCCATTTATTCGTGGTTATAACTCTGAAAGCTCAATGTATGTTGACGGTGTACGTAACTCAACTTCTCAAAACCGTGAGATGTTTGCTGTAGAGCAAGTAGAAGTTACCAAAGGTTCAGCTTCTGCTATGGGTGGTGCAGGTACTTCTGGCGGCAGTATCAACATGATTTCGAAAGTTGCGAAAAAAGGTGACTTTTTAGAAGGTTCAGTTGCTGGTGGAACAGATGCTTATGCACGTGTGACGCTTGATGGCAACAAAGATTTTGGCAATGGGATTGCTGCACGTGTTGCCGTTATGGGCCACATGAATGAGAAAGCTGGTCAAGCTGATGGTGCTGAATACAAACGTGCTGGTATTGCCCCTAGTATTACTTTCGGCTTAGACACACCTACTCGTGCAACTGTTGGCTATTACTATCTAAAATCGGATGATACACCTAATTCTGGTGTGCCATATAACAATCCATTTGGCGCACCTAAAACTGGTGAAATGGACTACCGCCCATTAAACGGTAACGGTAAACCGATTGATGTCAAACAAGGCATTTACTACGGTTGGAAAGATCGTGATTTCCAAAAACAAGAAAATCATATTGGTACAATTAAGTTAGAACATGACTTAACTGACAACTTGACATTGACTAATACTGCTGTTTATAGCAAATCAAAAAATGACTATCTATGGACAAACCCAGACGACTCAAAAGGTAACTTTTTTGATAAAGCAACAGGCCAAGTAACAGGCAATGTATGGGCACGTGCAAACTCACGAGTTGCGGATACAGATGGCTTTACTGATCAACTGGCTTTAACTGGTAAATTTGACACAGGCTTTTTAAAACATCGTTTTAATTTGGGCGCAGAATATTCAGCTCAAGAAACAGATCGTACCCAGTATATTATTGACGGCAAAAACTCGACAGGCTCTGCACATCAATCTTGTCCGGCAGATTCGATCGCAAATGGTTGGTGTACATCAGTGCAAAACCCTGACCGTGGTAATTGGACAGGCTCTTTAAGTACTGCTGGCGCAGATCTTTATAATATCGAAACTAAAAATACTTCAGTATATTTCCTTGATAGCATTGAATTACACCCACAATGGATCTTAGATTTGGGTGTACGTTGGGATGATTACTCAACAGAGCAAACGATGACTTATGGTGCGCTCAACAGCAATGTGACCTCAAATCCTGCTAAAGCTCAAGCTGGCGATAAAGTATCAATCAAAAATGAAAAAGACTTTATTAACTGGCAAGCAGGTTTAACATTTAAACCAACTGAAAATAGCAGTATCTATGCAAGCTATGCGACATCCTCAAATCCAGTCGGTGTTGATGGTGGTGATGGCTCAGAAGGTATTACTGCAGCAATCGAAAATCTTAAACCCGAAGAGGTTAAAACTTACGAGTTAGGAACGAAATGGGATGTATTAAACGACCGTTTAAACTTAACTGCTGCAATTTTCCGTACAGAAAAAACCAATACACGTGCAACAACAACAGAGGGTACTACAAGCAACATTGGTGAAACACGTGTTGATGGTATCGAACTTGGTGTTACTGGTAATGTAACTGATAAGTGGGCTGTAATGGCAGGTTATACCTACTTAGACAGCGAATTAGTTGACGGTGGTTTCACGAAAGTCGGTGACGACTATGTTGTAAATCCAAGCAATGGTAACCAAGTTCAAAACGTTGCGAAAAACTCAGCAACACTTTGGACAACTTACCAAGTCCTTCCACAGTTCACAATTGGTGGTGGCGCTACCTACATGGATAAAGTATTTGGTAATGCTACCAATACAAAATGGGTTCCAAGCTACGTACGCTACGATGCTATGGCGCGTTATACCGTTAACAAAAATGTGGATTTACAGTTGAATGTAAACAACCTTTCTGACAAACGCTACTTCACTAAAGCGTATGCCTCACACTATGCAACTGAAGCAGAAGGCCGCAGTGCAGTTCTATCTGTTAACTTTAAATACTAAGAAGAAATAAATACCATAAATAATTTATGGTATTGACTCAAATAGCCTCGCTTCGAGGCTATTTTTGTATATGATCAAAACATTAATATTACAGTTCCAAAGGGTTAGGCCGTGATTCACCATATCCCAAATGTATTGAGTAAAGAACAGGTCAACTACTTCCGCACAGAAATGCAAAAAGTAGAATGGATTAATGGTCAAAAAACTACGGGCTCACTGTCTAAAAATGTAAAAAACAACCAACAGCTAGATATAGACCATCCATTAACACAGCATTTAGGTGACATTATTCTGCATGAATTATCACAACACGCGCTTTTTACATCAGCGGCTCTCCCCCTCAATATTTTGCCGCCCTATTTTAACCGCTATGAAAATGGTGAAACGTTTGGTTTCCATGTCGATAATGCCATTCGCTGGATGCCTGACAGCAATCAAAAAATTCGTACCGATTTGTCCTGCACGATTTTTCTAAGTGAACCCGAAGAATATGAGGGTGGTGAACTTGTGGTAGAAGACACCTATGGCTACCACGAAGTGAAATTGCCTGCCGGAGATTTGATTTTGTATCCATCTACCAGTGTGCATGAAGTTACTCCCGTGACTGCAGGCTGTCGTATTGCGTCATTTTTTTGGTTGCAAAGTATGATCCGTGAAGATGCTGAGCGTCACATGTTATTTAATCTCGATCAAAGCATTCAAAATTTGCGTATGCAATTGGGTGATGCACATAGTGAAGTCGTCAAGTTGACTAGTCTGTATCACAACCTTATCCGCAAATGGGCCGAAATTTAAAGCTTAAGGTCAATAGACATGGACAAACTACCAATGACTGATCACAACATTTTAGCGCCACTGACTCAGATTCCAGCTCATTTGCAAACCATTGCAGATTATGAAGTCGAGGCTGAAAAACACCTTTCCAACATGGTGTGGCAGTACTTGCAAGGCGGCTCGATGGATGAACACAGTGTCCGTGACAATTTATCTCAGTTTGAACAGATACAACTGCTACCACGTATGCTGAAAGATCTGACCCAAGGTCATACTCAAATCGAAATCTTAGGGCAACGTTTCCCACATCCTATTTTTGTAGCCCCGATAGGTCATCAACAACAATTTCATCCTGACGCCGAAGCTGCAACAGCCCTCGCTGCCGAAGTCCTTGGCAGCAATATGATCCTCAGTACGTTTACCAATACAGATATGCGTGAGTTAAAGCAGGACAATCCGTACAAATGGTTCCAATTGTATTGGCAAGGTGAGCGCGAAAAGTCATTATCACTGGTCAAGATGGCAGAAGAACATGCTTACACAGCGATTGTAGTAACCATTGATTCCCCGCATACAGGGATTCGTGACCGTGAACGTCGAGTGTTTTTCCATTTGCCTGAAGGCATGCAACATCCGCATACCCCTGCACATATCCCATTGCCTGAGCTCAATGATGGCGACCATCCCGTATTTAACGGTCTGATGAAAATCGCACCGACATGGGCCGATATCCTTTGGCTCAGTCAAAACACCTCATTACCGATTATTTTAAAGGGCATTGTCAGTCCACATGATGCTGAACTTGCCCTGCAACACGGTGTACAAGGCATTATTGTGTCGAATCATGGTGGGCGCGTACTGGACGGTTGCATTTCCCCTCTCACCGCCTTAGAACTGATTAAAAAAGTTGTGCCTAAGGATTTTCCAGTTTTATATGATGGTGGTATTCGTCGTGGTTCAGATGTGTTTAAAGCGATAGCCTTGGGTGCATCTGCCGTATTAGTCGGCCGTCCCTGCATTTATGGTTTAGCTACAGCGGGCGCTTTAGGTGTTGCCCATGTACTCAAAATACTGAAAGAAGAATTTGAGATTACGATGGCATTGATGGGAACAGCCACCGTCGATGAGATTAATAAAGATTATATTTTTCAAAAAAGCTAATTTTATAGAAAAATATTTTCCAGTAATGGCATCTTGACGCAAAAATAGGAAATTATTTCCGGAATATATGGACTAATATTTAGTTATACATTTACGAGCTTACGGTAAAGCTAAGTCATGTGAATCTTTACGGATTTATTTCGACTTTCGACTAAAGACTCCGAAATTAAACTTGTAAATTGCTAGAATAGACACAATCTATATAAGTAGTACCTTGCCGTTTATCCACGACATTTATCCACGGTGCTATAAGGAGTTTTCACATGATGTTGGCAGATCCAAGCAAAAAATACCGTCGCATGTACCAACGTGTAGACTTACCAGACCGTCAATGGCCAAATAACGAAATCAATAAAGCGCCGATCTGGATGAGTACCGACCTTCGTGACGGTAACCAAGCGATCTTCGAGCCAATGAACATTGAACAAAAGTTCAAAATGTTCCAAATGCTTGTGAAAATTGGTTTCAAACACATTGAAATCGGCTTCCCTTCTGCATCACAAATCGACTTTGATTTCACCCGTTTGTTGATCGAAGGCGGCCATATTCCCGATGATGTGTACATCGAAGTTTTGGTTCAAGCACGTGATCATTTGATTCAACGTACATTTGAATCATTACAAGGTGCAAAACGTGCCATCGTGCATATCTACAACTCAAACTCGCCAACATTCCGCAATAAAGTGTTGAATGTTGATGTTGCTGGTGCAAAACAATTAGCGATTAATGCCGCAACGAAAGTCAAAGAATACGCTGCAAAACAGCCTGAAACTGAATTTGTATTCCAATACAGTCCAGAGTGTTTTACTGCAACAGAATTAGAAGTTGCTAAAGATGTCTGTGATGCGGTCACTGAAATTTGGGAAGCATCTCCAGAGAACAAAGTGATTTTAAACTTGCCTGCAACGGTTGAAGTTTCAGGTCCGAACGTCTATGCAGACCAAGTGGAATGGATGCACCGTAACATTCAACGCCGTGACGGTGTGATTATTTCTGTGCACTGTCATAACGACCGTGGCTGTGGTATTGCCGCTTCTGAGTTGGCCATTATGGCTGGTGCTGACCGCGTCGAAGGTTGTGTGTTTGGTAACGGTGAACGTACAGGTAACGTGGACGTTGCAGCGATTGCATTGAACATGTATACCCAAGGTGTTGCGCCAAACTTAGATTTCTCAAACATTAACGAAATCATTTCAATCATTGAAGAATGCACAGGCTTGCCGGTACACCCTCGTCATCCGTATGCTGGTGATTTGGTCTTCACCGCGTTCTCTGGCTCACACCAAGATGCCATTAAAAAAGGTTTCGAGTTCCAAAAGAACGAAGAAATGTGGGATATGCCTTATTTGCCAATCGACCCGAAAGACTTGGGCCGCGACTATGATGCCGTGATTCGTGTCAACTCACAGTCTGGTAAAGGCGGTATTGCGTACTTGTTAGAATCAAATTACAACGTGGTGTTGCCTCGCCGTATTCAAATTGAATTCTCGCAAATCGTACAGCAAAAAACAGATGAAGACGGTACTGAGATTTCTGCACAAGCGATCTGGTCATTGTTTAAAGACACGTATGTGGCGGCCAAAGATACACATTATGCGGCGAAAAACTACCGCTTACATGATGAAAATGGCAAGCAAGTCATTGAACTCGATATCGAAGTGAACGGTGAGATCCAGCAATTACGTGGTGAAGGCAACGGCCCAATTTCTGCTATCTTAAATGCATTGCAGTTGCCGATTGATGTCTTGAACTATGAAGAACGTAGTATCAGTTCTGGTGCGCATGCCAAAGCATTAGCTTTAATTGAACTTCAAGTGAAAGGTACAGGTAAGTCTGCATTCGGCGCAGGTGTACATGACAACATCGTGACTGCATCCATCGAAGCGATTATTGCCAGCACTAACCGTTTAATTGAACAAGGTGTTTTAAGTACTGAACAAGTGATTGCTGCTGCAGTCTAATTCAATGCTATAAATATCAAATAGCAATAAAATGACTTTAGAAGGATACCCTCAAGTGGTATCCTTTTATTATTCATACTAAAGATTTAAGGCGAATTATTCCTGTGTCTTTTCCAGCTGACTCAGTGGGCTTAGTTACCCCACAAAAGTTTATTTTTGAAGAGCCGTTAGAGCTCGAATGCGATCGCATACTCCCACGTTTTGAGCTCATGGTTGAAACTTATGGCGAACTGAATGCAGACAAATCTAATGCAATTTTGATTTGTCATGCTCTGTCAGGCCATCACCATGCAGCAGGTTATCATCATGAAGATGACCGTAAACCGGGTTGGTGGGACGCATGTATTGGACCAGGCAAAGCCATTGATACGTCAAAATTCTTTGTCGTAGCATTAAATAATATTGGCGGCTGTAGCGGTTCTACTGGACCGACCTCTCCAAATCCTGAAAATGACAATCGCCCTTATGGTCCTGATTTCCCATTAGTGACTGTCCGTGACTGGGTCAAAACCCAAGCCATGTTGTCTGATCGTTTAGAAATTCAGCAGTGGTATGCGGTGATTGGCGGCTCTTTAGGCGGTATGCAAGCTCTACAATGGTCTGTGGACTATCCAGATCGTTTACAAAAGTGCGTGATTATTGCCAGTACACCAAAACTGTCTGCGCAAAACATTGCCTTTAACGAAGTGGCGCGTCAGTCGATTTTGTCTGACCCTGATTTCCATGATGGTCGCTATTTAGAAAATGATAGTTATCCTAAGCGAGGTTTGATCTTGGCCCGTATGGTGGGTCATATCACTTACCTCTCTGAAGAAGCCATGAAACAAAAATTTGGCCGTGACTTAAAGTCAGGTAAATTTATGTATGGCTTTGACGTCGAATTCCAAGTCGAAAGTTATTTGCGTTATCAAGGTGAGCAATTTAGCCGTAACTTTGATGCCAATACCTATTTGATCATGACCAAGGCTTTAGATTATTTCGATCCATCACGTGAATATGAGCAATCATTAAAAACCGCGATGTCTAAAACCAAGTGTCAATTTTTAGTTGTTTCGTTTACAACGGACTGGCGTTTTGCCCCTGCTCGTTCGCAAGAAATTGTAGATGCATTAATTAGCAATCATAAGCCTGTGAGCTATGTGGATATTGATGCTGAACAAGGCCATGACTCTTTCTTGTTCCCGATTCCGTTATATGTGAAAAGCTTACGTGCATTCCTAGGCGGTGTAAAACACCTGCAAGAAACACCGAAGGAGACCAACTAATGCGTATTGATCATCAACTGGCTGAACGTTGGATTAAACCAGATTCAAGCGTACTCGATTTAGGGTGTGGTGACGGTGAACTGCTTGCACATATGAGCAAAAAGCACAATATTCGTGCATATGGCTTAGAAATTGATCAAGAAAAGATTGCAATTGCAGTCAGTCGCGGGTTAAATATCATCCAACAGGACTTGAACTTAGGTTTAAGTCGCTTTGCCGACCAGTCTTTTGACTATGTGGTTATGGCACAAGCCTTGCAAGCTGTAGATGCGCCAGACGTTCTCTTAAGAGACATGGTGCGTGTGGGGAAACAGGCTATTATTACCTTTCCAAACTTTGCACATTGGAAGACTCGTTCTTTCCTTGCATTAAAAGGAATGATGCCCGTTTCAGACGCGTTACCCTATATGTGGTATAACACGCCCAATATTCATTTATGTACTTTCCGTGATTTTGAAGCGCTGTGTGCTGAAAATAACATCCGGATTATTAACCGACTTGCCGTGAATGGGGATCAACAAGACAGTTTACTCAGTAAACGTCTCCCAAATCTATTTGGTGAAGTCGCAATTTATCGAGTGAGCGCTCTATGAAAAAATTATTATTAAGCACGACGCTACTGATTGGACTTTTTAGCATACAAGCCCATGCGGATTATGTTGCTCCATCATCTTCAGTTTCTAGCCAAGCTGCTCAATATTCAATTATGGATATTCACAGCTTAAGTAAAGCTGCTAAAGCAGGTCAGCCCGGTGCTCAGTTTTACTTAGGCACTAAATATCAACAAGGTAAAGACGTTGCCAAAGATGAACGTCAAGCTTTTGCATGGTATAAGGCTGCTGCTGATCAAGGTTTATCTGCAGCACAGCTTAATGTAGGTCGTATGCTCGCTGATGGCATTGGGACTAAAAAAGATGAAGCGCTTGCTCGTCAATATTTCGAAAAAGCAGCCAGCCGTGGTGATAACCGCGCAAGCTTTAACTTAGCCATGATGGAAGAGCAAAAGAAAAACTACATGGGTGCATACCAATGGTATGAGCTTTCTACCCGTGATGGCATGCTCGACAACAAAGTGATTAGCTTGTCTGAAGGTAAGAAAACGGCATTGGCAGCCAACTTAAGCCAAGACCAAATTCGTCAAGCACGTGACCGTGCAGACAAATGGATTCAAGCACAATAAGTTTTTGAATCTTAAAAAGCACCTTCGGGTGCTTTTTTATTGCCTGTCAACCACAGCATCTTGTTAAAATAGCCTCAAATCTTGTTTTATGGTGAATATTCACATGGCTTCAACTGATTGGTTATCTCAAGGCACTTTGGTGCTTGCAAGTAATAACAAAGGCAAAATTGCAGAATTTGAAAAAATGTTTGCCGAGCTTAATCTTCCTGTTGAAGTGATTCCACAAGGTCAGTTGAACATTGAAGATGCCATCGAAGACGGTCTAAGCTTTGTTGAAAATGCCATTATCAAAGCGCGTCATGCGTCGAAAATTTCAGGCAAGCCAGCCATTGCAGATGATTCTGGCATTTGCGTACCTGTGCTTGGTGGCGCACCGGGGATTTACTCTGCGCGCTATGCAGGTGAACATGGCAATGATGCCGCTAACAATGCCAAGTTGCTTGCTGACCTCAAACCACTCCGTAAAGAGGGTGAAGCCATCGAAGGGATGTTTGTATGTGTCTTGGCTTTGGTCCAACATGCAGAAGACCCACTCCCACAAATTTTCCAAGGGATTTGGCGCGGTGAAGTGATGGAAGCAGCACGCGGTGAAAATGGCTTTGGCTATGACCCACTGTTTTGGCTGCCTGAACTAAACGTTTCTAGTGCTGAATTATCAAAAGAAGAAAAAAATAAAATCAGCCATCGTGGTCAGGCGATGAAATTATTTAAAGCAAGTTTGAAATAATTTGAATTGGAGTTAATCTTAATGCCAAAGATTAACTCCAATCCCTGAATAAAAATAGAATAATTATGGCACTTCAACCGATACAGATCATATGCAACGCTTGCCATCACACTTCAACTGAAATCCCAACACGCTCATTTCTTGGTTTTCAAAAAATAAGCTGCCCTCATTGCCATGCGCAACTAACCTACCCGCTCACCTCAGGCTTTCGTACCACTTACGTTATTTTTGCAGTGGTGATCGTGCTGTCGATCATGCTTAATCTGTCGCAAGGTCAGGTTGGATTTCCAGGCCTGATAGGTATCGCGATGATATATGCCCTCGTGCGTGATTGGCAGATTCGCAAACAGCTCAAGTAGTCACCCTTTGCCGGCATCTATAATTCACTTTTCATTTTAAAGCGAAAAAAGATGCAAAATTAACCCATATATACTGACGACGATGCAGCTCATAATCGTGCCTGAAGCAATATAACGTGCCGAAGTGCCTGTTCCTTGATAATGCGTTTCTAAAGCCACAATATTGGCGGCAGGGGGTAAGCAGAACAGCATAAACATCACCCCAATATATTTCTCGATCTGGGGAATCGGAAGAAAGGCATAACTCAAACTACAGATCACCGCGCCAACGGTGAGTTTCATCGCATAAATACGACTACTGTTCATCAGATCACGCCACTGTACCTTAGTCTGGCGCAGCCACATGCCTAAGACACACATCCCTGTGAAACTCATTCCAATTTTTGCAGCCTGATACAGCCAATCTAAGATCTGATGTTCTTCTAAATGCTGCAGTCCAACTATTCGACAGACACCTGCAATCATCAAGGCAAATACAGGCGGTGACATCGCCACTTTTTGAATCACGCTCGACCATGGGAGTTGGGCTGAACTGACGGCTGTCACGGCCCACATATTGCCAAAGATAGAGCCACCGACATACAGAGCCACCATCGCTGCACTAATTTCAGGGCCAAACAGTGCTAATGCAAAAGGAAAACCCAGCCAAGCCAAGTTCAAATAACTGACACACAAGGCACGTAAACTATCTTTTAACAGCCAGCGAAATAAATAAAACATCAGCACGGCAACACTAAAGCTAAAGAGCATGAGCGCTAAACTGCCTGCTTGATAGAACACCATGTTGTAGATGATCACGGCTGGAATAAAACAGCGTGCAAGTAAGCTAGAGAAAATCGATTTGAGCGATGATGTTCCTGATAATGATGCCAATCCGAGGCCACTTAAAAAACCCAATATCGGAAGAAGAAACGCCACTACACCACCCTCACTGCTCAATCCATGCATAGTAACACTGAACATAAGCTTCGCGGCTGTCTTTAAACTGCAACATCTTGGTCACTTCACTGTCATCTACAACTGCTGAAATGTTGTGCAGACCAACAAGAGGATAACAAGATGGCTGGACTATCGATTTGGCATGTACTGATTTTTGCAATTGTGGTGATTTTACTCTTTGGTACATCAAAACTAAAAAACTTGGGCAAAGATGTCGGCGGCGCGGTCAAAGATTTCAAAAAATCGATGCGTGATGAAGACGCAGCAAATACACAGCTTAATGAGCCTCGCACGCTAGAGCATGAAGCTCAAAATAAAACCAATTCCTCAGTTCAAAGCTAAGGAGTTGTCATAATGCTTAATATTGGTATTAGCGAATTACTGGTGTTCAGCATTATTGCGCTGATCGTACTCGGCCCGGAAAAACTGCCTGAAGGTATCCGCTTTGCAGGTAAATGGTACGGGAAAGTTAAACGACTGATCAGTAACGTGCAAACAGACATTGATCGTGAACTTCGCATGTCCGAACTTCGTGAAGAAATGCAAAAAGAAATGCAACGTATTCAACAGCTCGAAGCGCGTATGCAGGCTCAGATGAATGAATTGCAACAAACGCAACACCCCATAGAACAGACTGCGCAAAAACAACAAGAAGCAGTCCTACCAGACAATAAAAATTTATCCCCACGTTATCAGTACATCGAACGTGGTCAGAGCACGATCTTTGCCGTGGTTACCCCCCAAATGAAAAAAAAGCACGAAATTAAAACAGATCAAGCTCCTGTATTAAGTTCGACCGACGCATTAGCAGAATATCAGGTGGCCGTATGACAGATCTTTCACTGAATAATTCACAGAACACTGTGCCTGATTTGGAAGAAATGCCGATCACCAAACATTTGGTGATTTTGCGTCGGCATTTGATCAAAATTACAGGACTTATTTTGATTCTGTTCTTTTGTTTACTACCCTTTGCCAATCAAAGCTATCAATTGATGTCAGAGCCACTGCGTGCGCAGTTGCCGATGAACTCATCCATGATTGCAACGGATGTGACCGCCACCTTTATGGCGCCGTTTAAGCTTAATTTCTTTGTCGCGCTCATGCTCGCGATGCCCTTCGTGATTTATCAACTTTGGGCCTTCATCAAACCTGCACTGTATGAAAAAGAGCGGCATTTGGCGATGCCCTTATTATTCGGCAGTATCGTCCTCTTCTATGCCGGTATTGCCTTTGCCTATTGGGTTGCCCTGCCCTCCATCCTACATTTTTTTATGAGTGTTTCCCCTGAAACAGTCGCCCCTATGACTGACATCAATAGTTATTTAAGTTTCTGCTTAAAGCTATTTTTGGTGTTTGGACTGACCTTTGAAATTCCTATCATCACGTTAATTTTGATTTTGATCGGGGTGGTGTCTACTCAAACCTTGGTGGAGAAGCGTCGTTTTATTATCGTCGGCTGTTTTTTTGTCGCCATGTTTGCCACGCCACCCGATGCGCTTTCGATGATCATGTTAGCCATTCCTATGTGGATGCTGTTTGAGCTGGGTTTGTTCTTTGGCAAGCTGATTGAAAAACGACGTGCATCTGCACCTTAAACAAACTTATTTTTCGACAATTTTGGTGAGTTTTACACCTAAGAGGCTGAGATAGCCTCTTTTTTTATGCACCCATTTAATGTTTTGCAATTTACATGCAGCGAAATCTAAACGCCTATTTCATCAGTTTGCAACATTAGCTTCAAAGCATTGTCATATTTTATCGATAGTTTTATGTGATCAACTTTTACCCAGCACACCTTTGCCAGGATTTAAATTCATGACAAACATGCCATATAACGAAGATCAAGAACTTGATAACAACACTTCGGATAACCTTCATTTTCGTGACATTTTAGAACAACGCATCAGCCGTCGTAGCTTGATTACCAAGACTGCGAGTGGTGCAGTCGCACTTGCATTGGCATCTTCATTAACGGGGTGTAATGATGACAATGACTCAGATTCAAATAGCAATACCAAACCACCTGTAACCGATCCAAATCAAAAACCGACCAAGTTCAATTTCACACCGGTGAAAAAAAATTTAGACGATATTGTGACTGTTCCTGAAGGCTATCAAGCGCATGTGCTATATGCGATGGGTGACTCGATTAACCCTGCATACCCAGCATGGGATGATAACAATGTTCCTTCTGGCCCAAGCTTCCAATTCCGCTCTGGTGACTGCCATGACGGTATGAGCTTCTTTGGTTTAAATACCACCTCTGGACGTTATGATGCCAAGCAGTCTGACCAAGGTTTGTTGGTAATGAATCATGAATACATCAACCCGACCTTCTTGCACCCGCAAGGCCCAACCAAAGTGGAAGGTCGTCGCCCTGAAGATGAAGTCATCCGTGAAGTCAATGCACACGGTGTTTCTGTGATTCAAATTGAAAAAGACAGCAAGACTCAAGCCGTTAAACTGGTACAAAACTCTCCATTTAACCGTCGTATCACAGCATCGACCGTAATGGACTTTAAAGGCCCTGTTGCAGGCTCAAGCTTAGTTTGCACGAAATTTTCAACCAATGGCCAGCAAACCCGTGGTACACACAACAACTGCGGTAATGGCTATACCCCTTGGGGCACTTACCTGACAACAGAAGAAAACTTCATTGGTTACTTCGCTCGTGCAAAAGAAGATGATGCCAAACGTAGTCCTGCTGAAATTGTGGCACTCAACCGTTATGGCCTAAAAGCGGGTGCGAACTCGCGCTATGGTTGGGAAACAGCGATTGGAAGTAATGAGTCTCAAGATTTATATGACCGTTGGTCAGCGAATGTTACCGGTACTCAGGCAGCGGAAGATTACCGTAATGGTCCAAACACCTTTGGTTGGATTGTCGAAATCGATCCATTTGACCGCCGTGAAAACCCAGTAAAACGTACTGCACTGGGTCGCTTTGCACATGAAGACTGTCGTGCAAGTCGCTTACGTGAAGATGACAACCTCGCGTTTTACATGGGCGATGATTCACGCGGTGAATACATCTATAAATTTGTATCCGACCAAAAATGGAATAAAAAAGATGTCAACGGTGGCTATGCCGCGGGCGACAAATACATGAACAACGGTAAGTTATACGTTGCCAAATTTAAGAATGATGGCAAAGGTCAATGGATTGAATTGAGCTATAACGTCAATGGTTTAAACCAAAGCAACAGCGTGTATCCGTTTAGCTCACAAGCAGATGTTCTGACCTTCGCACGTCTTGCCGCAGATGCTGTCGGTGCTACCAAAATGGACCGTCCTGAATGGGTCGCTGTACATCCAGACAATGGTGAAGTCTATGTGACCCTCACCAATAACTCGAACCGTGGTACGACGCATGCACTTGATGCAGCCAACCCACGTAACTACACCGACCCTGAAGGTGGTAAAGGCAACGTCAACGGTCATATTATCCGTTTCCGTGAAGATGGTGATACAACCACAGCACTCAGCTTTACTTGGGATATTTACCTGTTTGGTGCTGAAGCAAAAATGGCGAGCAACATTAACTTATCTGGTCTAAATGACAACAATGACTTGTCATCACCTGATGGGATGTGGTTCGACCCACGTGGTGTGTTATGGATTCAAACCGATGACGGTGCTTATACCGATACCACCAACTGTATGATGCTTGCTGCGCTTCCGGGTCAAGTCGGTGATGGCACAAAAGCCACGACATCATCGGGTCAAGAAACCATTGTGGGGGCAAAACTGAATGATGAAAACTTACGTCGCTTCCTGACCGGACCAAAAGAGTGTGAAATCACAGGTGTAACAATGACACCTGACTACAAAGCGATTTTTATCAATGTGCAACATCCCGGTGAAGATTCAGCATCCTATTCTGAACCGACCAGCCACTGGCCTGCATCACAAACCAATGCAGCAGCCACCTCACGTCCACGTTCTGCAACCGTTGTCATCACCCGTAAAGATGGTGGTGTGATTGCTGGCGAAGCGGTAGAACAAGCTCAGCCAACACAAAAAACCGCATAAAACACCTTTTAAAAAAAAGCCGACGAATCGTCGGCTTTTTTTATGGCTTTAAATGCACTTCTATCTGGGTGATCTGTCCTTGTTGCTCACCCTGCTGCTGTTTTTCTTGCCAATGCCACTGTGAATCCCGCATACACAATAAATTTGAACAGCGGGTGCCATACACCGGACTTTGAATAAAGGTTGAAGACAGCAAATGTTCCATCTCTGTCTGAATCCCAGTATTGGGTAGCAGCGCTGGAATGATTTTACGTTCATCTTCCAAAATATCCCACGCAGCGGCATCTATGTCCGCCTGTGGTTGCTGGCTTTGTAGCATCGGTAAAAATTCTTGCGTGAAACGTTTGCGTAAATGTCGGGTCTTTTCCCAATGTTCAGTCATTAAACCATTGGATGTGACATACACCCCTTTGGCTAAGACTTGTGGCGCTTCACCGCGATTACTCATATAAACGGCTTGAGTGGCATCGCCAACGAATAAATTAAAGCCAGCATAATTACATTGGATTTGTTCCAGTGCTTGCGCAAACCGAATGGGCGTTTGCTCAGATTCTAAAAATTGCTGAATCAAAGCGCCACGTGAAGTGGGATATGTGGTCTGATCACGACCATCACGAAAATTGGTCACAATCGCCCAACGCCCTTGAGCGGTTATCCCCATCCATGTTCCACCAGACTGTAAGTCCTGCCCTGCAATAATCGGACTATCTACCCATTGCTTTAGGCCTGCCGTCGGTCGATGATAAAACTCATCACGATTCGAAATCAGGCAGAGTGGCATGTCATCCAAGACCTGCCAAGCAAAAGCCACAATGCACATATTCAACTCTCAATATCTTTACACATTGAATGTACAACATTTTTCAGCACATTCAGCTAAAATCTGTGCAAAACATAATGACAAGGAACAGCAATGCTGACATATCCAAATATCGACCCTGTGGCGATATCACTGGGGCCACTACAAGTTCACTGGTATGGTCTGATGTATTTATTGGCCTTTTTATTTGCATGGGGCTTGGCAACCTACCGTGCAAAACAACGTGACGGCTGGAACGCAGAAATGGTCTCAGACCTGATTTTCTACGGTGCATTGGGTGTCGTGATTGGTGGACGCTTTGGCTATGTCTTCTTTTATGGTTTCGATCAGTTCCTTGCCAACCCATTGTGGCTATTCCAAGTTTGGACAGGCGGTATGAGCTTCCATGGCGGTTTCCTTGGGGTCATGATTGCCATGTTACTGTGGTGCAAGAAATATAAAATGACTTGGTTCCAGACCCTCGACTTTATCGCACCCTGCGTTCCAACAGGCTTAATGTTTGGTCGTATTGGGAACTTTATTGGTGGCGAGCTATATGGTCGTGCAGTGACTGACCCAAATTTTGCTTTCGGCATGATCTTCCCGACCGATCCACTTCAGTTGGTGCGCCATCCGTCGCAGCTCTATCAAGCCCTCTGTGAAGGTTTAATTCTGTTTATCGTGCTGTGGTGGTTTAGTTCAAAACCTCGTCCACGTTATGCCGTTTCAGCCTTGTTCCTCATCGGATATGGTATCGCACGCTTCACCGTTGAATTCTTCCGTGAGCCGGACAATGGTCAACTGTTCATTGGATGGATGAGTAAAGGTCAATTCCTGACGGTTCCGATGATTCTGATTGGCCTATGGATGATGTGGTATGCCTACCAGAAAAAAATCTATGACTGGGGTCCACAAAAGAATCATTAATATTTTCTAAATATCTTTAAGCAAGCGAGGTCCAAGCCTCGCTTTTTTATGCGCTGAAATTTATTCCTTCATACGCATTTACTCCACATGAAGTGACTGAATTAGACAACTGATCTGTGCTAAAGTTTATTCAGCTTATTTTTAAACTATCGATCCATGCTTGAATTTTGGTTTAACCCCAGCGTTTCTGTACTTAAAAAAATCTTGTTTTTTATTGCGATGGCCGTACTGACCGGTGTTCTGTATTGGATGGAACCCCTAACACTTCAAGCCATTCTAATGTTCATGGGTACAGGCGTCATTTTCCTGATTTGTCGTTATTGCAAGATTCATTTTGCAGCAAAAAATCCAACAGGTTTGCTCTATCGTTTATTGACCTGGATACCGATTGCACTGCTGTTAGCATTGGTTTTTATCAACATGAATAAGGGTGAAATTTTGATTCCGGGTGCTCAAGGCATTGGCTTTATGGCTTTGGCGATCTGCCTACTCTCCCCGATTTCTCTACTGAATAAAAACGAGAAAACTTCACCCCAAGGTAAAATTTAAATGCTGACGTTTTGGTACTCTGAGCGCTGTAACCGACAAATCAAGCTCATCATTTGTATTAGTACCTGCGTGCTTATTTTTCTATGCGCTGAACAAAAACAACTAGATCCCCGCTTTGCGGGCATAAGTTTAGCCATTGGTTTGATGATTGATCTGCTTTATAAGCTCAGACAAGACAAACTAAAAACACTGTCTCAGTCATTAAAATGCGGTTTGGCTGGTTTGCCAATTTTATGTTTAGTGTGCTTAATTTATTTTCTACCCAATGAGCAACGCTGGATTTTAGCGCTGCAATGTGTGGGCTTTGCTGCAATTGGATTATTTATCGTCTCGATCTACAGTCAGCGTGCAAAAAGGTTTGAAGACTAACCTTTTTTCACTGAAGGATTATCAATCTGCTAAGCGATAATAGCTATATTTCACATTTGGAGTTCGATAGACCGCATAACCCGCTTGACGATAATCAGACACCCAATCCTTACCTGAATATGCTGCGATATGACCATAACGGCTACTTTGATTGCGGTCGATAATATAAATATCGCCTTTCTTTGGTCGATCAAACGCTAAATTAATTTTTTGATAACCAATTTTTTGTAATGTGCTGCCCCAGTCTGCTGCGGCAACGGGGTGACCGTTAAAACGTGCCCCTGCGGACTCAAGTGCTAGACGAACACTGCGGGCACATTTCTGAGTACTGCTTTGGCGGGTAATGCCTTGTAAAAATCCAGTCAAACGATCGATATCGATACGCTGACCATTTCGGGATACCACATTTTTAGTCGCTGCTTTTTGAGTGGTATTGGACTTGCCCGTATTTTTACTCGCCTGAGAACGAATTATGATATTTGCCTGAACTGGAGCATGCACTTCACTCAAGTTTACATTGTGATCATAAGCCATTCTTTAACCCACACTCCCGCCTATATTTAGGCATTCAAAAATTTTAACGAGGGTGATAGTACCGCGTAAATCATGTTTTTTCATGTAAAAAATGTAAGATTTCTTAAACAAATCTTCACATTTAAATACGACCGTCTATTTTTAATTCAAATAGATTTATTTTTGATATCAAACTCTTAATCAAAAATAGCTGTTCAATATCACCTCTTCATAATGAGAAAAATCACGTTTATTTTTTAATCAAACTTATCTGTATTTTTTTCAACACTGCGAAAGAAGCATCTCTCAATATGTAAAAAATAGAGCTTCGTTTTCTAAGCACATGTTTGATTTAACAGACATATTGTCTCGTTAACGCTTGATGTAATTGTTATTAATAGGCGTCTTCAGCCCAGACAACTCAGCGCTTGTTATATGCAAAATTTTCTCATCACCCAATAAACACCGTATGTTTTTGATTTTTTAAACCTGACCATATTCAAGCGCCCATCGCAGTTCCTTCCACACGCAAAACAAGCTAATATGTGCCACAAGAAATTTAGCAAATTATGAGAGAGACATGCGCCAGTATTTAGACCTTTTACAACACATTCTCGACAACGGCGGCGACAAGGGCGACCGTACGGGTACGGGAACACGTTCTGTATTTGGTCATCAAATGCGCTTCGATCTTTCTCAAGGTTTCCCTTTACTCACCACCAAGAAAGTTCATTTCCGCTCTATCGTGATTGAACTGTTGTGGTTCCTTAAAGGCGATACCAATGTTCAATATTTGCAAGACAATAAAGTCTCGATTTGGGATGAATGGTCTACAGCAGAACAAACTGCACGCTTCGGTCGTCCTGCCGGCGAATTAGGTCCTGTTTACGGTCATCAATGGCGTAATTTCGGTGCAACCAAAAAAGCCGATGGCCTATATGAACAAGATGGTTTTGACCAAATTAAATGGTTGGTCAATGAAATCAAAACCAATCCTAACTCACGTCGTCTAATCGTCTCTGGTTGGAACCCAAATGAGGCAGGTAATGTTGCATTGCCACCATGCCATACCTTGTTTCAATTTTTTGTTCAAAACGGAAAATTATCTTGCCAATTATATCAACGTAGTGCTGACGTTTTCCTGGGTGTGCCGTTTAACATTGCCAGCTATGCCCTGTTAACACACATGATTGCGCAAGTTTGTGGTCTAGGTGTAGGTGACTTCGTTTGGACCGGTGGGGATACACATTTATATGCCAACCATTTCGAACAAGCGCAGTTGCAACTGACACGTGAACCAATGGGTCTGTGCCAATTAAAACTCAATCCTGAAATTACCGATCTTTTCGATTTTAAATTTGAAGATATTGAAATCGTAGGTTATGAATCACATCCTGCGATTAAAGCCCCTGTTGCGGTTTAATTTTTAGAAATTCCAAGTGAAAAGCAAAATCCCGCTTTACCTCAAGCGGGATTTTGCATTCTAATAGACGGCAAATATTTCGGCTATTTGAGTTCAAACTATGGCATTTCAAAATTTAGAAATCGTGCACGTTGTCGCTATGGATCAGCAGCGCTGCATTGGTAAAGGGAATGATTTGCCGTGGCATATATCTGCCGATTTACAGCACTTTAAAGCCATCACTCAAGGCGGTGTAGTGGTCATGGGACGCAAAACCTTAGAGTCTATGGGACGTACCCTTCCGAAGCGTGTCAATTGGGTAATTACACGAGATAACACTTGGTCATTTGAAGGCACCAAAGTCGCATATAGTATCGATGAGGCGTTAACGCAAGCTGTTGCTGATGTCGCGAGTTCAGAAAAAACAACAAGTTTGTTTATTATTGGTGGTGGTGAAATTTTTAAGCAAACCATCGGCATCGCAGACCGTTTAGAACTCACGCATGTTGAACTCGATGTTCAAGGTGATGCGCATTATCCTGAAATTCCTGCGGACTTTCAAAAAGTGGCGTCAGAACAACATATCGACGACAAAACTGGGATTGCTTTTGAGTTCGCAACTTACCGAAAATAAAGAAAAATCTTAAGCTAAAAGAAAAATATGCAACAGAGTGACCAACAAGTAATGTTCAAAAAAATAGGGCGAAGTATTCTACATGCTCTATTTAGTGTGTTTGTCCTCTGTTCTTCGATTTGGCTCTGTGCCGCCCTGTGGATACAGCAACCGGCAGGCTGGTTAAGCAGCCGCATTATCATTGGGATCTGGATTGCTTTCGCCCTGAGCATTTTAGGCATCTATATTACCCAACACTTTTTTAGCCGTCGTAAAGATGTCTTGATTTATATTGCGGGCTTTATCTGTGGTCTATTTTGGTATTTTGGCATGGAAGCACGCCAAGATCGTGAATGGAATCCTGAAGTAGCAGAAATTCTACATTATGAAAAGCAAGGCAATCTCGTCACCTTGCACAATGTGCGTAATTTCGACTGGCATGCCGATGGCGGCTATACCCCGCGTTGGGAAACCCGCCAATATGACCTGAGTCAAATCAATGGCGTCAACATCATTACCTCGTATTGGATGGGGCCGCAAATCGCCCATACCTTGGTCAGTTTTGATTTTGCTGACCGACCACCGCTGACATTTTCGATTGAAATTCGCAAAGAGAAAAACGAAGAATTCTCTGCGATTGGTGGTTTTTTCCGTAAATATGAACTGAGCCTTATTGCATCAGATGAAAAAGATATCATCTATACCCGCAGCAATACACGCGGAGAACAGGTCTATTTCTTCCCCGTAAACATGCCAAAATCTGAAATGCAGGCGCTGTTTATTGAATATCTACATAAAGCCGATGAACTGCAGACTCAGCCCAAATGGTACAACACGCTCACTAGTAATTGTACAACACTGGTTTTTGACATGATTCAAGCCGTTTCCAAACATCAACTTCCAACCGATTACCGCTTATTTGCATCCGGTTATTTGCCGAATTATTTATATGACCTCCATGCCATAGACCAAAATTGGGATATGAAAACATGGTATCAAAAAGCCCATGTTAACCCTCGTGTCTCTCAAATCAAGCAACTGAGCAGTGAACAATATTCCAAATTAATTCGACAAGGTTTGCCGCATTCACATTCAAATCCAAGCGCCAATCAATTGTAATTCTTAAATAATGATACAAATATGGCTAGCTTATCTGTGCGATATTTGCTTAGATAGTTGAAATGCTTCCACGGGGAAATTCCGATGCTAAAACAAATATTTGTTGCTGCAACTTTGGTTTCAACTTTAGTGGTGACAGGCTGTGAAAGCATGCCTGCACAAGACAACACCATAACTGAAAATTTAAACCTATTACAGAATCGTACTTGGATTGCCACTCAGATTGGCAACACTCCAATCAAAACAGCACCCAATGCGCATAATATTCCAAGCATTCAATTCGATGCGGCTTCAAAACGTGTCTCAGGTGCAGACGGCTGTAATCGTATAATGGGTGGCTATAATGCTGGCAAAGACACCATAACGTTTGGCCCGATTGTTGCGACACAAATGGCTTGTCTCAATAACAATGGGCTAGAGCGACAGTACCATGCAGCACTCGAAAAGGTAACGCATTATCAAGTTTTTGGAAAAACCTTGAAATTGCTAGACCGTCACGGCAATTTATTAATTCAATATGAAAGCGCTGTTCAACCGCGTTAAATCATTAAAAAAGTCTGCTTCGGCAGACTTTTTTATTCACTGTTCAGTCATGCCAGAGACATTTAATGCACATAAACTAGTGATTAGTATACAGACGTACATTGCAGTTTTTAGCTATAACCCCATATTAAACATCAGGGAACAAAATAGGATTTCACTATGCAACAAGCGGTATTTGGTGGTGGGTGCTTTTGGTGTGTAGAAGCAGTTTTTCTACAACTAAAGGGCGTGCAAACAGTCGTCAGTGGTTATGCAGGGGGAGTTACTCAGCATCCGAGCTATGAGCAAATCTGTGAGGGAAACACCCAACATGCAGAAGTCATTCAGATCAATTTTGATGACAGCCAAATCAGTTTTAGCCAATTGCTAGATGTATTTTTCGCAACTCACGATCCAACCACGCTGAACCGTCAAGGCAACGATGTCGGTACACAGTATCGCTCAGTGATTTTCTATCAGGACGAATCACAAAAGCAAATCGCTGAGCAACGTATTGAAGAATTAAAAGCTGAAGGCGTCAATATCGTGACTGAACTGAGTCCAATGCCAACCTTCTACCCTGCCGAAGAATATCATCAAAACTTCTTTGCACGTAACCCAAACCAAGGTTATTGTAATTTTTCAATACCACCTAAACTCATGAAATTACGTAGCAAATTTCAAGACCTACTCAAATCTGAGTGATCTAATTAAACGGCATCTATTTTCAAAATAGAGATATAAAAAAAGCGACATTTCAGTCGCTTTTTTTAGTTATCTTTGCTCAGTGCTTAGTTATCACTGGCAAAGGCGATATCGCTGAGTCCGGCTCCACTCGCACGCGACATCACTTGTGCAACTGTGTCATAACGTGATTCTTTATCGGCTTTTAATACCAATGCAGGCTTACGTTCTTGCTGACCAGCTGTATTTAGACGACTTTCTAAATCTTCGAGCGTGACAATATCACCATTCCAAGCGATATCACCCGCTGAGTTAATGCTGATGGTTACGCTTTCAGTTGGCAGATCAATCACTTCTGCAGTCGTTTGTGGCAAGGTTAATGGAATTGATGGGTTGGCAACAGTCGCAGTCACCAAGAAGATGATCATCAATACCAACATAATATCGATGAGCGGAATGAGGTTCATCTCATTCATGCCAGCATCGTTGTCTTCACCCAATTGAAAAGCCATTAAGCTTGACCTCCAGCTAAACTTTGCTGTGCAGTTTTCACGTCTTCTTTCTTCGCTGCAGATTCTTGTTGCAACATCGTGTCAATCAATAAACCATGCGCTTGATCTTGCAATTCATTCGACAGTGTACGGTTAAAACGAACACAAATGTTATAAGCCAATACCGCAGGAATCGCCACAGCCAAACCAAGACCGGTCATGATCAAAGCTTCACCGACTGGAGTTGCCACTTGCGCTAAACCCGCTTGACCGCTTTTACCCACTGCTACAAGGGCATGGAAAATACCCCATACTGTACCGAACAAACCTACGAACGGTGCAATTGAAGCAATCGTACCCAATACAGATACGCCTTTTTCAGCATTAGCTTTTTCTACCGAAATTTGACGTAGTAACGCTTGTTCTGCCACAGCCTTACGTTGTTCAAAAGCTAAAGGAGCAAATTTCGCTTTCAGTTTGCTTAGTGCATCTGCAAGGTGGTTATATGCCACTTGCTTGAGCTGACGTGTGCCCATAATACGAAGAACGAAGATCGTCCAAGTCGCAATCGACATTGCAAGTAACACGAAATACAGTGTTTTGCTGACTGCATCTGCATGTTGCCAATAAACTGAAAAGTTCATATTCGAACTCCTAATGGGTTAGCCGGAATCTTAATTAAGTTTAAAGTTGAATGGTTGATCAACTCGCGTCGGAGTTGCCACACCATTATCAATATATTTGGATAAACGTGCACGCTTCACTGCAGCAGTCACTTTACGGTTTACAGCAGCGCCACAAGTCGAGTTTTTAATCGTTGCTGATTCGACTTTACCTTCAGCACTTGCTGCAATCGCAACTTCAACTGTACACGACGCTTTTAATTCACCATCTTCAAATTGAACATTCGGTTTCTTAATCCAACTGACACCATTACCAATGCTCACAGTTTTAGGTGTCGGTGGCGCAGGTGGTGCTGGAGGCGCAGGTGGTGGTGCAACAGGTGCCGGAGGTGTTGGTTCAACACGAACGACTTTCGTTTCAGAAACCACAGTTGAAACAACAGGTGTTGGTGGTACGTTTTTGACCGCTTCAACAGTTGGTTTCGGCGCATCTTTCTTTTTCACCTGTTCCACTTTTTCCACTTTCTTCGGTGGAGGTGGTAAAGGCTTATCTACAATTTTAACTTCTTTTGGCTTTGGTGGCTCTTTCTTCGGTTCTGGTTTTGGCTTCGGAGGTTCTGGTTTTTTCTCTTCAACAATCTTCACAAAGCGAACTTTAATCGGATCTTTTTCGATCGGTTTAAGTTCTGGTGCTTTCATATTGCTGACCGCCCATAATACTCCCATATGCCCTACCACAACAGCGAGAAGCGCAGTAATGATTTTCTTTTTCATCGGGTTAAGTGATTGCATCATTGGAGCGGGAGATTGACTCATTAAACTCAGTTACCTTGAAGAAGCGATTGCATTTATTTTGTCAAAAATACAATCATGCTCATCGGTTAGCACAATTAAAGTACGGCAATAATAAATGAGAAGTGTTTTCATTTGCAACTATTAATTCGTCAGTTTTAATGACTTTTTTTAATCATAATATAAAAAAGGCATACCTAAAGTATGCCCTTTTATTCAAAAATTTATCTCGTTTTATTGAAATACAACAGTTTTATTACCATCGACAATAATACGATCTTCAAGATGCCATTTGACTGCACGTGCGAGTACATTACGCTCTACGTCCTGACCTAACTCACGCAATTGTTCAACGGTAAAGTCGTGACTGACACGCTCTACGTCTTGCTCAATAATCGGACCTTGGTCAAGATCAGCAGTCACATAGTGCGCTGTTGCACCAATCAGTTTCACGCCTTTTTCATGCGCTTGCTTATATGGGTTCGCACCAACAAAGGCTGGGAGGAATGAATGGTGAATGTTGATCACTTTCATTTCCCACTTTTGAACAAATTCTTCGTCTAAAATTTGCATATAACGAGCAAGAACCAATAAATCATTGCCTTGCATCAATTGATCAATTTGCTCATAAGCTTCACGTTTGTTTTCTTTGTTTACAGGAACAACTTCAAACGGAATACCGAAATTTTCTACAGATTCACGTAAAGCATCGTGGTTAGACACGACTTTGGTGATTTCACATGGCAAACCACCACGTGCATGACGCCACAACAGCTCAAGCAAAGCATGGTCAACTTTTGACACCAAGATACCGACTTTCTTCACATCACTGACTAAAGCTAAACGCCAGTGCATGTTGTAACGCTCAGCAACATTGCTTGCAAATGTTTGAGTTAGACTTTCTTTACGGCTTTGTAAATTGTCCAATTCAAACTCAACACGCATGAAGTATCGCCCCCCTTGAGCTTCAGTCGCGTATTGATCAAGTGCGGTAATATTTGCTCCCTGATGATACAAAAAGCTCGATACAGCTTGCACAATCCCTGGTTTATCTTCACAGGTAATGAGTAAGCGTGCTGTGTTAGCGGTCGACATATTCATGTTGGTTTATATCACTAATCAGTTAAATTGAAAAAAGAGCCGAGTATTCTAACGCTTTTTAAAGCCAGACTAAATAGTCTTATTCAGTAACCTGATGCTTTACGTTTGAAAGACTTGCAAATAAGTCCGACGGCCCTAAAGTTTCGAGCAGTCGCTCATAGGTTTCACGGCTTTCACCACGTAGATATGCGCCTTCTAAGAACACCATTTGTCGCAGTGCTTGCCACACCCACTTTTCTTCCAAAGTGTTGGAGTCAGTAATATGGCCCGACATATAAAGGAAGTTGGTCCAGTTGGTCAGCACGATCCACAAGTTAATGGTTAAGGCCTCAATTTCAGAATCGGTCATCTGCATTAAGCCTGCATCGACAAAAGCACGATAAATTTTCTGCCCTTGTTGCATAACTTGACCGGCAAAACGTGGATACATTTTGCGGAAATCTTCATTATTTTCGACCAAGTGATAAACATCACGATGTAAAAAGCGATAAGCCCATAATTGGCTACTTAACACTTGGAAATAGCGAATTTTATCATTGGCATCAAGCTGACGATCATCAGGAAGCGCTAACATTTCTAGCGTTTCATGCTGATATTGCTCCATTAATTCCTTAATAATTTCACTTTTATTTCGGAAATGGTAATACAAGTTACCTGGGCTCATTCCCAGTTCAGCAGCAATATGATTGGTTGTCACTGAACGCTCGCCACGCTCATTAAACAACTGCAAACTCAGCTGCAAAATACGTTCTTTCGTTTTTAAGGTTTTGGTGTGAGACATCCTAAAACAACCATTTATTTCAAAGCATTAGAACACTAACACATAAAGTAACTTGACTATTTAGAGTATTTGCTCTAAAAATTAATTAATCGCTAATTTGGATATGGTCGTGCGACATGAATAGTCAAACAAAAACAACTTCAATGACACCACATTCTTTTGATCACCAGCATCTCAACAATATGTTGGAACAGCAGAAACAAGCGTATTTACGTTACCCATTGCCTACAGCGAAGGAACGTATAGACCGTTTGGCTCGGCTTAAGCGTATCTTAGTTAAGTATCAAGATCAATTTGCTGATGCAATTAATCAAGACTATGGTAACCGTTCTATTGGTGAAACCAAGATTGGTGAGTTACTCACATGTCTTGAACACATTAAATATTATAGCAAGCATTTGACAGACTGGATGAAACCATCCAAACGCCATGTCGGAATTATTCACCAACCTGCAAAAGCATGGGTGCAATATCAACCACTTGGTGTCGTTGGCATTATTACGCCATGGAACTACCCACTGCTTCTTTCTATAGGCCCACTGATTTGTGCTTTGGCTGCGGGCAACCATGCCATGATCAAAATTTCGAGTGCCTCTGCGGTATTCGGTGATGTGCTCGAAAAAGCTCTCGCAGAAGCATTTCCTCAAGAATTGGTCGCAGTCGTCAATGGTGGTGGCCCAATTTCAGATGCGTTTAGTCACCTTGCCTTCGACAAAATGATTTTTACTGGCTCGACCAATGTCGGTAAAACTGTCATGGCGGCAGCGTCTGAAAACTTAGTTCCGGTGATTTTAGAATTAGGCGGAAAGTCACCTGTATTGGTTCATCCGTCTATTGACCTAGCAGATGTCGCACAGCGTCTTGCTGTTGGTAAACTTTGGAATGCAGGTCAAACTTGTGTTGCACCTGACTATGTGTTCTTACCTCGTGGTAAAACTGCTGAATTTTTAGATCACTATAAAGTGTGCGTTGAAGCTATGTACCCAAGTATTGCTCATAATCAGGACTACACCTCGATTATTAATGACAAGCAGTACAAGCGCCTACAAGGTTATTTAGAAGATGCACGTGATCAAGGCGCACAAATCATCAGTTTTAACCCACAAAATGAAAATGTGGACGCTGTACGTAAAATTGCACCGACTGTTTTAACGGGTGTCACTCCAGACATGCAAATTATGCAGCATGAAATCTTCGGTCCGATCCTTCCGATCATGGAATATGATCAAATTGACGAGGTTATTGCTTTTATTAATAGCCGTCCTCGTCCACTTGCTTTATACTATTTCGACTTTGATCAGGCACGTGCCGACTATGTCGCGACACGTACCCATTCAGGACATTTCGGACAAAACACGGTATTAACCCATGTGGCTCAAGATGACCTGCCTTTTGGCGGTGTGGGGGCTTCGGGTATGGGGAAATATCATGGTCCAGAAGGTTTCTTCAGTTTGTCGCATGAACGCTCGGTGATGTCGAATCCAAAACTCTATAGTTTGAAATTCATTCTTCCACCGTTCAATAAGCCGATCCACAAACTGATTTCGAAGACACTTCTTCGATAAACGATCAAGGCATGAACGATCACACTAGGTGATCGTTCGTTTTATGCAAAATCGCTTGTCTTTTAAGCGCATTTTTGATATAAAACGCCCCTTGAATGAATTCAATGTTTTTTTTGACTGGCCATACAGATTTGCTGTTGGCTAAATCAATGGAGTTACACCATGTCTAAGGTTTGCCAAGTTACCGGCAAGCGTCCAGTCGTTGGTAACAACGTCTCACACGCCAACAACAAAACTAAACGCCGGTTCGAGCCGAACCTGCATCACCACCGTTTTTGGTTAGAAAGCGAAAAACGTTTCGTACGTCTTCGTCTAACTACTAAAGGTATGCGTATTATCGACAAATTGGGCATCGAAAAGGTTGTTGCTGACCTACGTGCTCAAGGTCAAAAGATCTAAGGAGCTACGAACATGCGTGATAAAATTCGCCTAGTTTCTTCTGCTGGTACAGGTTATTTCTACACTACCACTAAGAACAAACGTACTATGCCGGAAAAAATGGAAATCAAAAAATTTGATCCAAAAATCCGTCAACACGTAATTTTCAAAGAAGCTAAAATCAAATAATTTTAGTTTTTTGAAAAAAACGACCTGCTTAGGTCGTTTTTTTTTGCATTTTTTTTATTCGAATTGCTAAACTTTCAAAATGCTTTTGGCACTTTTTGTGCTTGTCTTTTTTACCCTTAACTTAGGCTTAAGGAGTTTTTAGTGCCTCATGATGTAGAACTCATAATATTACTTGCTGTTGGCTTTGGTTTTGCCTTAATTTTTGGCTATATAGCTGCGCGCCTGCGACTTCCTCCCCTCATCGGCTATCTGATTGCCGGTATTATTATTAGCCCAAATACGCCTGGAGTAGTTGGTGACATCCATCTCGCTAACCAGTTGGCCGAACTCGGTGTCATGTTCCTGATGTTTGGCGTGGGTATGCACTTTTCACTCAATGATTTGATGCAAGTCCGTCGTATTGCTTTGCCCGGTGCCATTTTACAAATTGCAGTGGCGACCTTACTGGGTATGGGAATTTCCATGCTTTGGGGCTGGAGCATGGGCTCAGCCTTAGTGTTTGGCTTAAGTTTGTCGTGTGCAAGTACGGTGGTTCTCCTCAAGGCTCTCGGTGACCGAGGCTTACTTAATTCCGTGAATGGTAAAATTGCTGTAGGCTGGCTCTTGGTTGAAGATCTGGTCATGGTCTTGGTTCTGGTCTTACTCCCTGCCACAGCAGTATTGCTTGGTGGACAGCCACTCACAGAAAGTAGTGCAGATGAAAATATCTGGCTCACCCTTGGTATTACCTTACTCAAAGTTGCTGGCTTTATTGCCTTCATGCTGATCATTGGTAAACGTTTAGTGCCAATGATTATGCAAGTGGTTGCGCGCTTAGGCTCACGTGAATTATTCACGCTTACCGTGGTTGCAGCAGCTGTGTCTATTGCCTTTGGTGCCTACAAGGTATTTGGTGTATCCATGGCACTGGGCGCATTTTTTGCCGGTATGGTGGTCAAAGAGTCTGACTTTAGTCACCGTGCAGAAGAAGAAACCCTTCCGCTTCGTGAAATTTTTTCGATTTTGTTTTTCGTCTCCGTCGGCATGCTGTTTGATCCACGGATCTTGATTGAACAACCGCTTCACGTCTTAGCAGTAGTCGGCATTATCATGATTGGTAAGACCATCGCTGCAATGGCGTTGGTGTTGTTCTTCCGTTACCCCATCAATACCGCATTAACCGTTGGGGCGAGTTTGGCGCAGATTGGTGAGTTCTCATTTATTTTGGCGACCTTAGGTGTATCTCTAAATCTCCTTTCAATGGAAGGTCAAAATCTGATACTGGCAGGCGCTTTAATCTCGATTACGCTGAATTCATTTATATTTTCTGCAATCGAGCCTATGCAGCGACTCATCCGTGAGCGCTCGAATTTGGCCCGTTTACTGGAACGTAGTAGTGACCCATTGGCCATGTTGCCGGATGAGGTCTCACAGGATTATCTGCGTGATCAGGTGGTGCTGATTGGTCATGGTGAAGTCGGTCGTCGTATTACCCGCGAATTAATGAATGAAAACATTAAAGTGGTTATTGCTGAAGAAAACCGTGAAATCGTGGAAAACTTGCGGGAAAAAGGCATCGCTGCGGTATCCGGTGTAGCAACAGAACCTGGGGTTTTAATTCAGGCCCATATTCAACACGCACGCCTTTTGGTCATTTCACCTATGGATATTTTAGATATTCATAAAATTGTCGACATTGCCAAAATGCTGAATCCGTCTATCCAAGTATTGGTTTGTGCGGAAAGCAAAGAAGAAGCTGAAGTCATTCGTCGTGACAATGTCGGTGAGGTTTATTATGCCAAAGAGGAAATGGCGAAAAATATGAGCAATCATATTTTAAATCAAATCCAAATTGCGCATCACCAAACACCGACACACTAAATGCCTAAATAAAACGCTTAGGGGCAATACCAAAAAGGCGATGCATTTAAGCATCGCCTTTTTTTAATGGATATAATTCATTAATTTTAAAATTACAAATAATTGAATTTAAAAAACATATTGATAAAATAAGCATCAAACGAAGCATCATTTTTAAAAACTTCAAACAAGAAACGAGAAAAACATGTACATCCTCTATTTAGGCCTTGCTATTATTTTGATTGGCGGTCTGGGCTTTCTCATCGCTGCATTTAAAACCAGTATTTTATGGGGACTGGGCTGTCTATTGTTTTATCCCATTTCCATCGTCTTTCTGATTCTGTATTGGCAAGATGCCAAAAATCCTTTTTTCTTACAGCTCATCGGGGTCTTTATTGTATTTTTAGGTTCGATACTGATCTCACCTACTGAACTGGGCACAGTCTAAGTGCCATTTTGGATATAAAAAAACGCACCAAAAGGTGCGTTTTCATTATCATGATCCGCAAAGTCAGCAGCTATATGATTAGCTCATATATTTTGGCTTTTCATCAACCACTTCGGCATGCCATTCATCCACTTGTTTTTCTAACAGACCAAACAATGCAGCCTGAATCATTTGCTGAGCGATCACACTCATTTGATCGCCCAAAATATTGCGTAATTCTTCATTGAATTGGATAGTCACCAAAGGCTCTTTTTCTGAGCCTGCATTACGCAATGCCAACTCACCACCTTCCAATTGAACCAGCTCTAAAATTGCTTCCTGGTTCCCAAAGAGTTCTTTCAACTGTTCTATAGACATATATCCCTCCATGCGCAACATGGTGATAAAGGCATCTGCACTTTGTATTACTTAGATAATCTTATATCGGGTTAAATAAATTTATTTCAAGTAGCAATAGTCCGATTAGAACTCCACCATCTCGTTACGAAATCCATCAATTAATTGAGTTAGATCACGATGCCATTCACGCAAAATAGCGGTATCGGGCAACCATGCTTGTGGTGTTTGGGTAACTTTAATAATTAAATTTGAAGACGTTTCATCTTCTGGCTCCGGTGCAGACGGTTCAGGTGCATACTGACACATACGATGTGCGCGTTTCAGCTCCGCAATAAAGCCCTGGTTTGCCAATTGCTGCATAACAGTCACTTCAGGTGATACCTGACCTTTTTCAGCCATCAGCGTTTCAATCGACTTTAACGTGGGCGCAGGATCATTTAAACGATAGTAACGCACCAATTCTTGTAAAAACGCAAGTACTGCACCATGCAAATGAAAAACCGCTGCTTCGCGATAAGCCTGAGCTTGTTGAACATGATCGGTCTGCTCAGCTTGCTGACATGCAAGACGGCTAAAATATAACTTTTGATTGGTACGATCAGCATGAAAGCGAGCAACACGAGACATGAACAATTCCCTAAATTTTGGTGTTTTTCTACATGAATAAGCTTAAACGGATTTTTAGGAAATTCACAATAAATATTATGGATGATCGATTTCAATTAAATAAATGTCACGCTTGGCAGGAACAGGCATATCCCAATCAATCATCCTGATATTTTCCAGACGCCAAGCCCAGTACCCTGCTGCCCAATATGTCGCCTGCGCTTGCTCTACCTCTGTTTCAGTCCATGCATGAACGTCATATACATCGACCATCGCCACTGCACGTCCAATATCTTCATCTCCGCTTTCATGTAAGTAGCGTTGATTTTCCACGATCACTAAATCTTTTAAAGGCAAATGTTCGGGCTGCCATGAGCGGACTTCAAGCGTTTTAAGCCCACAAGCAATGTTCGAACCAGATGGCGCAACAATCGACAAAGCCGAGTAGCATTTTTTCATAGATCACCGATAAAAAAAGGAGCGTTACGCTCCTTTTTGAATTTATGCTTTAGGCTTATCTTCAGCCGCTTTTACGCGAATACCCGCACCTTTGACTTTCAAAGTATTCAGGCCTTTAATCGCTTTTACAGCTTCACGACCATTTGGCATTTCGACAAAACCAAACCCTTTCGATTTACCTGTGCTTGCATCCATAACAACAACAGCAGACTCTACTGCGCCAAATGGTTTAAACAGTTCAACCAATTCTGCTTCAGTAACTGAACGCTCTAAGTTACGTACTAAAATTTTCATTCAATCTTCCAAATAGACAGCATCATCAAAAAGCATTTGTCTATTTTGCTTTTTAACTTGCGTGTAAATCACGTCAAAAATCTATTTTAATCGATTTTCTTTCGATTAACGCACTTTTTACGGTTTGCTGACGGGTTTTATAATGTGTTTCCAAACTACATAGGTTTCGAGTTAAATCATTCATAAAGTAACTTTCTACTTTACGCCCTTGCTCATCGACAGTTTCACGCGCCCAGTGGTTCAAGTTTTGCTTAGTCAAAATCAATTCATTTTGCGCACGTGTCAGCGCCACATATAACACCCGACGTTCTTCTTCCACTTCATCGAAATTACCTTGGGCACGTGCATGCGGATATTGCCCTGGTGTGACATTCGCCACATAACAGACTTTTTGCTCCGTTCCTTTTGCCGAATGAATGGTAATTAAAGTCACGACATCATTGTCAGATTGCCGTTCAATTTCAGAAATAGACACAGGATCGAGCACATACTCTTCAAGAAATTCACTGAGCTGTGTATGCTTTGATGCCAGTTGTTTCACCAAATCAAAATCCCCGACACGGCGGTTCCAATCTTTTTTATAGTTTTCTTCCAGCTGCTCAGAAATCGCTTGAACAGCCAAGCTTACACATTCTTTGACTTGATCTTTCAACACCGACATTTGCTTCATCATCAGAATCGCTTGATCAGGTACTTTGCCAAACTTTTCCAACTTGGTTGCAATGGCTTGCATTTCTGGCTCGAGTAAAATCTGCTGCGATAACTTACTCGCACCTACATCACCCACACCATTCCACAAGGTTAAAAAGCGCATCCATGCAATATCATCTAAAGGATTGGCCACTACACGCAATACACTGAGTAAGTCTTTTACATGGGCTGTTTCAAGTAATTTCATGCCGCCAATAAAGCGATACGGCACGTTTGCGGCAATACAGGCCGCTTCAATATGACGAGCAGCAAAGCTTGAACGCACAAGCACCATATGATCCGACCATTTGCTGCCTTCGAGGTAATGACGCTCTTTAATATCAATGGCAATCCATTTGGCTTCATCAAACTCATTCGGGAAAATATGCATTTTCGGCTTAATCCCTTCACCACGATAGGCATCTAGGCGTTTGTCATATTTAATTTCACTTTCATCCAACAACCAATTCGACAGATCTAAAATTTCTTGGGTTGAACGATAATTTTTTTCGAGTTTGAAAATCTGTGCGTCGGGTACACGCTCTTTGAAATGATGAATATTTTCAAAGTCTGCACCACGGAAGCCGTAAATGGACTGTGCATCATCGCCAACACAGAACAAGCTGACACGTTCTTTTAATGGCTCAAGTAACGCCCATTGCAGAGGATTGGTATCCTGCATTTCATCGACCAACATGTGGCGGCAAATCGAAGCCACATAATCGACCAGTCCATCTGATTCCGCCAAGGCTTTCGCCACAATCGCCAAGATATCGTCATAATCTAAAAAACTACGCGCACGTTTACGAGCTTCGTATTCTTTCATGATATCCGCGATTTGATCTTTTAAAGCAAAGTACTCAGGCATTTGCTTTTCCATGGCAATGCTAAGTTTTTGACGCGTATTCCGCGCAAAAGAATATAGGTCACAGAGTTCTTTTGGCTTGGGCAAGTGATTGGGGTTTTTCTTATCATCACGGCCACGAATCAGGCGGAACATCATGAGTTGATCATCACGATCAATAATCGAAAACTGCTCTAGGCCAAAGGCTTTTGGAATGCGGCGCAATAGGTACATACAAAAGGTATGAAAGGTTGATGCACGTAGCCCTTTAGCTTGCTCACCCAGAGCCAACTCCACACGAGCGACAATTTCACTGGCCGCACGGCGAGTAAAAGTCAAAATTTGAATTTGATTGGCAGGCACGCCTTGATCAATTAAATAAGCTGCACGCGCCACGATGGTTTTGGTTTTACCACAACCTGCTCCCGCCAAAACCAAGCTATGCTGTGCTTCTGTTGTTGCGGCTTGTTTTTGTTGAGGATTTAATTCATCAATCAGGTTGGCTAAACTCATGGTGTCTCATCGTGCTATGTGAGTTGGTAGTTTAACAGAGCTACCCTAAATTCACAGCGTAGACGACTACAAAGTGACTCAACTTGACGCGGAAACACATCGCTTTAACCATGACTATTCATTTAAAATTTTCATTGTTTATACAGTAAAAAATCAGTAGATTTACAATTCAATATCATTAGAAAAACAAAAACCTATTTAAAACCATAGGCTTATAACTTTAGAAAATAATCATCTCTAGGAATCATGACATGTTCAATAGATTTTCACAGCTTTCTCTGTTGGTACTGAGTAGTAGTTTTTTTCCATGTCCAAGTATTCAAGCTGCAGATAAACTTAGCCCATGACACCTAGTGAGTGCCAAAAAGATTTTAACTTTAGCTCTAAATTTATACTCAAAAATGATGCGGGTATTCGAGCAAAAAACTGGGACAACTATCCAGAAAATATTCAAAAGGACATAAATGAGCAAAACGCTAAAATTACACAAGTAAATTCGGTCGATGCCTGTAAAGAAATCACCAATCACTTTCTGAAATCTATCCGTAAAGGCCATCTGAGCTTAGGCCGAAAAACCATATCAGAAGCCGTCACAGAGAGTTCAACAATACAATCAAGCAATCTCGTGACCACGCAAAAATTATCTGAGCAGACAACCTTAATTACCATCCCAACTTTTGCTCTGTCTGTTCAAGATCAACTTGAAAAGATCATTCAAGACAATCAAAACCAAGTGTTAGACGCACGTTATTTAATTCTTGATCTACGCAAAAACTCAGGCGGATTTGATACATCAGCACAACCCCTTTATCCACTTTTGGGAGCAGCTGAGTATTGGTTTGAAATACCCCAAATTTATGCATCTACAGAAAATATTCAATCATGGAAAGAAACAGCCAAAACCTTACCTGATGGGGAAATCAAGGTAGAATTTAATCGTATGATTGCTAAACTTGAAAGCAATAAAAATAGCTGGGTTGGGATGACGAAGCAGAAAGAGGAAAAATATGTGATCGCCCATTCAGACGTCAAAGCTACGCCCAAAAAAGTTGTTATTCTGTCAGATGAAGAATGCGGTAGTTCGTGTGAAATGTTTATTTTAACCGCACGTCAAAATCCGAATGTTTTAGTCATGGGGCGTAACACTTATGGTGCTTTAGATGCATCGAATATTCGAACCATCAAAACGCCATCTCAACAATTCACACTGTATTATGCAACCACATTTATCCACCGCCGTACGGGGCAGCAAATTGACGACATTGGTATTGCACCTAATATTCGCCTCCCTAAACCGCAAAATCCAACTGAGTACGATGCAGAAGTCACATTGGCACAGCACTATTTAGAAAATCGCTTATAGAAGTAACACTTTTCAGAACCGATCCATCTTAAGAGGAGTAGGTTCTGATCTTTTACATATAGAATTGATGAGATCTGTACAACTTTTTTCTAAGTATGTTTCGGCATTTTTTAATGCATCTTCCAACTTACAATCTGGTGGATTAATCCCAACAATCTGTGTGAAACCTAAATCATAAAGTTCTGTTATTTCCTCACCCACTAGACCAGCAAAGGCGATCACGGGTTTATTAAACTTTTTTGCAACCTGCGCCACACCAAATGGTGTTTTACCTAACTTGGTTTGATGATCAATTTTCCCTTCACCTGTCAGCACATAATCTGCCTGAGCTATTTTTTCCTTCAACTGAGTTTGTTCAATAACCAATTCCACACCTGATTGCATCGATGCACCTGCAAAAGCCATCAACCCAAAACCTAATCCACCTGCAGCACCTGCACCTGCTACATCACGTAAAGTACAACCCAGTGTCGCTTCAACCACATCGGCATAATGACTGAGGTTCTGATCTAACTGACGCACCATCTCCTGCGTTGCACCTTTTTGCGGGCTAAAGATATGGGATGCACCATTTTCACCACATAGTGGATTAATGACGTCGCTGGCAATGATAATTTCTGTATGCGCTAAACGTGAGTCAAGCTGCGTCAAATCAATACTGTTAATTTGATCAAGACAACCACCACAAACTGCTATTTCCAAGCCATTTTCATCTAAAAATTGTGCCCCCAAGGCCTGCGCCATACCTGCACCGCCATCATTGGTCACACTCCCGCCCAAGCCAATGATAATTTTACTTACTCCGAAGTCTAGAGCAGCCTGGATCATTTCGCCCGTACCATTAGTTGACGTCAGTAAAGGATTTCGCTGAGCAATATCGACAAGATGAATACCATTAGCTTTTGCCATTTCAATCACTGCGGTTTTCCCACCGTCGATCAAACCGAAATACGTCGTCACACGTTGATTGGGCAAAGGACCTGTAAGCGCTATCGTCACTTTTTGGCCGTCGCAAGCACTGAGTAACGCATCTACAGTTCCCTCACCGCCATCTGCCATTGGCACAGCGATGACATTGGCGTCAGGTATGAGCTTTAAAATTGCACGCTGCATCGCGTCACAGGCTTGTTGAGCACTCATACTTTCTTTAAATGAATCGGGCGCAAGAACAAAAGTGGTCATCTAAATGCTCAAAATAAAACTTGTCCTCAACCATAACGGTTTTAAAATAGCAGGTATATCTAAAAACATCAGAAAGGTTCGAAATGTCACGAATCAACCTAGGTCAATCTGCACCTGAGCTATATAAAAAAGTCGCAGAACTTGATGCACTGGCAATGCAAAAAATAAATGAGGCTGGCCTAAGTGAAGGATTAGCTCATTTACTCAAATTACGTGCATCCCAAATCAACGAATGTGCGTTCTGTATTCGTATGCATGCACAAGATGCAATGAAAACAGGTGAAAGCATTGAACGTATTAGCCTACTCAATGCATGGCGTGAAACTGCGTACTACGATGAAAAAGAACGTGCTGCTTTAAGCTTGATCGAAGCGATTACATTGATTGCCGAAGGCCAAGTTCCCGATGCCGTCTATGAAGATGCCCTACCATTTTTAACTGATGATCAAATCAGTGCGATTGAATGGCTCGCGATTGTCATTAACACATGGAACCGTATCGCCATTAGTAGCCGCTATAGCGTGAAACCTTAACGGGTTGTACACATTAAAAGTGAATAAAAAAAGAGTGCCTCAGCACTCTTTTTTTATTTATCGGAGACGCAAGCAACTTACTGCTCTGCCGAGCTTTTCGGCACTTCACGTCGAATATAAGATGCCAAAGTAAGGTAGTTGACCCCTTGGAATAAAATATCAACCGCCAAGAATAATCCTAATACCCAAAATGGCGCATCAGGCGAAATCAAAATGATCACCCCCGTAATCAAGGTCAATAGCCCTGAAAATAGTGTCCATCCCCAACCTTGAAATGCTCGAAATAGCACAGCATTAAATATACGAATGACCCCTGCAATGATCAAAATAATCGCCAACAAATTGGTCAGGACAATGGCCGTTTTGACAGGCGTTGTAAATGCATAATAGCCTGCGACCAAATACAACACACCAAATAGTGCCCAGAACCAGCGGTAGCCGCCTTCAAAAATTTTAAATGCTGCGATGAAGTGAATTACGCCACCTAACATCATCAGCAAACCAAAAATATAAATCACCGTAAGTGTCGCAAATGGCAAGGCTACCAAAAGGACCAATCCGAAGACCACCAATAAAGCACCTAAACCGAGATACCACTTACGGTTTTCATGGAGCTGACTGCGAATTAAATCGTTGCCTACTGTTCTCATGTTTTTTCTCAAATTATTCGTTATTCAATGGATTATGCAACTTCATGATGAAGAAAAATAAAAGAAAAGTCCAAATCTTATCCACACTGCTGACTTAGACTGTGGATAAGATAGGTTTTATCCACATTATTTTTTCCATCCCACTTCAATCGCTGTGACGTCATTCACCACAGTATCAGCTAAATCTTCAGGCATTTTACTTTGCGTCTGTGAGGTAGGAATATGCCCAGCCATCAGTTCAGCTTTGCTTTGTGGAAACAAAGGCTGCCGTTGGGGTTCTGCATAACCGACAGGGAAGATAGGCTGACCTGTAGCCAAATCATACTTATCAGTTGCACCAAAAGCGTGTAATAACTCATGTGCTAAAACGATTTTATTCTGCGCTGTCTGTTTATTCGATGCAAATAAATTCACCGATCCAATTCGACCATTTTCCAAGGCTGTGGAATGTTTAAGTTCTTTGGTTTGGTTCGGATCGTAATAATTTAGAAAGAGAGTGACACTCGAAACACCATCTACATTTTCATGCTGCTGCCAAGCATAGTAGCGGAATTTCAAACTCCATAAGATAACGTCCAACATACCGGCGTCATTGGGTACTTTGGGAGGTAAAACTTTCAGCTCGCGACCTAACTTAAAATACACATAAGTCGGTTGCCCTCGATATTTCTGTGCTGTCGCTTGTAAATATTGTTGAACATCGTTTAAATCATTGACAGAGAGCTGCTGTATATAAGCTTGTGTGCTCTCTCGACCATCTGCATTAATTGGATGTAACAATACAAAGATCGGTTTACTCCAGTCTTGGTTTTTGTCTTTATAGGCATTGACTGCGACAACCAATAAAATCAGCAATAAGCACAGTACCCGAATTTTTTCCACATTTTAAATCGTACTCTGCTTTTTTATCTTTCTTAAATACATTTGACTCATTTCTATTTTTGTTTCAAACAAATTTAGCGTTTTAATTAGTCCAGATAATTTTGCTCGACCGTAGTTTCTAGAATCAAAGTCAGGTTTGACTGCGCTGATATATTGCCCAACCATACTTAAATTGGCCCATCCATTTTCATCCGCATTATCTTTCACAGCTTTATAAATCAAATTTAAAGTGGGTTTATCAATGATTTCAGTGATTGTATTCTCTTTAATCTGCACAGATGGCTTTGGTTCACTTACTTTTGTATTTTCAATGACTTCTTTAATTGGTGAAACAATAAGATCTTCTTCAGTATTTTTTAGCTCATTATCTTGCAGTAAGTTTTCAACATAAATAAATTTATCACATGCTTTTTTAAATGCCTCTGGCGTCGACTTTTTTCCAAAACCGTAAACACTTAGCCCATTTTCACGAATTCTAGATGCTAAAGGGGTAAAATCACTGTCGCTTGAAACAATACAAAAGCCATCCAATGCACCTGCGTACAGCAAATCCATCGCATCAATGATCAAAATCATATCCGTTGCATCTTTGCCCTTTGTGTAAGCAAACTGCTGAACAGGTGTGATTGCATGAGGAAGTAAGACTTCACGCCAATTTTTTAAGGTTTCGCTGCTCCAATCTCCATAAACTCGTTTAACACTTGCGATTCCATATTTTGCAACCTCTTCCAACACAGATGGAATAGCATTGGTCGATGAGTTATCCGCATCTATGAGTACAGCAAACTTTTTCGTTTGAATTTCCACTATTCCCCCAATCATTTTTATCATTTAAATTTTGATTAATTCTGACATAAAAAATGCCGACCGAAGTCAGCATTTTATTGATTTTAAAGCTTAAGCCTCAACCCACTTACCGTCTTGGTACACCAAAGACCATTTGGTTTGTTTTCCTTCAGCATTTTCAGAACCAATATATTGCGCTTGGTTCTTACGGCTGAATTTCACCAATGTTGGGTTTCCTTCAGGATCGACATCCGGCGCTTGCAAGATGAACTGATATTTTGCATCCAACTGATCTGCGACAGAACGTAGTTCAGCCACTTTCGGTGCACGAGTTTCACGTACTTTCGGGAACTTACTTGCAGCTAAGAATAAACCTGCTGCGCCATCACGAAGGACAAAGAAGTCATCATGTTTTGTTGAACGTAAGTGCTCCATTTTAATTGGATCTACACGTGGAGGTGCAGGCTGACCGCTCTTCAACACTTTACGTGTATTGTCACAGCTATTACATGCAAAGTAAGGACCGAAACGGCCTGTCTTCAATTGCATTTCGCCATCACATTTGTCGCACGGAATGGTTGGGCCATCATACCCTTTGATTTTGAACTCACCTTCTTCAAGCTCAAAACCAGCACAGTCCGGGTTATTACCACAGATATGCAACTTACGGCCGCCATCAATCACATAGCTGTCCATGGCTGTTTCACAGATTGGACAGCGTTTTTTCGACATTAAATCTGCTGTTTCTGCCGAGTCATCGTCAGACAGTGCAGCCAATGATTCTACAGGTGTCAGGTTTAAAGTTCCCTTACAACGCTCTTTAGGTGGTAAGTTATAACCCGAACAACCTAAGAATACGCCTGTTGTACCTGTACGAATCTGCATTGGACGGTCACATTCTTTACAGTGCACCGCATCCACTTCTACAGGTAAATTACGGCGCATGCCATTTTCACCCTGAGCTGTGGTTAAGCGTGTTTTAAAATCACCGTAGAAGCTATTGAGTAACTCTTTCCAGTTACGATCACCATCCGCGACTTTATCTAGCTGACCTTCAAGATCTGCCGTGAATGCATAGTTCATCAAGTTATTGAAGTTTTCATCGAGACGATCTGTCACGATTTCACCCATTTTCTCAGCGAACAAACGACGGTTATCAAGCTTCACATAACCACGGTCTTGAATAGTTGAGATAATCGCAGCATACGTCGATGGACGACCAATCCCTTTTTTCTCAAGCTCTTTGACCAAAGATGCTTCAGTGAAGCGCGCAGGTGGTTTAGTAAAGTGTTGCGATGGATCTAATTTTTCAAGTTTCAGTACTTCACCGACTTTTACAGCAGGTAACAGTACATCATCATCCGATTTGTTTTGACCACGAACTTTGGTGAAACCATCGAATACCAAGGTACGACCTTTGGCTTTGAGTTCTACACCATTGGCATTGACTAAAATAGTCGATGATAAATATTCCGCTGGTGTCATCTGACATGCCACAAACTGACGCCAGATCAGGTCATAAAGACGCTGCGCATCACGCTCAACACCCACCAAACTATCGCCTTTTAGCGCCACATTTGATGGACGAATCGCTTCATGGGCTTCTTGCGCACCAGCTTTATTGCCGTAGCGATTTGGTTTAGCCGGTAAATATTTTTGACCAAACTCAGTTTCAATATGACCACGAACCATATTTACAGCGTCATCACTCAAGAATGTTGAGTCTGTACGCATATAAGTAATAAAGCCGGCTTCATATAAGCGCTGTGCCAACATCATGGTTTTCTTCACAGAAAAACCTAAACGTGTACTCGCTGCTTGTTGCAATGTAGACGTGATGTAAGGCGCGCTTGGATTAACCTTAGTTGGTTTGTCTTCACGTGCTGAAACTGTGTAGTCGGCATCTTTAATCAAGTTCAGTAAAGCATCCGTTTCAGCTTTATTGTGCAGTTTTAAAGTCTTGCCATTTTGCTTCACCGCTTCTAAACGGATATCGTCTTTCTTCGACTTGGTATCTGCAAAAACTTGCCAAAATTCTTCTGGAACGAAGGCACGAATTTCACGTTCACGCTCAACCACAAGTTTAACAGCCACAGATTGCACACGACCTGCTGATAAACCACGGGCGATTTTTTCCCATAAGAGTGGCGAGATCATAAAGCCCACAATACGGTCGAGGAAACGACGGGCTTGTTGAGCATTGACTTTATCTGTATCGAGGCGAGAAGGATGTTTAAACGCTTCTTGGATGGCATTTTTGGTAATTTCGTTGAACACTACACGTTGATAACGTGAGTCGTCACCGCCAATGACTTCTTTTAAATGCCAAGCAATTGCTTCTCCTTCCCTATCCATATCCGTTGCGAGATAGACCTCGTCAACTTGCGATGCAAGCTTTTTCAGTTCCGCAACAACATGTTCTTTACCCGGTAGGACTTCGTACTGTGCCTTCCAGTCATTTTCAGGGTCTACACCCATACGATTAACCAAAGCTTTTTGTGCTTTTTTGGCTTTTTCAGCTTCAGTTAATTTTGCACGAGTTACTGGCTTTTTCTCTGCTGTTTTACTCGAGCCGCCTGTAGGTAAATCACGGACATGACCCACCGATGATTTCACGATGTAATCAGAGCCCAAATATTTATTGATTGTTTTCGCTTTTGCAGGCGATTCCACAATCACTAACGCACGCTTTTTCCCAGCATCGGCAGATTTTGCTGTGGTACTTTTAGATGTGGACCGAGGAGCGTTCGCCATAGTTAACCATCATTCCTGTTTAATAGGTTTTTTAAAATTTAAAGTTCAGCCAATGAATGTAAAAATGCTTTCATATCATCAAGCTGTGTGGCTCTTAAGTCAGATTCTTCGTTCCAATAGAGTCCTACACAGTTTGCCTGCATATCAATAGCATAAATGCCCTTTAATGTAATGGCTAAATCCTTGAACTTGTCATCACCATGTACCAGTTCAAGTTTGTCATCGACCACTAAAGCACGCATTAAAGGCAAACGCGCATCTGGAATCAGCACACTGTAATACGCCACCATACTGGCACGCTTTTCAGATGCCATTGGAATCTTGGTCCAAGCAGGTGCAGCCACTAAACGTGGGTGCAGCCCCATCTTACGCGCCTTCTCGCGCATAATGCCCAAGGCTTTTTCTCTAGGATTTACTCGAAGTCCAAAAATCGACCCAAGTACAAAGACCACAATAAAAACGGTAACCCAGATTCCAGTATTTTCCATAGCACAACCTTTATATTCCTTTATTAGAGTTGCATAAGCGCAATATAAAACGCAAGCATGCTTAATGAATAATATTAGTTAGCAATATCGGGTTATAACTAACTTGCCGTTTACTATTAACCTCTATCAATCTATATTTCCTCAATAATTCTAATGAGTTAATAACATCATCTTCAGGCAAACATCTCTTTAAAATACTAGTAAAACCACTTAAAGATTTAGGAGGAGTATGGTTATTTACATCCATATGAGCGAGTAATTTATTTCTTATCTCAATCAATTTTTGCTCAATAGTTTCAGCAGTTTCAGCAGTTTCAGCAGTTTCAGCAGTTTCAGCAGTTTCAGCAGTTTCAGCAGTTTCAGCAGTTTCAGCAGTTTCAGCAGTTTCAGCAGTTTGTTTATTTGATTTCAAAAACTTCTGCAAACTTGGATCTTGATAAAATATTTTACTATTATCCAAGCGGATAATTTTGTGTTTTTTTAATAACTCAACTAAAACCTTGGCAACATCATCACTCACTTTAAGTATAGCTTTAAGTGAGTTTAATAAACTTTCTAACTTTGCAGGTCTAGCTGCATTTTTTGTTAAATATTCACAATATTGAAAAATTAGCTCACCCACATTTTGCTCAGCTTTCACTTCGTTAATTACATGAGCAGAAACTAGCGGCTTTTCATGAATAATTTTAGCTTCAAATTTAGCTATTTTTAATAAATCAACAACATACCCCATGGAATGATCATTAGACATAACATCAAAACTAAATTCCTTAGCCGAAACTTGTGTAGAAAGTTGGCCTGCAATAAATGTTAGTCCAAAATCAGCTGCATCCTTCCCAATCTTTGGCATTTTTAATACTTTTAGTTTGCCATTCATAATAAATGGAGAGAGCTTAACCAAACCATCCAAGCTAAAACTTATTGGAGACTTGGCGTAAACTAAATAAATAGATGAGTATTGCTTTAAATAAGTTAGCAACTCATTTTCAGTTTTATGCAAATTTTCAATATCAAGTAATAATATTTTTTTCATAGCTCACCCATTTAATTATTTTATATTAATTCAGGAACATCTCGTGGCTATACAGGACTTCGTGACCATTCCAATAGATATATCCTTTTTCGATCAACTCTTTAAGTAATAATCGAACGTCAGATTGTGGGAACATTTGCTCCAATAAATCACGTAAGGCGTAGATATCTTTTGGTTTATCTGATTTTAATTCATGCAATTTTCGGATCACTTCCATTTGCACAGGATCAATCTTATTGAAATTTTTAAATAAGCCTTGCTGTGCAGCCTGAATCATCGACGCCGTATCATCAGTATTTGAGGTTTGTTTTTCGAGTGAAGCAGTAAATGCGTTCAGGTCTGTTTTGATGGGCAATGCTGTTTCAGCAGTCGCATTTAAATCTAGCTGCACCCATTGTTTGAGTACTTTTTTTCGAATCGAAATCTGCTCATCAAAGCGTTTGACGATTTTTAGATTGATCAACATACCGACCAAATGCTGAGCTTTTTCGCTAGAGACTTGCAAAATATTCATCAGTGAATTTTTCAGTTTATCCAAACTGTTGGGTTTGCCACTGAGTTTTTCCAGACCATCACAATAGTGTTTAATCAGTAATAAATCAGGTTTATTCCGAATGGTTTCTAGGTCAGGAATCTTATACTTCACTTTATGTGAAACTTCTTGTTCTGACTGAATTTGAATGAGATGTGCACTGAGTCCAGAGCCATCCAATTGTTCCATCAGTAATTCAATATTAGACATTGCTGAAATGACTTCAATATGCGAATCTAGATACATCAAGGCCATCAGTTGCCCCACAATCACCGCATATTCAAATTCTTTTTGCGGCGTTTCTGGAATATCCAAAACCACCAATTGACCACTCGCAATCCACCCTGCAATTTCAGTCAAATCTTCAAGTGCATATTCAAATTTTCCGCTGCAGCTAAACACATACAAAGTACTGTAATGCTCAATGATATTGCGCAATAGATTTGCTGTGGGCGGGTTATTTTCCAAATCTAGCAGGACAACTTTTTGACTCATGAGATGAAATAATGGGTTTCGATCAGCAGATGCGGTGCATTAGACCTGTCACGCTGCAAAAGGTCAAATAAATTTACACCAATCCACAGCTTTGGCGCTGATTCGTCATCTGCCTGTCATTCAAAATCGACATTAATAATGCGGTGGGCGGTTGGTCATCGGGTCAAATGCCGCGATGCCTTCAGATAAATCTGCCGATTCAATACGACGATACAACATCTGCATTTGTTTCTTTAAATCAGCGATTTCGGCGTTTTGACGCGCAACTTGATCATTCAGTTGGTCAACTAAATCATCTAAAAATGCAATTCGGACTTGCAAATCTTCAATGGGTGCGGAAAATGACGCCTGTTCATCAAGATTTTGTTGTGTAGTCAATTTACACTCCTCATATAAGATTTCAGGAAACATTATGGCCTATATTACTTTAAGGGACGTCCAGCTTGCATTTGGCGGACCTTCCCTACTCGACGGCGCGAACTTCAGTTTAGAACGTGGCGAGCGAGTGTGTCTAATCGGTCGTAATGGTGAAGGTAAGTCTACTTTACTTAAACTGATTGAGGGAACTTTATTGCCAGATGGCGGTGAAGTTTCATTGCAAAATGGCATTACGATTTCAATGCTTGCTCAAGATGTACCCATGGATTCGGGCAAAGTTGCTGATATTGTTGCCGATGGTGCAGGTGAAGCTGCAACTGTATTACGTGCTTATCATGAAGCCAGCGAAGCCTGCGTACTCGGCGATATGGACGCCTGTGAGCGCATGGGTAACCTACAACATCAGATGGATCAAATGGATGGCTGGTCACTTGAAACTAAAGTGAATGCCATCCTCAGTAAAATGGGCCTAGACCCAGAAGCTGACCTTGCAGATTTGTCTGGTGGTCGTAAGCGTCGTGTTCTATTGGCACGTGCTCTCTTAACGCAGCCCGATGTATTGCTACTCGACGAACCAACCAACCATTTGGACGTTGAAAGTATTGAATGGCTCGAAAAATTCTTACTCGATCAAAACAACTTAACCCTGTTGTTTATTTCGCATGACCGTTCATTTGTCGATAGCATCGCAACCCGTATTGTGGAACTTGACCGCGGCATTTTGCGTAGCTATGAAGGTAACTATTCACGTTACCTCGAACTTAAAGCTCAGCAAATGGAAGCGGAAGAAAAGCAAAATGCGCTATTCGATAAAAAACTCGCTGAAGAAGAAGTGTGGATTCGTCAGGGCATTAAAGCGCGTCGTACCCGTAACGAAGGTCGTGTTCGTGCCTTAAAAGCGTTGCGTGAAGAGTCTAAAGCACGTCGTTCACAACAAGGCAAAGTGAGCATGGCAACGCAAGATGCGCAGCGCTCAGGTAAAGTGGTCTTTGAAATTGAAAACTTAGCTGTGCAATTTGGCAACAGCGCACCAATCATCAAAGACTTCTCGGCACTGGTATTACGTGGTGACCGTATCGGCTTAGTCGGTGACAACGGTGTGGGTAAAACCACTCTTATCAAAGCTATTTTGGGTGAGCAAGAACATACTGGTACAGTAAAAACAGGTACACAGCTTGAAGTTGCTTACTTTGATCAGCTTCGAAATGCACTTGATCTTGAAAAATCAGTGAAAGATAACGTCTCTGAAGGCTCAGACCATGTCGATGTAAACGGTAGCCGTCGTCACATCTACAGTTATTTACAAGACTTCTTATTCTCTCCAGAACGTGCACGTACACCTGTTAAAGCACTGTCTGGGGGTGAGCGTAACCGTATTCTGTTGGCTAAGCTTCTACTAAAACCATCGAACCTTATCGTGATGGACGAACCGACCAACGACTTGGATATGGTGACGCTTGAACTGTTGGAAGAAATGCTCAGCGCTTACAAAGGCACACTGTTACTGATTTCGCATGACCGTGCCTTTATGGACAACGTGGTGACTTCGACTTGGGTATTTGATGGTAAAGGTCAAATCGATGAATACATCGGAGGTTACCAAGACTATTTGGAACAGCGTCCTGACCAAACTGTCGTGGATCAAAAAAGCGATGTGAAAAAAGCCATGGCTAAAGCCGAAGCAGCGGCTGCCGCTGCGGTGCCTAAAAAAGTCAAGCTCAGCTATAAAGACCAACGTGCTTTAGAACAACTGCCGACTGAAATTGAAGCATTGGAACAAGAGCAAGCTGAATTGTCTGAAAAATTAGCCGACGGTTCTTGGTTTATGACTGACGCCGATGCTGCCACCAAAGCATCACAGCGTCTTGCTGAAATTGATGACGAAATGTTGGAAAAAATGGAACGTTTAGATGAGCTAGAAACGCTCGCTAAAGGCTAAATCTACAAATATTCCACACAGAAAAAGCCGTATTTCGATACGGCTTTTTTATGTCATATGACTCGACTGGATGGCTAACCTAAATGACGCTGTTTCAAATTGGAGCATACAGCGTCTGTAAAGACGATTCCGCAAATGTGAAAAGCTTGCTATGGTGACGTTCAATATAAGATTGAGTCACGAGCATGCAAATTTCAGATCAAATTGTCTTGGTTACAGGAGGCGCACGTGGCCTCGGTTTGGCAATTAGCCAAACTTTAATAGCTGAAGGGGCACGCGTGGTCGTGAACTATCTATCCAGTCAAACTGCGGCAGAACAGTTGGCGACCGCATTTCCTCAGCAAGTGTTTGCCTATCAAGCAGATGTCACAGATAAAGCTCAAGTAGAACAGCTTTTTGCCGCAGCAGAAGCACATTTTGGTACCGCGATCACCTCTGTCGTAAATAATGCCCTCATCCATTTTCAATTTAATGGCGATGCCCGTCCTAAAATGGAAGAACTGACCGCACAGCACTTACAGCAACAATTTGATGGAGCAGTCGTTGCTGCTCTCAACACCACGCAAGCGGCGCTTCCCAAGATGAAAGCACAGGGTTTTGGTCGCATTGTCAATATTGGTACCAACCTGGTACAAAACCCTGTCGTGCCTTACCACGACTACACTGCAGCAAAGGCAGCTTTGTTGGCCTTCACCCGCACAGCGGCACATGAGCTGGGTGAGTTTGGGATTAATGTGAATATGCTTTCAGGTGGCTTATTACAAAGCACCGATGCCAGTAAAGCGACGCCCGATGCCGTGTTTGATTTAATCGCAGCATCGACACCTTTACGCACAGTGACCACACCTGAAGAATTTGCGGCGGCCATCATGATGTTCTTGTCCCCTTACTCACGTGCAGTCACCGGGCAGAATTTGATTGTCGATGGCGGTTTAGTCAAAGGTTAAGTCTAGCGCAGCATGAGTTTGAACTTTCTCTTTCAATTCAGCTTCATGCTAAACTGAACCCCTATTTTTTAATCTTTGATTTAGCCCTATGAGTCAAAAGCCAACATATCAACCCGGAAAATTCCAATGGTCTTTCTTACTTCCTCAGTATTGGGGAATATGGATAGGGATTGTATTTCTTATGATTTTGGCGATTCTTCCTTGGGCAGTTCAGTATCGCCTTGGACAATTCCTCGGTTCTGTCGCATTTAAAAATCTCAAATCACGTCGTAAAACCACGATTCGCAACTTGGAAGTTTGCTTTCCTGAATGGACAGCAGAACAGGTTGAGGCCAATGCACGACAGGTTTTTATCGACCAAATGATTGGCATTTTTGAAACTTTAAATGCATGGTACAGTCCGCAGTGGTTCAAAAATCGGGTGCAAATTGAAGGCTTAGAACATATTCAAAATGCACAAGCTGAAGGCAAAGGTATTTTACTCCTCGGCACACATTCTACCCTGCTCGATGCTGGTGGCTACTTATGCGCACAGTTCTTTGAGCCGGATGTGGTTTATCGTCCGCAAAATAATCCGCTGTTGGATATGTTGATTGTGCGTTGCCGTGCCACCATCTATGCCAACCAAATCGACCATGACGATATGCGTGGCTTGATTCGCAATCTGAAAAATGGCCATGCCATTTGGTACAGTCCCGATCAAGACTTTGGTTTAAAACAAGGGGTTATGGCACCATTTTTTGGTACTCCAGCAGCCACTGTTACTGCACATCGTCGCTTATTAAAAATTGCTAAAGCCGAGGCGATCCCGTTGTATTTTTATCGCGATGGCGACATCAGCAACCCTCAATATCATGTGCTGATTGAACCTGCTTTGGATAATTTTCCGAGTGAAGATGAAGTTTCGGATGCTGTTCGAACCAATAAAATTATTGAAAATCAGCTACGAATCGCACCGACACAATACATGTGGTTCCATCGCCGCTTTAAAACCCGCCCACAAGGCTATGACAAAATCTATTGAGTTCAACTCAGCACATAAAAAAGAGAAATGCTATGAAAGTAATGCAGCTTTTACCTGAATTGAACAGTGGTGGTGTCGAGCGAGGAACCTTAGAAATAGCTCGTGCTTTAGTGACCGCCGGTCATGAGTCCTTAGTGGTTTCAAATGGTGGTCGCATGGTAACTCAATTGGAAGCTGAAGGTTCAACTCACCTCACGCTCGCAATCCATAAAAAAGCCTTATCAAGCTTATGGCAAATTCGTCCTCTACGTAAACTGATTGAGCAACATCAACCAGACATAGTGCATGTGCGCTCACGTGTCCCTGCGTGGCTCACGCATTTTGCCCTCAAAGGGATTCCTGCAAACAAGCGACCTCACCTGATTTCAACTGTACATGGTTTTTATTCGATTAATCGCTATAGTCAAATCATGACGCAGGCTGAAAAAGTCATTGCGGTCTCGGATAGTGTTGTCAAATACATCACGGACAACTACAAAAACTGTCCTACCAAGGACATTGTGCGTATTTATCGTGGCATTGACCCCGCTGCTTTTCCACATGGTTATCAACCCTCAGCACACTGGCTCAATCAAACCCTAAAAGATTTCCCTGAACTAGAAAATAAGCGTCTGATTTGCTTACCAGGCCGTATCACCCGTTTGAAAGGTCATGAAACCCTGATCCATTTAATGGAACAGCTACAAACACAGTATCCCGACGTACATGCGGTGGTGGTCGGTGGTGCAGATCCGAAAAAAGCGGCTTATTTACAAGAAATGCAAGACAGTATTGCGGCTAAAGGGCTGAGTGATCGGATTACTTTTGTCGGTCATCGTTCAGATATCCGTGAATGGTTAGCTTTTAGCGATTTGGTTTTATCTTTGTCGAGCCAAGCGGAAACCTTTGGACGGACTGTACTCGAAGCACTGTCTGTAGGTACACCTGTGATTGGTTGGAACCGTGGTGGTGTAGCTGAAATTTTATCCAATGTCTATCCGCAAGGTTTAGTCACTGTCGATGATGAAACACAATTACTCGACACCTTAAAGTTGCATTTAGACCAACCACAACACGTGCAGCCTATCAGCATGTTTAGTTTAAAAGAGATGTGTGATCAGACTTTGGAGTTGTATACGCAAGTGGTCTCTCAGCATTCAGCTTGATTGACTACACGCCATAGATCTTTGCTGTGCAGGATGAAGCTCGGGAAATCTTTTTAATTCGGCAACTAGATCAGCATCTAGAAAGGATATTGTGAAATGCACAATATCCTTTTTTATTATGAACGACTCAATGGTGATTCAACCCTTCCATACACGGTATCGGGCCATCAACCAAAGGATCAGCGGCAACAACATGACATTTAGAATATGTTTCAAACTTTGCCCTATACGCCAAAAGCCTCTATCTAAAATATCATGGCGTGCATTAAACAATTCCAATCCCACTGCGACGACCACAACAGTCCAAATCGCATAAGGTGATTTCAATTGGCGGTGATGGCAAAAGGCCACAAAAAAGAACAGTATTAAGCCAAGGTAAATGGAAAGTGCATCGGTGGATAAGTGTGTAATCTGCAATATTTTTTGGTGCCATTCGGACAGCATAGAACGTCTCATACCTATATTTTTATTGGAAATTCATCGTTTTTTTCTTGGCACACTGTATAAAGAAATTGATCAAAAGAAAAGCAAAAAATCTATATCACAAAAGCAAAACCCGAGTTCTGCATCCTGCAAAACTCGGGTCTATGAGGTTGTGCTTTCACAAGTATTCTTTTTATTTTTTATTGGCTTTCCTTTCCTGCATCCGTTCCGTGATGCTTCCATCGGCTTCGTCTTCCTTAGTGGGATGTTCCTTTCCCAGTTCCATGTGCCGATGAACAAAGAATAAGTCAATACACTTGACCTGACCATTCGTCAGAAGCCGAAAGCTGTGTAAGCTATTTCTTACACTTTTCTCTTAAATCAAACAAAATCAAGGTGCCTTCGTACCATCCTTATAATCATGGGCGATTTCATCAGTCACAATCTTCTCCTCTTTCTCAGCTTTTTCTATACCCTCCTGAATTGCCTCTTGCGCTTCTTGTTCATCTTCATCTGTTTGCGCTAATTCTTCTTGGATTTGCTCAAATACCCTGCCTGTTTGCAGCACCACATAGACTGGAAAATGGTCTGAACCGATATTGGGCAAGCGTTCCATGTGTACCAATGCAAAATCTGTACTATGAAAAATATGGTCGAGCGACCAACGCAGCAGTGGATAATTGGCATGAAAGGTATTTACGAAATGCCGTCCAACACGTGGATCTAAAAGCCCACTGATTCGTTGAAAGAGTCGTGTAGTACGTGACCATGCCACATCATTCAGGTCCCCCATAACGATGCAACTTTCATCTAAATCTTTAATCTGATCGCCCACAATCAGCAATTCTGCATCGCGTAAAGTTGAATCTTTGGCTTCTGTTGGACTTGGCGGTTTGGGATGTAAACAATACAGTTGAACCTGATTTCCTGATGCTAAGGTGACTCGGGTATGGATCGAAGGAATTTCATCACTGAGAATAAATTTGACTTCAGTTTCACTAAGTTCTAACTTGCTATACAAATGCATCCCATACAAATTATCCAAAGGTACGGGTACGCGATAAGGATAATCAGCTTCAATCACTGCCAATTCATTTTGCCAAGTTTGATCTGTTTCTAGCGTGAGTACTAAGTCAGGTTGATGCTTTTGTATTTGTGCCAATAATAAGTGATATTGAGTATTCGGCGTAAGTACATTTGAGACAATGATTGAAATTTGTTTCTGTTTATCTAACTGGTCTGAACGAACTTTTTTGACTTGTTTTTTCCAAATAAAGGTATAAGGCAAAACCATTTTTAATTGATATGCCAAGGCAGCAATCAACCCAATTAAAATGATTTCACGCGCCAAGTCCCATTCAGCATTCCATAAAATTAAGCCTATGAAGGCAAATATGCCCAAAGCCAAGATTTGCAGACGCGGAAAATCTGCACCACGAAACCACCATTCATCTCGTGGTATGAGTGACCAAAATGTCAACCAAATGACGAAGCCCGCCAGTATTTCAATCCAAATCATTACGCCTCCCTTATATTCTTTATTTTTTATTGATTCATAAATTTATATCAGTTTTGCATGTAACATAAACAAGATATATTGCACAATATTATTGGTGTTTTCATTATGTAGCGCTTGCAGTTATGCGCCCTTTTGGTACACTCGAACCCCCTTTTTATTTTTTTAACGCACCGAGGCAAAGTGACATGAAAGTAGGTCTGGTCGGTTGGCGCGGGATGGTTGGTTCCGTCCTTATGCAACGTATGGTTGAAGAAAACGATTTCGCTCATTTCGAACCGTTTTACTTTTCTACCAGTAATGCAGGTGGTGAAGCCCCTGCGTTTGGTGGTAAGACTGCCCCAGCACTTATGGATGCAACGGACATTGATAGTCTGAAGCAAATGGATGTCATTATCACCTGCCAAGGTGGCGATTATACGACTGAAGTTTTCCCTAAGCTTAAAGCTGAAAATTGGAATGGTTACTGGATCGATGCTGCATCGACTTTACGTATGGACGATGAAGCAATCATCGTACTTGACCCAGTAAACATGAACGTAATCAAAGACGGCTTAGTAAAAGGTACAAAAACATTCGTGGGCGGTAACTGTACCGTTTCATTAATGTTAATGGGTTTAGGCGGTCTATTCCAAAATAATTTAGTGGAATGGGCAACGTCTATGACATATCAAGCGGCATCTGGTGCAGGCGCGCAAAACATGCGTGAACTGATTTCAGGTATGGGCTACTTGTACAACAATACCAAAGATTTGCTAGATGACCCACGTTCTCCAATTTTAGATATCGACTCTAAAATTGCAGCCCTACAACGCGGTGAAGGTTTCCCATCTGCGAACTTCGGTGTGCCTTTAGCAGGTTCTCTCATTCCTTATATCGACAAACAGCTTGAAAGCGGTCAGTCGAAAGAAGAATGGAAAGGTCAAGTTGAAACCAACAAGATCTTAGGCAACCAGCAAATCGTTCCAATCGATGGACACTGTGTCCGTATTGGTGCAATGCGTTGTCACTCACAAGCATTGAGTTTAAAACTTCGTAAAGATGTTCCACTGGATGAAATCGAAGATATTATCGCAAGTGCCAACGATTGGTCTAAAGTGGTTCCAAATACCCGTGAAGCGTCAATGACTGATTTGACTCCTGTTGCTGTAACAGGCACCTTGTCTGTTCCAGTTGGTCGTCTCCGTAAGCTCAACATGGGTAAAGAATACCTAGGTGCATTCACTGTAGGTGACCAATTGCTTTGGGGTGCTGCTGAACCTTTACGTCGTATGCTAAGAATTCTCATTGATTATAAAAATGCTTAAGCATTTTTAAGTCTCTGAACAGGAAGCCGATCACAATTGATCGGCTTTTTTATGTAACTGTCGTGTAAATATTTTACAATTCTTTGACAACTCGCTAATCTATAATTTTCGCCATGCGACATATATTCGAGCTAAAGATTAAGATGACCGTATATAACAAATTAAAGATCGCCATTTTAGCCGTTATTGCATCTCAAAACATTCAAGCGATCAGCATTGATCCTGTACAAGTCCAGTCAGCACCCGGGGAATTGCTGTACGCTGAGATTCATTTTCGCCACTCAAATACATCTGTGCCGCTCGATGCAAGTTTAGCCACGGCAGAAGATTTGTTGAGTATGGGTACAGGGCATCAACCACCGGGGCATTTAAACTTCTTTACGCGTCGTGATGGTGCGGGCAATGGGGTAATTACCATTACCTCTTCGCGTCCAGTGACCGATGCTGAGCTTAATTTTATTGTTAATATTAAAGAAGGGAATGCTTCACGCCTGCAACAAATTCGTACCCCATTAAAACGCAATCCAACCACATCGAATGCGAATCAAACCGCCAATGAGCGTGCTTTAGCACCTGTCGTTATTGTAAATGAAAAAGAAATTGCCCTAAATTTACCTGTTAGCACACTCTACACCGCACAAGCACCTGTAGCTGTAGAACAACCCTTATTACTCAGTACCAAAGCACCGCCCAAATTAGCAACGTCAACGCCTGTTGCGATTGAACCAGTCACGCATGTGCAAAATTATAGCGTTGCACCTGCGGAGCAAAATAGCACAAGTACTTCATCTAGTTCTGAAACATCAATTTCGCAAGTTACAAAAACCAATTCGACCGGCTCTGTCAGTTCAGAAATGCAAGCTACACAAGCTGAAACCGCATCAACTGCAAGGTCTCAAGACCCATTGGCACAAAAATTTGCTGCGGAGCAGGCAGCACAAAAACGTGAAAATCCAACAACGACAACTCAAACAGCATCTACACCAAAACCAACAAGTACTGCAGCTGCATCAACAGCAACACCTGCGGCAAAATATGTGGTTCGCTCAAATGAAAGCCTTTGGGGGATTGCCTCACGTATTGCGACAGAACAAAACCGCCCTGTCTCTGAAGTCATGCAACAGATTAAAAACAGCAACGAACATGCATTCATTCAGGGCGACGTAAACCGTCTGCGCCGTGGTGCGGCATTAAATCTGCATGGTATGCAGCAAGCAAAACAGCCTGTAAAAGTCTCTGCGGCAGAACTTGCCAAAGTGCCTTCGAAGCAGTCAGGCAAAACCAAATACCGTTTGAATCAAGCTGAAATGAGTCTGGTTGCAGAGAAAGCGCAAGATTCGGCACAATCTTCTGCCAACAGTGCGGCAGAAAAGAATAAAACTTCGAAAGAGTTGTCATTAAAAGTTATGACATCTCGTGAAAAAACCGTTAAATTACAGAGAAACGTAACTCAATTAGAATTGGCGCTAAATCAAAAGGATCACAGAATTCAATTATTAAATGCTCGTCTTGCTCAACTGCAACAACAGTTGAAAGCTCAACAAGCAGATAAAAGAAGCCAATAAACTAAAACGTTACCAATCAAGATTTTATAGAGATGAGTGCAACTTTATATCGCTCTATCTCCAAGGGGTTAAAACATGCTGATTTATGTGATTCCATTAGTGATCTTAGTGATCGTATTGGTTTTTTTAAACAAACGCCAAAAAGATCAAGAATCAGATAAAGCCAAACCAACATCCACTAAAACCAAGAAAACGGGTGTTTCAGCTAAAGCGACTCCGAAGAAAACTCAAGTGGTTGAAAACAGTGTCATTGAAAAAAAATCAATGACGCCATTAACGACCGATGCTCGTGGCAAAATTGAAAAATTAATTGCAGAACGTAATTTCTTTTCTGCTGAAGCGCAAATTAATCAATCGTTAAAACGTGACAACTCGCTACATGAGTTATATCTATATCTATTAGATATTCACATTTTACAAAAAGACGAATTTGCCATCAGCCAATTGCTGAGCCATATTCGTTCACTTGAACTCGATGAAATTTTAGAACAAGCTGAAGCAAAAAAAGTAGAGTTTGAAAATTCACATGTTGATGAAAATATTGCGATTCATCATTCTTCTACATCATCAACTCCTAAAATTACAAACAATACCTCAGATTTTGATGCGCTCATGAATTCAGCGCCAACTAAACCAATCTCTGAAGAACAAAAGCCTCTAGAGTTTAATTTCACCACTGAACCCCCTGCAAAAGCAGATATTTCTACCCCAGTTGAAAATACTCCTGCTGAAAAAATACAGCCGCTTGAATTTGACACGCTTTCAATTTCACCAGAGCCTGCACTTGAAGCAACACCGAAAACCGAAGAGATTGCTCAGCCATCTCCTGCCGTTGAAGAAATCAAACCAATTGATTTTGCAATGGACTTTGCCCCAAGCACTGAAGCTGCGGCTGAAACTAAAACAGAAACTGTAGAAGAAAAAATCGAACCTTTAGATTTTTCATTTACAACAGAAACATCGGTTGTAGAAGAAAACAAAGTTGAAGCCCCAACCTTAAACTTTGACTTAGGTGCTTTTGAAACAGCAAAAACAGAAGACGCGGTTGTCGCTCCTGCAACAGAGTTTAACTTAGAGTCTACGCCTGAAGTTAAACCTGCAGCCCCTGCTTCAAGTGGTGTGAGTTTTGACATTAGCGGTTTAAGCACACCGTCAACCCCATCTGCTACAGACCAAAACGATCCATTGGTTCAATCTTTCCCTGAACTGGTTGAAGTCAATGAAATTGAATTGAATCTTGAATTGGCAGCGCAATACATCAAACTAGGTGCTTATGACGCTGCACGTGAAATTTTAACTGAAAAAGAGGCTGAGTTTTCTTCAGCTCAACGTCAACAAGCAGATCAGTTACTGAATCAAATCGCATCTTAAGCAAAAGCGATTTAAACTAAAGCAGTCTTTCAAGGCTGCTTTTTTTATGATGAAAAAAATTGCTCTTATTTATATGGGTGGTACTTTCGGTTGTATCGGTGAACCTTTAAGCCCCATGCCAGCGAATGTGTTTTTACCTAAATTACAGCATGTGCTGCCACTACACCTTAACATTGAATGTTTTGTTGCACCTGTCATTCGTGACAGTAGTGCCTGTACGGCGCCCGACTGGCTGGCACTGATCCAACAAATTCAAAGTTTACAATTACAACAATTTCAGCATTTCGTGATTATTCATGGCACAGACACGCTTAGCTATGCCAGCGCAGTACTTGCACACTTTATGGCACAGTCTGCTCATATCGTGCTTACAGGCAGCCAATATCCGCTGTTTAATGTGGCTGGTGACAACACCCGTGAATTTACCGATGCCATCGACAATTTAAATTTTGCATTGGAATCGGTACACCAATCGAGTGTTGGGGTTTATTTGGCCTTTCATCATCAACTGATGCATGCTCAATCCGCACTAAAAGTACATACAACTGATCTGAAAGCCTTTGATGGACTGCCAGCCACACAACCACTTTCAATGCTGACATCGCCGTATATTGTTCAAGCCAATGATTTAGACAAAGCAGCTCATTTCAATTGCCTGAATTGGATGTGGCAACCGATAGCAACTGATCTACACAGTCAAAATTTAGCCACCCTGCTTACACACACGCCAGATGTTTTAATTTTGCAAGGTTTTGGTACAGGCAATATTGCCGTTGATGCTGAATTACTCAATGTATTGAAAGCCATACAACAAAAAAATTGCAAAATTATCTTAAGTACACAGGTTGTTCATGGCGGTATAGATCAGCGCTATGCTGTGAGTGACTGGGTCAAAGACAGTGGAATATTACTGAGCAATTGTTTGGGTCATGCAGATCTTTATGCCAAATGCTTGAAAATGTATTTACAATACGGCAGTGCCGCAGACTGGACTGCGCATTGGAACGATTAAGTCATTTGAGGTAACTATGCAACGTTTTGCGATTGGGATTGAGTTTTGTGGCATGCAATACAAGGGCTGGCAAACTCAGCAACCGGGCGTACCAAGCGTGCAAGAAACCATTGAAACCGTCCTCAGCAAAGTGGCCAATGAGCCAATTATGTTGCATGGCGCTGGCCGAACAGATGCCGGCGTCCATGCAACCAATATGGTGGCACATTTCGATACTCAGGCGATTCGTCCCATTCGTGGATGGTTAATGGGCAGTAATAGCCAATTACCCCGTGATATTTCCATCCAATGGATTAAGGAAATGGATCAGGACTTCCATGCCCGCTTTAAAGCGCAAGCACGTCGTTATCGCTATGTGGTCTATAACAATCCACAACGTCCAGCTTTATTACATAAGCAAGTGACCCATGTTTATGCCAAGCTAGATGTGCTAAAAATGCAACGTGCCGCGGCCAAATTTGAAGGCACTCATAATTTCGAAAGCTTCCGTGCCGCAGCCTGTCAGTCCAATCAGCCTGTTCGTCATGTCAGCCATTGCCGACTGATCCAACACGGATGCTACTTGGTCCTAGATATTCAGGCCGATGGTTTTTTACATCACATGGTGCGTAACATCATGGGCTGTTTATTGGAAATTGGGCAAGGTATGTATGACGTTGACCATATTGACGATATTTTTGCTGCTGAAGATCGTAAAGCAGCAGGTGTCACCGCACCACCCGATGGACTATATTTTATCCATGCAGACTATCCAGCTCAGTTTGAACTTCCTCAAGTTCCGTTAGGACCACATTGGCTAAATATGCCTGAATAAACAATCCCTCCCAACCTCACTTTCACAGAGAGGGTGTTTCATTTCCGCCATTGCCAGATTCTAAATATGAAAATCCCCCTTTGAAAAAGGGGGATTCTGTTTAGGGAAGGATTTTATCGAAGATCAACCTTAACGCTGCTTCCGCTTACGGTATTCCACGGGCGTTTCATTGGTCCAGCGTTTAAATGCGCGATAGAACGTACTTGGCTCAGAAAAACCCGTTAAGTACACAATGCGCTCCACACTTTCATTGGTATTGGCCAATAATTTTTTAGCCAAACGACAGCGATAGTCTGACAAAATTTGCTGAAAACTGGTATTGGCTTCTGACAACTGAGTCCGTAGACGACGCGGAGTAATGTTGAGCTGCGCAGCGACCGTTTCGAGTGTGGTTTCACCGCTTTCAAGCGTTGAACCAATAGCACGGCGAACTTCACCGACCAAATCATAACGCGCCAACTCCTGAAGTTTTTCAATCGCCAACTGCTCATGCAATTGTAATAACTCAGGTTCTGCCTGCCACAATTGATACTCTAAAATAGCCGGATCAAAATACAATCGGGTTTCTTTCTGCCCTAAGCTCACAGGGCATTCATAAACACGGAAATACTCATCATCTGGCGCGCCCTGACTAAAGTTAAAGTCGATATAAATCGGCTGAAAACGCCCTTCAGTAATAAACTTAAAGAAACGCAAAACACCAGACATCGCGCATTCAGAAAAATGACGATTCACGATATTTTCTGCCCAAGGCTGATGACCATTGGTCAAATAGCAGCGGTCATCTTCAATCACCAATTGCGCATGAAAGGCATCGCTAATTAGGCGTTGATAGGCCAAAGCCCGCTTTAAACCTTCACCGAAATTCTCAGATGAAATAAATAAGTGTTCAATCACCTGCCCTCGATACAAAGGCAAATGCTCTCCCAGATGCAAACCAATATCAGGATCCTTACTGACTTCTTCTGCAGCCACCCAGAATGCAAATTGTGCATTCAATGGGGTACGGTCATTGGTTTCAACCTGATTTAATGCCACACCCGCTTTTGTTAAAATTTCTTCTGTTGGCAATCCGGCACGACGAATCGCTTGATACCCTAAACGCAACACAACAGATGCATCAGTTAGCTGACCCACTCCAGAACCTTCCTTGTATGTACTTCATTTATACCTAAAAAGATTGATTTTAGATTAACTGCGATTGACCAAACTGACAACAGTTACTGCGCATTTTTTGTTGAAAATATTTAACTAAATTGTTCGCTTATTTTACTGACAGTCGATCAGTTCAAAGCCTTTTACGGCTTGTATTCTGAAAAAAAATTGACTATAATTTGCGCCTTGCTAATTTATTCATTCAGGTAGGCTATGGCCAATAAAGAGGAACTCATCGAGTTCGAAGGCGTTGTCACCGAGACGCTTCCTAATACTATGTTCCGTGTACGTTTAGAAAACGGTCATGAAGTGATTGCTCACATCTCTGGCAAAATGCGTAAACACTATATCCGTATTTTGACTGGCGACAGTGTTAAAGTAGAAATGACACCTTATGATTTGACTAAGGGTCGTATCACTTACCGTGCGCGCTAAGTTTTAGCGAAGCGAAAAAGCCACTTTATCAGTGGCTTTTTTTGTATTTATTTCAATACAATGATAAAAATTGACTGCAAATTTGCTTTACAGTCTAAAAACATAAAAATTCGATTATAAAATTCAAAATATAAGGACATAAAATCATATGAAACATCTAGGATTAGTCAGTGCTATCTTTTGTGTTGCTTGCGCCACGACAGGCCAAAAGCAACTCAATCAATCCCTACAACACTATATTGGACAGCCAGCTGATCAAGTTCGTAAAGAGCTCAACTTGAGTCAATTGGGGTATAAAGTGATGGGAGCACCCGTACAAAGCAACGAAAAACTTAGCTATACCATTTTACGCTCGATGCCAATCCCGATTGGTACACCAAATATCGGCACCAGTATAGCCATGGGCGCCCCTATCCCAACGCCGTCTAAAGGTGGTGTCACTGTCGATATGGAATGTAAAATCGAGTTTAAATTACGCAATCAAATAGTTGAATCCATTGACTATGTTGGCAGAGCTTGTTGATCCTGCATGAGAATACTAGAGGCTAATCTTGCTCGGATGACCGTGTATCAAATGACTACAGTGTTATACAGACCGATCTGATTAAACTGAATTTATTTCGTGAGGAATTGACCCATGAAATTTATTTTAGAACATCAGGTTTACGAAGATCAGCGTTTTATTCGCCCGATATTGAGCATGGGATGCGTTCTAAGCATCGTATTGTTGGCTGGTTGTACCACGACATCAACGATATCCTCCGTCGAACGTGAACGCTATTTAGCCTCATTTATTGGTCAATCGAGCCAAATGATTCAAGCAGAACTTAATCTCAGCAAACTCGGCTATCAAAGAACCTCTCCCGTAGAGGTCAGTTCAGACTACCTTCGTTATCGTGTTGCACGCCCGATCAGTATTCCTTTACCGATGACGGAAAATCCTGCGATGGGCATGGGCAGCGGCGCTGCTGTGCCGATTCCCAGTGGAAATACACGCTATGAGGTTGAGTTAAACTGCCTTATTCAATTTAGCTTAAAGCATAATATTGCAACTGATGTCCGATTAACTGGTCGCACCTGTTAGCGCATCAATTCTAGGATTGATAATTTCTAGGCACAAAAAAACGCAGCATAAACGCTGCGTTTTTTTAGATTTAACATTAGTTCAAAGCAGAAACTACAGCTTGACCCATTTCAACAGTACCGACTTGAGTACTGCCTTCTGACATGATGTCACCTGTACGTAAGCCTTGATCTAAGACATTACCTACAGCATCTTCAATTGCTTTTGCCGCCGCTTCTTCACGGAAGGTATAACGTAGCATCATAGCAACAGACAGAATTGTTGCTAATGGGTTCGCAATGTTTTGACCTGCGATGTCTGGTGCTGAACCGTGGCAAGGTTCATACATACCTTTACCATTTTCATCTAAAGAAGCCGATGGCAGCATGCCGATAGAACCGGTTAACATCGCCGCTTCATCAGACAAGATATCGCCGAACAAGTTACCAGTCACGATCACATCAAACTGTTTTGGCGCACGGACCAATTGCATGGCAGCATTGTCAACATACATATGAGACAAGTTAATTTCAGGATACTGCTCTTCTTTTAATGCAGTTACAGTTTGTTTCCAAAGCTCAGTCACTTCTAGTACGTTGGCTTTATCCACTGAACATACCTTACCACCACGTAAGTTCGCCATTTCAAAAGCAACTTTGGCAATACGCTTGATTTCAGATTCTGCATATACGTCAGTATTGAAACCTTGTTTTTCACCGTTTTCGAGTTCACGAATACCACGTGGTTGACCGAAATAGATCCCGCCAGTTAACTCACGTACGATCAAGATATCCAAACCTGCTACGATTTCAGGTTTTAAGCTCGACGCATCTGCAAGCTGCGGATAAAGAATGGCTGGACGTAAATTAGCAAATAAATTTAATTCTGAACGAATTTTTAATAGGCCACGTTCTGGACGAATTGAACGCTCAATAGTATCCCACTTAGGACCACCCACTGCACCCAATAAAATCGCATCAGCAGTCTTCGCTTGTGCTGCTGTTACTTCTGGATAAGGTGAACCGTGCGCGTCGATCGCTGCACCACCTAAAAGACCTTGTTCCCAAGTCAAACCTAAGTTGAATTTCTCGTTTACACGTGTCAGCACTTGTTCAGCCGCTTTCACGATTTCAGGACCAATACCATCACCTGGTAAAATCAAAATATGTTTTGACATGAGTCTTTCCATTTATACGCTGGCTTGATTACCAGTCAGATTTAAAGTTTCTTTTCTACAAACTCACCAAGTCCTGTGAGGACATTGTAGGGTCGGCAGAAACGTCGAATCGTTTTTGCACCTTGCTTTAAGTCTACACAGAGCGGATCAGGCGCAGATTTATCTAGTAAACTGCCTCTGTTTTTTGAACGCTCACGGTACATTTTAAAGGTGTACTCGTGTTTAGACCTAAAGTTGTGAATGACATGCAAGCGCTCTGCTTTTTCCTGAGAAATAGGATAATAGCGAATCACGACTTCATGCTGACCTGAAGGTACGGACAAATACAAAGGATTAGGCTCAGACAATGAACGACCATTCAACCGTACAATACCTGCTTTAATCGCAGCACGTTGTACATGTTGATTATTTGGATCAACCACCTGTATTTGATCAAAACGCTCAAATTCACAATGCGCTGTACCTGCACAGTAAATCAGAGCATTATTTTTTGTACTTTCAGTTTCTTTCACATTTTTAATGCGTGCCGTGTCAAAGCTTTGACAGGCAGAGAGCGTTGCGAACAGCGCTCCCGTTACAACCAGCTGACCGAAGAACTTTTTCATTTTTCGAACCCAACCTGATAAATTCTGGCTAACGTATAAATTTTGTTTCGCCTGATATTAGCAAGACTTAAGCCGACTGACTACTAAGAAGTTCTACAGTGACACTGACTTAAGCTTTAATTTCTGCAAATACCCAAGGGCGAGATGCTTTGGTTTTTTCTTCATAAGCACGGATATCATCGGCTGCTTGTAAAGTTAAACCGATATCATCCAAGCCATTCAATAAGCAGTGTTTACGGAATGGATCGACTTCAAATGTAAATGCTTCACCACTCGGTGTACGCACTTCTTGCGCAGCCAAATCAATGGTTAATTGATAGCCTTCAGATGCAGCACATTCTTTAAACAACTGATCGACGATCTCTTCAGACAAGATCACTGGCAACATGCCGTTTTTAAAGCTGTTATTAAAGAAAATGTCCGCATAGCTTGGTGCAATCACGGTACGGAAGCCATATTCTTCCAACGCCCATGGCGCATGTTCACGGCTTGAACCACAACCAAAGTTAGCACGTGAAATCAAGATCGATGCACCTTGATAACGTGGTTTATTCAATTCGAAATCTGGGTTAATTGGACGTTTTGAAATGTCTTGACCTAAATAGCCTTCATCCAAATAGCGCAACTCATCAAATAAGTTGGCACCAAAGCCAGTACGCTTAATAGATTTCAAAAACTGTTTTGGAATAATTAAATCTGTATCCACATTGGCACGGTCTAATGGTGCAACGATACCTTGTTCAACGGTATATTTTTTCATGCGATTTGCTCCTATTAGCCCTGATTAGAAGGTACGAACGTCAACGAAGTGACCAGCGATTGCCGCAGCTGCTGCCATTGCTGGACTCACCAAATGCGTGCGACCACCATTGCCTTGACGACCTTCAAAGTTACGGTTAGACGTCGATGCACAGTGCTCACCTGGTTGCAATTTGTCGGCATTCATTGCCAAACACATTGAGCAACCCGGCTCACGCCATTCAAAGCCTGCTTCAATTAAGATTTTATCTAAGCCTTCTGCTTCTGCTTGTGCTTTGACTAAACCTGAACCCGGTACCACCATGGCTTGCTTAATCGATGCCGCCACTTTTTTACCTTTGACCACTTCAGCCGCTGCACGAATATCTTCGATGCGTGAGTTGGTACATGAACCAATAAATACACGGTCTAATTGAATATCAGCCAATGCCTGACCCGCTTCTAAGCCCATGTAGTTGTATGCACGTGTCCAGTCATTACGCTGTACGTCATCTTTAGCTTGTTCTAAAGTTGGCACTGCTTGAGATACAGGAATCACCATCTCAGGAGAAGTCCCCCAAGACACTTGTGGCTCAATCTCTTCACCTTGCAACACCACGACTGTATCGAAGTGGGCGCCTTCATCAGAGTGCAAGGTATTCCAGTACGCAACCGCCTGATCCCATTGCTCGCCTTTCGGTGCATATGGACGGTCTTTGACATACTCAATGGTTTTTTCATCGACTGCGACCATACCGACACGTGCGCCACCTTCGATCGCCATGTTACATACAGTCATACGGCCTTCAATCGACATATCACGGAATACTTGACCACCAAACTCAATCGCGTGACCTGTACCACCTGCCGTACCGATTTTACCGATAATCGCTAAAACCACGTCTTTAGGAGTAACGCCATGACCCAATTGACCGTCAACACGCACCAACATGTTCTTCATTTTCTTTTGAACTAAACATTGAGTTGCCAACACGTGTTCAACTTCCGATGTGCCGATACCATGAGCTAAGCAACCAAAAGCACCATGCGTTGCAGTATGTGAGTCACCACACACTACGGTCATACCTGGCAAGGTTAAACCTTGTTCAGGCCCAACCACGTGCGCGATCCCTTGACGTACATCGTTGATGTCAAACTGGGCAACATTAAATGTTTTACAGTTGTCATCTAAGGTTTGCACTTGGATACGTGAAGTATCATCTTCAATACCCGCAATACCTTCAGCACGCTCCTTAGTAGACGTAGGTACGTTATGGTCTGGCGTTGCAACGTTAGCGCTTAAACGCCATGGTTTACGACCTGCAAGTTGTAGACCTTCAAAAGCTTGTGGAGAAGTCACTTCATGCAATAAATGACGATCGATATACAATAATGAAGAGCCATCATCTCGTTGTTTTACTAGATGGTCATCCCACAATTTGTCATACAAGGTTTTTTTTGTTTGGGTTTCCGCTTTTTGGGTTTCGCCTGCCATGTCGATTTGCTCCACTGGACTGGGTAAATTCTTTCGTTAAATCGATTATAACCACGTATTCACATAAATCTAATTTATCATTTTTATTAGTTTAAAAACTTATAGGAATGATATTTAATTGCTGATTTCCGCAGCATTTTAAAGACCATTAATGCGTTTAAAACACGCTCACTTCAATACTTTCAGCCGATGGAACTTTAGAATTTTCTCCGACTTTTTGTTCACTTTCTGCCATTTTTAGGCAGTGATTTAGAAATTCAATGATCATAAATTGAATTTTCTCTTTTACATTGCAAATAAGAATCATTATTATTAACTCATTGCCAAGATTTATCAATTTAACAAGGAGCATTCTCATGGCACACATTAACAAGTTCGTCGAAAATAATCAGCGCATGTTCAAAAAAACCTTGAGCTATTACATCATGCATATCACGGTTGCGATGTTGGTTGGTTATTACGTGACAGGCAGTATTGCAATGGCTATTACCTTAAGTTTACTTGAACCAACTGTTCAAGCGGTTGCCTTTTTCTTCCACGAAAAAGCATGGGAAAAGAAAGATAAAGCTGTAGAGGAAAATATCCCCGCTTAATCCAACCCTGCTCCTTGTAAAAAAACCACCATCACGGTGGTTTTTTAATGATCTTCAAACGTTTTTTTACTCTATCCACTTTAACTTTCTATTCATTTCATCCTATAGATTCAATTGTAGACAGATCATCAAAGCTTGGTTTTTTGTTGTAAAACCAGCTGATCATGCGCCTCGATCAATTGTTCTATCGCAAGAATCAGTTTGTTTTTTGCCGCATTACACTCGGCAGCTGCACGGTTTTCTTCGTCTTCATCGTCTGCGATTTCGTATATCGCACAGCGCTTTTCGACTGTCACTTCAAAAATATCCAATAAATTTTTAATGTGTTTAATATCCATCGCCTTCTCCCTGTGAGATAAAACATCGCTAATCGATGCCGCCCTGACTGTACCTGTTGCTTTAATTATTCACTGAAAACTATGTTCCCCAAGCCATCAAACCTTGAACTCATTTTTTTGTTCTAGTTTAAAGCTGAGTTAAAAAGAAAAGCCATCTCTCCTCTTTAATTCAAACGGTTAAAAATACTTTCCAGCCCTGTATTTTTTATATTATGCATAACTGTGGTTTCGGTTTAAAAAACAACTTTGTAACAACGCATTTGAGCTGAAAACGTCACAGCTCCATCTCGAATCATGCAACAATCAAGCACTTGAATAACGCTATAGAACTCGGAAAATCCCCTCAGATTTAAAGGGTCATCTGGCTTGAACGCCTAGTTTTAAATCAAAAGATACAACTTTCCCTTTGATTTATTCTTAAAATATTATAACAATGAGACTAAGCATAAAAATTCTTTATAGGAATGAAGATGAATCTCGCAGCCTTTGAAGCCTTTGTAAAAGTTATGGAAACTGGTTCGATCTCTTTGGCAGCAGATCAACTCTTCATTACGCAACCTGCTGTGACCAAGCGTATTCACAGTTTAGAAGAATACTTTGGTGTCAAACTTTTTGAATCCGCTGGTCGTGGTGTTCAAGCGACGCATGCAGCAAACTCTCTCTTACCAAAAGTGAAGAGCTGGTTGAATGAGTTGGGCGATATTCACCATACGCTCAGCCATGAGCAAGGTCAGGTTCAAGGTAAACTGAAAATTGGTACTAGCCATCATATCGGCTTACACCATTTACCGGCTCATTTGCGTCAATACGTACAGCAATTTCCAGAAGTGACCTTAGATGTACACTTTGTTGATTCTGAACAAGCCCATGAGCAAGTTTTAGCTGGCGACTTAGAGTTGGCATTTTTGACTTTACCGCCACAAGGGGACAGCCGTTTAAAATACATCACGACATGGAATGATCCATTGGTATTCGTGGTTGCACCGTTCCATCCTTTGGCGCAAGTTGAACATTTGACCTTAGAAGATTTGATCCAATACCCAAGTCTTTTACCTGCGGCGCAAACCTATACCAGTCAAATTACCTTGGCTGAGTTTGAAAAGTATGGACTCAAGCCAAAAGTCACCATGAGCAATAACTCACTTGAGTCGATTCGCATGTTGGTTTCCATTGGTCTCGGTTGGTCAGTTCTTCCTAAAACCTTATTGAACCAAGATTTAAAACAATTGAATTTACCTTCAAACATGAATCGTCAATTGGGCATGGTATGGCACCCAGGCCGTACTCAGTCACTTGCTGCACAAAAGCTGGTTGAATTGATGAAACACATCTAATCGAATTTTTTTGCCTACAATATTTAATCGTTAAAAAAGCCACTGCTATGGTGGCTTTTTATATTCATCTGTTTAAGCATCTAGAAAAAGCGAATGATTTTCTATATGTTGAATGGTCGCTTAAATTTATTTTGCATTAAAAATGGGATCGCCTATTTCAGCCGATCCCATTAAAAAAACCAAGGAAGACCCGTCAGTTTTACTTCGTCAACGAATCTTCATGTAATGATTCATTCAATTGATCGACAATAATCGCCCACTCACCATCTGACTTAATTTTTTCGGCCAAGAACTGGCGCTGAGCATCTGTCCAATAATCTGCTTCGGTAATTTTAGTTTGGGCACTGAGTTGATGCGTCACGATAAATAAAGCAATCGCGTCTTCACTCGAATCTAAACCCAGTTGTTCAAATAGATGAGTCATGCGTGGACGTACACTCATTGTCATTCTCCCTGTTAAAACTTATTGTTTATGGATACAAAATTATTCTGTTTTAAGGATATAACATGGAATGAACACGCACTCAATTACAGAATTCTATAGCGGTGAAAATTGAATAAAAGGCAAACTGAGCATAATCATCACGACAGATTGAATAAATACCAACAATAAAGGTAGCCCCCAGTTCACTCCCCCTTCTTCAGCAAACACCTGTTCACTATATTTTGGCTGCTGCATATAGGCTTTGGTCTTTTGCACCGCAAAATCGCTATATAAACGCTTTCCGATCCCTGCGAGTACGACGTTAGGAATCAATGCTAGCCCCATCAAGACTTGATCAGGCACACCAATGATGAGTGCCAACATACTAATCAAAAAACCAACCGCAAAGAATAAGAAGAAATAGCGGTACATCTTTCGATAGAGTAACCAATAGGGTCCAAAAATTAGCCCTGCCCAACTCAGACCATTGTTCTGTCCAACTTGTTGTTCAATGAAATTTAAATAAGATTGAGCACGTGGCCCAATAAAGATTTGAATTAAATGTTTAAAAGAAGCTTCTGTCTGCATACGGAGCGATAGTTCAAATAAGTGAGTTGAGGGTTAATCAAAAGAACATCAAAAAAAAAGCATCTCAAGATGCTTTTTTTCATGTTCATCTTTAGGCTTGAATTGACCAGTCTTGAATGTCCCAACCTTGTTCTTTTGCTAGGACCTCTAAACGATCATCTGGATTAACTGCAATTGCATGATCCGCATATTCCAATAAGAATCGATCATTGATTGAATCTGAATAGGCCCAAGACTCTGTAACATCACGACCTTCTAACCATTGATTCAAACGGACTAATTTGCCCTTTTGATAGCACGGAGTATTAATTACTTTACCTGTATATTTACCATTCACAATTTCGGCATTGGTCGCAATGATTTCAGTAATGCCGAATTCACGAAAAATCGGTGCGGTAATAAAATCAGACGTTGCGGTGATCCCGACCAATTGATGCCCTGCATCTTGATGGCGCTGAATGGCAGCATAGCCCTCTGGACGCATTTGCGCACGAATAACTTTTTTCATAAACAACTGATGTAACTCAGTTAAGTAGGCATTGTCATGTTGGGTTAAAAACTCAAATACAAATTCGTTATAGGCAATCGGGTCAAGCTGGCCTTTTTTATAATCATCATAAAATTTGTCATTCATGGCACGATGACGAATTGGATCAACCAAGCCTTCATTGACCAAAAACTCCCCCCAAGAATGGTCTGAGTCGGTATTTAATAAGGTGTGATCAAGGTCAAACAGTGCCAATTTCATGAAAATACTCGTAAAAGCTGAAATTTAAGAAAAAAATTGTAAATCTATCTCCGCTAGTCGATAGAAATTCGTTAAGATCATAACAATTTTAACATTTTTACACTTTGCTTTTTCGAGATGGACACAGAAATAAACGTCCCCGCGAGCAAAGTCATAAATTACACAATATTTAGGTAGCCAAATGATCGATTCAGAAGGTTTCCGACCCAACGTCGGGATCATTTTGGCAAACGACATTGGACAAGTTTTATGGGCAAAGCGCATTGGTCACAATGCCTGGCAATTTCCACAAGGAGGTATCCAACATGGAGAAACCCCCGAACAGGCACTTTACCGTGAGCTGAGAGAAGAAGTTGGCTTACTGCCCGAACACGTCCAGGTGATAGCACAAACCCAAGGGTGGTTGCGCTATCGTTTGCCACATCGGTATATACGTACCGATTCAGCCCCCGTTTGTATTGGTCAAAAGCAAAAGTGGTTTTTATTGAAACTGACAGCTTCAGCACAGCATATTCAGCTTGATTTGTCAGATCCACCTGAGTTTGATCAATGGCAATGGGTCAGCTATTGGTACCCACTAGGACAAGTGGTGAATTTTAAACGCGATGTATATCGTAAAGCCATGGTGGAACTGTGCAGTCAGCTTCCACAAAAGCCGTAAAAATTTGCAGAATGGATGCAGATTTTTAGGATGAGTGTTGTTATAAATAAAGCAGAATAAATTTTGGAGCAGACACGATGTCGAACATGCAGCTGGATACATTAAGACGCATAGTCCAAGAGATTAATGCGTCAGCCAGTTTGCATGAATCTTTAGACATAATGGTCAATCAAGTGGCAGAAGCCATGCATGTGGATGTCTGCTCAATCTACTTGCTTGATGAACGAAACCATCGTTATTTACTGATGGCTTCTAAGGGTTTAAACCCTGAAGCCGTTGGGCATGTCTCTTTGCATACCAGTGAAGGTTTGGTCGGCTTAGTTGGACAACGTGAAGAAATCGTCAACTTAGACAATGCTCCCAAACACGAACGCTTTATGTATCTGCCAGAAACGGGAGAAGAAATTTACAATTCCTTCCTCGGTGTTCCGGTAATGTATCGCCGTAAAGTTATGGGTGTCTTGGTGGTTCAAAACAAAGAACCTCAAGACTTTAGCGAAGCTGCTGAATCCTTCCTCGTGACCCTATGCGCTCAACTTTCAGGGGTGATTGCCCATGCACATGCCGTCGGCAATATCGAAGTCTTTCGTAAGCCAAATAATCTGCCAGCGTACAAAACCTTCCAAGGCATTTCAGGTTCAGGCGGTATTGCCCTAGGTCGGGCAGTTATCCTATATCCACCTGCTGACTTGGCGTCAGTCCCTGATCGTGAAGCCGATGACATTAGTGAGGAACTCGAATTACTCGACAATGCCATAGACGCAGTTCGTCAGGAAATTCAGTCGCTTGATGAAAAAATGCAAGATGCCCTCATGGCTGAAGAACGGGCATTATTTAGCGTGTTCTTACGGATGCTCGATGCCAATGCCCTCCCCGCGGAAATCAAAAGTGAAATTCGCGACGGTAACTGGGCACAAGGTGCTGTTCGCATTGTCATTGATAAACACATTGCGCTCTTTGCACAGATGGAAGATGACTATCTCCGTGAGCGTGTTTCAGACTTAAAAGATCTGGGGCGTCGTATCTTAGCCTTTTTGCAAGAAGCAGATGCCAGTCACCGTGAAATCACCGATGAAAGTATTTTAATTGGTGAAGAAATTTCTACAGCTGCCTTGGTTGAACTCCCAGTCGATAAAATCGCAGCGATTGTGACCACTGAAGGTGCCATGAACTCACACATGGTGATTGTGGCGCGTGCTCTCGGCATTCCTACTGTAGTCGGCGTGACTGAACTGCCAATTAACACCCTCGATGATGTCGAAATGATTGTCGATGCACATCAAGGTCGTGTATTCATCAATCCACCTCGTCGTTTACGCACACGTTATAAAGAGATTCAAAAAGAAGAAGAGCAAATTGCTAAAGATCTGAAGCAATACGAAACCAAAGATGCCATCACCCCTGATGGCGTCGCGGTTCGATTGTTTGTAAATACCGGCTTGATGATCGATGTAGTTCGCGGTGTACAACGTGGCGCCAAAGGTGTAGGCTTATATCGTTCTGAAATTCCATTTATGCTGCGTGATCGCTTCCCAGGTGAAGAAGAACAACGGGCGATTTACCGTCAACAGCTCAGTCATTTTGCCAATAAACCCGTAGTGATGCGTACCCTCGATATTGGTGCAGATAAAGACCTTCCTTATTTCTCGATTGAAGAAGAAAACTCTGCACTGGGTTGGCGTGGGATTCGCTTTACCCTTGATCATCCTGAGATTTTTTCAGCCCAAATTCGTGCAATGCTCAAAGCCAGTATTGGCCTGAACAACTTGCATATTTTGCTGCCGATGGTGACCAGTGTCAGCGAAGTCGAAGAAGCGTTGTATTTGCTCGATCGTGACTGGCAAGCGGTGCAAGAAGAAGAACAGGTGAAAATTACCAAACCCAAAATCGGCATCATGGTCGAAGTGCCGAGTGTGCTGTTACAGATCGATGAATTTGCTGAATTTGCTGAATTGGTTGACTTCTTCTCGGTCGGATCAAACGATTTAACCCAATATTTACTTGCGGTTGACCGTAATAACCCACGTGTTGCCAATGTCTATTCACACTCACACCCAGCCGTACTTCGTGCGCTGACTCGTTTGGTGCAAGAATGTCATAAATACGACAAGCCGATTAGTATTTGTGGGGAAATGGCTGGTGATCCACTCACCGCTATTTTATTGATGGCAATGGGCTTTAATACCCTATCGATGAGTTCGAGTAATATCCTGAAAGTTCGTAAAGCCATCTGCCATGTGCCGATGCCAGATGCAAAAGAGCTCTTGGATCGTGCCTTAAGCATGAATAATCCACTGATGGTGAAAAGCTTAATGGAGTATTACTTTAAGACTCATGGTCTAGGTGATATGGTGAAATCAGCGACACGAATAGTCAGTTAAATTATAAAAATACAGACCAATAAAAAGGGAGATAGTCATTTGAGTATCTCCCTTTTTTGTGCTTGTCATAGCCACGTTTCGCATTTTTCTTTCGATCTACAAAAGTTTGGCTTTTGTTAAAATCATTCATGTGTTTTGCCACGAAGTTGCGAACTTCAACTTCTGGCAGGACTTTTTTCTTTGCCATTTGCATTCACCTTTTGCCTATACAGCACCTTCGTGCTGTAGTGCATATATTGGTCTATTTTTAGATTTTTTCAAGCACTTTCCTATGGCTTTTTGATACAGCGTAGTTAGTCCCATGTCCATAAAAAATTGTTTTCCCACATTATTCCCATCTCCAAAACCCTCTCCCATTAAGAGAGGGAAATACATTGTATTTAACTTGCGAAAGCCCGTTCCAACAAACGCTCTACATCGACCATTTTGGCATCCAACATCCCCACCACTTGCCCGTGTTTAGCGCTATAACGGCTTTGAATAAAACCATTTGCTACATAATCAGGCGCATAGCGTTTCAATAACACCGCTTGTGCAAGTACCGTTAAACGACTGACCAAACTGCGCCCCATAAATTGTAAATCTTCAGGCGATTGATGGAACAACCTGAACAAGTCCTGCAATTCTGTTTGCAAGCTTTCATCTGTACTTGCTGTACTGGCCAAATCTTTAAACAGCACCTCAATAGATTCAGGATCACGCCCAATCGCGCGCAGCACATCTAGGCACATAACATTACCTGAACCTTCCCAAATGGTATTCACAGGTGCTTCTTTAAAAATGCGCGCCATGATGCCGTTATCAACATAGCCATTGCCGCCAAAAACTTCCATCATCTCACCAGTTAGTTCGACTGCACGTTTACAAATCCAAAACTTAGCTGCTGGGGTCATAATGCGTTTCCATGCCACAGACAAGGCATCATCCGATTCATAGCACTGCGCCAAATGGAAACTGAGCTGCGTCGCTGCTTCACTCTCTAAAGCCAAATCTGCCAAAACTGCACGCATTAAGGGTTGTTCAATCAAATGTTTACCAAAAGCCTGACGCTGACGGGTATAAGCAATGCATTGCACCAAAGCTTGACGCAGCATGGCGCTCGAACCGACCGAACAGGTCAGACGGGTATAATTCGCCATTTCAATAATGGTTGGAATGCCACGCCCTGCCTCACCAATCATAATGCCCCACGCATTTTTGAATTCGACTTCCGAGCTTGAATTACTGCGGTTACCGACTTTTTCTTTTAGGCGCTGTACCTGAATATTATTCTTCGCGCCATCTTCCAGCCAACGCGGTACAAAGAAACAGGCCAAGCCATCTTGTTCGGTTTTTGCCACCACCAAATGCGCATCACACATCGGCGCAGAGAAAAACCATTTATGCCCTGTGAGTAAATAAGCTTTGCCTCGTCCTGTTTCTGCCACAGGCACAGCTATAGTTTCATTAGCACGTACATCCGAACCGCCCTGCTTTTCAGTCATGCCCATACCGAGCCAAATCGACTTTTTCTGTGCAATCGGCACATCACGTTCATCATATTCCGTCGAAAGTAGTTTCTCGCCAATCTTTGCCCACAGTTCAGGCTCTCGCTGAATGAGTGGAATACTGCCCAGCGTCATGGAGTTTGGGCATAAGTTGCCGCATTCGACCTGACCTGCTAAATAAAAACGTGCTGCCCACTCCACCCATTTTGTCTTGGAGTTTGGCTGATTAAAAGGATGCGCATGGGTATCAAACTGGCGGTTGAGTCCCATCCATTTATGCCATGAGGGATGAAATTCGATAAAGTCAGTACGGCGACCACGGGCATCGAAGGCATGTAAGATTGGCGTGTGTTTATTGGCTAAAGCCCCATGCTGAAAGTATTCACTTGAACCTGCCACTTTGCCCATTTCGCATAAAGTCGGCTGATCATGGCTGCCATAGCGTTTTAAGATTTCATGTAAAACCGTATCGCTTGAAAATAGATTGTAGTTTTCCAGCTCATCAAATTGGTTGCTGATTTGATGGGTCATCCATGTCTGTTCTAATGTATTCATCGTCTATATTTTCCACTTGTTCTTGTTGGCTTTTCATTTCAGTATAGAGAAAATTTAAAGCATAGACGTTCGGTTTTCAGCGCTTAACAATATGAAGAATTCAGCCATTCAGATACGGCGTAAGCCGCGTCAATCACGTGCAAAGCTCACCCAAGAAGCCTTACAGGACAGTTTTGTTCGGCTTTTGCATGAGCGCCCTGCCAGTCAAATTACCATTCGTGAAATTACCGACCTTGCAGGCGTTGGCTTAGGGACATTTTATGAATATTTTTCTAAGAAGGAAGATTTGATTGCGCTAACCATTCATTTACATGTGAAACACAATGCCGAACAGATGAAAACTTATGCACAATCGCTGATGAAGTTATCCACAGATTTGGATTTTCAAGAGTATTTACAGCAAATCATCCACTTTCAAATTGAGCAAATTCAAGCACAGCAGTTTTTATGGTCACAGGTGTTTTTATTGGAACGGCGTATTTCAGATATTGAAAGTTACCGTAAAAGTTATGTCATGATGGTGCAAATGTGGCAACACATGCTTAAGCCTTTTATAAATAACGAGGAAAAGCTCAAGCCAATGGCTTTAAATATACAAAGAGTGTGTTATGGCTTTGTGTCGCAAAGCTTGTTGATCGTACCCAACTTTACTGAATGGGATGAATTAAAGCGAGATATAATTCATATGTTGCGCGATTAGACTTCGCGGACAAGTCTAATGACGTTTCAAATGCATCGGTGAATAAAATAAAGTCATGTTATTTACAAAAAAACCGGCTCTTAAACCAGTTATTTTAGATATTTAGGAAATTCATTTTTACGGTAGAAGAAAATCATTCATCACTTGGTTCATCTTTCAATAAAAGTGCTTTAGAAGTTATGCTTTTATTGCCAGCTTACTTATCTCATTTATACGCCTTTGCAATGCTGGCCAGTTGTAAGCTCTTTAAAAATTCAGCCGTATATTTTGGACTATGGCCTAATGCACCCCGATGATAGCCATTTGGGATCGCCTGATAGACTACTGGCAATTTTTATTTGCACAATTTCTGGTAATAACTTTGAGTACCAAGGTGATCGACTAAATGGTCTGCGGCGCCTTAAACAAACATCAGTGTTACGGTTAGGGTCATATATTCAATCGACTACAGTTTTAAATAGCTTAGGGATGGCCTTAAGTCTGAATTTTTTAAAAGATTGGCTGAGGTGCTTGTTTTAACTCAGTTTATAGTTCTGACAAACAGCGTTTACGGCCCTGATTTAATAAAGACTGCATATCTGGACTAACCTGTTGATCTACATTGATCGATCTGCTTCGGCTGCTCCCAACAACACGATTGGGAAAAATGCCGCTACATTGGTATCTGGATTTGGATTGGTTTCTACGTATTCAGCAATACATTCATATTGATAACTACCTGGTGCCAAGGGTATTGCAGCTTTAAGATTCAATTCAAGCGCATCTTTTTGTCCCTGAGCTGCAACCGCAATCACAGCTGCACCACCTTGACTATGCCCCATCACCATCCAGTCTTTATTAAATTGCTTCGACTTGCAAGAATGCAGTGCATGTACAGAATGCACCAAATTATAAACTTAACTAACTACATTCATATGGGGTGCAGTTTTGGCTTACCCAGTCCTTATAATCTGTTGCAACCACTACATAGCCATGCCTCAAACAACTGTCGATTGCACCATCTATGACTAGTTGCAAACTATATACAGGCCCATTGTATAATCACTTGAAGGAGCACTTGTATCAGCCACACAGTCGTGCCATGTGCTCATGCCAATACGGTCCAGTCTTGTTTAAGTGCTTATCCTTTTGGGAGTAAAATATATCCCGAGGTCAAAATGGGTTCGCCATTAACCCCCTCAACTACGATATGCGATCACGTAAGGTTACCTAGTATGTTGATATGATGTAGGAATCGATACACGCTGGAGTGACAACACCTGACCTGACAACAATAAAGATAGCTGTACCAACTGGCATCAATCCATAAAAATTTATTTACATTTTTTAAACGACGTAATCCACTTGCCAATATTTCTTCAGCTGTATTTTTAGCTTATTTTAAGTATTAAATAATGTCTTTAATGTTGAAAAACTCTGCAATATTAACAACATAAAAATGTCTTTCATTAACTAGAATCAGCTAAAAAACCTATATTAAGGCCAAAATCCATAATAAAAATATGGATTTAGATATTTCGTCCTCTTCTACCTATCATAGCAATATATTTGAGTTTAATTCATGGATAAAATATCAAAACAAAATATATAAATAAATATTATAAATTCAATAACTTAATCAATCGAATTAACCATTTATACAAAACTATTTTTCCATTTGTCAAAAGCCACAGAAAGCTTTAGAGTCAATAAGTATATAGAGATTTTTAAGCTTTTAACGGCTACAGTTTTATAACTTCTCTTCGATTGATTGCTGCTTGAAAAATTTTAGAATAAGAGAAAAACTGTTGTCACATTGTCACTTTAAAATGAATTAACAAAACGGTTAATGTCATGTGCTGTTGAGCGTGTTATCAATTGAAAGGTTATAACTCCCAACTTTAATACATGATTATAATAATGGAGATACTCAATGAGCGACGACGTTAAAAAATGTCCTGTCACCCACCTAACAACTGATGCTGGTGCTCCTGTTGTAGATAATCAGAACAGTATGACGGCAGGTGCACGTGGTCCTTTACTTGCCCAAGACCTATGGCTTAATGAAAAACTCGGTAATTTCGTTCGTGAAGTAATTCCAGAGCGTCGTATGCATGCCAAAGGTTCTGGTGCTTTCGGTACGTTTACCGTGACTAACGATATTACCCAATATACCCGCGCTAAAATTTTCTCAGAAGTTGGTAAAAAAACTGAACTTTTTGCTCGTTTCTCTACCGTAGCGGGTGAGCGTGGTGCTGCAGATGCAGAACGCGATATTCGTGGTTTTGCCCTTAAATTCTATACTGAAGAAGGTAACTGGGATTTAGTTGGTAATAACACCCCTGTCTTCTTCCTACGTGATGCTCGTAAATTCCCTGACTTAAACAAAGCAGTAAAACGCGATCCTAAAACCAATAAGCGTAGTGCAACTAATAACTGGGATTTTTGGACTTTACTACCTGAAGCTCTACACCAAGTTACGATTGTGATGTCTGACCGCGGTATTCCAGATGGTTACCGTCATATGCATGGTTTTGGCAGTCATACTTTCAGTTTTATTAATGCCAATAATGAACGCTTCTGGGTTAAATTCCACATGCGCACTCAACAAGGCATTAAAAACTTAACCGATGCTGAAGCTGAAGCGATTATTGCCAAAGACCGTGAAAGTTCACAAACCGATCTGTTCAATGCAATTGAACGCGGCGATTTCCCAAAATGGAAAATGTACGTTCAAATCATGCCTGAACTTGATGCAGAAAAAGTACCTTATCACCCATTTGATTTAACCAAAGTATGGCCTAAAGGCGACTATCCGTTGATTGAAGTGGGTGAATTCGAACTCAACCGTAACCCTGAAAACTATTTCCAAGATGTTGAACAAGCCGCTTTTGCACCAAGCAACTTGGTGCCGGGCATTAGCTTCTCACCTGACCGTATGCTGCAAGCGCGTTTATTCAACTATGCTGATGCTGCACGTTATCGCGTGGGTGTAAACCATTACCAAATTCCTGTAAATGCACCACGTTGCCCTGTTCATTCCAACCGTCGTGATGGTCAAGGCCGTATTGATGGTAACTATGGTGCAACACCGCATTATGAACCAAACAGCTTCAGCCAATGGCAAGAGCAACCACAATACAAAGAACCACCATTGAAAATTACTGGTGATGCTGACTTGTGGGATTACCGTGAAGATGACAGCGACTATTTCAGTCAACCACGTGCTTTATTCAACTTAATGAATGATGAACAAAAACAAGCATTGTTTAATAACACTGCTGGCGCAATGGGCGATGCACTCGACTTCATCAAATATCGTCATATCCGTAACTGTTACGCATGTGATCCAGCTTATGGTGAAGGTGTTGCAAAAGCATTAGGCTTAACTGTAGCGGATGCGCAAGCTGCTCGTGCAACTGATCCAGCTCAAGGTAATCCTGGCTTGCTTTAAGTTTTATCTTTGAATAAAAAAACCACCTTTTAAGGTGGTTTTTTCTTGGCATTAAATATTCCAATTACCTTCTATTAATCCTTAAACAATCAATTTTTTGCCTTCATGCATGGTTAAAAATGGATTCATTAACTTTGATGTTTTTCGCATTGCATGATGTAAGTCATGTTCAGGTTGGTCTCTAGCTTCATCAGTCAACTGAAAAGTCCGATAATGCATTGCCAATGAACATTTTGACTGTAAATCTTTATGCGCCTGAAAAGCTTCTTCGGGATTCATGTGCAAATATTTCATTAAACGACGTGGCTCATAAGCTCCAATCGGTAATAACGCTACTCGGGGTGCACCTAGGCGTGTATGGATTTGTTTGAAATGCGCGGCATAGCCCGTATCTCCAGCAAAGAAGAAATGTCCTGTACTATGCACGATGGAAAAACCTCCCCATAAGGCATGATTTTGATCTCGCCAACCACGACCTGAACCATGCTGTGCAGGCGTATAAACGATACGCAAATCTTCAAACATTTCCGATTGCCACCAATCAAGTTCAATGACATTGAAATGTGTGGGTAAATAATAAGCATTGCCTAAACCAGTATAAATCGGCATAGCAAATTGTTCATGTAACCAATTCAAGGTTGCTAAATCCATATGATCATAATGATTATGGCTCAGTAAAACCCCATGAATTGTAGGTAATTCTTCTAAGGCAATTCCTGCAGGACAAGCACGTCGTGGTCCAGTCCCTTGACGTGGGCCTGCATACTCCGCCCATACAGGATCGGTCAAAAAATTATATGGCCCAATTTGAATCAAAACCGTCGCATGTCCGACAAACCAAACCAACCAATCATCCATTTTAGCCAATGGCCGATTGTGCGGAATGCTACGCGAAGAAGCAAAAAACTGTTGGTATTCTTGCTCACGATCTACTTTCCATGTATCGCTTTTACGCGTCATGATCCATTTCAGCATATCTTTACGCGTAAATGCATCTGGATTTCGAAGGGTATTAAAGAATTTTTCCCCATTAAAATGGTCAGTTGCCAGATAATCAAATACAGGCTTCGTCCACGTATGTTTCATACAGCTTTTAGTACTGATTTGAAACTGTGCTGATTGAGTTTTTTGATTCATGTGTATTTAAAATTCATTCACTATGCTGACAAACCTTGCAAAGTATTTAACCTCGCAGACCTATTGATCAAGACGACCTTTCATGCGCTCAAGCCAAACCTTCCGAGATTGAGGCTTGACAAAGAGTGCCACAATTTCAGGATGAAGCTGTTTAATTTGTGCTTCAATTCTGTTGACACAAGCTTCTATATCATCTGACGTTAAATTATCTTTAAATTCAAGACTCAAAGATGCCAAAACTTGATGTGCACCCATCTGCTCTGTTAACACCCCATTGGCAGAATGCACTGCTGGATCTTGCTCTGCAACCATCAAGACATTATGCCTCAATTGTGGGTCAGCAGTTTCTCCCATGAGCAATCCTTTAGTCTCACGTGCAAGTAAAATTGCTGAAATAGCGAGTACAACCCCAATTAGAATTGATGCCAGACCATCAAGCATTGGCATATTCAGCGCGTGTGATAAATAGATACCGATCAGGGCAATAAACAGACCAATCAGCGCTGCTGAATCTTCAAATAACACGGTAAATGTCGTCGGATCTTTACTGCGTCGAAATGCTTCAAAATAGCCCTGTTTCCCTTTGATTTTACGAAATGCTTTCAATGCCACAAACCAAGACGTTCCTTCACACAAAATCGCAATACCTAACACGATATAATTAATCATCGGATTTTGCATTTCTTCGGGGTGATAAATATGACTAATCCCTTGATAAATCGACACGATCGCACCCAAAGCAAAGACCATCAACGCCACAATAAAAGCCCAAAAATACAGCTCTCTCCCATAGCCAAACGGATGGCGTGCATTTGCTGGCTGCTGCGATTTTTTCATACCGTAGAGCAGTAAGATTTCATTTAAAGTATCAACCACAGAGTGAATGGCTTCACTCAACATGGCCGAACTATTCGTGATGTAGGCAGCGACAAACTTCACCAGTGCAATCGCTAAATTGCCGAAGAGCGCTGCATATACCACGATTTTGTTAGATTCAGACATGTAAAATTGTCCTAAATTTATTTTTATCAAACAGATCTATTTGATTTTATAGCTCATTCCATAGTACTCAAACTGACTGTAGCTGTTGTTTGTTATTTTGTTGTTTTTACACCAACTGTCGATTGTTTCGACAATGCCATCATGTTCCATGTGAAACACGCTCTTTAGCGCAAAGGTATAGAACAAAAAAAGGAAGCCGCAGCTTCCTTATAATTCTCTAGATGTACGAGGTTCAACGTACTTTATTAAAATATTGCTCGCGCCACTCTTTCCAAAAGTACATCACAATACCAAACATCACGACCACGATTCCAACAAAGGCATTGGAGCTAATATGTTCACTGTTCAACGTCGCTCCCAAAACCAATGCTATGACAGGTGTCATCACATTACTGAGTGACACCGTTGATGCGGCCAAACGTTTGATCAGCCAGAAGTAACACAGCATTGCCACAATGGATGACATGATCATGGTAAAGACAAATCCAATCATTGCACGGCCGCTTGGCAATTCGGTTGGAAAATGCTGCCAGATAAAAGGAATAATGAGCATCGATCCTAAAGCAGAAACAATCAGGGAACCGGTTGCCTGTGACATCGGCTTTAACGGTGCGTTAATCTGTTTCACCCAAAAAATCGAACTGATATATGACACCATACTGATTAGCATCAGTACAACGCCAATTGGATTGACTTTGCTATCAGCAGAATCTGCAAAGACAAAAGTTAGACCACCCACTGCAACCGCCATGCCCAACCACTGCAAAGCGACCAATTTATGTGTTTTTAAAATTACATGCCCAATCAAACCGGCAATTAAGGGTGAAAAACCAAAAATCAGTGCCATTAAACCTGAGGTGAGATAATTGGCTGCCAGATAAATAAATAACTGTGCGCCAATCAAATTCAAACTCCCTGCCACATAACTTTTTAATGAGGTTTCATCAAACGGCAAAGGATCACGCATCAATTTCAACAAAAACAGCGCAATAATAGATGCGCCGAAGTAACGGATAATCAACACCCACATCGGATGTATTTCCTGTACACTCCACACAATCGCGAGCGGCGTCGTCGCCCAAATCAGTACCAAAAGAGCATATATACTTGCCGTCAGCGGCAGTGAAGATTTCATTTCATTCTCAAATTTGATTGTTCTAACGACTTAACCTGAAACCCACTATTCAGATCTGGAACTACTCGTAAGACCAGTAACTAATAAAGTTTAAGACCAATTATTGCTCTCCCCTTTATCAACTAAATTGGAGGCGGTATGAATGCCACCCGATCGTTTGGGGTATAAGGACTTCTCTTCAAACGATCAATAATCTCCCCAAACCCCTCTTTAAAAAAAGAGGGGGAATCATCCAAACGAAATCCATTCTTCACAAAGACTACTCCCTCCTTTGAAAAAGGTGGGCTGGGGAGGATTAAAACCGTTGAATAGATCTACATAAGCTAAAACTATATACATGGACTACAAAATAGCTTTATAAGTGCGACGCTAAAACTAAAGACATAAAAAAACAGACCTACGTTACCGTAAGTCTGCTCCTCTTAGACATTCAGCTTACTTTACAAGTTTACGTAAATCTTGGCTTAAATCTAAATATTTATCCGCTTCAAACGCCGCATTCTTGCTAATCAATTTTTTCAAATGACGCATCTCTTTCGCAGCATTCACAGTGATACCACCCACGATTACACCGTCAGTAACACCAAACAAAACAAATGATGATTCTGCAGCTAATTCAGGATTTACTTCGCCACGTGCAATCCATTCGCTTGCAGCCATATCACCCACAAATTGATAGTTGATATTCAATTGATCTGTCCAGAACCACGCTGGATTTGGGGTTGGATGTTCAACACCCATTACATGACGAGCAAAGATACCTGCTTGAAGATTGGCATTTTCCCAAGTTTCGACACGACGGTGGTTACCACAGTCACGAAGCTGAGTCGCAACGTCACCCGCTGCATAAATATCTGGATGCGAAGTTTGGCAGTTATCATTCACTTTAATGGCAAAATCAACGTCTAAACCTGCATCAACCGCAAGTTGAGCATTTGGCACAATGCCAATACCATAGATAACTGCATCGGCACGAAGTTCTTCACCGCCTTCAATCGTGATCACCACTTCTTCGCCATCAAGCTTACAGTCAGAAATAGAAGTCGAAAGACGAACATCTACACCTGCAAGACGTTGTTGAGCCAATAAGAATTCGCTCAATACGCGTGGAGATGAACGCCCCATCACCATTGGACCCATTTCAATCACGGTCACGATACAGTCTTTAGAACGTGCTGAAGAAGCAAGCTCAAGACCAATCACACCACCGCCGATCAATACAATACGGCGACCCGCTTGTAATACAGGCACCAATGCTTGTGAATCTTCAAGGTTACGTAAGGTATAAACGTGTTTACCCAAAGCATCGAAATTCGGTAAACGGCGTGCTGCACCACCGGTTGCTAGAAGCAACTTGTCAAATGCAACAATTTCGCCATTTTTCAGTTCAACTGTTTTCGCATCGCTATGGATTTTCACAACGCCATTGCCACGAATATGTTCAACACCGAGTTCTGCCAATTTTTCTTCTGACAGAATTTCGATTTTGGTCTCTTCAGGTTTTAGAATTACGTCTTTAGACAAAGGCGGACGTTCATAAGGAAGATGTGTTTCATCACCCACCAAAATGATTTTGCCTTCATACTTGTTCGCACGGAGTTCTAAAATGGCGCTAGCACCAGCTTGACCAGCTCCAACAATAACGATGGTTTCGATACCATTTTGGCTCATGGGTTTGTTCCTTATTTCAATTCTGCAGATACGATGCCGAAGCCCGCAATCCACTCACTAATATCTTCGTAGCAATGTGTAGTCATGTCATATTCGCCCACTTCATGTAATGCAGCAAAGGCAGCCATCCAAGAACGAACTTCTTGACCACCACGACCGCCTTCAACACGAATTTCAGCTTCAGTCATCGCTTCAATGGCAACAAAGTCAGCTTTGGCGAAAGTATCAAGCAATGCACGATCCCATTCTGGGTTTAAAGGCACTGCGACAGAAGTATCACCCGCTGCGAGTTTTTGACCGACAGCAATGATTTTGCCTTGACGTATATTACGTGCCTCTTCAGTTGGGTTACGACCTGCAATCAGGAACTCTTCCACTTCTGGTGGAACTGAACCCATTTGCGGTGTTGGTGGATCATGTGAAAGACCACCTGTACCCAAAACAAGTACACGTTCATTCTCTAAGTTCAATGATTGAATAAACTGACCCACAGCACGACCCAAAGCGACTGTACGCTTAGTTGTCGGCATCGGTGCAGCCGCACCATTGATAAAAATTGGAATCGTTGGATAACGATCAAGCTTACCACCACAAAGGAAATGTAATGGTTGAGTCACACCATGGTCTGCCTGCATACGATAAGAGTATGCAACATCGACACCTTCATCCAATACGCGACGAACCAGACTGATTGCTGTTTCTTCAGGCACATTGATGTGGTCATTGTCTTTACCATAATCCCAATCACCTGCTGCTTTGGCACGAATACCGACGCAGAAAGATGGCATGAGGTCATAGAAGAAACCATTGAAATGGTCTGGACCAAAAGTAATGATCAATGTTGGATTATAGTCTTCAACTTCTTTAGCAAGTTTGGCAAAAGTTTCGCGAACTTTTTCCTCTTTGTATTTCTCTTGCGGAGAAGCGAATTCCATTAGGGGACTGTGCGATGCACAAATAAGTTTAACGGCCATGGGTGACTCCTAAACGGAAGGCAGCCAAGACGGCTGCCGAGTAAGTCCTTTACGTATTTGGCGAATTAAATCTCGTCAAAGAAGCCAGCACGTGGTTGACGTAAACCACGGATACCCAGACCACATTCAGCATTAATTAAAACACCAGTTAATGGGCGGTTGTTTTGACGAGAAGCCAATAACACGTATGAACCAGTCATATCTTCAGGTTCGGGTAAGAAATTGAGCGGCATGCCGCGTGCAATCTTCTCAGGATCACGTGCATCGAGTAGACCGAGGTTTTCTTGGCCTAAAGAAGCAGCGCCTTTGATGTTGACATTCATACCCGACGGAGCAACAGCGTTCACTCGTACTTTAGGCGCAAGCTCGTAGGCTAATTCTTTCATGATCCCAACGCCAGCATGCTTAGACGCTGTGTATACAGGGCCTCCGCCTGCCGAATACAGTGCTGAGTTAGACAAAGTAAATATGATAGAACCTTCCGAAGCTATCAATGCATCAAGTGCAGCTTTGGCACCTAAGATGAGAGATTTGGTGTTAATACCCATAATCTCATCAAAAGCTTTCTCCAGCTGTTCACCCGATGTATTGACGATATCTGCGTAATGATCCCAGATACCTGCGTTTCCGACGAAACAGTCAAGTTTGCCATAATGTTCTACAGTTGCTTGAACTGCACGAACATTATCCTCATAGCTGGCTACATCTCCTGCGATCGCAAGCACGCGGTCACCAAAATGTTCTTTCAATGCATCAACTTTCGATTGAGAACGTTGAAGAACAGCAACTTGTGCACCTTCTTCTAAGAAACGTTCAACCAATGCCCAGCCTAAGCCTGAACCACCACCGGTAATAAGTGCAACTTCGCCTTGTAGCCAACCCATGATTACTCTCCTGCCATCTCTACGTATAAAGCACCATCTTCAACAATCACAGGGAATGTCTTGATAGGATCTGTTGCTGGTAAGCATAATGCTTGACCAGTTTTCAAACAGAATCGAGCCGAATGAAGTGGACATTCAACAGTGCCATCATCTTCAAGGTAACCTTCAGACATTGAAGCATTACCATGTGAACAACGGTCGTTCATCGCGAAAAATTCGCCATTGTTGTTGAATACTGCAAGCGCATCGATACCGTTAACGCCGCAATCTACTTTCAATGCTTCGCCTTCGTCTAATTCGTCAACTTGGCAAACAAAAATCTTATTCATTAGAAGAACACGCTCAGGTTATGTGAGTTGTAAGTCACCTGATCAAGGGTAATCTTACGGTTGAAGATTTCGAAACCTTGCTCAGTGTCGACTTTGCGGATCTTGTCATGACGCTTACCACAGTAGATTGTTACATCTTTCTCTTTCTGGGTACGGTACAACAAGTACGTTACGTAAACGTCGTATTCGCCTTCAACTTCAGTCGCTTCAACAATCACATTTGAAACCATGTGTGTTGTACGTGAAGGAGGTTCTTCGGCCCATGCCATACCTGTCTCAAGACGGGCAACACGGCGTTCCAACAAATCTTTGGTATCGTTAAATACCCAAGTTGTAGGTGGCTCGATCGAACGGCGACGGTCACGAGTTTGAGCGTTCGGTGTAGTACGCAAGGTATAAGAAATATCTTCTGCCAATACGTCTAACCATTCGCGGAATTTCCAGTCGTCAAGCAATTTTGCTTCACGATAGAGGAACTGACTAATTTGGTGATGAAGTTCTAAACTGATTTGACTCATTTCATAAGCTCCTTCTCATATTCGTCAGCCGCAGCTTCAACGTCTTCCCATTTTTCATGAATCAATAAATCTGCCCAACGGCGGTACATACCACGTGCTGCAGTCTCAGAGAAAATATAGTTAGTGATACCCGGGATACCATCTTCACGTACTTTCTCGTTGCCTTTACCCATTTCCATAATGAGTTTGTTTTGACGTGCTTTATAACCACGTAATACTTTTTGGATTTCGATCCAGTTTTCAGAGTCATCTTGCTCTAGGAAACCAGCAGGACCGAAGGCACGTGTTGCAGAACGTTCAAATGCTGCTTGTACATCTTCTGGCGCGTCCGCATCACAGATACAGAATGCCCATACTTCAGTCTTGTTTGGACCACGTGGGTGCCATACACGAAGCGTTGCAGTACCGTTCAACCAAGATAGTGTTGGGAACATGGTGTTGTGACCAGCAAGACGCAGTGCACGAGTTTCACCTAGGCGTTCTTTCACTTCTTCATACGTTTCACGGAAGTAGTTTGCTACTTCACCATCCACCCATACGTTTGCGTCTGGTTTCTCAGTGAAGAAGAAGCCTGAACCGTGACCACGTGAACCGTATTGGATCGCGTCTTTGGCAGTTTCCCAAACTGGACGGGCAGTTTGTGCAGCACCTAATTTCTTAGAAGATTCATCATCTGGTTTAGCACCAAGCACCTGAATCGCAGATGCATGAGAGAACAACGCGTGGTATTGGTCAGAAGCGAACTGTTCAGCTGCAAATTTCCAGTTACAGTCGATTTCCCATTTGTGTACACCACCAACGATCACAGTACCACCTTCACGACGGTCTACAACGCCGTCCAGGTACCAAGCGATATCGCCCATGTATTCTTCTAGATCTGGAGTTGTTTCATCCCAGCAGCCGAATACTAAGCCTTTGTATGATTTAACGCGGTTAACTTCTACCAGACCCCATTGCTCTTTACATGCACCATGTGGGTAAGCACGATCTTCAAGCGGGATATCTTTTAGAGAACCGTCAATACCGTATGACCAGCCGTGGTATGGGCAAGTGAACGCACGTGTATTACCACAGTCCGCGAAGCTCACACGCATAGAGCGGTGACGACATTGGTTTAAGAATGCTTTGATTGAGCCATCTTTTTGACGTGCCACGATGATTGGATCTTCACCCATATAGGTATTGAAGAAATCGCCGGCTTTAGGAATTTGGCTCTCATGGCATAGGAATAACCATGTACGACCGAACACACGTTCTAATTCAAGTTCGTAGATGTCTGGATCTGTATAGATAGATGGCGTGATACGTCCATTTTGTGCATCGACTAAAGCATCGATTTCGCGCACATCAATTTTTCCACTCATGAAAAGCTCTCCTGTGACCATAAGGCACAAAGTAATAGACTCAACTTTTCAACGATGATGGATTTTAGAGCGATATTCGGGAAATATTTATTTTGTTTTAATTAAGAGATTTTATGGATTATTACGGTAGATTTTTTTTATAGTATTTTTTTTAAATTACCGAGAACACCATTTATTTCGTGAATGGCAAAATAATCCTCACGCAATAGTTGTTTATAGATTATACTGAACGAACTTCTAAGTAAGACATTTTTTGGATTACTCCACGGGTTGATTATATGGAATTACGACACTTACGCTACTTCATTACTGTTGCTGAAGAACTCAATTTCAGTAAAGCTGCGTTAAAACTTTATACTGCTCAACCTTCTTTAAGCCAACAAATTAAAGATCTTGAAGAAGATGTCGGCGTAAAATTGTTGCACCGGACTAAACGCAAAGTTGAGCTCACAGAAGAAGGTGCCGTATTTCTAGAACAAGCACGTTTGACACTAGCTCAAGCAGACAAGGCCGTAGCGATGGCACGTCAGGTTTCACAAGCCAAACAACAGATGCTGCGCATTGGTTTTGTGCCTGTCGCAGAGATGAAAATCTTCCCATACGTCTTGCCAAATCTGCGTGTTCAAAACCCAGAACTCAAAATTGAATTACTTAGTTTAAATAATCGCGATCAGATGAAATTGCTGCAAAAAGGTGAACTAGATATCACTTTTACTCGCAATAACTTTCATAGCGACGAAATTGAAAGTCAGTTTGTACTACGTGAACCATTGATCTTTATTTTACCCAAAGATCACCCTTTAGCGAAGTACGAACGTATTCCAGTTAAAGCATTGAATGGTATTGATTTTATCATTCCTGCACGCGAACAATCAGGCACATTGCATGAAGCCATTTTAGACTTTGCTTCTAACCATGGCGTTCAATTTAATATCGTGCAAAAAGCCGACAATATCCTGTTTAACATTAACTCCATCGGCATGGGTTTAGGCTGCACGATCCTACCGGGATACATCGCGCCATTGACCATGAACAATACTGTCATTCGTCCTTTAGATGTCGAATTACCGTATCTAGACCTGTACGTAAGTTACCGAAAAACGGCGAGTTCTGTGGCTGTAGATAAATTCCTTGAACTGCTAACCAAAGTTTTTTATCTCGATATCAATCGCGAACAGCGTTAATTTTCGCCAAGTCATAATTTATAGATATAGCACCATTATTTTTGAAATAAATAATGGTGCTTTTTTTATGGCTAAAAAGTCGCTTTTTTAATCCTTTAAATGTTTTAATCGACGCATTTTATCTATCATGCATATCGACTTGATGGAAAATAACTTATAAATTTTAGTTTAGATATTGATAAAAATTGCTAAGAATAGCCGATTTACAACTTAAGTCTAATAAATAATTCCCCTTCCCCAACCATTTAGATGAGCTTATTTTATGCCTTTTTACTGATTTAGACCGTACACTGTCGACCTGTTAATGCGAATAATACTCATTTAAAGTATTTCTGTCAAAAGATTTATATAAAAAAAAGGATGGCAAAACCATCCTTTTTTTGAATTTCATGTCAGTGACAAGAAATTACACACCACGCGCTTTTAAATAATCTTTAATCACGGTGTTGAATTCTTCTGCTTTTTCAACTTGAGACCAGTGGCCACATTGGCTGAAAATATGCGCATCAGCATGAGGAACGGTATTCAAAATATCCCACGTACGAGATACAGGAATCACCACGTCTTGTACACCGTGAATCAACAATACTGGCACAGTAATGTCTTTCATTTTTTCAAAATCTAATGGGAATTCGAAACGGTCACGGTCACGTGCGCCAACAACATCCATCAAACGGTTAGATGCATAGTCATTTGCAGCAGATGCAAAACGTACTTTTACTAATTCATCAGTAATCAAGTCTTTGTTTACAACAAACATAGACAAGGTTTTCTTGATGCCTTCTTCGGTTAATACAGGGTTTGCATGTGCTTTAAGTGCTGCAGTTTGTTTAGCACCGCCTGTACCCATAGAAACGATACCCAATACACGTTCTGGATAGTCCAAAGCCATTTGGAATGCTAACCAGCCACCGAGTGAGTTACCCACTAACCAAGTTTTTTCAATACCTAGGGCATCTAACGTACGTACAGCGTGATCAACCCAAGCACGGATACCATAAGCAGTATTCGGTGCAACAACAGTTTGACCATAGCCAATCGTATCGATAGCGATACAACGTGCTTGTTCACCAATTTGTGGAAGGTTTAACCACCAGTTTGCAGCAGCAGATACACCTGTACCTGAACCGTGTAAAAATAGAATTGGTGTGCCTTCACCCACTTCGTGGTAATGCGTTAATTCGCCTTCAGCAGTTTCAATCCATTTATCTTCTAAACCAAAGAATGAATCAGTTGTATAGTCAGGAATCTGAACAGTGCTCATACATGCTCCTCGTATTGCGTAGAGCTTATGTTTCAATCCATAACGGATTTAAACACAAGGGGGACTCTTTTGGATTTTGTGGTTTTTACAGTCTCATATTACCTGTTCAGCCACTGCTAACTGATACATATTTACGATCATAAACAACAAATAGACTATAATTTAAGTTATTGTTTTTTAAATATATAACTCAAAAATATATCCATAAAATCTTTGAGGTATTTCTTTTTTAAATAACCCAGCAAATAAAAAGGGAAGCAATGAATCCACTTCCCTCTTTTTTATCCTGAGAAATTAGAACTTATAGGTATAAGTTGTCGCGACACGGTACTCTTGCAAGTCAGATTTGTAATCGAAATCGGCATCGATATACATTGCCTGGAAGCCTAAGCCCTTCAACTTACCTTCAGGCACGGTGTAGTTCACAATTAAGTTCAATTCATCTGACTTCTGATCTTTAAGACCAGCAATTTCTGCATCTGAACCTGTGAAATACACAGCAGTTGTATTTAAGCCTTTCACACCCATTTCTGAGAAATCATAGCCATAAGTAAAGCCCCATGATTTTTCATTTTTTGCAGTAAATGTTGCTATACCCCAGTTGACTAAGTACGGCTGCGGCACCCATCCACCCAGTGTTGGGAATGCATTATCACCAAACATTTGTTGATAACCCAAACCAAAGGTATGCGAACCGTAATTCACTTTCGCACCAACCGATAACGCTTGGTTATCAATTTCGCCATACAGTTTGTCACCCGAATCTGAGTTGTCAAAATAACGGATATGGCTATCCAGTTTGGCTTTGTCACCTAACTTAGTTTTATAGTTCGCGCCGACATATTGCTGTGTGTAAATGTCTTGAACATCGGCATACCAATAGCTACCACCAATTTCAGGTGTAAATTGATGGTCAATACCCGCAATATACATACCATCAGAAGTTGGCCCAAGATCATAATGACCTATGGTGCCATCTGGTAATCTTTTACCTGGAGCGAACATTGATAAATCACGGAATTGGTTGTCATAACGGTTATTGATCCCGTCAATGTATGCCAAAGTTAACTTAGTATCTTTAATCTCTTTCGATTCTAACCATGCACCGCTATAAGTCGTCATTAACTGACGTGATGGATCGAAAACCAACACTGGAGACACTGGTAATAACTCACCCACTTTCAACTCAGTTTCAGATACTTTGGCTTTAAGGGTCACGCCCACTTTACCAAAGTTATCTTTTGATTCTTTACCATCGTGCGGCAAGATCCAGTCTGGGTTTTTATCACGTGCATTAAGTTTAAATGCATGTTGAACCAAAAGGTCAGCACCCACTTGAATACCTGCACCAATATCTTGATACCCTGACTTGGCATCCAAAGTCACACCCTGTGACCATGAACCCCAGTTACCCGCCGGATTTTCTTTAATTTGACGGTCTAAGTAGAAGTTTTTAAATTTCAATTGTACTTGGCTGTCGTCAACAAAGTCCGCATAAGTTGCAGATGTTCCTAATGTTGCTGTCGCAGCAAGAATTGCTATCCATAAATTTTGACGACGCATGGCTTATTCCCAGTGATCAAATTAAGCTATGACATCATCATGCTCAACAATACCTTGGAAAAAAATCCGACTACAGTATTAAGGTTTATCAGGCTTTTGTACGACTTGAACTTTGGAAGTTATTTCTGGTTATTTTCCTTAGAGATTAAAACAATAACTCTTTTTTATCATTTAGAACAACTGATTAAATTAACCCCATGTTTTATTAACATAAAATTTAAAGTTTTTTATTTTTCGCAATTACATACGCTGTATTAATTGCTTTTAAGTTTAATCAAAGTTTTTTGCTGAGATTTATCCTTATTTTAGTTATAAAATTTAGATATAACATGATATTTAATTTATATAATCATCAACAACTTAAAGTTAAATTTCACCACCATGACTGCTCGAAATCGACCATTGGTTCGCAGAACTTTTCTTATTTCAATCCGCTTTCCATGCCTCAAATCAATCTCAACGTAATCTCAAGCCCATCTCAAACCAAAACAGCCACTTCAGACATAAAAAAAGCGCCCATTTCGGGCGCTTTTTGATTTAAAGCAAATTAAGCATTGGCTTCTTTTGCTTTAGACATGGTCAATGCCAAGTCTTCGATCATATCTTCTTGACCACCAACCGTACCACGACGACCAAGCTCAAGAAGAATTTCACGCGCAGAAACGCCATATTTCGCTTCAGCACGTTTCGCGAATAACAAGAATGATGAGTAAACACCGGCATAACCTAAAGTTGCTGCATCACGGTCAGCACGGATCTGATGTGTCATCATTGGAATGATTAAATCTTCCGCAACATCTTGAACTTTAAACAAGTCCACACCTGTCTCCATTTGCATACGGTTGGCAACCGCAACAAACAATTCAAGTGGAGTATTACCTGCACCTGCACCTAAACCTGCAGAAGCTAAATCGACACGCGTTGCACCAGCTTGAACCGCTGAAACAGAGTTCGCAACACCCATACCTAAGTTATGGTGACCGTGGAAACCGATTTCGATCTCTGAAGCCAGGTTGGCACGTAAAATACCCACGCGGTCAGTCACATCTTGAGGCAACATATAACCAGCAGAGTCAGTCACATAAATACAGTTTGCACCGTATGACACCATTTTGCTGGCTTCTTCCAAAAGTTTTTCAGGAGTTGCCATGTGCGCCATCATCAAGAAGCCCACAGTGTCCATGCCAAGTTTACGTGCAGCAGTAATGTGCTGTTCAGAAACGTCAGCTTCAGTTGAGTGCGTTGCAACACGAATGGTTGCTACACCAACATCATGTGCCATTTTCAAATGGTCAACCGTACCAATACCAGGAAGTAAAAGTGCAGATACTTTCGCCTGTTTCAGGTTTGGAATCACCGCTTTTAGGTATTCTTCATCGGTTGCTGCTGCAAAACCATAGTTCACAGAGTTACCGCCTAAGCCGTCACCATGCGTAACTTCGATTAAAGGTACACCTGCATCATCCAAAGAAGTTGCAATGGCAACCATTTGTTCAGGTGTAGTTTGATGGCGCATAGGATGCATACCATCACGTAAAGTCATATCATTAATAATAATCTTAGACATGTGGCTACTCCTTAAGCTTCAGCAGTGTTTAATACGCGTTCTGCAAACATTTCTGCAGTACGTGCAGCTGCCGCAGTCATAATGTCGAGGTTACCTGCATATTTAGGAAGATAATCACCTAAACCTTCAACTTCTAAGAAGATTGAAACACGGTTACCGTCAAATACAGGACCATTTACAAGTTTGTAACCTGGTACATATTTTTGAACTTCAAGAATCATCGCATGTACAGATTCAGTGATTGCTGCTTGATCTGGTTCACCTTCAACAAGACAGTGAACAGTATCACGCATCATCAGTGGTGGCTCAGCAGGGTTAATGATGATGATCGCTTTACCTTGTTTCGCACCGCCCACTTTTTCAATAGCGCCAGCAGTCGTGCGAGTAAATTCATCAATGTTTTTACGTGTACCTGGACCCACAGATTTTGTTGAAACTGTTGCAATGATTTCGCCGTATTCAACAGGCTGAACTCGTGAAATCGCAGCAACCATAGGAATCGTTGCCTGACCACCACATGTCACCATGTTGACGTTCGGAACTTCACCTGCGTCCAATAACGCTTCTAAGTTTACTGGTGGTACGCAGAATGGACCGATTGCAGCAGGTGTTAAGTCAATCATTAACACGCCAAGTTCATTTAATTTGCGGCTGTTTTCAGCATGAACATAGGCAGAAGTTGCATCAAATGCGATTTTAATGTCGTCTTCAATTACGTGTGCAAGTAAACCATCTACGCCTTCAGCAGTGGTTTTTAAACCCATTTTAGCAGCGCGAGCCAAACCTTCAGACGTTGGGTCAATACCAACCATCCATACTGGTTCTAAAAATTCGCTGCGTTGAAGTTTGTAAAGCAAGTCAGTACCAATGTTCCCTGGACCGATCAATGCACATTTAATCTTTTTCATGAATGTGTACTCTTAAAAATTCCGTAAAACCCAAGCTTATTTCGCTGCAAATGCTGCAGTCACAGAACCAAAGCCTTCAATTTCAACTTTGAATTCATCACCAGGATTTGCCACAACCATTGGGCCTAAGGCACCGGTCAATACGATGTCACCTGCAAGCAATGGACGACCACGACGAACCATTTCGTCAGCCAACCACACTGCTGCATTTAATGGGTTAGAAAGACACGCTTTACCCACACCTTGTGAAACCACTTCTTCACCACGAGTCATGACCATTTTGCAATTTACAAGGTCAAGATCTGCAAGTTTTACAGGCTTAGAACCCAGCACAAAACCTGCTGAAGATGCGTTATCTGCCACAGTATCAATCAACGAGATTTTCCAGTTTTCGATACGGCTATCGACCACTTCAATTGCAGGCAGTGCATATTCTGTTGCACTAATAATGTCTGCATAGGTGTGTTTTTCTTTGGTCAAATCTTGGTTAATCACCAAAGCAATTTCTGCTTCAACTTTTGGCTGAATCAATAAACCAGCAGGGATTTCTTCACCATCGCCATACGCCATGTCAGCAAACAACATACCGAAGTCAGGTTGATCAACGCCTAACTGCGCTTGTACAACTTTTGAAGTTAAGCCAATTTTACGACCTACAAGGCGACGACCTTCTGCCACCGCACGTTTGGTATTCACTTCTTGAACGGCATAAGCAATATCTACATCAGCACTTTCACCACCAAGTTGTGGACGGATCGGCGCAATCGCAGCCTGATTTACTTCCGCATCGCGTAATGCTTGCGCAACTGATTCAACAACAGCAGAATTCGACATCAATGTTTCCTTAAACTGCAAAAATTGGATGCACAACGTGTTTCATCCCGATCACCATCAAAATCAAAGTGATGAAAGTCATGTCAGGATTCGCCTAAAGCATTTCACTTGACATACTACACGTTATGTTTAGATGCATTTAGCATCGAGATTTTAGAAAGTGAATACCAATACTTATTTTATTTATGACTATAGCTATTAGCTATAAATTAATCATTATTTGTTATTAATATTCAAAAACTTAAGTTAAAATAATTAAATAAAATTCACTATTTTTTTCGCCCTTAAATCTGAATCTCTACTAAAAAACTTGGCTTATACGACTAAAAGATAAGATTAAAAGATTATTTTAGCGTCAGGCCAGCTTTTACACATAGGTGTTCAATTTCATATGATTTAGTTTAATAAATTGGAAATTTAAAAATAAATCAATAAACAACAATAAGATAAAACCAAAAATTCAAACAAAAAATCTATTCCAGCTTGTGGTAAAAGGCCAAATAGTTGCGCTCAACTTTTTAAGGTAAATTTGCTAGAAGACTGCTTGTTATTGTAGAAAAATCTAGTGTTATTACTTTTTTAAATAATTGAATTTACTCATTTCATCAAGTAGAGCTTGCGTTACTATTCATTTGGTAACAAAAAAGGTGAAAACAAATTTCACCCTTTTTACTCGTTTGTATCTAAAACTATACAGCTAGACGTAATTTCACGTGTTCTAGTAGAAATTCAGTCAAATCACCTACGCTATGTGCAATATGTAAGGGTTGAAAATACTGGAGTGTTTCTACAGTATGCACTCCATAGCTCACGCCTACACGTGGCATCTGAATATTGAGGGCCATTTCTAAATCATAAGATGTGTCACCGACCATAATGGCTTGATCAGGACGCAGCCCTGTTTCCGCCAAAATTTCTGCCAACATTAATGGATCTGGCTTAGATTTGGTTTCACTGGCTGCTCGGGTCGCACAAAATAGCTCATGACTTTGCGTTTGAGCCAAAACACGGTCTAGACCTTTACGGCTTTTCCCCGTTGCAACAGCCAACTGTAGACCGGCATCACGTAATTCCTGCAACATATCCGCGATACCATCAAACCACATATCCCCTTTGGAATGGGCCACATAGTGATCGGCATAACTTTGCAAAATGTCGCTGTGCAATTCAGGAACCGTCGGAAATAACCGCTGTGCGACTTCCGGCAGACCTAAACCAATAATACTTTTCGCATCAGCATCGGTCAGTGGCTGTGAATATTGATCTGCTGCAAATTTCAAACTCGCTACAATTTGACCCACAGAATCAAATAAAGTGCCATCCCAATCGAAAATGACTAGTTTTACAGCTGAGTTCATACGTTTTCCTAGATTTGATTCAGTGTTTGGTAATTCAGATTCTGGAGTGCATCAATTTATTTACCTCACCCCGGCCCTCTCCTTAAAGGAGAGGGCGAAAGAAAACATGCGAAGCAGTACTGCTCAGGGAGAGAAGTCTCGTATTTAAAACTTACTCGTCATCTTCTGAAGACTTCACCACTTTGTCGGCTTTTTGCGCGCGTAGCTGCGCCACAAGGCTTTGCATATCTTCTGGCAATGGCGCTTCAATGGTTTGGTAACCCGGAATTTCTAAACGCATAGCATGCAGACATAAACGACGTGGCTTTGGACCACGGTATTCAGTTTCATGACCGTATTTTTCATCGCCCACCAATGGATGACCAATACTTAAACCATGTACACGGATCTGATGGGTACGGCCCGAAAGTGGAGACGCATACACCAATGTGGCATGCATAAAACGTTCTTTCACGTTCCACAGCGTCTTCGACTCTTTACCTTCTTTAGGTGATACACGAACACGACGCTCGCCATTTGCCAGTTCGTAACGATGCAAAGGCTGATCAATGAGCTGCTTATCCAAACTCACCACGCCTTTCACCACAGCAGCATAAGTTTTTTGGATTTTGTGCTCACGTAACATGTCTTGCAGGCTTTTTAACACACTACGTTTTTTCGAAATCATCACCAACCCAGAAGTGTCGCGGTCAATTCGGTGAATCAGCTCAAGGTATTTCTTCCCTGTTGCGGCACGTAAGCCTTCGATCAAGCCATACGCCACACCACTACCGCCGTGAACAGCAATACCAGAAGGTTTGTTTACCACCATTAAGCCTTCATCTTCGTACACCACACGGCTCAGTAAACTTTGTGCCACTTTGTCCGATACGGGAACCGCAGACTCATCTTTTTGCTCATAACGAATTGGAGCAACTCGAACTTGGTCACCAATATTGAGTTTGGTTTCCGCTTTGACGCGTTTTTTATTGACGCGGACTTGGCTTTCACGAATCAGACGATAAATGCGACTTTTAGGCACACCTTTCAGACGACTAAACAGGAAATTATCAATACGTTGACCCGCCTGATGCTCGTCCACTTCAAACCAGGTGACGCTTTGCCATTCTTGCGTAGAATTCATACAGTTACTGTGACCTAAAAAAATACTAAAATTGATTAAAAATTGATCATTTAAGCTATACTTTTCGCAAGAAACATAAGCTTAGCCCATAGGCAGATGATGCAAGGTTTGATATAGTCAGCGCACGGAAACCACCGTAACTGAGTAAAAGTTGATTCATTTCAGTATTTACTGTCATTGAACTTTCAAGCAATTACTCATTTAGCTCGGAAAGGTCCCAAAAGAATTATGCCGACGCCGAAGGCTTATTATATCGGCAAAACTGCAAACTGTTGCGTTTAATTGTGCCGTAGGTACATAAAACAGTTTGCCCCAAAAAAATATGTGCCAACCAAGGTTGGTTTTTAAACGTAAACTGATACACATCAGACCAGTCGCTCCCTGGAAATCGTGTTCAGGCCACAACGTTTGATGCATTGGATCTGCACAGTTTGTAAAGGTACGATGATAATTCCGTATCAAGACGCTCTATCAGATATGAATGGATGCTCTTCGAGCAATGTGACAGTGAAAGTTACTCACATCCAATGCACCGTTTGTCCGCCAGTGAAACGCGTTCAGGTGACTTTAATCGTTTAAAAGATTGAAGCCGTATTGCCATCATCAATACGTGAATCAAAAATCGTTGCCCACCCAAAGAAGGTCGGTACACATGCACAGATGATGTTTTTCGATCTGTGCAACTTGATCCATGCTATCTGATGCTCGCTACGAGTCAGGCGATGTTCTTCTGTGTATCACTATTAGGTGTTACACCCATGAAACGTATGTTGATTAATGCAACACATGCCGAAGAAATTCGCGTTGCACTTGTCACTGGTCAGCGTCTTTACGATTTTGACTTAGAGAATCGTACCCGTGAACAAAAAAAATCGAATATCTATAAAGGTCATGTGACTCGCGTAGAGCCGTCTTTAGAAGCTGTATTTGTTGAATACGGTGCAGGTCGTCAAGGCTTCTTGTCGATGCGCGAAATTGCTAACTCTTATTACAAAGCTGATCCTCGCCAAACTTCAAACATCCGCGAATTGATCACTGAAGGCACTGAGCTTTTAGTTCAAGTGGAAAAAGAAGAACGTGGTAATAAAGGTGCTGCCCTTTCTACATTTATCTCACTTGCTGGTCGCTATTTGGTCTTAATGCCAAACAACCCGAAAGGTGGCGGTATTAGCCGTCAAATTTCAGGTTCAGTTCGTGAAGAATTGAAAGAAATGTTGGCGTCTTTAAATGTCCCTCGTGGCATGAGCGTGATTGTACGTACTGCAGGTATTGGTCGTTCTCAAGAAGAACTCCAACTTGACCTTCAACACTTGCTGGACCTTTGGGCACAAATCCAAAGCACATCAAGTTCAGGTCCATCACCAATGTTGGTTCACCAAGAAGCCGGTGTGGTTACACGTGCAATTCGTGACTATTTACGTGATGATGTTGCTGAAATTTTAATTGACTCTGAGCAAGCGTATAACGAAGCGTATAACTTTGTTAAAGCGGTGATGCCACGTCAAATCGACAAATTAAAAACCTATACGTTAAATGAACCGTTATTTGCTCATTTTGGTATTGAAAGTCAAATCCAAACTGCCTATGAACGTGAAGTAAAACTTCCTTCTGGTGGTTCAATTGTGATTGACCAAACTGAAGCATTGGTTTCAATTGATATTAACTCTGCAAAATCAACACGTGGTAGCGACGTAGAAGATACAGCGCTCAATACCAACCTTGAAGCTGCTGAAGAAATCGCTCGCCAATTACGTTTACGTGATATCGGTGGTTTGGTTGTGATCGACTTCATCGACATGACCAAAGACCGTAACCAACGTATGGTTGAAGCTAAACTTCGTGAAGCAACACAAAGTGACCGTGCACGTATCCAATTCGGTCAACTGTCACGCTTTGGTTTGATGGAAATGAGCCGTCAACGCTTACGTCCATCGCTTGAAGAAGCCACTGGTTATGTGTGCCCACGCTGTCATGGCACAGGTATGGTACGTGACCTACGTTCTTTATCACTTTCAATTATGCGTAAAGTGGAAGAAATTGCGCTACGCGAACGTCATGGTGAAGTTCAAGTTGAAGTGCCTGTTGAAATTGCTGCATTCTTATTGAATGAAAAGCGTCACAGCCTTGTATATCTTGAACAAACTTCAAATGTTCGTGTGACTGTACTTCCACACCCTCACCTAGAAACACCACATTACGAAATTTCGTATAACCCTGAAGGTTTTGCACCTACAAGCTATGAACGCACTGAAGCGACACGTTCTAGCGAAAAAGAATTGGGTTACGAAGCATCTGAATGGCATTTAGGTGAAGAACAGGCCGCTGCTGCTCAGCAACAAGCACCTGTACAACAACAAGAAAAAGGCCACAAAAAGAATAAGCAACAACCCGTTGCTGCTCAACAAGCACCTGCACAAGTTGCCGCTCCTGCAGCATCATCTAGTCCATGTGCATGGTTAGAAAACTTATTTGTGCAAAAACAAGCTGCAACCGTTGACCAGTCGCGTACTGCAAACAATGCCGCTGCTGCAATTGAACAAATGGTAAATAGCGGTGCTGCAAGCCGTGGCCAGTTTGGTCAAATTACCCCTGCATCGGCAGCGCCTGTTGTTGTCGTAGACAATAATGCTTACCTTGCGCCTTCTTCTGTTGTGCACAAACAAGAACGTGACAGCCATTCAGAAAAAGCTGACCGTGAAGAAAAACGTCACAACAAAAAGCGTACTAAGCATAAAGAACCACGTGAACAAGAAGCTCAACCGCATCAAGTTCATGAAGAAGTGTTACAACCTTCACGTCAAGATCGTCAAGAGCAGCGCAATAACGAAGCACGTCAAAACGAACGCCAAGAGCAACGTTCTGAACGTCAAGAACCGCGCCAAGACAACCGTCAAGACCAACGTGAAAACCGTCGTAACTCACGCCGTCAACATAACAATGAACAAGTACAGCACGATGTTCAAAACAATGAACAACCGCAGTCTGTTCCACGTCGTGACCGTAACAACCAACAACGTCCAAATCGCCCAAATCGCCACCGCGATCAAAGCGTATTGAACGAGCAAGTGATTGCTCAGGAAGTTGCAACTGAGCAACAATCTGAAAACCGCAATCAACGTCAACCTAAAGTTGAAGTTGTTGATGCACCACGTCAAGACGTGATACCAACAGCACTTGTAGTAAATGTTGATCAAGCTCAAAGCGAAATCGTAGCGCTAAATACTGCCCCAGCAGTTGAAAAACCTGTAGAAACCCCAGTAGTCCAAAAAGCCGCTGTCGTTGAAGCAGAAAAAGTGGAAAAACCTGCGACTGAAACAAAAGAAGCAGCGCATAAACCACAGCATGCGCAGCAAAAACCGTCTCGTGCAAGCAATGACCCTCGTCAGCGCCGCCGTGAACAGCGTGAAGCTCGTGCTCAACAAGCACAGGCTCCGAAAATTTCGCCATCTCAAGTGCCGACACTAGGTCAATACACTATAAGCAGCTTGATTAAGCATGTATACGGCGAAGACTGCTCAGTACTGATTGAGCAATTTGGCTTAATTCCAACATTCAACCGTGCATTGCAAAAATTCACGGAAGAATATGCCGCAACTTTGACTGCACCTGCAGCTGAAACAGCTGTAGAGAAAAAGCCTGTCACTCGTGATGTTCAAATTGCAAAAGCTGCACCTGAAGCTGAACCAGCGCCAATGTTGGATTTGACACCACCAAAGCCTGTGTCAGATAAACGTGTTGCTAATGACCCACGTGAGCGTCGTCGCCTTGCTAAACTTGCCGCTGAACAAGCGAAACAAGACCAAGCAAAAGCACATGCTGAGGTGGAAGCTACGCCTGTCGCAGACACTACTATTGAGGCGCCTGTAGTTGCAGAAGCTAAAGCTGCTACAGTTGAAGCCAATGTATCCGACGTTGCAGGTCAAACTGAAGCACCTGAACACGTTCAAGCTGAAGTACCGACACCCGTTCAAGCTGAACTGGATGTGAGTGCGCAGCCTGAAAAGACGGAAGAAGTGTCTGAAGCTCCTACTAAACCAGTAGAAGAAAAAGCTCAAGCCGTTGAAACGGAAAAGAAAGTTGAGGTTCCTGTAGACGAAAACTCGGCCGCTGAAGGTGAAAAACCTGCACGCCCTCGTCGTCCTCGCGGTCGTCCACCGAAAAAAGCAAACACCGCAACTGAGCAGTAATTTGCTATTTTGCAGGTGAATAAAAAAATCCAGTCATTTCGGTGACTGGTTTTTTTTTGATACTTTTGTCAAATTAGGTTGATTGCACTAGATCGAAACGATTAAAAGACAATTGTAGAATTTGCTGCAAATTTCATTGCAAAGAAATAGACCGTATCGGATTACGAAAAATAAATAGGATTCACATGAGCCAAACTACACAACACGACCTTATTGGGATTGCTGATGTTGCAGCAAAAATTCCCGCGTTCATTAGCAAAGTACCCAACCTGTTGAGTGGTCTAAAGCAAGCCTATTTACGTACCCCAAATACTTCCGCAGGCTTGGGAATTGCATTTGAAAAAGCCGTAAAGCGTAATCCTAAAGGTTATGCGCTTTATTTTGAAGAGCAAAAATATACCTATAACGAACTCAATGAATGGGCCAATCAAATTGGTCACTATTACCTTGCACTCGGTGCAAAAAAAGGTGATGTGATTGCGGTGATGATCGAAAACCGATCTGAACTCGTTGCAACCATCGTGGCTTTAGCCAAAATTGGCGTCACCAGTGCCTTAGTAAACACCTCACAAGTCGGCAAAGTCCTGACACACAGCATCAACTTAGTAAACCCAATTGCGGTAATTGTGGGCGAAGAATGCCGTCAAGCCGTAGAAGAGATTCGTGGTGATCTCAGTGTAGCTGCAGATCGTTTACATTGGTTCGCAGATCAAGCCACTCGTGTAGATGCTGGTCAAGCACCTAAAGGCTTCTTAAACCTTGCAGAAGCGATTGATGAATTTCCAAAGTTCAACACACCCACCACTGCAAGTGTAAAAGGCAAAGACGGTCTATTTTATATCTACACCTCTGGGACAACAGGCTTACCTAAAGCGGTGATTTTCACCAACAGCCGTTGGACTTTGGCTTATGGAACTTATGGTCACGTCCTTAATCTGAATAAAGATGATGTGATGTATGTAACCTTGCCGCTCTATCATGCTACAGGTACTGTGGTTTGTTGGTGTGGGGTGATTGCAGGTAGCGCCACCCTTGCCCTGCGCCGCAAGTTCTCGACCTCTTCATTTTGGAAAGATGTACAAAAATTTGATGCATCAGCCATTGGCTATGTGGGCGAACTTTGCCGCTATTTGATGGATGCCCCACATTCAGACCTTGAAAAAGGCCATCGTGTGAAAAAAATGATTGGTAACGGCATGCGACCAAACATTTGGGATAAGTTTAAAGAACGCTTTGGAGTCGAAGAAGTCCTTGAACTCTATGCGTCAAGTGAAGGCAACGTCGGCTTTAGTAATGTGTTTAACTTCGACAATACCGTTGGTTTTTCACCAACGCCTTATGCGATTATTCAGTTTGATAAAGAAAAAAATGAAGCTGTACATGATGCTAAAGGTCGCTGCATTAAAGTGAAAAAAGGCGAAGTCGGCTTACTCATCGGTAAAATTACCCGTCGCTCACCTTTCGATGGCTATACCGACACAGAAAAAAACAAATCCGTCATTATGAAAGATGTATTCAAGCATGGTGATTCATACTTCAACACTGGTGACTTGGTTCGAGACATTGGCTTCCGACATGCACAATTTGTCGACCGTCTAGGCGATACTTTCCGCTGGAAAGGTGAAAACGTTTCAACCACTGAAGTTGAAAATATGGTGAGTGAGTACGATAAAATTGCTGAAGCTGTGGTTTATGGCGTAGAAATTCCAGATACCAATGGCCGTGCAGGTATGGCTGCCATCACGCTCACCGATGGTGCCGAACTCAACGAACAAGATTGTAGTGAAATGGTTCTACAATTTAAAAAATGCTTACCAGCGTATGCTGTACCGGTATTTTTACGTGTACAGAAAAAAGTCGAAACCACAGGCACATTTAAATACCAAAAAAACAAGCTGAAAGAACAAGCTTTTGATCCTAAGCAAACTGATGAACGTTTATTGGTATTGCTGCCAAATGCAACTGCTTACTGTGATTTAACTCCTGAAATTTATGCCAATATTCAGGCATATAAATACCGTTTTTAAGCAAATAGCGCTCATTTTAGCGACAGATATCCGCTAAAATGAGCTACTTTGTTGTATTTATAATCAAACACAAGCAAGTTTATGATTTTTTACTTGCGCTTGAAGCAGATCTTGCTACAATACGCACCATCAAGCGAAATGGGTCGTTAGCTCAGTTGGTAGAGCAGTAGACTTTTAATCTATTGGTCCCGCGTTCGAGTCGCGGACGACCCACCATTTCCTTCGATACCACAAGATGGGTCGTTAGCTCAGTTGGTAGAGCAGTAGACTTTTAATCTATTGGTCCCGCGTTCGAGTCGCGGACGACCCACCATCTTTCTAAAATGCCAGTTTTAGATTACAATCTTGTGCATACCCCCTAAGGGTCGTTAGCTCAGTTGGTAGAGCAGTAGACTTTTAATCTATTGGTCCCGCGTTCGAGTCGCGGACGACCCACCATTCTTTCTTAGGGCTTCTTTCTTCCGGCAGTTGAAGAAAAAGAAACCTGCAGGTTCCGACCAAGACAAACCATCACCATTACTGGTTTTGATTCGCCATTCTCGAAATTTTGCTATAGCGATGTTGCGAAGTATCATTCTTGTCTTGCTAGATGAAGTATTTGACCTGAAAAATTTTAGATAACAAATATTCCCTAGTATTCAAAACTACGCGCTTCGTTTATCTTGCTAAAATTTTAAAATGCTCTTTTAAAATTTTCCCAGGGTTGTTAGCTCAGTTGGTAGAGCAGTAGACTCTTAATCTATTGGTCGTGGGTTCGAACCCCACACAACCCACCAATTCTATGTCGTATTAATAATTCAATTTTTTATAAGCTAGTTGCATTCGATTAGCCAAGATTTGCGAATTTCACGCCGACGCTCAAACGCAATTTATAATTTTATTTACTTCATTCGCAGTATTTAATTTGGGTCTTTCACCAAGGTATAGGCATGTTGCGGCTGAGGATAACCCTTGGAAAATAATTCCTGATTTCGATCAACTTCACCTTGACGAATTTTGTCTAAATCCATGGTGATTTTATTTTCATTAATCACGTGATAATAAAAATTCACGCCTTCTTTTCGATGAACCACCAGCTCGGTATGTGCTTCATTGACACTCCACGTATCCTTACGGTATTTCACATTAATGCCTGGCGTATTGGTTTTTTCAGCAAACACTTTACCAATTTGAATAATACTGCGGTGTACCGTGCCATCTGGCAATAAGTTAAGAATGAACTCCGCATCGCCTTCTGGGCATGGAATAAAACTGTCATCGCATTTTACTTTGGCATGAAAACGTCCAATAAAAATTTTGGCATGCTCAGGAACAGGAGCTGACTTTATGTCATCGTCATTCGGCAATGTCGCCTGCCCTGCCACTTGGGTTAATTTTTTTCCATGATCTTGCTTCGCTTGAACTTCCGATGCGACAGTTGATGCTGAACTTTCACCCTTATCCGCTGCGGGTTGAGGCGTTGGACTACAACCAATAAAAGAGAGGCTGAACACTCCTGCAAACACTGAAAGATATGCAAATTTCATCAAAAAAGGTGAAGCCGATGTTTTCATATAATGTGCCAAGACCAATCATTCATTGGTTTTTTCAGTTCTTGCTGACTTAATATTGTAATCAAAAAATCAACGCTGTATACATATATTTGCGATATATGTTAATCATATCTCATTGTTATCGTTGATATTTAATTAATAATCAAGCTATTTTAAAGGCAAACTAATCAAACCAATTCTTCAAATTACATAACTTTACTTAATTTTTTTTCTGCACCCTTTAAATCGCAAAGCTTGTCACCATTTCTATAATATGAATTTGGAAATATTCAAATTTATTCTTTTTTGAAGGAGACCTGAATGGCCAATGTTGGTTTATATCGCTCAAACCGCTCTAACATGATTGCTGGTGTGATGGGGGGTATTGCTGAACGTTTTGGTTGGAATGCAAATTTACTGCGTATTATTTTTATCTTTGTATCATGCTTAAGCGCAGCCTTTCCCGGTATTTTGGTGTACTTGGTTTTATGGTTAGTCATGCCTAAAGCACAAGATAACTTTTTCCGTACCAATGGCTATTCAGACCCTATTCGTACTGTGAATGATGACAGACGTTAAAATCCTTTGACCCAGTTTGGTCGCTACGGTTTCTCCCCCAAGATTCCGTAGCTTTTTTTTGCCTATATATTGGCAAAGCCATATTTAAGTCTGATGAATTTAAATCAAAGTTTAAAGCTTAAGATTTTGTTTGCTGATTTAACTGTTGATATAAGGCGGCAATCATATCGGCACGGCTAATCATTCCCACCAACCGTTTTTGCTCAACAACTGGAATATAATTAAAAGATCTTTCCACAAAATATGGCACCAAGTCTTCAATCGGCTGATCCGGCTGCACGGTCACCACTTTGGGATTCATAATTTGATAAACGTGATTTTCCCAACTGGCTTTGGGGTCTGCGGCACGTTTAAACCATTCCACTACATCATATAAAGCCAAATTTCCCACCAAGCGATCCAAATCACTCACCACAGGCAAACTCATCAAATTGACTTGTTTAAACTTTTCCAATGCTGACTGAATATCATCTTCTGCACGCAGGGTAATCACTTGCTGACTCATGATGTCACGACAATGAAACTGGCTTAGGCCACGACGACTGGCTAATTGCTGTGCTTCTAAAATAATTTTTTGTAAGTCATATTCACTAATATCAAGCAACTGACTTTGCTGTTCTAAGACTTGCTGAATATCCGCTGGCTGAATCGACACTTTTTGTGTCGGTGTTGGATCTGTCGTCCGAGTATTGACTTGTGCTTTTTGTGGATACTGCTTGCCTAGTAATCGGTTATAAATGATAGCAACCACCATCAAGAGGACCGAATTTAAAAGGACTGGATAAAAAAGAAAGGCATAGCCTAAATCATGGACTGCCTCTCCGCCCAATACCGCTGTAATCGCCACGGCTCCACTTGGTGGATGCAATGAGTCTGTGGTCATCATTAAGATAATCGCTAATGCAACCGCGATACTAAATGCTTCGGTTAAATTAGGAATAAACATCGCACACGTCACGCCAATCAAGGCCGCAAGACTATTACCGACTACCATATTCCACGGCTGTGCCAATGGGCTGGCAGGTACAGCAAAGAGCAGTACGGACGATGCGCCCATCGGGGCGATATACCACGCATTTAAGTCATCTAGCGCCAGCCAACTGATCAGCGAAGAAATACTCAGGCCCAGCAAAGCACCTACCCCACACAGGATGCGGTCTTTTAAAGGCAGAACTTTAAAGTTGGGTTTAAGCGTATTGAGCCAAGCTGATTTTGCGTGAAACACGAGATACCTTGTTTGTTGTTTTGCGAGATGTGGCAATTATAAAGCCATGCAAGCAATAAGATGTATTCAACTTACATCTTTATCTTATAAATTTTACTTTTGATTCTTTTGAATGATGTATACGCCGCTTACTTGCGTAGTTTTATCCCAAGAAATGAGCCTAAAATTCTCATTATATGTTACTGATAATTAAAATAAAAAATCTATCAGCGCTCACATCTGTACTCACTAAAACAAAGGAACATTTAGGCGGTCAGCTTATTCATCTTGATCAATTAAATCTTCACTGCCATAAATAATTTTCTGAGCTGTTTCATCATACACAATAGGAAACCATTCATAATAAGCCGAAGGGATTCGTTCAACTCGAATACGTCCAATCACATAATTATGCCCACCCAATAAATCAACAGTGAATCGAGCTGGACGAGCGATAACTAGCTGTGAATTATGATCAATGACGAGCTCAGTTTTTCCCTGTTCTACAGCGGTGGTAAACCGTCCGTGAATAGGTGAGTCAAAAGCCATTCCTCGTGTGACTTTTCGCGTCCCCTGCTGACCATTGACCTCAAGCAAAAGACCTTCGCTCATTTGATACTTTGAGCTGACCACTAACTGCTGTTTAATCAAATTCTTACATTCCGCGTTGCAAGAATTTGTAATAGTCGCAATTTTTGAAGCGTGAAGTGATGAATCTGAATACAAAGCTACAGGCGTCGTACTACAGGCAGATAGCACCATACTTATCACAATAAAAGACTTCTTAAACATTGTTATCGCTCATCATTCAATTTATTCATCCACTTTATGCCACAAGTAACTTCGTTTTTATTCTGTACAATAGGAAAATATAAAATTCTGCGCATCATTAAAACATCAAAGCTTGATTCAAGAATGATTAACCCTTTGCCACACACCCCCAAAATCCTTATAATTGAGCACAATTTTTATCTAATTTTAAGTGGATGACCATGAGTCGCGCCATATCGCATATTGATACCTTCCAAGGCTTAATTCTTGCCTTACAAAACTACTGGGCTGAACAAGGTTGTGTAGTGTTACAACCTTACGATATGGAAATGGGTGCAGGTACTTTCCACACTGCAACTTTCCTACGTGCTTTAGGCCCTGAAACTTGGAACGCGGCTTATGTTCAGCCTTCTCGTCGTCCTAAAGATGGCCGTTATGGTGAGAACCCGAATCGTCTACAACACTACTACCAGTTCCAAGTCGTGTTGAAGCCAAACCCAGACAACATCCAACAGTTGTACTTAGATTCATTAAAAGCCATTGGTATTGATACCCTTGTTCACGACATTCGTTTCGTGGAAGACAACTGGGAATCTCCAACACTTGGCGCATGGGGCTTAGGTTGGGAAGTTTGGTTAAACGGTATGGAAGTGACTCAGTTCACTTACTTCCAACAAGTCGGTGGTGTTGAATGCTACCCTGTAACTGGCGAAATCACTTACGGTCTAGAACGTCTAGCGATGTACCTCCAAGGTGTAGACTCAGTTTACGACTTGGTTTGGACTAAAGGTCAGTTTGGTACAGTGACTTACGGCGATGTATTCCACCAAAACGAAGTTGAACAATCGACCTATAACTTTGAATATGCCAACGTTGAAAAAATGTTTGAGCTATTTGATTTCTATGAAGCTGAAGCGACTCGTTTAATGGAAGCTGAACTTCCACTGCCTGCCTATGAACAAGTAATTAAAGCATCGCATAGCTTTAACTTGCTTGATGCACGTGGCGCAATTTCAGTAACTGAACGTCAACGTTACATTTTACGTGTACGTACATTGGCTCGTGCGATTGCCCAAAGTTATGTCGCTGCGCGTGCGAAGCTTGGCTTCCCGATGGCAGAACCAGCTTTACGTGACGAAGTCCTTGCTCAACTTAAAGCACAAGTTGAAGCGGAAGCAAAAGTAGAATCTAAGGAGAGCAAATAATGTCTAAACATACAGTATTGTTCGAATTAGGCTGCGAAGAACTTCCACCAAAAAGCTTAAAAAAATTACGTGATGCGCTTCATGCAGAAACGGTAAAAGGTTTAAAAGACGCAGGTCTAGCATTCGATTCAATCGAAGCATATGCAGCACCACGTCGCCTTGCATTGAAAATTGTCAATGTAGACGGTGCACAAGCAGACACACAAAAACGTTTTGATGGCCCTGCTAAACAAGCAGCGTTTGATGCTGAAGGTAAACCAACTAAAGCTTTAGAAGGCTTTATGCGTGGTCAAGGCATCACGGTTGATCAAGTATCGACTTTCCAAGCGGGTAAAGTTGAAAAAGTGTGCTACTTAAAAGATGTAAAAGGTCAAAGCCTTGATGTTTTACTTCCACAAATTTTACAACACGCTTTAGATAACCTACCTATCGCAAAACGCATGCGTTCTGCGGCAAGCCGTGCTGAATTTGTACGTCCTGTAAAATGGGTTGTGTTGTTGAAAAACAGTGATGTAATTGAAGCAACCATTCAGGATCACCAAGCAGGTAACGTGACTTATGGTCACCGTTTCCATGCCCCTGAAGCAATCACACTTGCAAATGCTGATGCTTATCTTGATGCCCTTCGTACTGCAAAAGTGATTGCAAACTTTGAAGAGCGCCAAGCCATCATCGACCAACAAGTCAAAGCTTTAGCTGATGAAGTCAATGCCATTGCGATTGTCCCTGCGGACTTACGTGACGAAGTAACAGCATTGGTTGAATGGCCAGTTGCGCTTCGTGCAAGCTTTGAAGAACGCTTCCTTGCTGTTCCTCAAGAAGCACTCATCACGACGATGCAGGACAACCAAAAGTACTTCTGCTTAGTGAATAGCGACAATAAACTTCAACCTTACTTCATTACCGTGTCAAACATTGAGTCGAAAGACCCGATACAAATTATTGAAGGTAACGAAAAAGTTGTGCGTCCACGTTTGTCGGATGCTGAATTCTTCTTCTTACAAGACCAAAAACAACCGCTTGCTTCTCGTAAAGAGAAACTTGCGAACATGGTCTTCCAAGCAGAACTTGGCACACTATGGAACAAGTCTGAACGTATTGCTAAATTGGCTGTGGCTTTGTCGGCTATCACAGGTGCAAACCCAGCAGATGCTGAAAAAGCAGCGCTCCTTGCAAAATGCGACTTAACCTCTGAGTTGGTGGGTGAATTCCCTGAGCTTCAAGGTATTGCCGGTACTTACTACGCACGTATTGAAGGCGAAAATGATGAAGTCGCTGAATCTTTAGGTGAACAATACTTACCTAAATTTGCAGGTGACCTTTTACCTAAAACCAAAACAGGTACTACGCTTGCGCTTGCTGACCGTTTAGATACGCTCACAGGTATTTTTGGTATTGGTCAGGCGCCTACAGGTTCTAAAGACCCGTTTGCACTACGCCGTTCAGCCATTGGTATCTTGCGTCTTGTGACTGAAAATGATTTAGATGTTTCGATTGAAGATCTAATCAAACTTGCACTTGCTGCTTATGGCGATGTGATTAAAGATCACGATAAAACTTTAGCGGATGCTGTTGCATTCCTTGAAGGTCGTTACCGTGCGAAATATGAAGACCAAGGCGTAGCAGTTGATGTAATTCAAGCAGTTCAAGCGTTGTCTCCAAAATCTCCACTTGATTTTGATAAGCGTGTAAATGCGGTAAATCATTTCCGTGACTTGCCTGAAGCTGCTGCACTTGCTGCTGCCAACAAGCGTGTTGCAAACATTCTTGCAAAAGAAGCTGCACCTGAAGGCGCTGTGGTTGAAGCGAACTTGGTTGAAGATGCTGAAAAAGCATTGTTCGCTGAACTTGCAAAAATCACACCTGTAGTTGAGCCATTATTTGCTGCGAAGGACTACACCGCTGCCCTTTCTGCACTTGCTGCACTTCGTGCGCCAGTCGATGCGTTCTTTGACGGTGTGATGGTGATGGCCGATGATGCTGACCTAAAAGCAAACCGTTTACGTATGCTTGCACAGCTTCGTGACTTGTTTACGAAAGTGGCTGATATTTCAGTGTTACAGCACTAAGTTTAAGCATTAATTAAAAACCCGCTTTAGAGCGGGTTTTTTTATGCCGTTTGAAATCTAGGTAGAATCCTGTTAGAAATAGCGGAATTTTTTGATAAGAACAATATATGAAAAGTATTACAGTCAATTATCCTTACCGCCCAAATCTCTATCTTTTTATCTTACATGCAGTATTGATGGCATGCAGCTTTTACCTTTGGAAGGTTTATCCATACATTCCAAACAAGCCAGATATGGGTGCTTTATTCTTTTTGATTATTTCTGTTTTGGGTGGATTTATTGGAATCATCATCGTTGCGGTGACTTTGCCCAGATTATACCGCACTGTGCGTTACTTAGCGCTGTCTAAATTTGTTTTAAGTTTGGTGTATTGGTTGTCGAGCACAACCATTTTCGTTTTATTTGGCAGTACTAAATTTATATTCAATAATCCCCTTGTACTATTTGTCTTCGTTTTTCTATTTTTTAGCAGCCTGTATTTTTCAATAATTCGTGTTGCAGATATGCGTAAGAAAGATTGGCTCATTATCGGTGGAGTATTGGGTGGCCTTGTGTTGTTGTTCTTTTTGCCAAAACTTTAATCGCTAAATAAACCAGCTAAGGCTTCATGGGTTATTTAGGATAACGTCCTAATAATTCAATGAGACGGTTTGAAATATTAGTTAAATCACCAAGCGAAATCACCTCTTATTACATCAATGTGGAAAAGATCTGCTGTTGCACACAATATCTCGTTTTAAATAAAGATGAATAAAACTTGAGCAAATAAATCTCGGCATGCTAAAAATAACTCAACCTGAATAAAATGAAATACCGATGATGAATAAAAAATTACTTAGCTTTGGACTATTGATTCTATCTATTTCTTCTGCAAATGCTGGAACGGAAATGACTCATTCCCAAATCATCATTTCTTCACCCGATACCGTTGCAAGTTATGATTGCGCAGGACGCTCAGTGAATATTCCTGCTCCAGATAGCCGTATTACTCTAAAAGGCAGTTGCCCGATGATTACTGTTGCAGGTCCAAATACAACGGTATATGTAGAATCAGTCAATAAAATCAATATTTATGGACCAAATTCGAAAGTGTATTATCAAAAAAGCACCCATCCATCACGCCAAGTCAGCATCAATGCCGTTGGTCCAGGAAGTGCAGCCTATAAACGTTAAATATTAAGTGAATGAAGTTGAATTTAGGCTTAAGACTTAAATCTATAGCCAATAATTCACCAATTCCCTATACTCAATCCAACAACACTCAACAAGAATGAAACTTATGAAATTGAAAGCATTCCTTTTGACTGGTCTTGCGGGTATAACACTTTCTGCATGTACATCTGCACCAACGATTCCACAACTTGAAACAGGTGTATTACAAGAAGTTCAAAATATTGATGTCTACCCAGATACCACGGATAACAAAGCAAAACTGACTAAATTTGTAGATAAATGCGTGATTGAATTTACAGGCAATTTAGAAGAAGCAAAATCGGTTGAACAATGGTCATTTAAAGGCTTAACCCTCATTTCAGGTGGTACAGCAACCTTTGCCAAAGATGGTACAAGTTCAGCGCACAATTTTGATTTAAATGCGGCGGATGTACAAAAGAACTTCCTTGCATTACGCGGTCATTTTGCAAAAGATGCGCTTACACAATGTGAATAAATAATAAAAACCATATCTCCAAAATGGAGGTATGGTTTCATTTTTCCTTGAATCTTGCACAATAATTCGTTCAAACCCATAATTTTTTATGATGAAAATCGTAACTAGCACCACACCACAGCAACGCGCAAAACACATATAAGCCACTGTATTTTCATAAAATTACAATAATGCATTAACTTAACCAAGTTTCCACACTTCAAACTTCCGCGTATCTGAGCTGTTATTGCATTGTGTGACTTATCGCACAAAACCACTTTTTGCTTTTTTTTACTCTTAAGATGTTCTCTGCTCCAAAAGCGCAAATGCTGAGTGCAACAGCAGCGTTCAATAAAAGAGGACAATTGCAAAGATGAAACCTTTATTTAAAACAACACTGATCACCGCAGCATTATTCGCAACCACTCCACTATTTGCCAATACAACAGCATCAGTGGAAGCTAAAGTAGATGCTCAACAACCGAGTGTTCTACAAAATTTAAAACAAGACATTAATCAATCTGCACATAAAGCAGGTGATAAAATTGAAAAAGGTGTCGATAAGACCAAAACATTCACTCAAGAAAAATGGCAAGACACCAAAGAATTTAGTGCAGACAAAAAGCAAGATGCCAAAGACAAATGGGCTGAACTAAAACAGTCTAAAGATGAAAAGTCAGATGCAGCGAAAGCCAAGATCGATGCCAAGGCTGAGCAAAACAAAGCCAAGCTTGATGAGCGCAAAGCACAGCTCGATGAAAAAGCTGCAAAAGACAAAGCAAAACTCGATGAACGTAAAAGTAATGTCGACAACAAAGTTGATCAAACCAAGAGTTATTTAGGTGAAAAAGCTCAGGAAGGTCGCCAATTTGCCAGTGAAAAATGGCAACAAACCAAAGCGAATTTCCAAAAAGGTCAAGAAGCCAATGTGAGTGGCAGTAGCAATGTACAGTTGCAAACGCCTGTCGCACAAGCTGAAGTCCATAGCTCACATGAAGCCAGCTTAGGTGCTCACAAATAAATAAACTGGCTTTCATACCCTCTCCTCCAGAGAGTAGGCTCACCCTTCGGTGGGCCTTTTTTACCTTATGCAAAATACAAACGTGTACAAAGCTGTCATTTGCTGTATTGATTGTGCTATGGCAAGTTTTTTTCGCTGCAATTTTTCCTATAATGCGTTAAATCCATTCATCAGATAGAAAATCTATAAAATTCAGAGGTGAAGCTGTGAAGATTTCATTAAAAGCAACGTTATGCCTAAGCTTAATATTCACGACACCCATGCTTTGGGCACAAGAAAACGCAGCAGCGCAAAGTACTGAGCAACAAGCGAAAAAACCTGTGAGCCCTTATGGTGATAATCCAAATTTATTGCATGTGTGGGCCTATAAAGCCCAAGAAGGCGTGGTCGGTGCTGCTAAAAATATTGGTGAAATGACTGAACGCGGGATTTCTAAAATTAAGCCTTCGGTTGACCAAGCTTGGGACAATACGAAAACTGCTACTCAAAATACAGTACAACAGGTTGATCAGGGCGCACAGCAAGCCACCCAAAACGTCAATGAAAAATTGAAACAAACCCGTGAAAATATTACAGGTAAAACTAGCCAACCTGCGCCCATTAGCCAACAGTCGTTGAGTGAACCGTCTTCAGGTAATACGATTAATACAGCTCCGAGCAGCAATGCAGGGCAAAATAACAATCAATATCCTCAAAGTAGCTATCCTTCGAGTTCGACGTCTACAACCTATCCTGTGACTGATTTATAATTTAACACCACATTTAAAAGCTCAACTTTGGTTGGGCTTTTTTAAAACCAAAATTGAATGCTTTTGGTCTTTGGCCTATGCCTATAAAAACAATGAATTAATGAGAAAAAAATGCGAATTTTATTTGGTATCTTGCTTGGTATTCTGCTCTGCGTTGGCTCTGTGATTGGCTTACAACGTTTTCCACAATTGTTGAAAAGTTATCCACAGTTGCAGACTATTTTTCCCCAATTGTACGATTCATACCAATATAACCATGATGCCGAAGGTAAATTATTACAAACCTTAGAGATGCTAGATGACGAAGAATACAAATCGACTGAAGGCAATGAAGCGACACTGTATCAACTCGATGATCAATGCAAAATAAACCTCTATGTTTTTGGTGAATCCTATCAAAGCCTAACAAGTTATTATTTTCACAAAGGTCAGATTTTACGTGCCTATGAAACATATCTGACTTATCCAAACGGTGGCTTTTACGCTGAACCCAATACCAAAGAGCCTTTTAAACTTGAAAAAAGTTATTTACAAATCATGATGCCAAACAATATCAAGACTGAACTTGAATTTGAGCAAATCAAAAATCATTTCAATGCTAAATTTTTGAAAAAATGCTGAAATTTAACTATTAAATTAAGCATTAATGCATTAAGTAGTAGGCTTGAGATATCGCCTACGTACAAACAATGCTGTACAGATTTGAATAAGCATCAACAGGCAAAATGGATAGTCAACCCAGACTGATAAATGATCAATATGAGCAACCTCTCCAAAGACAGAAAAATAGACCTGTCCCACAATAATAGGCACTACAACAAGCCATAGCCCCCAATACCAATAGCGATTTAAAAAATCAATAAGCGCTAAGACGAAATGCGCAATAAAAAATACCGAAACCAGCACAACTTGTAAGGTCGGCATGAATTTATGAACTTCAAAATCAGGATTCTGGAATAAATAATTTTCACTGATATTTAGTACATAACTGTACCATGCCCAAGTAATGCATGCGGTAAAGAGAATCAGCATGCAAAATAATCTTAAACTTTTTTTATTGGCAAGATCGACCTGCATAGACATCCCTATTTATATAGAGCTTTATTCAAAAATAAGGTTCCTTAAACTCGTTTTAATTCACCTGCCGAATGACCATCCCCGCTTTAAAGGCCTCTACATTTTCAACCATTTGCTGCACGATACGTTGTCTTGCATCGACGCTGCCCCATGCACTATGTGGAGTAATAATTAAATTTGGAATACTTGGGTCAAGCAACACATTACCCTGCTTAGGTGGCTCAACCGTCAAGACATCGGTTGCCGCACCTGCAATCTTTCCTGATTTCAATGCCTCGGCTAATGCCGATTCATTAACCACACCACCTCGTGCGCAATTGATCACAAAGGCCGATGCTTTCATTTGAGCCAAGCTTTCATGATTGAGTAAATCACGGGTTTCATCAGTTAAAGGACAATGCAAACTCAGAAAATCGACCTGCGCTAACATCTCAGAAAAGGCCACTCGCTCAGCCACCATAGGTCGATTCGGTAGCGCGCCAATCATAATTTTCATGCCAAACGCTTTAGCCAAATGGGCCACGGCTTGCCCCAATTCGCCATAGCCGACAATCCCCAAAGTCTTACCAGCCAACTCAATAATTGGAAAATCCAGTAAGCAGAACTGATCCGCTTTTTGCCAATTTCCCTGTTGAACCGCCCGATCATACTGTCGAAATGATGTCGCCAAGTTCAACATTAACATCAAGGTATGCTGTGCAACCGCAGCGGTGCCATAAGCTTGGCAATTACACACCACGATGCCTTGTTGCTGTGCGTGTACAAGGTCAACGTTATTGGTGCCAGTGGCAGAAATTAAGATCAGTTTTAATTGCGGATTGAGCTGCATGTGCTCAGCATTGATGTGTACTTTATTGCTGATAATCACATCAGCCTCTTGTATGCGCTGAGCAACCTCTGCAGCCATTGTTGCGGGATAGAGCGTCAAGTCATCAAACTGTGCTTCTAGTCCGCTAAAATCTAAGTCCTGTTTATCTAGAGACTGATAATCTAGAAATACCGCTTTCATGGCAGCTTCCCTTCTGGCCGATTATAAAAATTCGATTGTGGATGATTAAAACCTGTGATGCACCAAAGTGCAATCGAACAGCATATAAAAAAACCCGCTATTTCGCGGGTTTATCGAGATGATGTTGCAATGAATTTCGAATTTTGAGTATGACATAAATGGTCAGTATCGTAAGTAACAACATACTGCTGCTAAAAATCAGTATGCTTGAACTAACCCCCTGTGCATAGGCTGAACCCATGGTCAGCACTAAGATGAATAATACAGCAAGCATCTGTGTTGAATGCATACTGATACCCCTCGTATTCCTCATGATGTTTTAGGTAGTATGATTGTTTTTTATACTACCTTTCTCTCATCATAATCTCTTCCTACAAATTAGCAAGCTTTGGATTTTCAACCCAATGTCGAGCTTAAATTTGTTCGGGTTGCACCACAAACTGGCAAGATGCATCGGCATTTTCCACAAAGAAGACTTGACCAAATTCATCGCTACTCAAACGCAGTTCTTTATAGTTGAGTGTGTAATAGCCCACATATTTCTGCATTAAAAGAGGGTGCATACCTGTCGCAAGTTCATCTTGAGCTAAGACCAATTTCATTACCTGACGGTCATTCATCACCACCATGTAACGCTCATCTTGAACTTGTACGTATACTAGGCCTGTGCCCTTCGGCTGCAAAGGAATCAAAAACTTATGGTTCAGCGCAATCACACCGGCTGCATAGCTTTCAATTTTTTGGCTAATCACATTAAACACTAAACCATGTTCAAACTGGTCGAGTAGTAGGCTACGATTTTCCTGTGGCAAAAAGGTCGTGATCCCCAACTTTTGCAGATCTTGCTCACTGACTTGTTTGTTATTAAACAATACCCGTAATAAGGTTTGTTTTTGTTTGGCATCAAAAAACTGAGGGTCAAGCTGAAACGAATTGCTTTTTAAAATTTCACCCAAGGCATCTCGATGACGAGTCAGTAAATTTTCGATGACTTTTCGATAATAGAATTTGCTGTTTTTCTTAACCCGACGCATTTTTTGATAAAAATACGGCGCATCAAAAGGATGTCTTAAGAAATCATTTAACAGTTCTGAACTCGCCAACACTGCAATGGCATCATGCCCTGTGAACGGCAGATGCAACACATGCACATGCGGAATTAAAGCCTGTAATTTTTCAAAATGCGCGCGATCTTCTGGACAATAAGGATCATACACCACGATATATTCGCGTGTAGTCGAGACGTCTTCAGCAAATACCCGCATATTGGCATGCAGATTGGGTTGAAAGAACATGCCATAGCGTGTATCGACAATGTCTTCAGGGTCTATGGAGTACTGCGGTACCATACTGACCACGCGCTGGAATCCAAATAAATTGGCATACTTAATGACTGCATAGCCACCCATGGAACCACCATAGGCAATACGTAGGTCAAATTGTTCGAGGATTGGCTTGATGGCTTGATACATCGGTTGCATTGACGATGCTGGAAACCACGATTTTTGTTTCGGCATCACACCAATCACATTAAAATCATACTTTTGCAAAGACTTCTCTGCATTGATGCTCAAGCCCTTGGCGCGGGTAATCAAATCACCGAAGGAGAAAATAAGCTCACGAGAACTGCCAGGCTGAAAAATGACACGAATTTGATCATCTTCAAAAATGATGTGCTTTTCCATTGTGCTTTGCTCCAGTCCTTGTTGCGTCACGCTTTTCCTTCCTTGTTGCATTCAAAGTTTATCTTGTTCCGAATATGCTATTTTATAGAGGCCATACAGATTAAAAAGTGCAGAATATGACACATTCAATACATCCTGCCGCACAACAAGGCTTTAGCTCTGCAGCTGAACTCTATCAACAAGCCCGCCCTGACTACCCGATTGAAATCAGTGCGTGGCTACAACAACATTTAGCTTTAGCCCCTCAAGCCCATCTGGTGGACTTAGGCTCAGGTACAGGCAAATTTCTCGAGTATATTCGCCCACTCAGTGAAAATATCACCGCGATCGAACCTGTGCATGAAATGCTGCAACAATTGCAGAAAAAACATCCGCATATTGCAACTTTAGCCGCCCAAAGTGATCAGATTCCATTGCATGATCATTCTGTGGCAGCGGTATTTTGTGCTCAATCTTTTCATTGGTTTGCCACCCCTGAAACCCTCAATGAAATCAGTCGTATCTTAGTTCCCAAGGGGGATCTTGTTTTGATTTGGAACCAGCGTGATATCCAAGTCAATTGGGTCAAACAACTCGCTGATGTCTTGAGTGAACTCGAAGGTGACACACCACGTTATCATAGTGGGCAATGGCAAAAAGTGTTTGAACAGCAGCAAACATTTAAATTAATTGCCGAAACCACCTTTCAACAATTGCATCATGGTACAGTGGAACACGTGGTTTCCAAACGATTATTGTCCACCAGTTTTATTGCAGCGTTAAACACGGATGAACAACAAAAACTGAAACAACAATTTGAAAATATCGTGGCTGAATCAACCCAAAAGACTGCACAGGATTTCATTGATTTCCCCTATATCACGCATGTCTACATCTTTAGAAAAACACATTAGGACACGATTATGCTCTTGCCAATCTCTTTAAAAAAACTCAGTGTCATCTTCCTCATGGGTACAGTCTTAGGACTCACTGCATGTGAAAAATCATCAAAAACGGTGGAACAAAATAGTGAAATCAGTTTCGACGATCAAATCATGAAAGAGCTAAATAGTGATCCTATTAAAAACTTTGCCAAGACCCCAGATGATCTACACGACTTAACGCTACTGACGCAATATGACGAGAGCTTTAGTCAAATTAGCGATGAGATGGAAGATGAGCTGATGAAACTGCGTGAGGAAGGCAAACTCACTGATGAATTTGCTACACAGCGTAAGCGTGACAACATCCAGTCAGCACTGAATATGCTCAAAGAACTCGAAATGAAAACTGAGCAAGGCCGTTACATTCAAGGCTTGATGTATCAGTACTGGGACAATCAATCACAAATTTATCGTGAGAAAAATCAAACAGCCGATGGTGAGTTAAAAAATCCTAGTGATAGTGTCAAAGGTCTCGGTCAGTTTATTCATGCACAAGAACAATTAGGTCATTGGCAGGAACAATATCCCGAGCTTAAACATCCTGCTCAAGCTCAATAAATTAAAAGTCGAAAAATGACTTAAACAAAAAGGGTTCCACGTGAACCCTTTTTTATTTAGAAATACAACGCAAAAAAATTAAGGATGCTCTGCATATTGCGGTAAATCATCATGAATGCTTTCCCATTCTGCTTTCGAGCTGACAAATATATGGCAGACTGGTACTTGCTGTATGGGTGTATCCAGTGTTCCTATACGTAAGCGATAGTAATCCGGGGTATCGGTTTTAATACTCATAATTGGTGAACCACATTCCCCACAAAAACAACGCTGTGTGGTTGGTGAAGATTTAAACTTTTTCAATACGTGTTCACCCGACACAATTTTGAAATCTGCTTTGGCTATTGGAGCATTGGTCGCAAATGCCGTGCCATTGGCTTTTCTGCACCGAGAACAATGACATTGCACGATCTCACCAATCGGACCATTGATCTCATAACAAACCGCTCCACACAAGCAGCTTCCGGTATATTGTTCTTGTACGCGCATAGTGGTCTTTCTTAGAAGAATTTCATCTCAAAATATCACAACTCCTCAGCAAGATTGTGACAATTTGAAGCGCTTAGCTCTGCAAAGAAACCAGATAGTTTTGAACCCCTTCACCCGCTGCTCGACCGGTTGCAAGGCATGCTGTTAGCAAATAGCCTCCTGTAGGCGCATCCCAATCCAACATTTCTCCGCAGACAAATACTGCAGGATTGCTCTTCAATTGTAAGCCATCATTTAGGACTGAACGCTTCACACCACCTGCGCAGCTAATCGCCTCATCTATCGGGCGAAATCCATCAAGTTGAATATTTAAGTGTTTAATTTTCGCAGCAAGTAAGGCAGGTTCATGCCACAAAGATTTATCCACCAGTTCACGGACCAGTGCAGCTTTCGCCACATCTAAACCGGCTTTACGCCAAACATTGGTTAAAGATTGCTTTTTCGAAGGCTGTAATTTCTTAGCCAATTGTTCAACACTTTGATCTGGCAATAAGTCCAAAGTCAGCTGCATGGGCTGAGCAGATTTCACTTGTTGACGCAAAGCACGACCTTGTTTGTAGATCAATCCACTTTCCAGTCCATAGTGTGAAATGATGATATCACCTTGGGTCGGCTCGGCTTGCTCGACCCATGCATTGACCCGCTTTAAAGGCTGTCCAAACACGGGCTGCATGAACTTCGACCAAACGCGTTCCACGCCTGCATTACTGGCCTGAAAAGCTTCAATGCTCTCAGGCTGTAGCCATTTTTGCCATGCGCCATCACTGCCTAAACGTGACCAAGACACAGCCCCACACGCCATAATAATCGCATCAAAGCCAAGCGCTTGATTTGATCCATCAACAAGGTTTTGAATTGTCAGCTGATTGGACTGTAAGTCCAAAACTTGATGTCGATAATAAAACTGTACCCCGTCTAGACTAAGACGTTTTAACCAGGCACGCAGCAAAGGCGCAGCTTTCATTTCAATAGGAAAGACCCGACCCGATGAACCAATATAGGTTTCAATGCCCAACCCCTTCATCCATTGTTGAATCCATGCTGCATCCCACTGCTTAACCCATGGACTCAGCCATTCCACTTGATCATAGCGCTGCACAAATTGTTCAACGGGTTCTGCATGCGAAATATTCAGCCCCGTCTTGCCCGCCATTAAAAATTTACGGGCTGCCGATGGTTTTTGCTCATAAACATGAATGTCATAGTCAAATTGGCTAAGCACTTCCGCAGCCATCAATCCCGCAGGCCCTGCCCCAATGATTGCAATACGCTGAGTCATGCCCAATTATTCCGCAGATGCTTCGGTGGGTTGCTTACCTTGTAGCGGCTGAAAATCATCAAAACGTGTGGTGTAATCTACAGGCTTGGTAATGATTAACTGCTGACAGAGTTCACCACGTTCTAGATATTTAATCTCAAAGTGTGTACGTGCTGAAGTCTCTGCAATGCGTTCTTTGACAAAAGGTAGCTTCCAAACATCAATTAACTGCTGCTGCGCTTCCTCAATATATTCAGGAATATTACTCGCCAAAGTAATCTGACCACCCGGCTGCAAACGCGACAATAAAAATTCAAAAAACGGCATATTTAACCAGCGCTGTGCAGGATTATGCGGTTCAGGGTTTGGATACAAAATAAAGAATTGCTGTACTTGCGCAGGATGTAAGGCATGTACTACCCAAGGCAATGCATCAGCATGAATTGGAGTTAAATTGTTTTGCCCTTCAAGTTGATGCTGCTTTTGCATTGCCACAAATTTTTCACGTGTCCGCTCAACAGCAATCAATTGAAATTCAGGGTGATTGGCTGAAAACAATAATGCATGTTTACCTTTACCAGCCCCAATTTCCACACAAATCGGTGTGGAATCAATCGGCTGAAAATCACGGGGAGCTCGCATACGCTGCGCTTGAAATTGACGAATAGGCATAAACAGATCAAACTAAACAGAACGGCATAAGTCTAACAACTGCGACTGTATTTGCCTAATTGAATCATCCGTTTTTGCTGGAGTTAAGCATGCCCACCACCATGAATTGTCCACGCTGCGGCAAACTCACCACATGGGAAGACAATGAATACCGCCCATTCTGCTCAGATCGCTGTAAATTGATTGATCTCGGTGCATGGGCCAATGACGAATATCGCCTGCCAACCCAAGATGCGCCTCAGGCTGATGGCGGCCGTGAGGAAGATCAGTTCTAAGGACTCAAGTGCATAAACCCTTTATTTAGGTAAATAAAAAAGGAATCCACACGGATTCCTTTTTTTATTGGCTTTCTCAATCTTGTTGCTTAACCCGCTTTACTAGCAACGAAAGGGTTATGTTGTTTTTCATAACCAATGGTACTCATTGGACCATGCCCTGAAATAAACTGGGTGTCATCTGGCAAGCTAAAACATTCACGCTGAATGGAGTCGAGTAATTGTTGATGGTTACCACGTGGAAAATCTGTCCGGCCTATCGAGCCTTTAAATAACACATCACCCGTCCAAAGCACGGCATATTTTGCGTTATAGAACATGACATGACCCGGTGTATGCCCCGGTGCAAAACGTACTTCAAACTCTTCTTCACCCAGTTTCAGTGTTTCGCCACCTTCTAACCACTGAGTCACATTGACATTTTCAGGGATCGGGAAACCGTATTTCGCAGAAACTTCCTGAATCATGTCCAACCAAAAAGCATCCTCTTTGTGTGGGCCAATCACCGGAACATTCCACGCTTGGGTTAATGCCCCAACCGCACCTGCATGATCTAAATGCCCATGCGTCAGCCACAATGCTTTTACCGTTAAACCAAGCGCTTCAACTTCAGCTTTTAATTTTTCCGGCTCTCCCCCTGCATCAATCAAGACCGCTTCTTTCGACTCAGAGTCCCAAACAATGGAACAGTTTTGTTGAAATGCCGTGACGGGAACGATTTTAACTTGCAACATAGGGCGAAAACCTCAAGGCGATGAATGGGCTAATGTTTGCTTTAAGGCATCAAGATTAGCTTGAAGTAATAAATTGAGCAATGCGACATGATCATCCCGCACGTTTAATGCTGGAATATAACCATATTCGCCACCGCCTGCAGCTTGGAAAATTTCAGCATTTTGCAGCGCCAACTCTTCTAGCGTTTCCAAACAATCCGCTGAAAATGCAGGGCTCATAACCTGTACCGATTTCACGCCTTGTTTGCCCCACGCTTCCAAAGTGGCATCGGTATAAGGTTTCACCCATTCTTGCTTACCAAAGCGCGATTGGAAACTGATTTCATATTGATCTTCATTTAAACCGAGCGCTTTTGCGACCAAGTGCCCTGTTACACGGCAACGGTCAGCATAGGGATCACCTTTATCGGCATAAGGCTGTGGAATACCGTGGAATGACATCAATAATTTATCTGGTACACCATGTTTAGCTTGATAATCACGCACACTTTGCGCCAAGGCCTGTATAAACACAGGATGCTGGTAATAGTCACGAATAATGCTCAGACCAGGTAAATTACGCTGCTGTGGAATCCATTTAGCAATCGCATCATATAAAGGTGCCGTAGATGTTGCTGAATACTGTGGAAACAACGGAAATAATAGAATGTGGTCTTGAGGCTGCTCAGCCAATTGCGCTAAAGCGGCAGAAATCCCCGGATTACCATAAGTCATGGCCGGAATCACATTCAGTTCAAATTCTGGATATTTTGCTGTGAGATGCTGTTTTACTGCGGCGACTTGCTCAAATAAAATTTCACGCATGGGCGAATCATTACCCCAAACCATGTCATAAGCATGTGCAACACGTTTAGGGCGAAATGGCAAAATAAACAAACGTAGAATGATTTGCCATATCGGTTTCGGGATTTCAATCACTCGCTGATCTGACAAAAACTGTTGCAGAAAACGACGTACCGCAGGCACAGAAGGTGCATCAGGCGTGCCTAAGTTCGCCAGAATAATGGTGACTTTAGCTTTTTCGGCAGACAACATTACACTTTTTCCATCAATTTGAATGACGCTAATGTAGCAGCTTTTTATCTATTTTATAATACAGATTAATATGCAGATTTAAATTGAAAAACCCGATCATTATCCAGCAAATTACTTTCCAGTAGTTTTTGACCTTTCGAGGTCACTTGCCACAACATGCGTTGACGGTCATCACGTCCATTTGGAATGATCCAATCATTTTGACGCATTTGACTCTTGATATTATGCAAAGCCCGAATATTCACCTGAGCACGAGCAACTGCATGCGCACGAGGCATTTCTACGCGAGCATCTTCCAAACCTGTTTCGTTTAGAAATTCATTCATGCGTTTAGAGAAAAACTCTTCTGGGGTTGGATTGACAAAAGTTGAACCCAAAATCGAAAGCAACTGTGCCCAAGTCATTTTTTTCTGAACTTTCAGCTCTTTAAAATTGCCGTCTTGATAGGCATGCATACGATACTCAAAAGAGAATACTTCATGCATCGACACTTTTGGTAAAGATAGGAATGGATCAACTTCGCGTTTTCCAGACTCTGTTTCGAGTTGAACTAACTGGGCTTTTAAACGATCAATTTCATCATGTAAAGCTTGAGTATTCTGTGGACGCACCCAACCTGTAACAGGATAGCGTTCTAGCATTTGTGGCATGTTCAATCGAACTGCCATTTCTAAATCACGCAAACTACGATAGGTAAAAACTTGATCGACTTCATTTTGTAATAGTTTTCTAAATTCTTTAAATTTTTCACGAAGTTCAGGTTTAGCATCATGTAACGCATCATCACGTGAATCTGGATCATCATGCATAAACACAATGACAGGTTTTTGCTTGGTCACCGCATAGATGTATTCAAGGTGCATATAGCCCACACCAGACACAGACTGCTCACCGTATTGACTACCCAATAAAATCATCACATAGTCACAATCGTCAATTTGACGACGTGCAAAAGCAGTGCTCAATGGTGTGCGTTGTTCTAGCCCCCATGAGAAAAACCCCATTCCCACAAGCGTCTGAGCCAAAATGATCCGTTCTGGCTGCATTTCGCTACCAGATGTGGAAATGAATACTTGATAACGCTTATCGAGCATTAGTGATCCTCTCCCGCTGCATAACGCACTCAGCATCGAATTGATCTTAGCTGGAAAATGCGACATGACTACCCCAATAAAAAACTAATTTTTTCATTTAACGTTGTCCAAAATGACTGATTTAGTCTTCTGAACTTATAAGTCCGATGTTGGCAATGTTCCAAGAAATATCATCTTGAATCAGGCGCGCCACAACCGGTTTTAAATTTTCCGCATTATTGCCACTGACATAGCACTCTATACGCAAACAATTTTCTCTTTTCTGATCAAATAATAACTCATTTTTAATCAAAATTCGGGCTGTTTGTCGTGCAACTGCAAAACCTGAGTCAATTAATGTCAGCTTCTGACCAAAAATATACTGAATTGCCGATTTTAGGAAGGGGTAATGCGTACATCCAAGCACTAAATAATCTGCACCGGCATCTACAACTGGCTGTAATATCTCGGTTAATGTCTGCAGGCAAGGCTCAGTCATTTGCGCACCTGCTTCAACAAAGGGCACCAATTCCAGACTGGTCACAGTCAGAACATTGACCCCTGCCGGCTCAGCAAAACGATGCATCACATCTTTAATCAACTTTCCACGAAATGTCGCAGGAGTTGCAAGAACAGCCACTGTTTTACTTTTTGTTTGCAGAACGGCAGGCTTTAACGCAGGAACTAAACCAATAATGGGGAAGTTCTCCCCATAATGTTCACGCAAATAATCCAAACTAAAAGCAGATGCCGTGTTACATGCCACGACAGCGACTTTACAGCCTTGGCGGTATAACCACTCTATGGCATGTGCAGTCAATTCACGTATATTTTGATCATCACGTGGCCCATAGGGTACATGTGCAGTATCGGCATAATACACAATACGTTCATTCGGCAAATAGCGCGCAATTTCCAAGGCCACAGATAAGCCACCAATCCCCGAATCAAATAAACCGATCGGTGCATCTGCGCCAGCTTTCGGCATGGGTACATCCAGTGGGTAAATGGGGTGAATGGCGGTCATAGGATCACTTATATGTTGTTCAGAATGACAAGGTGGAAAGCTTAAACCTCAGGTGCCTAATTGCAAGCGCAAATCACCACTTTGTAACACTAAAATGGATTCACCTTTTTCATTTTCAAGCAGTTCACCCATCTCAACCAAATGAAAGAATGCGGCACGCTGGATCAGTGCATTAATTCCAAAACGCACATGTACATAAGGGCGCAATTCACCTTGATATTCACGCATAAAAATAGGATGTTCATCATCCACAACAATCACGTCTTGTGTTGTGGTCGTAAACTGGATATAGCGCTTGTTTTCTAGCTCAAGCGTATCGACTTGATTAACAAATAAAGGCTCATCTTCCACCTGTATTTCAATTTGTTCCACAGGGGTTTTTAAATAGAATTTCCCATCTTCTTTCCAAAGCACGGTTGAGAACAGATCAATGAGTGCTTGCCGCTTGATCAATTGACCATCGTGCCACCATTCTCCATTGGCTAAAACCTTCAAATCCATTGCACCACAATGCTTTGGATGCCATTGATCTAATGGAGGGATTGACCTTTTGTGACCGGACTGTCCATCTTTTAAGTATTGTGCAATGTTCATTAAATTTCTATCATCCCTATTAATGAATTTTTTCGTCGGGTTTTCGTTCAATTGCTGCTTCATCCGCCTAATAAATACCTTAGTGACGGAAAAATAATATGATTCAGCCAATTGGCTAGAACTCGGTTTAAAACTATACTAGCCCACAATATCAAAGACACGATAGAAAAATTGTGTCTGGGCATTAAGAACACTCATGGCAGCACCATTTAAATGAATTGAATGGATGCCACCTTCCGAAATATGAGGAGTCCTACATGGAACACATCGAACGTGAATCGATGGAGTTTGACGTAGTTATCGTCGGTGCAGGTCCTGCCGGCCTATCTGCTGCGATTAAAATTCGTCAACTTGCAATTGAAAATAACCTAAACGATCTGTCCGTTTGTGTCGTGGAAAAGGGCTCCGAAGTGGGTGCGCATATTCTATCAGGTGCTGTGCTCGAACCTCGCGCAATGAATGAATTGTTCCCAGATTGGAAAGAACAAGGCGCACCGTTAAATGTGCCTGTGACTGAAGATAAAACCTTCTTCTTATTGTCTGATGAAAAATCACAAGAAGCACCGCATTGGATGGTGCCTAAAACCATGCATAACGATGGCAACTATGTTATTTCGTTAGGTAACGTGGTTCGCTGGTTAGGTGCTAAAGCTGAAGAATTAGAAGTGTCTATTTTCCCAGGCTTTGCAGCATCTGAAATTCTTTACCATGAAGATGGGACTGTGAAAGGTATTCAGACTGGCGACATGGGTATTGGTAAAGATGGCGAACCAACGCACAACTTTACCCCTGGCTATGAACTTCATGCGAAATACACATTATTTGCTGAAGGCTGTCGTGGTCATTTAGGTAAACGTTTAATCCAAAAATTCAACTTGGATAAAGATGCCGATCCACAACATTACGGTATTGGTATTAAAGAACTTTGGGAAATCGACCCTGCTAAACACAAGCCAGGTTTGGTGATGCACGGTGCAGGTTGGCCTTTAAGTGAAACAGGTTCTTCAGGCGGTTGGTGGTTATACCACGCTGAAAACAACCAAGTGACGTTGGGTATGATCGTTGACTTATCATATACCAATCCACACATGTATCCATTTATGGAAATGCAGCGTTGGAAAACACATCCACTGATCAAGCAATATCTTGAAGGTGGTAAACGTATTTCTTATGGCGCACGTGCGGTTGTAAAAGGTGGCTTCAACTCTCTACCTAAATTTACATTCCCAGGCGGTAGCTTAATTGGTGATGACGCAGGTTTCCTAAACTTTGCAAAAATCAAAGGCTCTCATACAGCAATGAAATCAGGCATGCTGTGCGGTGAAGCTGTATTTGAAGCGATTGCTGCGGGTGTGGAAAAAGGTGGTGACCTTGCCATTGCACGTGTGACTGAAGGTGAAGACTTCTTCGCTAAAGAGTTAACTGCGTACACAGACAAGTTCAACAACAGTTGGTTGAAAGAAGAGTTATATAACTCTCGTAACTTTGGCCCTGCTATGCATAAGTTTGGTCAATGGATGGGTGGTGCGTTCAACTTTGTTGATCAAAACATCTTTAAAGTGCCATTTACACTACATGACTTACAGCCAGATTTCAGTGCTTTAAAAACTGTCGATGCTGCGAACTTCAAACCGAATTATCCAAAACCAGATGGTAAAATTACATTTGACCGTTTGTCTTCAGTATTCGTATCGAATACCGTTCATGAAGAAAACCAGCCTGCTCACTTGAAACTGACAGATGCTTCTATACCTGTAAATGTGAACTTACCAAAATGGGATGAGCCTGCTCAGCGCTACTGCCCTGCTGGTGTTTATGAAATTATGGAAGAAAACGACGGTTCTAAGCGTTTCCAAATTAACGCGGCAAACTGTGTTCACTGTAAGACGTGTGATATTAAAGATCCATCTCAAAACATTACTTGGGTAACACCTGAGGGTGGTGGTGGTCCTAATTATCCTAATATGTAATCTCTTTTGAGATTGAAATAAACCCGCTTAATGCGGGTTTATTCTCAGTTAAAATAATTTATTCAAAGTTAGAATTCGTCAAATTTGAATAGTTAAATTATAAATAATATTTGAGTACCAAAAATTCATAATCTAATAATAAATATTCTAATTCTAGCTTCTACTCCATAAGAATATGCTTATTCCAATGCATACTCCTCTGCATTTAATATTTGATTCTTATCGATTTTAAATCGATTTGAAATAATTATTTTTGATTTAGTCATTCCACCAAAAACGACTTCACAACTTAAATTTGTTTTTATTCTATTCCTAAAATCTTCAATATTTTTAACACAATGCTCACTATTAGCATCATCTTCCGGACATATTTTCAACAAAAAATCCGATTGAAAAGTATTCTTCTTTCTTTTTTCATCTTTTACTTTTAAATACGCATAAGGTTTGAACTCATTCAACTTGTCACACTCAATACGTGCAAAGTCGAATTGTTCTTTTATCAAAACTTCTTTTAATGAAACTGAACTTATTAAATTTCCTGTAACTGCTAATGCAGGTTTTTCTTCTGAACCGATAATACTATAGCTTAATTTAAGAGAAGGATTAACAGTAATTTTTCTATCTAAGCTTTGATGATTAGCATTTTGGCAACCCAAAATAAATACAACAAAACCCAAAATGTATTTTTTTTTCATTTTATTTTCTTCAATTGAGTGAACATCATATCTTCAGCAGACTGGCCCATAAATATTTTTTCTTTCATCATTTCCTTAAATTCAGCATGACTATATTTTGTAGAATAAAAAACATTTGCTCTCTCTGGGTTTATCCCTCCACTGCCCTCCTGAATCTGCAACAGCATCGTTACTATCATACGACTTTGGCTCGCATGTTACACTTATCCAATAATTACAATTAGGTGAAGGCTCTCTAAAATAGATTCGAGCTCTTACTGGAGTTAATGCACTATATGATAATAAAGTTCCAACAGGATCAATTGTTATCAGTAAATTAACTTTGCATATCTTTTTTTTGCCTAGTTCAGCTGCGAGTCCAGCTGCGTTCCATCCAACTAAACTATGTCCAATAATATTTACCTGAGTATTCGGGTTTTTTTCTAAGAATTTCTTAATATTGTCAAATGCATCTAATTTTTTCCCTCCAGCTTTCATGCCAGTATATGCTTACTCATACCCGTAATATTCAATCGTCTCATTTTTAAATTTCTTCTTTTGTGATAAATCAAACTCATCAAAATATTCACCAACAAATCTATTAGGTCCTAAGCCTCTACCTCCTATATTAATAGGCAGATCGTTAGGAGCAAAAGAGTACTTATCAGATGCTCCACCAATAAATGCGGTATAACTATGTGTATATACCACCAGCTGAACAGGAACTACAGGTGGTGTAGGGTTTACATTTCCCATAGTTGTCCTAACTAAGTCAGCATAGGCTTGTTCTTCTAATCCCATCACATCACCACATGTATTTTATATTGTTTATTTAATTCTTCAGTTTCTAACCTAACAAGACCGGATTTATTTAATTTTCCACGTTCAACTTCTTTGTCTGTCTCATCGTAAATAATATATTCCGTACCTGAAGCAAGTTTCTTTCCTTGATGATCCATCACATCAAACCATACGCCATATTTTTGCTTTTCTTTTTCAGGCAAAAATGGAAGCGGCTTATTTACTTTTGCACCCTGTTTAAAATTATGCTGCCCTGCCTTCACTTCAAACTTACCGCTAGTTGTCGGTAATACACCCGCACTACTAATTTCAATCTGACTACCACCAGCTGTCAGTACTATTTTCTTACTGGCTTTAATTTCGACTGTATCTTCCGTGGAAATAATTTGAATACCCTTTCGTGCAATCAAATCCGCCCCATCTCCTTGGGCTTGGATTTCAACTTTGCCTTTGCCTGCATACGCACGTAATCCTTCTTGTGCTGCAAATAGACTGATCTTGCTTTGTGCATGGGCAATTAAGGATTTTTGACTGCTGAGATTGATGCTATCGCCTGCACTTTGGCTGATCTGTCCATCTGCTGAAAGATGAATATCTTCCTGACTACTCACAGCAATTGAGTTTGGTGCAGATAAAATCATCAAGGCTTGTTTAAAGGCATCAGCTTTTTCTTTACTGCCTTTTTCGATTTGTCCAAGGAAGTTTTTCAGATTATCTAAGACTTCAAGTGGGTCAGTTTGTTGATTTTTCGCCACTTCACTTAAGGCTTTGCTGCTGTTTAAGTTGGCTTCGATTTGTTCTTTTGCAGCTTGTGCGTCGAGGTGCATTGCTGCTGCTTGTTGTTGTGGGTGTGTGCTGACAAGGAGCCCTTGACCTGCACGCACTGCGCCCCATTGATCGGTTCTCAGTTCAAAGCCTTCGCCTCTTCCCTCACTTTCTGCGGTTTCTTTGGGATGACTGAGGTTACCGAGGTTGAGCTGGGTGGCACCATGGGTACTTTGTAATTGTGTTGAGATTTGTCCAGTCGTGTCATCAAAGCGCAGTTGTCCAAAACCTTCACCTTGGACTTCCTTACTTTTTATTCCAGCCAATTTTTTGGTGTCAGGTAGTTTGCCTTTACCATCAAATTGGGTCGGACTGCGCTGTGCCTCATGTATACGCCCCACCACAAATGGTCGGTCGATGTTACCGTCAAAGAAATCGATGACCACGATTTCATTAATGCGTGGCAAGAAGCGTGCGCCATAACCTTCACCTGCCCATGGTGTAAGCACATCGACCCATGCAGAATCTGTGTCATTGTCATTGCTGCCTGCACCACCATCATGGCTGTGGTCATCTCCACGGGTAAATAAGAAGCGGACTTTGATACGCCCCCATTCATCGACATGTATTTCTTCACCACTTGGCCCGACAACTTTAGCCCGTTGCGGATGAGTACTTGGACGGTGTTCGAGTGGGTTATATTCAGGAACCGTCGCAATATTGCGGCGTTGTAATGTGAGCTGATTGGCCTGACGCTCGGCCTGTTCATGGATGGGTTTAATGTTCCACTGACTTTGTTCAATCAGTTGATTGACTTGTTCAGAGAGGTCTTTAGGTAAGTTATTTTGGTTATAGAATTTTTTTTCTGTGATTAAAAATTGTTTGTCTGCACCACTGTGTTGATCGATTTCTGGGTGTTCATTCAATTCAAACCAATAACCCACTTGGGTATCACGCACGGTCGATTGTGCATTAAATTTTTTCGATTGTAGCTCGTGATAGCGCGTTAGGTTTTGATTCAATTTTTCAATTTGGCTGTTGGATGAAGCCGTAGCTTGGTCTTCGCCTTTTAAGTCTTGCATCCATGCAGGGCTGACATGCCAAGCTTGCTCTAGACTTAAGCTGGCATTGTCTTGGCTTTGGCTATGCTGATGTTTGCTTTGAACTGAACCTGCGCCTTCTTCTTGGCTGAGTCCATCGGCTTGCCAGCGCTGTACATGGACCGCAGTCGGTTGAATGCTACGTTCACCGATCAAACTGGTGATGCTGTCTTGTTTTTCTGTGGCACTAGAACGATGAAAGCGGATACTACGACGGCTGAGTGCTTGATATTGGCTATTGTCATCAATCAGGCGGAGTTTTTGTTTTTCAATTTGGGCTGAGGAATGCGGCACTTTCAACTGTGCTTCATCGATGAGCCAGTTGATACCCTCACTGCGCCAAAGTCGCGTTAAAAAGTCATAATCGCTTTCATTCGACTGCATGATGAAAGGTCGTACATCATAGTTTTGGCTTAAACCGCTTAGATCTAGCGTTAGACTGGCAGCAAAGAGCGGACTTTTGCTTTGCCATTCTTTAAAAAGAGTCTCACTGACATCACGCACCGATTTGTTCATAAACACACGGCTGTTGCGGCGCTTATGCCACAGCGATGTTGCATCTTCTAAAGTGAGTTTATATAGCGTGAGTGAACCGTCACTCTGCCCTTGGGTGGCTTCGGTAATAATACCCGTGGTACGGAAGAGTTCGCCCTGATCGGTCACTTGATCAACGGCAACTTGTGCGCCAATAAATTGTTTTAGTGGAATAAGTGCATTAGTAGATAGGCAAATCAAAGTCGCTTGCAGGCCTTGGTTTAAGACATGCTCCCCATCAATACGTTGAATAAAAAGCTCATCATTCAACGCAGGGTTGGAAAATTGCACATGAATGGCACGTTTTTGAGCGGATAAGCCTAATTTTTCAAGTATAAGAGCAATCGAATTTAACATTTTAAAAGTCTGTTTTTTAAACTTTGTATAATTATGCTGCGAATGATATAGGCTAGCCATCAGACTTGACCAGCCTATTTTATTAATAATAAATGTAACATATTAATAATTATTATTTTTTACAATCTCTTAAATTAACCTTTCTGAACCAAATAATGGAATTCTTTATTTCCATTTTCATCAAGACGTTCTTCTTGAAGCAAAAGCTCATGCCCTAAATGCATACAAAATTTCGGAATATCCCAAGAGGTCGAATTATCTGTTGCAAAAACCTCAACAATATCGCCCGATTTTGATTTACGAATGGCTTGATGCAACATCATCACAGGCTCAGGGCAACGTAAGCCACGGGTGTTTAATTGAATTGATGGGGGCACAGAAGGCTCAGACATTAGAAAACTCAGCATTAAAATCTAAGGCTATTTTAGCATAATCCTGAAGACTGAATGTTAGCTTGAAAAATGCAGGTGAAAGTCTCTTAAAATGACTTGATCGCTCATCATCTAGATCAACATTAACAATAGACAACTGTATTTTCTACGGTATGATAAAATCATCATTTATTAGATATTAAGAGTCTTTAGGAAAGATCATGCAAGAGGAATCCGGCCCGTCGTGGGGCATGCGCGGCTTACGTAAATGGCTGGGCACTGCACCAGAAACCCGTGACGAACTGTTGAAATTGGTACAAGATTCACGTCGCTTCTTAGAACCCGATACAGTTGCCATGCTCGAAGGGGTACTCGACTTACCTGCAACTAAAATCCGCGAGGTCATGACCCCCCGTACTGCGATGATCAGCTTGCAAGAAGATGATGAGCTATTAGATATTTTGCATGTACTTGTTGAATCTGCACACTCACGTTTCCCAGTGTTTTCCTCAGACCAGCCAGACAATGTTGTCGGTATTTTGTTGGCCAAAGATTTGTTGCCATTTTTGACAGAACCGACCACCAAAGTCGATATTCGTGCATTAATGCGTCAACCCTTATTTGTACCCGAGAGCGCGCGTTCTGACCAAGTTTTACGTATGTTAAAAAATACCCAAACCCATATCGCTGTAGTGATTGATGAATATGGTACAACTTCAGGTTTAGTGACTTTAGAAGATATTCTTGAAGAAATTGTAGGTGAAATTGAAGACGAACACGACAAAGTCGATGAAGAAGCTCAATTTATCATTCCAGATGAAGATCCACTAAGTGCAAATACATGGTTGGTTCAAGCACTTACACCAATTGAACACTTTAACAATCTTTTAGATGCTGATTTTTCAGATGATGAAGTAGAAACTGTGGGCGGCTTACTGCTACAAGAAATGGGCTTGGTCAGTGATTTACAAGGTCAAGTGATTGAACTTGAAAACTGGGAGTTTACCATTTTGGAGGCAGATGCACGTACCATTCATCTGATCCGAGCTGTCCGTAAATGAGAACCTACTTTGATAAGCTGCTAAACCACTCACAACAAAAAAAACAGCTACCTTTCATCTATCCTTTGCTGATCGCATTATTTTCAGGTGCCATATTCAGCTTGTCGCTGGCACCTTATCATTATTGGTGGTTGGCAATTTTATCTCCAGCCCTGTTGTATGCCTGCCTAAGTCAACGTGCACCTAAACAATCGTTTTTCATTGGTCTAGCTTATGGCTTTGGCTTATGGTTTGTCGGGGCTTTTTGGCTATATACCTCAATCCATGTCTATGGTGATACCAATTCAGCACTCAGTGTTTTGATGATTGCCATTATGGCGATTGTGATGGGGCTGTTTACCGCAGTTCAGAGTTGGCTCTACCGCCGCTTCTTTCCAGAAACCCCACTGACCTTTGCGCCACTGTGGGTGTTTTTCGAGTGGAGTAAAACTTGGGTCTTTACCGGTTTTCCATGGCTGTTTGCAGGTTATGCCTTTACTGAACGGTTCCTCGATGGCTATGCGCCATTATTCGGGATCTTTGGGGTGTCTTTTGCGGTCATTTTATTGGCCTGTGCCTTAGTTGAAATCCTGCGTAAACGCATATTTTGGATTGTTCCATCTGCCCTTGTTTTGCTCGGCGCATGGGGTGCAGCGCAACTGCAATTTGTTCAGCCTAAAAATGAAAAACCGCTGAGTGTTTCCTTAATTCAAGGCAATATTCCACAAGATTTAAAATGGTTAACAGAATACCAAGCTCAAACCTTAATGAAATATGCGTCATTAAGTCGGACCGAATGGGGGCGTGATGTCATTGTTTGGCCGGAATCCTCCATTCCAATGTTCCAAACCGATATTGAGCCGTTTCTGGATGCGATGAAAGTCCAAGCCAATAAAACAGGGACGGCTTGGGTGACAGGTATTCCCTATTGGGATTTAGCGGAATCACAGCAAAACCAACACCCTATGTATTACAACACCATCATGGCAACTGGTGATGAATCTTCTGGTCTATATAAGAAGCAACGCCTAGTTCCGTTTGGTGAATACATTCCGCTTTCAGGGATGTTAAGTTGGGTACTGCCTGCCCTACAAAATGACCCGTCGATGAGTGGCTTTTCACGTGGTGAAAATAACCAAAAGCCTTTGAATATTAAAGGTCATGATTTAGGTGCAGCGATTTGCTATGAAGTGGCTTATCCCAACTTAACGCGCCGTAATGCCAGTCAAAGTGATTATCTGGTGACCATTTCCAATGACGCATGGTTTACTGGAACAGCGAGCCCGCATCAGCACCTACAAATGGTTCAAATGCGTGCCAAAGAAAATGGCCGTTGGTTTATCCGTGCAACCAATACCGGCATTACCGCCTTTATTGATCATAATGGTCACATTGTGAAGCAGGCACCGATGGATAAAGATGCGGTACTGCGTGGTGATTTACCCGCCATGCAAGGCGAGACACTTTACACACGCTTAAGTGATTGGCCTGTGTTGATTTTCTCATTCTTGTTATTGGTTCTCGGTTGGATTTATCGCCCGCGTAAAGTTGATATTTCTTTTAAATCACGCCGTTAATTCCGCTACAAAAGATCAAAAAAACCGAGCCAAAGCTCGGTTTTTTATTGATAAACTTTCAGGGTGCCAGTTCACCCTACTTTTTCAAAGTAACTTGGTGCCTAGGGGAATCTCTGCCTCAGGCACACAAAGAGCAACATGCCCATCTGCATTATGAAAGCCTGTGACCAAACACTCTGACTGGATCGGACCAATTTGTTTTTTTGGAAAATTCACGACGGCAACGACCAATTTTCCCAATAGATTTTCCGGCTGATATAGCTGTGTAATTTGCGCACTGGATTTTTTAATGCCCAGTTCCTCTCCAAAATCCACATGGAGAATGTACGCGGGTTTACGTGCTTGCTCAAAGACTTCAGCCTGCACAATTTTCCCCACACGTAATTCAACTTTCAAAAAATCTTGCCAATCGATCTGTTGCATTTTTCCCTCTTTCTTTTCTTTGTTGTACTTCATCTAACTATCTAAGATCTGATATGTAAAGATTATAAAAATTTCATTCAGGCTGACCATATGTGAAACAGACATTCGATGCGTCAAAACGGACAAAGCAAGGTTATGTTATAGCGCGTATCATGTAGAAGTATGCCTTGATGTACGCTACGAACTGTTCATTAACACGAGACATAAAAAAACTGGAGCAAGCTCCAGTTTTGAAGGTTTAATTTTGGGGTTATAACTGCGTAACTAAATAGGAAAGCATGGCAGCTAAAGATACCATTGGAATATATCGATAAAGACGAACAACCAGTTGTTCGATGGCAGATGCATGTTCTTGTTTTAAATTTGCCACAGTCGCTTTTAATGCAGACCAAAAACTTAAAGCCAGTAATGAACTCATTAAGCTCATGGCAAAGAAGCCCACCATAATTTGGCTACTGCCCTCAGTGCTTTGCCATAAATACACAATGCCTTGACTGATCGGCAGAATACTTAAAATCAAAAGAACAGATTTCAGCATAGACCAATGAAATTGGTTAATTTCATCCGTTAATAATAATGCTTTCATACTATCCTCCATGGCTAAAAAAGTACCATAAAAGATATTATGCTCGGTTTTATTTAAATGAAAAGCCTATATTTATTCATATTTTGCGATTATTGTAATCAATAAAATTGGGAATAATTCTTATTATAAATATCACATATTTTGCATTATTTTATTTAAAGTAAATTCAACAACTTAATATTAATTTTATAATTAAGATTTATTATCACTTCACTCAATATTGAAACATCACTATTAAGTGAAGTGATTAATTCCATTAAAACTGAATTTATAATTATTCTCAGTTAGTGTTTATAGTAAATATCGGCATCATTTTCTTCACCGCCAGACTGACCATCCGCACCAAATGAATAAAGATCATAAGGACGGCCTTCAGAACCTGGAATCACATATTGAATGTCATTGTCCCAACTGTCTTTTGGATAGCCACCTTTGATATAGCCACCCGGCAACCAGTTTTTAGCAGACTCAGGTTTAGTGACCAAAGCATTTAATCCACCGTCTTGCATTGAAGGGAATTTACCATTATCCATTTTGTATTGATCTAATGAGCCAGCGACACTTTTTAAAGTAATGGCCGTAGTATCAACTTTGGCTTTTTCACCACGGCCCATCACGTTCGGTACAATCAGCGCAGCCAAAACACCTAAAATGACAATGACCACCATCACTTCAATTAAAGTAAAACCTTGTTGCTTCATATTTTTTGTCTTCACTTGCATGTTACAAATCTCTATTCACATCATTGTTCGAATGTCTTAAATCATATTATTCATATTCACGATTGGCAGCATCACAGCAATCACGATCACCAGTACAATGCTCGCCATAAATACCAACATCAGCGGTTCAAGCAACGCCAATAAAGTTGAAATTAAAGTCGTCACTTCTCGGTCTTGCATCGTCGACGCACGTTCTAGCATCCGGTCTAATTCGCCTGAACTTTCACCACTTTTGATCATTTGTACCATCATCGGTGGGAAATAACCACTTCGCTCAAGCTGTGTTGCTAAATTACCACCTTCTGTTACTTTCTCTGCCGCAAGGTTGACCGAATCTCGAATCACCCAATTATTACTGACCGCTGCGCCAATTTTTAAAGCATCGACCAATGGCACGCCAGACTTGGTTAAAATCGACAAGGTACTGGCAAAACGAGCGGCATTAATGCCTTTAGACAGTTTGGAAAATAACGGTAATTTCAAGGTCAATCGGTCAAAGGCATAATGTCCCGCCGCTGTTCTGAGGAATCGAACCAAGAGAAAAATCGAGACTACGCTACCAACCAATAAAAATGGCCAGGCCATTCGAATAAAATCACTGGCTTTCATTAAAGCGACCGTTATCCACGGCAAGGCATCTTTGCTTTGGTCAAAGGTTTTGACAATATCTGGGACCACATAGGTCATGAGTCCCATCACAATACCGAAAGACATTAACATCAGGATGATGGGATAAATCATCGCACCCTGCACTTTTTTTTGCATGGCGAAGCGGTTTTCGGTGTAATCGGCAAGTTGGTCGAGAATGAGATCGAGATGACCTGAACGCTCACCTGCTGCAATCGTGGCAATATACAGTTCCGGAAAGCGTCCCGCTTGTTGTAGTGCGTTGGCTAAAGAATGCCCTTCCAAAACTTTAGAACGCACCGACATCAACAGGTTTTGCACATGGGCTTTTTCGTTTTGTTTTCCCACAGCACGAATCGCTTCTTCTAATGGAATCGCAGCGGCAACCAAAACTGAAAGTTGGCGAGTCAATAAAGCCAAGTCATAGGCATTCAGCCCTTTTTGAAACCAGCGCTGCTGCGCGTGTTTGTCTTTTTGCTCTATCGGATCGACAGCAACTGGAATGAGTGACTGATCTCTGAGCTGTTGACGAATTTGACGCGCAGAATCACCCTCAAGTACACCCTTCTGCTGCTTCCCTGAAGCGTCTATGGCAGTAAACTGATATGCAGGCATTGTAATGCTCTAATTTTCCAAAATTTCTATCAGCGCAGTTGCGTCTGACCATCAAAATCATTCATATTCTTAGATATAAAATATGAGCTCACTCTAACACAACTCCTTTACGATCACGACGAAATTTAATCAGGAACTTATCCACGTTTTATGGCAAATTCAGCGAGCATTGCAACACCTATTTACCGCGTTCGAGTCGCCGTTCCGGTATATTTATACGACTGCTTCGATTACAGCTTAAGCCAAGAGCAATACCAACAAGCTGAAGTAGGTGCACGCGTTGCTGTATCTTTTGGTCGGCAAAATTTGACCGGCATCATCGTGGAAAAAATTGCACCCGATGCACCACTCAATTCAAGCTTTAAACTCAAGGCCATTACTGAACTTCTTGATGATCGTGCCATTTTAGATGAGAAAGTTTTAAATTTATTGACATGGTCTGCACAGTATTACCAATTTCCGATTGGTGAAGTGATGCAAACTGCCCTTCCGACGCTGTTACGCCAAGGAAAGCCCTATAATTTATTGGCACGGACATGGAATCTGATTGACCATAATGCTGAAGCCAAAATTAAACGTTCAGAGCGTCAACAAGAAGCGTATAAAATGCTAAAATTACATCCCACAGGCACAGGTGAAAATCTTTTAAATTTGTCAGGTGTGGAAACAGCAACACTCAAAGCCTTAGAGAAAAAAGGCATCTGCGAATGTGTGTTAGCAGAACAAGACTTTAGCCCGATGCCGATGAGCATGGCGCAAATGCCACTTACAGCAAACCCTGACCAAAAAAAAGCGATCGATAGCGTATTAAAAGCACGTAAAAAATATCAGGCCTTCCTGCTCGATGGCTTAACTGGCAGTGGTAAAACTGAAGTCTATTTACAAATCATGCAAGAGGTTCTCAAGCAAGGCAAACAGGTCTTGGTTTTAGTTCCTGAGATTGGACTCACCCCACAGACCATTAGCCGCTTCCAATCACGTTTTCATTGCAATATTGCCCTATTACATTCGGGGTTAAACGATTCAAAACGTATGCAAGCTTGGCAAGCTGCGCAAACAGGTAAGGCGTCAATTATTTTAGGCACACGTTCTGCGATTTATACGCCACTGCCTAATCTAGGTTTAATTGTGATTGATGAAGAGCATGATCTGTCCTTTAAACAACAAGAAGGCTTTCGCTATCACGCTCGGGATGTCGCACTTTATCGTGGGCATCTGGAAGAATGCCCCGTAATTTTAGGTTCTGCCACGCCTAGCATTGAATGCTATGCCCTTGCCAAACAAGGCAAGATGACAATTTTGGAACTAAACCAACGCGCAGGCACCGCGGTCATGCCGAAAATGCACATCCTTGATCTGAAAGTGGCACAGAAACAGCATGGAATTAGCCAATTATTAATTGGTGAAATCCGTAAGCGCCTTGAAAAAAAAGAGCAAGTATTGGTGTTTTTAAACCGCCGCGGTTATGCACCTGTACTGATTTGTGAAAGTTGTGCATGGCAGGCCAAATGTCCACACTGTGATGCCAATTTCACGGTTCATCGTACACCTTATCAACATTTACATTGTCATCACTGCGGCACCATTCACCGTATGCCAGATCACTGTCCACAGTGTAATCATCAGGAGCTCAAATCTATTGGGATGGGCACAGCCAAAGTTGAAGAAAGTTTAAATGAGTTGTTTCCTGAACATGACATCATTCGAGTGGATCGTGACTCAACCAGCCGCGTTGGTAGTTGGCAAAAGATTTATGACAAAATTCAAAAAAGTGAGCCTGCTATTTTGCTTGGTACGCAAATGCTGGCCAAAGGTCATCATTTTCCTTACGTCACCTTGGTGGCGATTTTAGATATCGATTCAGGTCTGCTGAGTGTGGACTTCCGTGCCATCGAACGTACCGCTCAACTCATTGTGCAAGTCACAGGGCGTGCCGGCCGTGGCGAACGTAAAGGCGATGTATTCCTACAAACATTAAGACCCGACCATCCGCTTTTGAATATTTTGGTCAATGAGAACTATCGAAAATTTGCCAAAGAAACCATGAAAGAACGGGAAATGGCACAAATGCCACCGTTTCGCTATGCCGCATTGGTACGCTGTGAGTCAAAAAACCAAGAACTCAATACTGAATTTTTACAGCAACATGCCCAATTGCTGCGTCAGGACTCTGCTGGAATTATTGATATTTGGGGGCCGATTCCTGCCCCGATGGAGCGCAAAGCCGGACGTTACCAATCCCACATGGTTTTACTGTCTACAGATCGTGCGCGCTTACATTATTATCTGCGTTATTGGTGGCAAAACATCTTGCATAACAAGCCATCAAATATGAAATTGAGCCTCGATATAGACCCACAGGAACTTAGTTAAACGCGTACAATTCAGTCTGAAAATATCAGTCATACTGAATTGCAACTTTCGACCAAAAACACAACTCTAGGACGAGTAAATGTCACTACTGTTACAGATCACAATTTTCCTTGGCGCATCCTTATTGCTTGTCCCTTTGCTCAAGCGCTTTGGTATTGCAACGGTATTGGGATATCTGTTCACTGGTATTTTGCTCGGCCCCGATGTCTTTAACATTGCCAGTGATCCCCAAGCGATCCAAGATCTCGCTGAGTTTGGCGTGATCTTACTGATGTTCCTGATCGGCCTCGAACTCCGTCCACAGCGTCTATGGAGTATGCGTAGTTCTATTTTCGGCATGGGGAGTTTACAAGTCGGTCTGACCGGTCTTGTTTTAGCGCTAGGCAGTTTTTTTGCATTACAACAAGGCATTGCAGCCAGTATCGTTATCGGTTTCGCTCTCGCTCTTTCTTCTACTGCCTTTGTCTTGCAGATGCTGAGTGAGAAGCAGCAATTGAACACCACCTATGGGCAGCAATCCTTTTCGATTTTGCTGTTTCAAGATATGGCCGCAATTCCCCTGATTGCAGTCATTCCCCTGCTCGCAGGGACAGAATCATCACATCACGGAATCGCCTATTTCGCTGCCATCATTGCGACTTTTTCAGGCTTATTTTTATTTAGTCGATACTTAATGCGGCCTTTTTTCCGCTTCGTCGCGAAAAGTGGTGCGCATGAACTGATCACCGCTGTCGGTTTATTTATAGTGCTGGGTGTCGTGGTGTTGATGGATGTACTTGGCATCAGTACCACACTCGGAGCATTTTTGACTGGCGTACTATTGGCAGACTCTGAATTCCGCCATGAACTCGAAGCCAGTATTGCTCCGTTTAAAGGGCTTTTACTTGGTCTGTTCTTTATGACCGTGGGCATGACCACGGAACTGTCGTTGTTTGTTGAAATGCCATGGTTCATTATCGGTGGTGCGTTGGCACTGCTGCTCATCAAAATGGCGTCAGTTACCGCGATTGCACGTTATCTCAAAAATTCATGGCGCAACAGTATTTTACTGGCGACCTGTTTGGCTCAAGGCGGTGAATTTGCCTTTGTGGTCTTTAGTGTGGCGAAAAGTGAAAATGTCGTACAGCAAGCCATTTTGGAGCCATTAACCCTCATCGTCACTTTGTCGATGGTGTTGACCCCAATGTTGTACTGGTTAATACAATCACAAATTTTGCCGCGTTTTAATCCAAAAACCATCCCCGAATATGACGACATTCCGGATGAACATAATCCTGTGATTATTGCCGGCTTTGGACGTTTTGGACAAATCATTGCTCGTGTGGCGCATTTACAGCATTTGTCTTTTACCGCCATTGATAGCAACTTAGACAAAGTCGATTTCGTACGTAATTATGGTGGTCATCTGTATTATGGCGATGCCACACAACCAGATATTTTACGCGCTGCGGGCATTGAACATGCCAAAGTGTTTGTCCTTGCCATAGATGATATTGAAGACTCGATGAACGTGGCGCGTCATATTCGCCTGAATTACCCTCAGTTAAAATTATTGGTCCGTGCGCGTGACCGTCATCAGGTGCATCTGCTGCGTGATTTGGGGATTGAGCATATTTGGCGTGAAACCTATTTATCCTCTTTAGGAATGGCCTATCACATGCTGTGCGACTTAGGCATCAGCGATGAAGATGCCTATAAGAGTATCGAATTGTTCCGTGATTATGATGAGAAACTGCTGACTCAACAGCAGCAAATCTATACCGATGAACAAAAGATTTATGAAACGCATCGTAACGCTTTAGCTGAACTGGAACATTTGTTTGAAAGCGATGCGCAAGCCCGTGAAAAACCTACAGGTGTTGATTTACAACGCAGCTTACAACGTCATCGTATTGATGTCACAAGAGATGATAATGAATGACTTGTGTTTTACAATATCGTCACCATTAAAGCAGGGTTATGGAGAATTTTATGTCAGATTTACGCCAACGCTTTTTTATTGAAGATAGCCCTGTTCGTGGAGAAGTGGTTCATCTTGAAGAAGCCCTACAAACGATTCTTGCACAGCGTGACTATGCACCTGCTGTACAAATTCTCTTGGGTGAAATGCTCAGCGCGACTGCCTTGTTGGCCAGCACCTTAAAAATTAAAGGTCGTATTAGCTTACAAATTCAGGCAGCAGGCACATTTAAATGGGCAATGGCGGAATGTAATCATCTCGGTGAAGTTCGCGCACTTGCAGATTATGAAGAAGACCCGCACTTTCAAGCTGCTGAAGACAGCAGCACGATACTAAAAGCCTTGGTAAACCCAGTGCTTTTCATTAATATCGAGCCTGAATTTGGTGAGCGTTATCAAGGGATTGTACCTTTAGACAAACCGACATTAGCGGGTTGCTTGATGCAATATTATGATCTATCTGCACAGATCCCAACACGTATCGTCTTAGCAAGCAGCAACAGCCGTTCAGGTGGTTTACTGATTCAATTATTACCACGTAACAACGAAGAAGAACAACGCCGTGTCGATGAAGATCTATGGCCACGTTTAACCATGCTGACTGAGACATTAAAAGCAGAAGAGTTAACGTCTTTATCCGCAAATGAAATCTTATATCGTTTATACAACGAAGAAGAAGTTCGTCTACCTGAAACTGAAGCCTTAAAATTTGGCTGCACGTGTTCAAAAGAACGCTGTGCGACAGCACTTGAACAAATCGGTGTTGCTGCAGTTCGTGAAACCCTAGAGTTTCAAAACCCAATTGAAATGGATTGCCAATTCTGTAATACAAAATATACCTTTACTGCAGAAGAAGCTTTATCCCTTTTTGGTCAACACCTCAGCTAAATCATCGTGATGATTGAAAGCCTAAATCTAAGCATCCTTCGGGGTGCTTTTTTATTATTCCCATTAAATTTAGAACAGCTACTTTCTTCCGCTTAGTCGAATGGTTGCGAACTTTATAACCTCAAGATGATCAGCTGTATTTGCGATCAATTTTTTTTCGAGTAGAATCGCGCCAGAAATAAAGTCAAAAAAACCAACAAAGCTTTATTTTTAATAGAAAAATAATGTAAAAAAAACTGGATAAAATATGAAATTCAAAACACTCGCTATTCTTTTAGCCATGTTCTGCTTTGGCCCAATGACAGCACATGCAGCAGACCTTGTCGGGACATGGAAAACCATAGATGATAAAACAGGCTATGCCCGTGCTGAAGTCCAAATCACCAAATTAAAAGACGGCAGCTATAGCGGTAAAATCACCAAAGTACATGCCATCCCTAACCGCCCTGTCACCACGATTTGTGAAAAATGCGAAGGTAAACTCAAAAATGCACCCTTAATTGGTTTACCGATCTTCTCTGGCTTTAAACATAATGCAAAAGAGAATGCCTATACCGATGGCAAGGTGATCGACCCACTTTCAGGCAATACCTATCAAGGTAAAGGGCAATTGAATGCGCGCGGCAATGTCCTGACACTTCGAGGGTATGTCGGGACCACGCTTCTCGGCCGGACGGTATCTTGGATCCGCGTCAACTAAAGCGGCCTTTTGGCTTTCATTGGCATGATGAACTCAACTCCAGACGAGTTCATCATGCCAATAACAATCTACTTTGAGATGAATTCCGACTATTTTACTAGTGCGTAGACGTTCAGCATAAACCTTATTTAGCGCCAACTCGTTCATGTTTTGGCTCAAAATATAAATACCAATTCTTAAAAAATCACTAGAATATTCATATTATTTCAGGCTACATTAAACCCATAATATTTTTATGCCTTTAAGTTTTAGGCATCCGCTTTTTGTGTAATGTGGGTAATTATATGGCTGTTAAACTCCTCTCTTCTATCCTGTTCGGCATGTTCTCCATCTGCAGTTTATCCTCTGCTTTTGCAGCGATTGACCCCTTAGTGGGGACATGGAAAACCATTGATGATAGAACAGGTTATTCCCTTGCCGATGTGGTGATTCGCAAAGATAAGCATGACCTGTATTCAGCCACCATTATCCAAAGCCGAAGCGTACCGGGAACGGCAAATGTTTCGACATGCACGCAATGCACCGGTGCTCAGAAAAATAAACCCATGGTCGGTTTAACCACTTTAAGCGGCCTAAGCGCTGATCCAGAAAAGCCCAATGAATTTGTGGGTGGAGTGATGCTCGATCCCAAATCAGGCAAGCACTACAATGCACGCGCTCGTTTGATGAATAATGGTAAGCATTTGATCATCAATGGTCGTACTGAAGGCTCTGCAATTGGACGCAATGTCACTTGGGTCAAAAACTAAGCACGAGGCCTTTAAATCATTAAAGGCCTTTTTTAACTTAAAAATTAGAGTAAAAACTCCATATTAAAGCAGCGTTTTAAAAAAATATGCCAAATACATCACAAACTATCACATTGATTTTGTAGGACTTTATATATAAATTAGGCAACTTACTCTAAAAACACAATTCTGAATTTTCAGGGGATGAAATGAAAAAAATATATCAACAATTATTTGCCGGAATACTACTTAGCACTTTGTCAGGATTGTCAATCGCTGCGGAAACCGATCCGCTAGTGGGGAAGTGGAAAACCGTCGATGACCGTACAGGATATTCGCGTGCAGACGTTGAAATTCGCAAAAAAGCCGATGGAAGCTATGAAGGCATCATTGTCACCACACGCAATGTCCCTGGCACTGAAAAAATGGGCGTCTGCTCGAACTGCCCAGGTGAATTGAAAAATAAACCTTTTATCGGCTTGCCATTTATTTGGGACTTTAAACAAGATCCAAAAAATCCACGTGAATTCCAAAACGGTAAAGTTCTGGACCCGATTGGTGGAAAAATCTATAAAGGCAAAGCAAGACTTAGTGCTTCAGGAAAACATTTAACTATACGTGGGTATGTTGGTGTATCTGTGATTGGTCGTAGTGTCACTTGGATAAAATATTAATTTTAAATGTGTTTTTAAAAGCCTCCTCGTGAGGCTTTTTTATTGTCATGTTTTGAAACAATAAGATGCAGTTTGCCCCTATGACAGTTTGATGAACCCTTCTATATTGATTAAAACATGATCAATATTTATACAGAGAGTATGCCAGACAATCACTATCAAACTTTAGGGATCGCCCGAGATGCTTCGGCTGATCAAATAAAAAAAGCCTATCGAAAATTAGCGCGTAAATATCACCCTGACGTCAGTAAAGAGGCTGATGCTGAAACGCGTATGCAAGCGATTAATGTTGCATACGACACTTTAAGTGATGCCGAAAAGAAAAAACAATACGATTTTGAACTCGATCATCCTCAAGGATTTGCTGGGTTTAATGCTGGCAACCAAGGTGGTTTTGACCAATCTCAGTTTTATCGCCAATCGACGAGTGATGGTCAGCATGCGGACTTTAGTGGATTTGAAGACTTGTTTGGTCGTTTTGGGCAAGGCTTTGGTGGCGGTGACTATCAGTATCAACGTGCAAACCGCCAAACCAAGAGCTTCCGTGGTGAAGACCAACACGCCAGTTTAGAAGTGGATTTAGAAATCGCATTTCATGGTGCAACGCAGAATATCACCTTACAGATTCCAAGCCTCAACGCCCATGGTGAGCCTGAAGTCCAACGTAAAACCCTGCAAGTCAAAATTCCTGCAGGTATGAAATCAGGTCAACAAATTCGACTCTCCGGCCAAGGGCAAGCTGGCTATAACGGTGGAGCCGCCGGCGATTTATACATTGAAATTTTGTATAAACAAACTGAGCAAACCCGTGTAGAAGGCGTTGATATTTTCCAACAACTGAATATCAGCCCATGGGAAGCCGCATTGGGTCAAAAAATTGCATTTACCAGTCCTGATGGCAAAACATTAGAACTACAAATTCCTAAAAATGCACGTACTGGGCAGCAGCTACGATTAAAGGACAAAGGGATACCAAACAAAACACCCGGACACCTTTACCTGATTTTAAATATACAGATACCAGCTGCACAAACCGAACAAGAGCAACAAGCATATGCGGCTTTTGCTCAAGCTTTTCCGTCATTTAATCCACGACAGTCTTAAGGAGAGCACCATGACAACAATTCATTATCGTGAAATTGTCTGTGACGGATGTAAACAGACTGAAATCGTAGACGAAAAAAGTAGTTTTGATCTACAACACTTTGCCTCTGCCTGTGGGCAAAGTCCAGAATGGGTTCTGCAACTACTCGAATACGATATTCTGCCTAGCCGTTCAGAAGACAGGATTCATCAATTTTTTGGCGATTATATCTCGCGCACGGCGTGCGTATCGGCTTCAACGAGATTTCGATGCCAGTTTTACTGCGGTCGCTATGATGCTTGATTTAATTGACGAAGTTCAACAACTACGTCGCCAAGTCAAACACCAACAGTTTCATTCACATTAAATGTATTCATGAACGCTCTGCCTCGCAGGGCGTTTTTCTTTTCTTGTAGAGTTTGTCTTGTAGAGGAAGTGATCGACAACCATGAAAACACGAGATTGCAATAAAAAAGTCAAAAACATGTTTCCTGAGTACCGTGATTTGGTCTCTCAGTTACGTGATGAAAATCCATATTTTGCGCGGATCTTTGAAGAACATGATGAGTTAGATCGTGAAATTATTCAATTGGAATTAAATCCTGTCAATCACCACAACACGGATATTGAGACCATTAAGCGTAAGAAATTAAAGCTAAAAGATGAAATTTATCGCTTGCTGAAAAGTAACGAAAATGATGATATCTCTTGAGATATCGATTCATGTATAGGGGATTTTTCATGATGCATGTCGTTCGCAGTACAACCCACAAGGCTACGCAATTGAATTACTAAGACCATAAGGATCGGTCAAATCGCGTTGTACTGCAGATTTTTAAAAAACAATAAAATCATGACAAAGGATTCATCATGCAAATACATCATGTGCTATTTGGAGCATTACTCAGTTTCAGCGCTCTGTTGCATGCCAATAATATGACCAGTATTTGGAAAACAATTGATGACCAAACAGGATATTCACGCGGCGATGTCACCGTCGTTAAAAATGCCGACGGGACGTATAGTGGAACACTCACTGCAATGCCCCATTAGTCGAAATATGCTTAAAATGCAAAGGCAAACTCGAAAATGCTCCCTTGGTGGGCCTCGAAATTATCAAAGAATTTAAATCAGACCCACAACGTCCAAATCAATATAGAAATGGAACCATTCTGGATCCCCTCTAGGGCAATATCTATGAAGAGAAAGCAAGCTAAGTGCGAATGTAAAACGCTTAACCATGCGCGGTTATATTGGCGTGTCTGCATTCGGACGCAGCACCACATGGATTCGTAATGATTAACAACTAAACCCATCCTTCTGAGAAGCTGATGCGAATTATTTGAGTTTCGTCAGCTTCTCAATTTCTTTCATGGTTTTAACCGTACCTTTGACTGTGCCCTTCACCGTCTGTTTGATTGGTTCATAATCCATAAACCAAAACAGATTCATGTGTTGATCGCCGTGCTGCTGTGCCAACATATCAATCACACTTTTTTCACCGCGCCCGACCAAATGCCGTCGATAAAAATAATACAGTAGTAAAATCGTGGTCATCAGCATGATGCCGAGCATGATCCAAAAACCGGTTGGCGATTTGAGTCCCGGAATAAACTCAAAGTTCATACCGTATATACCGGTTAATAAGGTTAATGGTGCGAAAATTGCCGTAATAATCGCCAGAATACGCATATTTTCATTGGTTTGGTTAGCAACGGCTGAAAAATGCAGATCAATGGCGGCCTGCACAGCACTGCGTAATCGTGTGGTGTGTTTTTGAATGCGTTCGATATGACTGCTTAAATCATCTACCCGAACCAGCATGATATCCTGCTTTTCACTGCGCTTTTTGCCTTTCAAATGTGGGTAATTATCTACAACTTCATCACGCAGTTCTTGCAAGGCTTCAATTTGCTCTTCACACAAATTTTCCACTTGCTGAAAGGCCATATTTTCCTGCAGCAGCTGATGCCACTTGGTAAAACGCCGATGGCCTTGCAGCAATTCTCGCTGCCAAAACTCGACACGGCGGGTCAAAGGAACACGTAAATCCAAGTAACCATCTACCATATTATTCAGTAAGCGCAATGCCAAATCTAAGGGTGTAATGGCTAATTTTCGTGGTTTATTTTGTTCATCAATCGGACGAGAAATTAAAGTTTCAATCCGTTGGATATAACTTTCAATGGCTTTGTTGCCTTTTTCGCGCACCGTGATCAGCACTTGGGGCGTGATCAAAAAACTGATCGGGGTGGTCGCCAAACCAAAGACCCGCTCATGCTTTTCAAGAGCTTCTGCACCTGCAACAATTTGGTCATCGGGTGTGACCATTTTTCTAAAAATTAATAAATCATAATCATCGAGTGTGTCAAAGGCACACGGATGCTCTAAATTTAAAATATCCCGCAGATGGTATTCATTGACCCGTAGATCTGATGCCTGAAAAATATCACTCTGCCACTGCTCTGGGCGGTTGACGACATCTTCACGGGTACAATCAATCCAAATAAACTCAGGTTCAAGTTCAGGATGATGCTCACATTGCACTTGGTCTTGCACATAGATATGCGCGGCTGTTGGATGCTGAAAAAAATAATAGGTTTGCATATCTCATTTATTATTGTGTTTACTTTTTGCATGATGCCATAAAAAAAGCCTTGAGCAAGTCAAAGTTCATACTCTGACTACACTCAAGGCTTTTGTGAATCCATTCACAGAGCCGAAACTCTGTGAATCAGCAAACTATTAAGCTTGTTCGATGTCTTTCATAGTTAATTTGATACGACCACGGTTGTCGACATCAGCAACTTGTACTTTGATCTCTTGACCTTCAGACAATACGTCTGAAACGTTCGCAATGCGTTCGTTTGAAATTTGAGAGATGTGAAGTAAGCCATCAGTACCTGGAAGGATGTTTACAAACGCACCAAATTCAACGATACGGATTACTTTACCAGTGTAGATTGTACCTGGTTCGATTTCAGCAGTAAGCGCTTGGATTTTCGCAACAGCAGCAGAAGCAGCAGCTTTAGTTTCACCAAATACGCGTACTGTACCGTTGTCTTCGATATCAATTGCCGCTTTGGTTTCTTCAGTGATTTGACGGATTGTTGCACCGCCTTTACCAATCACGTCACGGATCTTATCAGGGTTGATGTTGATCACTTGGAATGTAGGTGCATGCATTGAAATTTCAGGACGAGCACGTGAAATCACTTGGTTCATTGCATTTAAGATGTGCATACGACCTGCATACGCTTGGTTTAATGCAACTTCCATGATTTCTTCAGTGATACCTTCGATTTTGATATCCATTTGAAGTGCAGTAATACCGTTTGCAGAACCGGCTACTTTAAAGTCCATATCACCAAGGTGGTCTTCATCACCCAAGATGTCAGAAAGCACTGCGAAACGTTCGCCTTCTTTCACAAGACCCATCGCAATACCAGCAACTGGCGCTTTAATTGGCACACCAGCATCCATAAGTGATAAAGAAGCACCACATACAGACGCCATTGAAGATGAACCGTTTGATTCAGTAATATCAGATACGATACGAATCACGTACGGGAAGCGGTCAGCTGCAGGAAGAACAGCTTGTACACCACGACGCGCTAGACGACCATGACCGATTTCACGACGTTTAGGACCAGATTCACGACCAGTTTCACCTACAGAGTATGCAGGGAAGTTGTAGTGCAACATGAAGTTGTCAGTTTTCGTACCTGCTAATGTATCCACCATTAACGCATCACGTGTATTACCCAAAGTTGTTGTTACCAACGCCTGGGTTTCACCACGTGTAAATAATGCAGAACCGTGAGCACGGTCTAATACACCAACTTGTACGTCAAGCGCACGAACTGTTTTGGTATCACGGCCATCAATACGTGGCTTACCTGACAAGATGTTGTCACGTACTGTACGGTATTTAAGGTCTTCGAATAATTCAGCTAAGTCGTCAGCGATACCATCAACGTCTTCTTCTGGAACGAATTGAGCAACAGCTTCAGCTTGAAGCGCATCAAGTGCTGCATAACGATCGTGTTTAACAGCGATTGTGTATGCTTCAGAGATTTTCGCTTCAAACGCTTCTTTTAATTTCGCACGAAGCTCTTCGTTTTTCGCAGGTGCAGTCCAAGTAGACTCTGTTGCACCAGCAGCTGCAGCAAATTCTTTAATCGCTTGGATCGCGATTTGCATTTCGTCATGACCGAACAATACAGCGCCAAGCATTTGGTCTTCAGAAAGCTCTTTCGCTTCTGATTCAACCATCAATACCGCAGATTCTGTACCTGCAACCACAAGGTCAAGGTCAGATTCTTTTAGCTGTTCGTGGTTCGGGTTTAGGATGTATTCACCGTTGATTAAACCAACGCGTGCACCACCGATTGGACCACGGAAAGGTGTACCCGCAATTGCAAGAGCAGCTGAAGTACCTAACATTGCAGCAATGTCAGCTTCCATTGTCTTATCAGAAGAAATAACAGTCGCAGTCACTTGGATTTCGTTGTAGTAACCTTCTGGGAACAATGGACGAATTGGACGGTCAATTAAGCGTGAAATAAGAGTTTCAGCTTCAGACGCACGGCCTTCACGTTTACCATAACCACCTGGAATACGACCTGCAGCATATTGTTTTTCTTGGTAGTTAACAGTCAATGGGAAGAAGTCTTGACCTGCTTTCGCTGTTGGCTGAGCAACAACAGCAACAAGAACTTGTACACCACCCATAGTGATGATCACAGTATTCGCTTGACGCGCAATACGACCTGTTTCTAGGACAACTTGATGCTGACCATATTGGAATTCTTTACGAATAATATTAAACATCGACATGTTTTATTTTTTCCTGATTTTATTCTAGTGGAGACCCCTAAGGTTTGGCATTCATTCAACGCCCCAAACGCTGTAACATAAATGACAAAGCTTAGAAGCCGACCTCACTAGAGATTAAAAACATTAATTTAAAATACTAATTTAAGACACAAAGAAGGAGCGAATCATCGCCCCTTCCCCATTATCCAACCAAGGTTGGATAGACTTTAGTTTTCAGTAATACGGCACTTAGCATGCAATAGTCCGAAAATAAAAGTTTAAATCGAATTAACGACGTAAACCTAAAGCAGCAATCAATGCGCTGTAACGAGTAGCGTCTTTACCTTTAAGGTAGTCAAGAAGCTTACGACGTTGGTTAACCATACGAATAAGACCGCGACGGCTATGGTGGTCGTGTTTGTGCTCTTTGAAGTGACCTTGTAAATCATTGATTTGAGCAGTTAAAAGAGCTACTTGAACTTCTGGTGAACCAGTGTCGTTTTCAGCGCGAGCGAATTTTGCAATGATCTCTGCGCGATCTGCGTTTGTTAAAGCCATTCGATTTCTCCGAGATGCTTATAAAGTTAACTTTTGATACGAATCAGCCGATAAATCAGCTGACTGCCGTGCATCACTACAGCAAGTGCATTATATTAAGGGAAAATCGTCTTAATTGCAAAAAGAGATAGCCGACTTCGTCAGGTTTTCTTAATGACAATAACGCCTTATTTTTCCTCTCGATTCCATTATAAATTTTTTATATGCTTCGACACTCTATACGACATAAAACTGCATATTTCCAACACATTGAATTCCAGATTATTGAATGAATTTTAAACTTATTTTTGATACATTTTGCCACTCGATATTTAGGATACAAAACTCAAACTGGAATAATTAAAAAAAAGCCCGAGCTAGGCTCGGGCTTTTTTGCGCTGTAGTTTCTTCTTTTTTAGTTATTGTTTTATTATTTATTGTTTTATGTGGCGCTTTTCCGCGTCCTTATGTTAAACATTCCATGTTTTAACTTGCACTTCCTTATGTGGTAGATTTTGCCACAACGGCTGTTAGATAAAAGTCGTATTTTTCGTATCTATATGTAAGCTTTTTCGTACATCGGTTAAGCTCTATTTCTTTTCTGTTACAGCATATAGGCATTTCTTATTTTCTATACATAAAAAAGCCTTGTAGTCTCTCCCAAAACTACAAGGCTTAGCGGCTGTAAGTTTCCTATTTCCTTACTTCACTGTAAGTTCGCTGTCTTTTGACGTTATTCTTATACTTTTGCGATTTTACTCAACCATCCGTGTTGAGTTCTTTTTCTGTGAAGTCATCTTCTCAAAAAGCTCTAAGAAGCTCTATGCGCAAATCTCCTGAATCAATGTAAGCTATTTCTTACAAAATACGGTACATTTTGCCCAGGCTTTACAAAGATAGGTGATTGTTAATTTTTTCTAACAAACCACTAACTCGTGCTGTTCTTTTTATAAGCGCTTTTGCCAATGCATCTTTTGCAACAAGTAAACTCACCACTTTTTTTGCACGTGTGATAGCGGTATAAATCAGCTCTTTGCTCATCATTTCGGTTGCATGATTTTCCAAAACTACCGCCGTATGGGTAAATTCAGAACCTTGAGACTTATGTATAGTCAATGCGTAGGAAGTTTCTATACTTTTAGGTAACCGTGTTGCCACAACCCATTTATCCAAACTGGGAAAATAAACCTCAAACTGCGACTTTTCCGTCATCGGTCGTTTTAAGCAAATCCCAATATCACCATTTGATAGTCCAAGTTGATAATCGTTATAGGTCATCATAACTGGACGACCAACATACCAATCCCCTTGTTTCAACACACCTAAGGCATTTAAGACCCGAAGTTCAATCTGCTGATTGAGCTCATGTAAGCCTAATTTTCCATGTCGAATGGCCGATAGAATTCGATAATCATCAAAATAGCGAATCAATTGGGCTAACCAATCTGCATATTCAGCGGATTGCTCTGGCCATTGTTTTAACCATGCCACATAGGGCTGAAAACCATACATCAGTTGATCATAATATTTTGCCCAATGTGCCGCACTGTTCGTGGCTTCGGGGAGATATTGCAACTGAATCACATCGCTCATATTCGGTCTTAGTTGAATCGGCTGAAGTTCGGATGCAGATACCACCTGATGTTCGAATTTCGCCAGAACTTCTGTGGTTGTTTGCTGTTGTTCTTGTTGTTGAATAAAACGGGCAAACTCACCAATGGCTGCACCCTGTACAAAACGGCGGCTGGTTTGTAAATGGGTGCGGTTGGCTTGTAAGGCATCCACATCCTGAAGATTAGCCAAAACAGCGCCAACATCGACCGAAGCCAACTGTTCTGCATCCCCCAATAGAATCAGCTTGCTGTGTTGAGGGATTGCCGCGAATAGCATCTGCGCCAAACTTAAATCCAACATGGAGGCTTCATCGACCACAATAACGTCATAGGGTAAGCGTTGGCGCTCATTAAACCGCGGGATAGCGCGCGTCCCTAAACCCAATAGGCGATGCAAAGTTACGGGTTTCAAATGTTTGTGAATAATCGAATAATGCTGCAATGCAGGATCTTTAAACGCTGCTTGTAAGGCTTCTTCCATTCGCTGCGCCGCTTTTCCTGTCGGCGCTGCCATCGCAATTCTTAAATTTGGATTTTGCTCATTCAACACGGCAATAATCCGAGCCAAGGTATAGGTTTTACCTGTCCCAGGCCCACCGGTAATGATATTAAAATTGTGCTGACACACCATGTGCAGTGCTTGGATCTGATGGGGATCGGTCAGTAAATCCTTTTCAATATTAAGCATCTGCGTTTGATTGAGATTTTGCTCTGTTTGCTGTTTTAAACGTGCAACTTGCTTGGCTAAAGCATTTTCTAGTGCCCAATAGCGATAAAGATAAAGTCGCTGTGAATCAAAAATAAAAGGCGCAACAGGTGTTTTTTCAGCTTGCTCGTGCTGAACCATCTGAGCCAAACATTGAATCTGCGCATCTTCGGCCAAAATACAACTATCGCCTTTTTCCACGGCTTGCATCAATTGTTGAATTAACTGATTTGCAGCAGGATGACTGTCCTGATCGGGTAAATAATGTTGGATTAAATAGTCAATCCAATCCGGCAAAACCGCATCTAAATCAGCTTTTTCTTGGGTATTTGGGGGAACTAAAACCTGCGTTTCTACAGTATTTTCTTGTCCCGCGTGCAAAGGCTGTGCTGATAAGGCTTTTTGATCATTTTCCACACAGTTATCCTCAAACTTATCCACAATGCAACTTATTGTTTCAGCGTAAATATTTTTATCTTTTTCGTGCTTATTCACGTTTTAGCCACAACCGTTTCGCTCAATATTGCATCGAGGTTTTGAATGAATGTATCCGCCGGCTTCCAGTGATATACCCCACGATCGGACTGTCCATCCATACCGCGAAGATATAAATAACTCGCCCCACCCAAATGCTGCTTCATGTCATAGTCTTTCATCACGGCTTTCAAATAACGATGTAGGGCCACCAAATATAATGCCGCCTGCAACCAGTAACTAGAATGACTCATACTTTCTCGAATATAGGCATGATTATAATGTGCGGTCTGATCGCCTAAGAAATTACTTTTATAATCGGCAATGTGATAACGCTGACCATCATAATATACCAAGTCAATCGACCCCGTCAGATAGCGTGCCGTAAACACATCATTCAAATCTTGTATCTGTAAATCTGGCTCATTTAGGCTTTCAAATAGCATGCGTATTTTACGTATTGCCAATGCACGATCCGCCATACTTAAATGAAAGTCCATTTCTGAACGGTATTCGCCATCGTTTAACTGATGCAGGCTAAAACCATCATGCAACGGTGTATGAATGATTTGACTGTACCATTCCTGCATTTCTTCAATCAGTTCAGCTTCGTCTTGTTCAGGGTTCGCCGTTTGCCCAAACTGTTTAATCAAATTTTGCAATATTTGCGGCGAATCAAACTCAACATCACTGTGAAAGCGCGATGCGATGGCTTTGGCCAACTTATCTTCTGGAGTGCTAAATCGAACTTTTTCCATCAACTTGTGCAAGAAACTTCCGGGCTTGGTTCCCTTTGGAAAATGCCGTTTAATCCAGCTAATTTTCTCTGCAGTTTCTGCTTCAATGATTTCAATTTGTTCAACTTCATCGGCAGCACTGTCTTCTGGCTCGGTCATGACCGCTGCCAGTTGGTCACGTTGTATATGTGCCTTATGTGTCGTGCGCGTGAGCGCGGTAAAGCTGGTGGTTTCCCGTGGATAAAAATGGCTGTTAGGAATTTCTGCCGCCTCTAATACAACAGCTTCAACCTGAGTCTGGGTCAAAATCGGTGGTGCTGCACGCAGGACATCGGCATCCACACTATCTGCGTGTTGGAACAGATCTGGTGCGCTTCCACGCCAAAAAGTCAGTCCTGAACGCGCTTCTGCCATTTGTTTCTTTTCTACTTCATGATGACGCAGCACGGCATAGACACGATAACTGGCACGGGTCAACGCCACGTACCACAAACGATGGTGCTCTGCTTCATTGCGTGCTTCATTTTGTTGAATATCATCTTCGGGTAAGTCCGAAGACTTCACAGCAATCACACGTTCTAACCCAAGGCTTTTTTGCTGATTGTCTTTAAGGGAAAAATTCAAATTGCCTTTTTCACTTAAGCCGGCATTTGCTCCCAATAAAAATACACAACCAAACTCTAAGCCTTTGGATGCATGGATCGTCATCAATTGCACCCCCAATTGCCCAGTCAATTTTCGCTCTTGGGTACTTTCATTATTGATGCCTAAATTGATTTGGCGAATAAACCATTGATAGAGCTTATGCGCACCGGTGTAGTGTTCACTTTGCTGACTTAATAATTCTGCGATATGGCGTAAATTCACCACTGTGCGTTCATTATCTCGACTTTGCCCAGCCACCAAACGCGTCCACACCTGAAAGACCGTCATGCAGCTATTCCACGCGCTGCGGAATCCTTGCTCATTCCAAATTTGTCGGATCTGTTCGAGTTTTTCGATAATTTCGCTCAGTCCATCTGCCTGCTGTTCGAGTGCGACCAGTTGTTTCAGATCAAAACCCAATAAACGGCTCAGCAGCGCACGTTTCACCTTGGCTTCTTGATAAGGATTTAAAATTGCGGTCAGCAAAGCGGCAACGTCTTGTGCGACGGAACTTTTATAGACGCTGTCCCGTGATGCTTTATAACAAGGAACACCCAGTTGCAATAAACATTGTTGCACTTGCTCTAAGTCGAAATGGTTTTGCCCTAAGACCGCAATATCGTTTGCTGTCAGTGCTCGCTGGGTATTGTTGTCTTGAAAATATAAATGTCCTTGCTGAGCTTGGTTCAGCAAGGACTGAATCTGCCAAGCCACTTGCTCTGCTTCATTCAGCGTTTCATCCAAAGCCAACCAACGCAGCGGTTGTGGATTGACTTGATCATGATCAATCAACGGCGGATGCTCACGCTCACCTGCTTGAATCGGTGTGTATTCAACTTGCTCACCAAAGTCCATTTGCCGATGAAACAAGGCATCCACCACTTCAACCAAGTTTTTGACTGAACGATGGTTTTTGTTCAAGGTATAACAACGCCCACCCTTGGCTTGAATATCATGACGCGCTTTACGATAGGTCAGCATGTCACCGCCACGGAACCCATAAATCGCCTGTTTGGGGTCGCCGACCATAATCATACAGCCCTGATGTAAGCGCTCCTTGACCCGCCAAATGCTAGAAAGCATGTCATCTTGATCTTGGTTGGTGTCTTGAAATTCATCGACTAAAATCAGCGGATATCGTGCCAAAACATGGGCAGCAAAACTGTCTTTCCCTGCTGCTGAGCTTTGCTGTAAGGCTTCCGATAAGGTCCGAATTTGTTGTGAAAAGGTGGTTTCCCCAGCGTGGGACAGCACTTGAGGCAAACGCTTTTTAACTTCCTGCGCCAAATAAAAATTTAGATATTGTTCTGCTTGATTGATATGTTCATAAGCATTGAGCACCGCTCGGAGTTGTTGAACAAAAGCATGTTGATAAAATTCTTTTGAGACATCTGGCTGCTCTTCAACGATTTTGTCTTTAAAGACACGTGGCTTAAATTCAGTTTTATTCGGATCATAAAACAATGAACGAATGGCTTTCATCGTCGGTTGTAACACGTCGGACTGAGTCAAAACCCCTTGGCTACCCGCAGCTTCAAAGTGCTGTAAAAACTCGGGAATGCGTGTGTTAAAGGTGACAAAGAATGCCCCTTTATTAAAACGTCGAGCGTCGACAAGGTTCTTATAATGACTTGCGGCATCAAAACACGCTGCAAGTTCTACACGAGCAGCAGGCAGCATTTGCGCAAGCTGTTGACACATCGCTTCAAAATGTGCCAAAGCATTTTCGGGTAATTCAGGGACGCGTAAATCCACCGATGGGAAATTTAGACTTTCCTTTACCACGCCCAGATAGTATTCAGGGCCTTTCAACTGATGATTCAACATCAAATATTCAATCAAATGCGCAGGCTGCTGCTGAATCCAATCTCTTAATAAATCATGAATAATACGTTCAATATGTAGATCTTCATCTTCACTGATTTGCACCTGTTCAATACGACCACTTTCAAAGGCAAATTCACGTAATAACTTTTGGCTAAAGCTGTCCAAGGTCCCAACAAACAATTCTTCATATTGTTGTAAGACCACGTTCAGCCGATTGTAGGCATAATCTAAATGATGCCCATGATCTTTCAACACCTGCTGATACAAAGGGTCACTCAAACTCTGCTGAAGTTCGGCCAACTCATCTTGAGGTGCCGCTAACAGGCTATAAATAAAGTCACGGGTTTCTTCAATCCGCAGTCGAACCCGCGCTTTGAGTTCCGCTGTAGCCTTACGTGTAAAGGTAGTGGCAATGACCTGATTCGGCATATAACGATCGAGAAAAATCCGCACCATCAGACTAGAAAGCGTATAGGTTTTCCCTGTACCCGCAGAAGCCTCTATCCAATGGAGTCCTGTAAAGCTCATGTCTGCAATCGGGTTGGTGGACATATTCATCGTTTGCTGTGGCATATTCATTTTTTGACCTCAGGCTTGATGACATTAAGTTTTTTTAGGCCGTCATCTGCCTCGGTATCCATCACATGATATAAACGTTCTGCATAATAACGACAGGACAATGCCAGAAGTTCATCTGCCGCTTGTTGCTGTAAAATAAAGCTCCAATCACGATGGTGGCTATTGGCTTCATTCGACTCCAACTCCACTCCACCAAAACTATGATTTTTCAGCCATTCCTCTTGAAGCTTTGCAAAATTATCAGGCATGAGTTGGCCTGTTTCATTTTCCACCCAAGTGCATTTTTCTTGGCGAATTAAAGCAGCAGGCAGCACCACAGGACGTTTTTGTGCATGTTTCCACATCGCCAGCCATTCACTGAGCTGTAGCTTGGCTTGTGCGGAGCTTAATCCGCAACAAACAATGCTTTTATCATTACAAATTACTTCACGACGATACGTCGCGCCCTCATCGCCTAAGTCTAAATAGCTCAACCACAGTAGATATTCGAGCCAAGTTTGTGTCTGACGTTTAGGCTTTGCCCCAGATGCCATACAGCTTAACCAATGCATACTCTGACGGTCTTCAGGCACGGTGATGCTCAGTATCAAATGCGGTTCAAGCTGTAAGTTTTGTAAAGTGGTCGCAGTTACATAACGTCCATCTAAACGTGCTAACAATTGTGTCTGCTCTTGCAAACTGAGCTTCCACGTTGCTATTTGGCTATGTCCTACAGGCAGTACATCTTGGAATAATGCTATATCTGGTTCAGTTGGAGTCGTAGAGTTCTGATCCTCAGCTTGATTGACACGAGATGCAGGCTGCACATAATGCTTTTGCAATAATTCACGGACATGGTATTGCTGTAAACGGTCAAGTAATAAAGGTTCTTTCTGTGGTAACTGATCACCGGTATACACACTGGCCACACCAAGCGTTTTCAAATATGCCCGAGCTGGGAATACCACATCTTTAATCCATTCCTGACCATCTAACACCCTTACTTCTTGTGCATCATGCACTGGATAATCAAGGTTAATCCAGGGTTGGCGTTGCCCAGACTGATTTAAAATATGTTCCGCCACAGCAAACCATTGATCTTTATATCGTACGTTTTTCGACTGCTGAAATCCTGTCGGGTCAAATGGCTGCAACGGATAGATATGATAGAGCGGTTCGAGTTGCTCTGGAATTCGTAACCCATCCAAATCCAACATGGCATCATGTGGCTGATCTAACCGCTGGGGTTGAATCATTCGAGCGAGGAATTGGCTAAACTCATAAATGACAGATGATGGTTCACGACTTTCACCTCCATTGACATCAAAGCCATTATAGAAAATCCATAAGGACTTTCGGGCAAATAACAAGGCATCTAAAAATGCACCTTTATCATCTTCCAAACGTGAGCGATCACCCAATACTGGCTTAAACACATCCATTAAATCAAAAGGTACTTTCTGATCACGACGTGGGAATTTTCCACTATCCATGTTCAACAACACCACCAGTGAAAATGGGACTTGACGGATTTTACCCATGTCTGCAAAGGTCACTGAACCAGTTGGTTCGATCTGATCGACAGAACCATCGATGCCTTGTTGTATCTCCTTGAGCAATAAAGATAGCGGTAAATTAAAGCTATTTGGTAGCGACTCAACTTTTTCACTTTGGGCATTTTTCAGTCGTTGTGTCATTGCACGCATCACACCGCGTATGGTTTCAAATGCTCGACCACTGGCTTCAACAAAAGGTTTTAAATCTGCATCTAGCTGTTGCAACCACGCTTTGACAGTCTGTGCACTGAGGTTCGGATTAAGCCAATCTCGACGCGCACTGATATCTTGATAGATCTGAATTAAGGTTTGCACCAACTCAAAATCACTACTCTGCACCCCTGCGAAACTTAAGGTATTCTCAAATACGGCATGCTGTGGAATCGCAATCCCTAACGCCAAACGGTCTAAAGCAAATTTAAAGGTATAACGATAATCTCGGTCTTGCTCAGACAAATAAGCCAACATGTGCTGTTCATCTAAACCACGACGGAAACCGGCTTGAATTAGCAGTTCCATCATACGTTCCATTTGTACATGGTCGAGCTGATACAGTTCTTGCACCGCATTCAAATTCAACCAATCGTGAAAATCTTCTGCGGTAAAACGACCTTGGCTAATTTCAATGCGTCCAACAAAGGCTTTCCATGCATTTTGAATATCTTGACTAACCACTCCTGCAATTTTTACTGGGATATAAGGTAAATCCACAGCACTGCGACCCATGCCTCGAGTCGTCGAAAAGACCGTCCGAATATGCGGTTCCAGTTCTTTTAAATTTGGCACCAATACCAAGATATCACTCGGATGGCGTGGCTCTTGTTCCGAGCCTTCGGCCAACCAATGTACCAACTGCTCACGTAAAACTTCTAACTGACGCAAGCTAGAATGACAGACATGAAATTGAATCGATTCATCTGAACCCGCGAGTGCATATTGATGCTGTTCGGGCTCTTCTAGAGTCATGATGTCATATTGAATTTGAGCGAGCAGCGTTGTCGGCTCAGTATCTGGAAAAATATCTTCCCAGCCTTCGCCACCAGACATATTCACCAATAATGCAAAGTTATCCCGCGCACGTTTGCCTAAACGAGTCAATAATGAATGCTGTGATTCACGAAATTCCGCATTGGTGGTACTCAGATAGGCCTGAATTTGCGCTGTGCTGACATTAGGATTTCGTTCAATATAACGCTGTTGCAATTTTAGGTTATAACGATCTTTCCAAACAGGATCGACCATGTCTGCCCAATACTCACGCGATGGGTTGAAATACAACAAATGTACTTCGGTATACGCCGCCAAACGATATAAAAATTTGAGTTGTGCAGGTGGTAGTTCTAAGGTAGTAAAGACGAAAATCTGTTCAGGTAAACCGTTATAGGTTTGATGACGCTCATCATCATCGCGTTCATCATCCTCAGCATCCAAATCAAACTGCTGCTGCCGATTTTGCTCAGCATGCGCCAAGGCAAACCAAAATTTATTGTCTATTTCCTGACGGTCATTAAAATCTTTTTTGAATACTTGATGCCACAGCCAACGCTGCCACTGCTCTAGTTGTCGAGCCTGCGTCGGTAAATATTCATCAGCTTGTTCAGGTTTCAGACCTATGAGTTGCATAATATTTAATGGCTGGTTATGACTCCACGCTTTTAGCCAGTCGGTATCGCAATGTGGACAAATCCATTGCTCAACACCTTCATCAGGGGTATGAATACAACTGCCACGAAAGGCCATGTAGTTGGTAAAAAGCCGGGTGACTTGAGCAGCGATCCAGTACAACATTTCTTGGCGCTTTTGCTCACGTTTTTTTCGATCTGAGAGTTGTGCTGTGTTGTCAAAAATACGCTGAACTAAGGGCTGCACGTCTGTCGGAATCTGAGCAGCATCAAACTTGTCTGCCGCAATAAACCCGGCTAAAGCATTATAAATACGCCATTGCATAATCAATGGCGGCATATTGATACCTTTAATTCGCTCACGGTCTTGTTTGTTCGGCAAGGCCCAATCGTAGGCTTTCCACTGCAACCCTAAAATTTTACGATGATGCTTAATATTGGCACTAATACTGATTTTTTCAGCCACTTGTTTTTCTAACCATGCTGCAATGGCTTGATCGGGTACCACGATATGCCGTTCTTGCAAGACAGATAATGCATTAGTCGACTGATTTGATTTCAATTTTTTGATTAGACAATCCACCAAAACTTCGATTCTTTGACTCTGAATTACATGTATTGCCATGGATTACCTTTACAGCCTGAGTGACCAACTACTACAAAACAACAATGATTATTTACTATACATCTTGGGCTGTCTATGCGACTTTGACAAGAGAATAGATTGCAAAAAATGCTTTTAAACAAGTATCTTAATGATACTTTATGAGAAAAAAACCAATCCAGTATTAAGGGTATTTGCTTATGAAAATTGATAACATTCCTGATTCCATCGACCCTAACTTAAATCTGGACATTATTCGCGCTGAATGCTTAGAGCTCGTTAAAAAACGTGCTTATTTTTCAGCAGGTGCAGCCATTATTCCTGTGCCATTTTTGGATGTGGTGATTGACGTCGGAATTTTGTCACAGCTCATTCCAGAAATTAATGCGCGTTTTGGTTTAGCGCCAGATCAAATTAGTGTGTATGATCCAAAAACCAAACAAATTCATTGGACAGAACTGCGTAAACGTGGTGTCGAATTTTCTGGTTTAGTGGTTGCACGAACCGCCATGAAAAAATCGCTAAATAACATTGCAGCAAAATATATTACCAAACAAGTCACTAAATTTATTCCATTAGGTGGACAATTAGTGGCAGCAAGTTTGGGTTATATTGTGATGAAAAAAGTCGCTGAAACCCATGTAGAAGAAAGCTACCAATTGGCGAAGCGTATTCAACAGAAATTTCCGAACCAACCTGTCCCAACACCAAACAATGCTTAATGCAGTGACGTTTAGTTTATGAATAGGTTTAAAACATTAAAGCGCTCTAAATCATAGGCCTGAAGATCCAGTAAATTTGAAAATGAGCGAGTTTTGAAAATGAAGAAAAAGCCACGAATTGCGTGGCTTTTTTCATAAAGTCAATCTGCTTTCAACTGCGCTAAAATCGTTTTTAGCACTTGTAAACGAGCACTATGTTTATCATTGGTCGCAATCACATGCCACGGCGCATATTCTGTATTCGTGCGTTGCAACATATCTGCAGCAGCTTTGAGATAGTCATCCCAACGGTCACGATTCCGCCAGTCATCTGGAGTAATTTTAAACCGTTTATGTGCGGTTTCTTCGCGGGCTTTAAACCGCGCAGCTTGCTCATCCTTATCTATGGCTAACCAGAACTTGATGACAACCGTTTGAGTGTTATATAGGTCCTTTTCAAAGCGATTAATTTCATCGTATGCCCTCTGCCATTCAACGGTATTAGCAAATCCTTCAATCCGCTCAACCAAAACACGACCATACCAACTGCGATCAAAAATCGTGATTTTCTCTTCAGGGACAATTTTATTCCAAAAGCGCCATAAGTAAGGACGGCGTAGTTCATATTTTTCAGGTGCTGCTATGGTATGAATTTCATATTCGCGTGGGTCTAACTTTTTAACAATACGTTTAATTGCTCCGCCTTTCCCTGCGGCATCCATCCCTTCAAACACGATCACCACGTTGCGTGAATCAAAACGTAAAGCTTCAGCCACCTTACGGCTTAATTTTTTTAATTCTTTTTTATAATCGGCTTCATCAGCGACGGCTGTACTTGGCTCCAATAAAGCCTGTGGTGTTTTGGCTTGTTTCCAACGCCCTACCGCTTTAGTTTCATGTGTTGGACAATGTTTTAAAGTGCGTAAAATATACTGTGCAAATTGCTGATCACGGACTTGCTCATCTTCACAGTCGATAATGATCCAATCATGACTAAAACGCTGACGTAAACGTTGCAAGTTGTCATATTGTTTTTTATTTCGCCAATCTAAACCATGCAATTTATGCCAACGCGCTTCACTCGGGTCCATTTCATCCAAACGTTTTTGTAAAGATTTCCAAGACAAATCGAACCAGACCTTAATCACATCGACATGATTATTTTTTAGATCTCGTTCATAAGCCCGCATGTTCTCAACATATTCATCAAATAAGGTTTCATCCAAAGGCTTTGACACATGCATAGCGGTACTGAGCAAATCACTGTACCAGTTTCCAAACATCACCATAATTTGCCCTTCGGCAGGAATAAACCGTGCATAAGACTGCCAAAAGGTTTGTTTTGGATTAAATATGATCGGGGCATCCGCTTTCACCCTTAAGTAACGTGGATCGACCCATTCACGGAGCTGTTTGACGGCCTCCCCCTTACCCGCAAGCTCTATTCCGCTGACTAAAATCAACACACTTTTGGCATTAGGCTGACGGCTGGTATTTTTCAGTTGATATTGCGCTTCAATTAGCTCAACCGAGAGTTGTTCTTCATCCATCAATTGAAATTCTGTTTCTTTTAAGCTCATGGCGGACCCTTGGTTTTATTCTGTTTTGAGTATAACCATGCCGTTCATCACACAACAATGCTTTCATGTATATGCTGAAATGCAAAATATGACCATTTCTGCAACAAACTGACTCAGATTAACCTGTAATTTCGTCACTTTGTCATAGCCCTAAGCTACAACACCCACTAAGATTCAAACATCTAAAAAATAATTGAGACACTCAATGTCCAAACTTGCAGTATTAGATGATTTACTTGAACTGTATTACCAGTTGAACTACCACAAAAAGCCAGAAATTTTACAGCGTTTACAAGATGTCCAGCAGTGGCAAAAACAGCGTATGCAACGCACTCATGCCGTACAATTTGCTGAAAAACACAATGTGCTGATGTCTGAATATTTTATTAATCGTTTATATGGCGGTCCTGATTTTGATGCATTAGCAGCACAAATTGCTCGTCTCACGCGCTATGCGCACAAAGCTGAAAAATTGATTCCAGACAATGCTATAAAGACTGGTACTTCGGGCGTACAACTTGCCATTTTAGCCGTACAGCTTGATGAACAAGTGGCCATGCAATTATTAGAAGATTATCCATCCAATCTGCCCCTAACCGATGAAATGATGCGCCAGACTTATCTTAAGCTCGATCAGGGCAAGGACCGTATGTTACAGCTGCAACTATTGGACGATTTAGGTCGTAATTTAGATAAATATATGCGCTCATTTATGGTCTATACCGCCTTTAAGATGTGCAAAGGTGCAGCAATAAAATATAACTTCGAAGTGATGTATGACTTTATGCAAGATGGCTTTCTCGCAATGAAACCACTTAAGTCAGCAGAAAAATTTGTGCGTGAATTTACCACTGTAGAACGTCAAATCATTGACCGTGTACATGCTGGAGACCCGAACCCGTTTCAGCCTGCGGCCTAACAAAATTATCATCCCCATTCAGCCCACATTTGATATAAAACAAACAGGGCGCTCAAAGCTGAATTCAGATTTTTTATAGGGGTTTTGCAAAGCAATTACAGCAGCCCCTTATTTTTTCTGTATATTATTCACAACAAATGCAAATGACTGCTGTATAACAACAGAGAATCTGTCATCATGCTTGCAAAGCAACATTAACCCTATTTATAAGTTAGGAGTGACTCTAATGTCTAACGAGAATCAAACGCCTGTCCCTACACCTGAGTCGGCACAAAATACAGACAAAGCGAGTCCATTCTTAACTGAACCTTTACCACAAGGGACAGCGCAAGGTCAGCAACAATCTTTAGAACAACGTCTGACCGACACACCTGTGACAGGTTCAGTACCCAAATATAATCTGCCACGTGGCGCGAACACAGGTAATGTTGGGCCAACTACACACTTTGGTTATCAGACCGTGAGCAGCGAAGACAAAGCGCAAAAAGTCGCGGAAGTTTTCCACTCAGTGGCTGCGAAATACGACATCATGAATGATTTAATGTCATTTGGTATTCACCGTCTATGGAAACGTTTTGCCATTAACATGTCAGGTGTTCGTCGCGGTCAGCACGTACTGGATATTGCAGGCGGTACAGGTGACCTTGCTAAAGTGTTCAGTCGTGAAGTTGGTCCGACAGGTCATGTGGTGCTTTCAGACATTAACGAATCGATGCTCAATGTCGGTCGTGACCGCCTAATTGATGCTGGTTGTACCAATGTCGATTTCGTTTTGGCCAATGCTGAAACTTTAGAACCTTTTGCAGACAACAGTTTTGACCTATTGACCATTTCATTTGGTCTACGTAACGTGACTGACAAAGATGCTGCTCTTGCTGCAATGTACCGCGTTCTTAAGCCAGGTGGTCGTTTACTGATTTTAGAATTCTCTAAACCTGTATTTGAACCATTCTCAAAACTGTATGACTTGTACTCATTCACTGCATTACCAATTATGGGAAAAATCGTAGCAAATGACTCTGAAAGTTATAAATACCTTGCAGAATCAATTCGTATGCACCCAGACCAACGTACTCTTAAAGGTATGATGGAAAATGCAGGCTTCCAAAACTGTGATTATCACAACTTAACAGGTGGTATCGTAGCCGTACATCGTGGTTTCAAACTTTAATACTGCAGGCTGAACTATGTGGTCGATTCTCGCACTTGGTGCAGTTGAACGCTTAATTCATCATTTCCTTGATCTGGATGCTATTACTCGCATCCAACTGAATGAATTGCAAGGCAAAATGCTTCGTGTGGTGATCGACTCACCACAGTTGTCGGTGGATGTGTTTTTTGACAATCAGAAAGTTCGCTTAGAACCGACGCCAACAGGACACTCTGAAACCGCATCTATCTTTGAGCAACGCCCTTACGAGCAGCAGTCAAGTACGACCGAAGCAACAGCGACCCTGCATGTCAAAACGGTCGTCGAGCTCCTTAAACTGCTGTTGGCTGAAGATGTCGGCAATATCCCATTGCAAGGTGATTATCATTTATTGCAGGATATCCAACGCATTATGCAGCAAGCTGAGCCCGATTTAGCTTCGCATTTAAGCCCTTGGATAGGTCCAAGCCTTGCGCATGAAATTGGTAAGTTGCAACTTGCACCCAAATATCTCAAACGTACTTTACAAAGCCATTTGTTCTTTGCTGAAGACGCGTTAAAAGAAGATTCTGGCTTGTTTGCCCCACGTTGGCAGATGGATGACCTGAATCAAGACACACGAATTTTGAATCAAAATCTGGACCGTGCAGAAGCAAAAATTCAGCAACTGCATAGCCAAATTGACTCATTACAAGACAACACTTAAGACTAGGTAATTGCACATATGATTCCGCACGTTTCACGTTTACTCGACCTTTGGCGCATCGCTGCGCACTATAGACTCGACACGTTGTTTCCTGCGGAAGAATTACCGGAAAAAGCCCGTCATATTCTTTCTCTCATTCGTATGCACCCTGCGGCATGGTCAAGCCGCGAGCGTAAAAATCCGCTCAAGCTCAAAGAAGCCATGGAAGAGATGGGCCCGCTGGCCATTAAAATGGGGCAATTACTGTCTACCCGTCGTGACTTGATTCCACCTGAAGTTTTACAGCAATTGGTACTACTACAAGACCGTGTAAAACCTTTTTCGAATGACGTTGCCAAAATGCGTATTCAGGAATCACTCAAAGCCGATGTTAATACCTTATTTGCACGCTTTGACGAGCAGCCTTTAGCCGCAGCATCTATTGCACAAGTGCATACTGCTGCCCTGCATGATGGTCGCGAAGTCGTGGTAAAAGTGACTCGCCCAAATATTCGCAATCAAATTCTGGAAGATTTTGAAATATTAGAGTGGCTTGGTCAGTTCCTTGAAAAACGTCTAGAAGCCGCTCGTGCCCTGCATTTATCTGAAATTATTCAGGACTACCGTCAAATTATTCTCAATGAATTGGATTTGACTTTAGAAGCGGATAACACCCGTCGTATGCGTCATTACTTCACCGGTTCAAGCATGATGTACGTGCCTGAAGTCTATATGGATAGCCGTGATGTCATGGTCGAAGAACGTATTACCGGTGTGCCTATTTCAGATATTGCGACCTTTGATCGCTTGGGTATGGATCGTAAAGATTTAGCCGAAAAAGGGCTCACCATTTTCTTTACCCAAGTGTTCCGCGATAACTTCTTCCATGCAGACATGCATCCGGGAAATGTCTTCGTCGAAACCATCAATCCTAGCAATCCACGCTTTATTGCCTTGGACTGCGCGATTATGGGTGAGCTTTCAAAGCACGACCAAATGACCGTAGCACGCATGCTACTTGCGGTTATGAACAGCGACTTTATGCAGCTGATTCAAATCGTGCATCAAGCGGGTTGGATTCCACCGGGTACAGATCAAGATGCCTTAGCACGTGAAATGCGTCGCACTGTTGGCCCAATGGTCTCTAAACCAATGCATGAATTGGACTTCGCCGGCATTCTGATTCAAGTGATGGATATTGCGCGTCGTTTCCATTTAGAGATTCCGCCACAACTGATGTTGCTGCTCAAAACCTTGGTCCATGTCGAAGGTTTAGGAACGGATCTCTATCCTGAATTGGATATTTGGAGTTTGGCAAAACCAATCCTCACCGATTGGATTAAAGCGCAAATGAATCCTCAGAAAAACTTAAAAGAACTCGGACAAAAAATTCCAGACTTACTTTTAGGTGCGCAAGATTTACCAACGCTGATGATCGACAGTCTGAATGGTTTAAAAAATCAGTCAGCTTGGCATGCAAAACAACTCAATGAACTGCAAAGCATGCGCTTGCAAATGGAACATCAGCAAAAGCGTAGTTGGGTCTTTGGCAGTGTTATGGCCATCTTCTTCTCCATTGCGATAATTGCGCCATGGTATGTTTCCATCGTATTAATTGCACTTTCAAGCTTACTTGCCATTTGGCGTGTGTTTAAATAATCTTTGTATTTAAACAATATGTTGTATCCATAGCTCCTTTAAGCCCTTTGACAATAAAGGGCTTAAAGCTATAAAAACAAAAAATTAAATAAGGCTGAACGCCATGTCATACAGTTATTTAGGGGTACTGTATGGTCGAAATCCACTCCGAGCTTGTGCAACGGCCTTGCTGTATAGTTTTTCGACCCTGCTTGATGTGTTGGTTCAATTAAATATGCACATGCCGTTTCTAAACTGGCAACCGTCAGCCAACACCACCCTGTATAGTATGCAGCGTAGCTGCTGCATTTTGGTGGATCATTCTCTTTAATGCTCTTCCTTGTTTATTCCTGCTTTGTTTGCCACAGCAAAAACTGATGGCCGGGTTAAATTATTGGTTATTAGCTGGGGCCGTGGTTTTTATCATTAATCTATTTGCTTGGGCGGTCTTCCCAATGGCGACATGGGCAATCGTCTGCCTCAGTTTGTTTCAATTGCATCGGCATAATGAACAATTATTACAGCATTCGTGAGTGGTGCCCTGATATGACTGAGAAGTCATTTGTCGTAAGTTTCAGCCATTGGGTCTGTGCAAAAACGCACTAGAATAATTCTACGACTGTATTTTAAGCGACTGCCATGACTCAAATTTTGCAAAAAAAACCGCCTGCACTCAATATCCGTGCTGGCCATTTAGCACGCCAACTGATTGAACAAGAAGGTTTAAACGCTGCTCAAGTGGATATCCTGCCCGGTGCTGCTGGTGGCCCGAAAGGCATTGGTATTCAAGGTTTAGATCAGGCGATTTTTGCTGACTTTTTGCCACGTGCGCAACAAAAGCGTACTTTAATTGGTTCATCGATTGGCAGTTGGCGCTTTGCCAGTATTGCTGCTTGGGGAGCTATCGAAGGCACGAAACGCCTCTCTGAGCTGTATACCAATCTGAGCTTTCATAAAAAGATGAGTCGTCAAGAAGTCAGCGATGTGTGTCGTGGCATGCTGATCGATTTGATTCAAGGTCAAGAAGCTGCACTGGTTAATCATCCTGATTATCACCTCACTGTGCTTTCAGTCAAAGCTCAGCATATTTTCCAAAGTGATAAAGCCCTGCCGCTGTTAGCCTCTGTCGCAGGGATCGTGGGCACAACAGCGCTTGCACGTAAACACAGTCGTTATTTCATGCAGCGTGTGATTAGTCAGCCTGTGTCAGGTCATCAATTTACCGTGGCAGATGATGGCTTTACCACGCATTATCATGCATTGACTCAAAATAGTGTTATGCCGTGGCTTATGGCATCTGCATCTATTCCTGGTGTTATGGCCGCGATCCGTGATATCCCTGATGCACCACAAGGCAGTTACCGCGATGGCGGCCTAATCGACTATCACATTGACCTGCCCTTCCAAAGTCAAGGCATCGTACTGTATCCACATTTCACAGATAGCATCACCCCCGGTTGGTTTGATAAATTATTTAAACGTCAGGCTAATCCAGACAATCAAGCGCGCACCCTGTTACTATCACCTTCACAAGAATACCTTGCAAGCTTGCCGCTTGGCCGACTGCCTGACCGTAAAGACTTTACCCTCAAAGGCTTAGACAACCAACAACGGATTAAAATGTGGAACCAATGTGTGGCTGAAAGTCAGCGTATGGGCGATGAGTTTTTGGAAATGGTTGAGAAGCAACACTTCCCAGCAGTCATGCAAGCACTCTAAGCGTTACAGTAATCTCTTGCGAGGGACGCTATAATCCTGTTTCAGAATTTTGAGCTTATTTAGTATAGATTTATGCGGATATTTTTAACTGTTTTGCAGTATGCCTGCATCGCTTTTGCACTTTTCCTTGTTTATCAAGTGTCAACCGCCTTGATCAGCGGCCAATACGATTTAATGGAAGTGGTGGCAGATGTCGGTACCATTTTAATTTGTATCGATTTGGCGGTGTTTTTATTTACCAGTAATGCAAAACAAGGCATTAGCATCGAAGACTATGCGAAACAATTGGAACAAAAGCCGTCAAAATTGGTATATGTCACCCGTAAATTGGGACATTTCGGTATTTTGCTGATCATTACCAGTTGGATTGTACCGATGATTCGCTAATGTATTTTAGTTCAATAAAAAGGATCATCATGTGTTCATGATGATCCTTTTTTATGTCATCCGATTTTATTTATCCGAAGAAATTAACCCGTCCAGTTTTTACATCATACACTGCACCAACAATCGCCACTTTACCTTCTTGCACCAACTGCTGTAGCACTTCACTATTTTGCAAAATATAGCGGATGTTGTAATGTACATTCATTTGCGTCACTTGCTCTAAAAATGCCGGACTCAGCGTTTGTGGTTGCATCAATTCGGCAACACGCGATACAGACTCATTGAGTGGCCCCAGCACATATTGAATATGTGGCATACGCGTCAGGCTCTGAATCGATTGACCAGCTAAATGCAACTGACAAGCACTGCTAACCGCACCACAGTCCGTATGACCAAGCACTACGATCACTTTGGCGCCTTTGGCTTCGCAGGCAAATTCTAAAGAACCCAATACTTTTTGCCCTGCGACATTCCCCGCTATGCGTAAACTAAATAAATCGCCAATTCCAACATCAAAGATCATTTCAGTCGGCGCACGAGAATCCATGCAACCTAACACTGCCGCAATCGGATGCTGCCCTTCTTCAGCGGTCACCCGCAGTTGCCGATAGATATCTCGTTGCAAACGCTCATTTTGTACAAAACGTTCATTGCCTGCTTTAAGCAAAGCGAGCACGTCCTCTGGGTTCAAACGTTGCTGTAAAGCTGCTGTACTAATATCTATATCTAATGCCGCCTCCTGCGCATCGGCATAGTGTGTCTTGAAACCGATCAACTGCACTTGCACTTTACGCTGTGCTGCCTTTTCCTGTTGGTACTCTTGAATGAGTTGGAAAATATCAGCATCCATATCACTCACATGTGTGGCATCAATCACCACTTGTTCGCCGCGATGGATATGTTCCAATGCAGATATTAATGCCGAACGGTTGAGAAAACTGACTTGTGAAGGCAATTCAATCCGTGTAATCACCCCATGTAAATGATGCTCTTTATACACCTTCAGTCCCTTATTAAAATTGGCATATAAAATAAAGGCCGCACTACTGGCTAAACCAATCAAGATTCCGAGCAATAAGTCTGTGAATAAAATCGCCAGTAAGGTAATGATAAAAGGAATAAATTGTTTCCAACCTTTTAAATACAACTGTTTAAACAATTTGGGATGTGTCAGTTTAAACCCAGTGAGGATTAAAATTGCGGCTAATGCTGAAAGCGGAATCATGTTCATCAAAGGCACTAAACACAGTACGGCAAACAAGAGCAATACGCCATGAAAGATGGCAGAACATTTACTTTTAGCTCCAGCACTGGCATTGACAGAACTACGAACAATTACTGAAGTTAGCGGCATCCCGCCTATAGCGCCCGAAACAACATTACCGATACCTTGCGCCCATAGCTCTCGGTTGGGGGGTGACGAACGCTTATGCGGATCCAATTTATCTGCTGCTTCCAAATTCAATAACGTTTCTAATGACGCCACAACCGCCAAAGTGATAGCCCCTGTGTAAATCAGAGGATTATTTAAAGCGGTCCAATCTGGAAAAATCATCACGTTTTGTGGCTGATCCCAAAGATTTGGAAGTTGGATGAGGTTCGATGGATGAACTGCCAAAGGCGAACCACTAAGCACCAACACGGCATTGCACAGTGCAGCAAGAACGACAGCAACCAAGGCTGAAGGCAGAACCCACTTTTTGCATGGACTCCTCTCCCAAAGCAACATCAAGACAATGCTACCTATACCGATCAGAACGGCACCGATATCCCATTGCAAATCGAGCGGCTGTGACTGCCACAGCACAGACCATGAAAATTGGTTCAAGCCAAACAAATAAGGTATTTGACTCCCAATCAAGATCAGCCCGATAGCTGCCAACAAACCCAATATGACATTGTTCGGAATAAAGTTGGCAAAGAAACCGAGCCGAAATATGCCAAATCCAATCTGTAAAATACCGGCAAAAACAATACACAATAAAAAGGCGGCATAGTTGCCGCCCAGTAATTCAAGCTGTACCAAAATGACTGCTGTTAAACCTGCTGCTGGCCCTGCAACACTGATATGTGAGCCACTCAGTGCCCCAACTAAAATACCACCGACAATGCCGGCAATAATGCCAGAGAGAATCGGTGCGCCAGAAGCCAATGCAATGCCTAGACATAGCGGTAAAGCCACGAGAAATACCACAGTTCCAGATAAAAAGTCGTGAATATGAAATCGATGTCGTTCAATTTTAGATGTCATCATTTTACCGTTTATAATAAATATCAAATAATTAGATGTAAGTATGTAAAGCCTAAAGTTTGTGACCACTTTATGGCTTGACTTATATTGTCTGACAATCGAACGATTCTATAGTGTATTTTGATACGTAGTTTGTGTGATTTTTACACTTTATTGCGAAGTTTAAGATTCAGCTCATTTATCTTTGATAGGCCGTAAAAGAAAATAAAAAAAACCTCCCATTAGGGAGGTTTTTTTAGAACTTAAAGATTACTTCGAACCTTTAATCCCTGCTTGTAATAACAATGCACCCAAACCACCAATTTTGTTTTCTTGTGGTTTAGCCGCTTGAGGTTTCTTGCCTTGTGGGCGGTCGCCTTGAGGACGAGACTGCTGTGGACGTTTCGCATGTGGCTTACGCTCACCGCGTTGCTCTTGCTGTGCATTATCACGACGTGGTTGACGTTGTGGTTTTGCCGCAACAGCGCCTTCAGCACGCATCGACAAGTTCACGCGGTTACGTTCAACATCAACGTTTAACACTCGAACTTGTACAATTTGACCTGGTTTTACGACTTTGTGCGGATCTGCAACAAATTCATTTGCAAGTTCAGAAATATGCACTAAACCGTCTTGGTGTACACCCACATCCACGAATGCGCCGAAGTTCGTCACATTCGTAACCACACCTTCAAGCTGTAAACCTTCAGTCAACTGCGCCACTTCAGTGATGTCTTCACGGAATTTTGCGGTACGGAACTCTGGACGTGGATCACGACCTGGTTTTTCAAGTTCAGATAAAACGTCTTGAATTGTCGGTAGACCAAATTGGTCATTCACAAATTCTTCGGCGTTTACTTGGCGAATAATTTCAGTATTACCAATAATATCTTTGACTGTGGTTGCTTTCGCTGCCACAATTTTTTCTACTAAACCATAAGATTCAGGGTGAACAGCAGAAGCATCAAGTGGCTCAGAACCATCTTGAATACGTAAGAAACCTGCTGCTTGTTCAAAGGTACGTTCGCCTAAACGAGGTACTTTCTTCAAACTTTGACGGTTGTCAAAACGACCATTTTCTTTACGGAAATCCACAATTTGCTGTGCAATTGATTTATTCAAACCCGCGATATAACCCAAGATTGCAGATGATGCTGTGTTCACATCTACACCAACAGAGTTCACGCAGTCTTCAACTACTGCTTCTAGTGTTTTTGCTAAACCTGTTTGGTTCACGTCATGTTGGTATTGACCTACACCAATCGATTTCGGATCAATTTTCACAAGCTCCGCCAATGGATCTTGTAAACGACGTGCAATCGACACTGCACCGCGAATAGATACATCTAGCTCTGGCAATTCTTGTGACGCCAATTCAGATGCTGAGTAAACCGACGCGCCTGCTTCAGAGACAGACACACGAATCAAGTTTAAGTCTGTATTTGCTGCCATCATTTCAGCCACAACAGCTTCAGTTTCACGGCTTGCAGTACCGTTACCAATGGCAATCAGTTCAACATTAAACTCACGGCATAGACGTGCAAGTTCAGCGACTGAACCAGCTTTGTCTTCTTTCGGAGCAAATGGGTAAATCGTGCTATGTGCAAGGACATCACCTGATGCATTCACAACAGCCAATTTCACACCCGTACGGATGCCAGGGTCTACACCCAAGGTGCAGCGTGCGCCTGCAGGAGCAGAAAGTAATAAATGACGTAGATTTTCAGCAAAGACATCCATCGCTTCAGCTTCAGCAGCCAAACGTTTTTCAGTCAATAATGAATGTTCAATCGCAGGACGAACTTTACCGAGCCAGAACAATTTTGCAGTTTGTTTTAAAAAATCTGCACGCGCTTGTGGCTGAGCTGTTTCTATATTGTATTCAGTTTCAATACGAACCAATGGTGCTTCATCTTCACCATCGACTTTTAAGCCCAAGACATTTTCTTGACGGCCACGGAGCATCGCCAGTAAACGGTGTGAAGGGACTTTGTTTAAGCTTTCAGAGAAATCAAAGTAATCACGGAATTTTTTACCGACTTCCTTTTTCTCATCACTTGCAACTAAACTTTTCAACACTGCAGTTTTCGCAAATGTCGCTTTTAGCTCAGTGGTTAATGCAATATTTTGTGCCCAGTCATCAATTAAAATGTGTTGAATCGCGTCTAATTGGCTTTCAACATCAGCATAATCTTCATGACTAAAACCAGCTAAAGCTTCGGTTGGATCAACCGCTTCATTAAAGATTTTTTCAGCGATTGGGCCTAAACCCGCTTCTTTGGCTTTAAATGATTTACTTGTACGTTTTGGACGGTACGGCGCGTAAATCTCTTCTAAAGCATTTTTCGTTTCTGCTGCATTCACACGAGCAAGTAAGTCATCAGATAACTTGTTTTGTTCTTTTAGAGATTCGATTACCTTTTCACGGCGCTCAAATAAATCACGCAGGTAAGTCAGACGTGTATCGAGCTGACGTAATTGAGTATCGTCCAGACCTTGCGTCACTTCTTTACGGTAACGTGCGATAAATGGAACACTGGCACCTTCATCAATGAGCTTGATGGCAGCTTCAATTTGATTTGGACGTACGGCAATTTCTTTTGCCAACTGCTGAACTAAGTCAGTCATCGTATTAGATCCCTGCAAGGATAAGTTCTAAAAGCCATGATTATAAAGACCAAGACCATAAAATCCACAATTGTTTTTATAAATTTATTCGTGGTTTTTAATGCCAATTCATCTCAAATACACATTTTTTTACGAAACTGACTATGAAACAGCAAATTAGCGAGACTTAGACAAGCAAACTGATTCGAACAACATGTATACATTTGGTATCTATGTCTTGATTTTAACTGCAATATTTGTTGCTTTAGAGCATAGTAAATTTATATAAATGAATCGTATACTCAAGTGAAATCGACTTTTTGTTTACGATGACAATAAAGAATAAGGAGCACGTCATGAGTTTAGTTGTACCTGCTGAAAAAACAGATGCCGTACAAGCCGAAACCGACCGAGTCGAACGCATTCTGGTTGTCGATGATGATGTGCGTCTACGCACCCTCTTACAACGCTTCCTAGAAGATAAAGGTTTTGTGGTCAAGACCGCACATGATGCGACTCAGATGGATCGTCTGTTGCAGCGGGAACTCTTTTCCCTGATTGTGCTCGACTTTATGTTACCTGTTGAAGATGGCTTGAGTATTTGTCGCCGTCTGCGCCAATCTAGCATCGATACCCCAATCATTATGCTGACCGCTCGTGGTAGTGATTCAGACCGTATTGCTGGACTTGAAGCCGGTGCAGATGACTATTTACCAAAACCATTCAACCCGAATGAGCTTTTGGCACGTATTCGTGCCGTATTACGTCGTCAAGTGCGTGAAGTTCCGGGCGCACCAAGCCAACAAATGGAAGTGGTGTCTTTTGGTCCGTGGTCACTCGACCTGTCTACTCGTACATTAACCCGTGAAGGTCAAGTCGTCACATTAACAACGGGTGAATTTGCTGTACTTAAAGCATTAGTTCAACATCCTCGTGAACCACTGACACGCGACAAGTTAATGAATCTTGCTCGTGGTCGTGAATGGGGTGCTATGGAGCGTTCAATTGACGTTCAGGTTTCTCGCCTGCGTCGTTTGGTTGAAGAAAACCCAGCACGTGCGCGCTATATTCAAACCGTTTGGGGTGTAGGTTATGTTTTTGTTCCAGATGGTGCTGAATAAGCTATAAAATAAGACCTGAGAATCGAGTCACCGTACCTCATGTCCGGAAATGCCATTCGCTGCTGTCCGAGCCACTTGAAATTGAATGAATAAAAGTAATGTGCGCGAGTTCAGCGAATGGCAAAAATTTTGGTTACTTTTTTAAAAAGTAACATAACGAACTCCTCCCAAAAAACGTTCCAGCAGTAAGATTCCATCGCAAAGAATAAAAACTGCCTTTCAAAAAATTTGCTTAAAGGATTCTGCGTGAAACTCGAACCCATCGACCCACAGGAATTTACCGACTACGTTACCTACTCCGAAAAAAAACGGACACCTTGGGAACGCTTCCTCGATAAAATCAAACCCCGCTCTGCAGCCATGCGGACCACCGTATTGGTCTTATTTGTGGTGTTTTTTAGCCTGTTTATGTCCTTATGGTTCTTTTGGCGCACACTCTATTTACCCGAAATTCAACAACATGCTCGTTACCTCGCGGTCGAACTTGAAATCATTAACAATCCTGATTTACGGATTTTTCATAACAATGCCGAAGTGGATGTCGACGACTGGATGCGCAACCGTGTCGGGATCGAATATGTGACCGATCCGAAAGAATTCCCCAACGTCAAAGACAAAGTCATTGCAGAGTTCTTTACCAATCAAATTGAAAAGAAACTGGCCAAAGAAATGCGCATTGATAATGCGACCGTGTATTTCCAATTTAAACCTGACCCACGCATCTGGATTCAAACTCCAGAAATGAATGGCAACTGGGTTCGCGAGCCTTTAAAAACCTATGCCAACTATAGCGCAGAGCTGATTTTAGGTTGGTTATTGGGTATTCCGCTGATTGCTGGCATCATTATCTTAACCTTGGTTCGTCAGCTCAACCGTCCACTAAAACGTTTACAAGATGCGGCAAACAACTATAGTAAACAAGGCACTGCACCTTATTTAGAAACCAACCATGGGCCACAAGAAATCCGTGAAGTAAACCAAGCCTTTAACCACATGGTCTACACGCTGGAACAAACTGAACGTGATCGTCGCATCATGTTGGCCGGTATTTCCCACGATTTGCGTACTCCGCTGACCCGTATTCGACTCAGCGCAGAAATGATGCCTGATGATGACTTCCTAAAAGAAGGTCTGATTTACGATGTTGAAGATATGGATGCGATTCTGAATCAGTTCATTTCGTATATGCGAGATGGCTCTGATGAAGTTCCGCAAGATACTGATTTAAATGCGCTATTGCAGGAATTAGTGATTCAATTTAAACCTTTAGATATTCGCTTTGAACCTCAAGACTTACCGATTATTCAAGCACGTAGCCTGTCCTTAAAACGACTAATAGGCAACTTAATCAATAACTCAAAACGCTATGGTGCCGAGCCGATTGAACTGTCTACCGAATATGAAGGTGACCATATTCAAATTCGCGTTGCCGATAATGGCGAAGGGATTCCTGAAGACCAAATTGAAGACCTGATGCAACCTTTTGTACGTGGTAATGATGCACGTACCATTCAAGGCAGTGGACTCGGTTTAGCCATTGTAAAACGTATTGTGGATATTCACGAAGGTCAACTTTCAATTCACAATCGAGCAGAAGGTGGACTCGAAGCGATCATTTCTTTACCACTGAAAAAACTCGAAAATGATGAAATATTAAACAACAGCCCATTGGGAAAAATTAAGCAAAGTTTAACTGAACGCTTTTAACAAGCGTTCAAAAAAGCAACGAACAGTTTTGTTTAAGCTTTAACCATTGATATTTTTAACTTTATTATTCAGTTACTTAAAAAACATAATAAAATCTTATACCCACATTTTTTCAAAAAATTAGACCTTAGCCTAACAGGGATGCAAAATGGCTTTTTTGATCGGTACAATCCGTATCAGTTTTGAGAATTTCACGAGAGTATATGATGTCTTTAGATCGCATCCGTTTAGCTGCCCTTCACGACAAAGTTATCAGCGCAGAAAAGGCTGCTGAATTCATTCAGGATGGTATGACGGTAGGTATGAGTGGTTTCACACGCGCAGGTGAAGCGAAAGCTGTACCTTTAGCGTTGGTTCAACAGGCTCATGCTAATCCTCTTAAAATCACCCTAATTACTGGCGCGAGCTTGGGTAACGATTTGGACAAAAAATTGACTGAAGCAGGTGTTCTTGCTCGTCGTTTACCGTTCCAAGTAGACAATACATTACGTAAAGCGATCAACAAAGGCGAAGTAATGTTCATCGATCAGCATTTGTCTGAAACAGTTGAACAAATGCGTAACCTTCAGCTTAAAAAGCCTGATGTAGCAATTATTGAAGCTGTTGCGATCACTGAAGATGGTGGCATCATCCCTACAACTTCTGTAGGTAACTCTGCAAGCTTCGCAATTTTTGCTGAAAAAGTGATTGTTGAAATCAACACCAACTTAAGCCCAGCATTTGAAGGCTTACACGATATTTATATCCCAACATATCGTCCAACACGTCAAGCGATTCCATTGACTCATGTTGACGAACGTATTGGTACACATGCAATCAACATCGATCCTTCAAAAATCGTAGGTATCGTATTTAACAACGAATTGCATGACTCTCCATCTACAGTTACTGCCCCTGATGATGAAACTCAAGGTATTGCAAACCACCTTATCGCTTTCTTTGAAAAAGAAGTCGCTGAAGGTCGTTTACCGAAAAACCTAGGTCCATTACAAGCAGGTATTGGTTCAATTGCAAACGCAGTATTGACTGGTCTTAAAGATTCAAACTTTGAAGACTTGATCATGTACTCTGAAGTACTTCAAGACTGTACATTTGAATTGATCGACGCAGGCAAAATGAAATTTGCTTCAGGTTCTTCTATTACGCTTTCTGCGAAATATGGCGAAAAAGTATTTAATAACCTTGAACAATACAAAGACAAACTTGTATTACGTCCACAAGAAATTTCTAACCACCCAGAACTTGTACGTCGTTTAGGTATCATCGGTATCAACACAGCACTTGAGTTTGACATTTACGGTAATGTGAACTCAACTCACGTTTGCGGTACAAAAATGATGAACGGTATTGGTGGTTCAGGTGACTTCGCACGTAATGCGCACTTGGCGATCTTCGTGACTAAATCAATTGCAAAAGGTGGCGACATTTCTTCTGTTGTTCCATTTGCTTCTCACGTTGACCATGCAGAACACGACGTTGACATCTTGGTAACTGAACAAGGTCTTGCTGACTTACGTGGTCTTGCTCCACGTGAACGTGCTCGTGCTGTAATCGACAACTGTGCACACCCAAGCTACCGTGCAGCATTAAACGATTACTTCGACCGTGCTTGTGCGAAAGGTGGTCAAACACCTCACCTTCTACGTGAAGCATTGTCTTGGCACATCAACTTCGAAGAGAACGGCCATATGTTAGCTGCTCAACCTGAAGTGAAAACTGCTTAATTGACAGTGAACTAAAAAAACGCTCTTCGGAGCGTTTTTTTATGGCTTTTATTTTTTAATATGACTTATCAAGTCTGCAAAACTCGACTAATCTAAATTGGTCAAATTACATGCTAAAACAAAAATTATGTTTATTATCCGCCCCTATCTCGAATCTGATTTAGACGATGTGATTGCACTTTGGGAACTGTGTGATCTGACCCGTCCATGGAATAATCCTGAAATTGATATATTTCGAAAACTAGCGCAACGCGACCAATTATTCTTGTTGGCAGTCAAAGATGATCAACTGATTGCAACTGTGATGGGTGGTTATGATGGACACCGAGGCTGGGTCAATTATCTTGCCGTGCATCCACATTTTCAACGTAATGGTGTTGCTACTGCCCTCATTCAGCAATTAGAAAAACGCTTAATTGCTTTAGGCTGCCCAAAACTTCAATTACTGATTCGCCAAGACAACATTGACGTACAAAATTTTTATGAACAATTGGGCTATGAAGAGGTTGAAGTGATTTGTTTGGGTAAACGTTTAATCACGGATTAATCGTTCGACAAATCTTCATTCAATCCTTGTAACAAAATCAAAAAAAAAACGACATTGCGCCATCGAAACAAAAATGGATTGCATTGCTTGGCTTTAAATTTTAGGATTTGCCCCCATCATTTTCCCAGAACATAGAAAAGAGATTTCCCATGCGTGTAGATATCTGGTCAGACGTGGTTTGCCCATTTTGTTATATTGCGAAAAAACGCCTTGAAGCTGCTGCCGAAGAATCGGGTGTAGAACTTGAAGTGTTTTGGCATAGCTATCAACTTGATGCAGATGCGCCCGCTCGTCTAGAAATTTCTAATACTGAACGTCTAGCTCAAAAATATGGCCGCACTATTGAAGAAGTTGAAGAAATGCAGCGCAATATTGCCGAAATGGCAAAAGCTGAAGGTATTGAATTTAACTGGCAAAAAGCCAATTCAGGCAATACTTTCAACGCGCACCGCTTGATTCATCTTGCACAAAGCAAAGGTCTCGGCAGTGAAGCCAAAGAAGCTTTCTTCTATAGCTATATGACGCAAGGCTTGGCCATTGGTGAACGTGAAACCTTAGAAGACGTTGCATCTCGTATTGGTCTAAACCCTGTTGAAGTCGATGACTTATTAGACTCAGATGAATTTGCTGATTTCGTCAAATACGACGAAGAAGTAGCACGCGATCAACTTAAAGTTACGGGTGTACCGTTCTTTGTATTTGAGCAACGCATTGCTTTAGCAGGCGCTCAACCGAAAGACGTGTTTAAACAAGTGATGGACAAAGCTGCGGAACTTCCTGAGCTTGCTCCTACACCTGTGTGTAATGATGAAAGCTGTGAAACGCCTGAAAAATAATTCAGCGTGTTCAAACAAAAATCCCCGAACTTCGGGGATTTTTTTTGATCAGTTTTTAACTTCAATAAAACTAAACTTATTCAACCAAGAAGCTGATTTTTAAGTTCACTCGATATTCCGCAATTTTATTGTCTTTCACCACAACTTTTTGTTCATTAATCCATGCACCCTGAACGTTCTTTACGGTTTCAGTGACTTTATTAATTCCCGTTTGGATCGCATCTTCAAAACTTTTTGTGCTACTTGCATTTACTTCAACGACTTTAGCAACAGACATTGTATTTATCCTCATTGTTATGATTTTGAATCTTCATCATATGATTAAGTCACTTATTTTGGTTATTTTTTAAACATCAAAACAGCAAAATATTACATGTCTTACACAGGAGTGAATTCCACTTCGAGGGATTACAAACTGACCATCATTTATTACATGCTTTCTGTTTAAGCCAAGGCCACTACCGATTAGGCTAAAAGCTTCATTCTTCAAACGATCATGCTCGGGAGTAATGTCATGACTATTGAACCTCAAGCAACTTCTGCTGAAACCGAACTATCTACCAATACACCCCCTCAAACAACCACCAACGAGTCCCAAACAGGGAAGAATAGCTTTCTCTCACGTTTTTCTCCGACCGTCAAAGGTGCTGCGATCGGAGCTGTTGCAGGCAGTATTTTGCCTGTTTTTGGTACGATTAGCGGTGCCATTATTGGGGGTATCGCAGGCAAAGTCTATGAAAAGAAATGTGCCAAACATTCATAGATTTTTCATCTATATCTGAGTGATACGCCGCTGTCACTCAGCCACTAAAAACTCTAGAGCAATAACTCTAATAGACTGTTTTATATAAATATTAAATCCTACCATTTATCTTGTGTTGCCGAATCGATCATTTTTAATTGATTATTTTTTGATATTATTTTCACATAAATTCAAGTGATTAATTTTCTCCCTGACTCAATTTTTGAGTTACTAATGATTGATAGGAATACACAAATGAACGCAATCAAATATGCTATGGCTGTTGCTGTGATGGCGCTTTCTGCAACTGTTTCTGCACAAATCGTTTACGTACCAGATTTTCCAGTAAAAAAAGCTGTAACTGCTGAAACTGCCAATGCAGAGAGCCAAGCTCCAGCTGCTGATACAACTGAAGTTATAACAAGCACAGAAAAAAAAGCTTAATTTTTAGCTGATTTTTCCATAAAAAAACCGATGGCTCCCACCATCGGTTTTTTATTTTATGTGCCTTTACTTTGGGCTTTATTCTTTACTTAACATTAAAAATGAACATCTAAAAGCGCTCGATCGCTGATGATGACTTCAAAAAAATTGATCAAACCATACCGCTATATCTTTTGCAAAACCTATCTTTAAGCTAATGATTTGGTATTATTTTTAAACAAAATGCGCATTAATTGTCATATTTAACGCTTAATTTGTAGAAGCTGACATTTATTTCCATGTTTTTTTTAATGAAATCTCTATAATCAAATGAACTAATCGACTTCTTTATTTTTAAATTTACATTGTCCTATGCAAGAACTTCAGGCACTGATACAAGGAAAAATTTCACCGCAGGTTATCGATATTGAACGCCTGATTGAATTGGCCAATACATATCGAAACCCGAATTCGGCTGAATATAAATTAGTAGAACTTGCAACCAATATTGTATTGGCTAAATATTTAGAAAAAGCACAAAAAGTCCTTTAGGAAGCGGACAAATGAATTTACAAGAGAAAGTACAATTAATAAAAGAAATCCATGTACTGACCCATCAACTTGAACACCGTGCTTTGAGTTTTTATGAAACTGCGCTTTCTAAACGTCGGATTCATGAAATTTTTGCCTTATGCGACGAACCGATTTTTCAAAAGCAAATATTAAGTTATCGTGCATTAACTAAGCCACAAATGGCTGCCACTGAATTTTCCAAACAAACGCCATATTCATTGTTATTTCGTGGCTATTTTAACCATGATGCTGCACTTGAAAATGCTTTATATCAATATCCAGAGATGGGTTGGGCCTTGCTGCATGACCATGAATTAGGTTGGCAAGTTTGGATGATTCCAGCTAAACAGCGCACGGCGTTACTCAGTGAATGGGGCAATTTCAGTGAATGCTATGATTGGTTAATTGAGCAACAACAGCTATATAAATGTTTAATCAGTGATATCGATCTACGTCTACATGCCGTACGCCTAAAAGAAGAAGTCAGCACAGCACCAAACAATGTTGCAGCAAGTGTGGATGCCCTACTGCCGATTGAAACAATAAATAAAGATGGATCTGTCGATATAGATCATTGCGATAAGCAAATCAATGAAGCGGATACGTTGCTTGATAACTCAAATACAAATAAACCGGAGCTTTCTGCACCTGATACCGTTCCTCTTGTTCTAATTGAGCAGCCAACACATGCGCCATCGGAGGAACATCTCAACTCGACAATGGCAGGCGTTGAACTTCCTGAACAGGTTCAAATCGCTCAATATGCCGCTCGCGTTCAAACGCTGCAAAACATCGATGCGCAATTGGCCTTGTATGAATTGCAGTTTATAGATCAGCCTGAACTCACAACACAACTTGATGTTCTATTGCATACGATAGATGGTACAGATTGGAAAAACCAGCCGCTGTATTTAGCAGAGCAAATCAATACCGAGGGCCGCTTCATCAAATATCTCTTGTTGTTTGGTGCGCAAACGCAAATGGAAGCCATTCGACTCTCTCAACTGTTTTGCCAACAACATCAACATGAAATTGCCGCGATTAAAGTCATGACATGGGACAATCTAGAGCAACTCTGTGCTGCACCTGATCAGCTCTATCAACAGTCTCAGCAGGCTGAAATAATTTGGTCGCAAAACGACTATTATCCATTTATCCCGGCACAGTTAATTCATACGCAAAAATTCATTCATTTTGATGAACCTGAACCGACGCTACATACCCCGCTGTTATTATTACAAGAACGTCAAAAAATACGTTTAATCCACGGTCAAAAACGCATGGCACTCTTGCGTACCGAACAAGCCCTTCCCTATTTGATCCTCCATCGACAGCAAGGTTTAAATTGGCAAAGCATCCAAAATGTGATCCAACAATTGCCTCAACCCATTGATGTGATTTCGCTTTATCAAGCACTTAAGCAAATGACCGAAGATTAATTGCATTTATTTTGTAGTTTGGCTTGCATTTATCCGATAAAAATAACAAAACTACAGATGCAGGATACTCAGATGATAATTAAATAGAGCCAAAACATATGCATAAAAAACAACAGTACTTTATTCGGACTTTGCTTTTTTCCGCATCAATGAGCTTGATGTATCAAGTTGCTTGGGCCAATGAAACTGATGCTGTCGTCAATGAAACTGAGGGTGAACATTCGCAGGATGTGCCTGCAACCGAGCATAGTTCACCGTATATCATGCCAAAAACCTATGATTTTTTAGATCAAATTCCACGTTGGATTGATGCAACACCGACCTTCTTACCTGAACAATCAGATCACCCCATTGTTCCGACAACAGAACAAACGGAAAATAATAGCTGGACCGATCGACAACAGAAGAAAGTCCGAAATTGGGCAGATCGAACGGCCGTTCGCATGGATAACTGGTTTGGGCAAAGTGAGCCTGATAAACCAGCCAATGCTACCCTTAGGGTGATTTTAGACAACAGTTGGAATAAGCACGATGAATACGAAATTAAGCCACGTATTCGCGGTAAAATTAAGCTTCCCACTTTAGAGAAAAAATTGAGTGTGGTCTTTGGTGATGACTCACTTGATAATGAATTAGAAAATAATGCTGCAATTACCAATGAAAACCCTGCGGGGCGTAGTGATAAAAATTATGACAATAAGCAAACCCGTGAAGATAACAGTTCACTGGCTTTACGTTGGTCAGAAATTTCAGATCGACTGCCCTTCGAAACTGACGTTGATCTCGGTTTACGTTCTGGTGATGACCTATATGTCCGCTTAAAAGCAGCTAAAAAATGGCAACTCGACAATGATTACAGTTTTTTAGCCGAACAAATTTATCGTTATGGTATCGATAGTGAAAATTATCTAAGAACCAATTTAGAATTAACCCATGCCCGTCCAGGCCAACCCTTTATCTCAAACCAATTCAACCTGACCTATGCAGATGCACAGGATGATGATCTGAAATGGGATAACTTCAGTTACCGCCAACACCAATTTTTTAAAGGTAACCGATTCAACTACGGCCTATATACAGGTGGTTTTTACAATAACGATCAACTGCGTTTAAACAGTTGGGGACCCTATGTATCATGGCGACAGCCCTTTCTGCGCGAATGGTTTTATATCCAAGGTGATCTCAACTACCTCAACAACCATCGTGACGATAAAAGCCACTTTGTGGGCGCTTTAGTGCGCCTTGAAGCCTTGTTCTAGAACCCGCTATTTCACAGCGAATAAAAAGCCCATCTCAACAGGATGGGCTTTTTTTAAATAACTCAGCTTCAATTTTTCTTAATCACACGTACACGATCATTACGTACAATACTCGGCTGTTTTTCAGCGACTTTTTTCACTTTAGGAAAACTATACTGAACACGATCATTTCGCATCACACGGCGACTATCAACAAAAGGGTTGATATCGTATTGTGCGATCTGCTTTGAAACCTGCACACGGTCATTACGCACCATTTTTTGCTTAGCGCTGTCTGCCTGAGCAGATTGCATGAGGCCCATAGAGAGCAGCGAGCCCATTACAGCGATCACTAAAATTTTCATCTTAAGATTCCCAATACTTAACGATCGCTATTATAGATTAATTATTTATTTTTAATTTATTTTAAAGATTAAAACATGGACGTTTTTATTCATGTGCTCTATCGAAAAACCAAATAAAAAAACCTCCCGAAGGAGGTTCATTTCATATCTACCGTTACTTCAGCAATAAGCTGTTAATCCGTTTGATGTATTGGGCAGGATCTTCGGGTAAACCGCCTTCAGCAATCAACGCTTGATCGAAGATCACATTCGCCAAATCATCAAATTGCGCTGAACCTTCTAATTTTTGTACCAACGGATGGGATGGATTGATTTCCAAGACTGGTTTTGACTCGGGAACCGCTTGTCCTGCTTGTTTTAGCATACGGACCAGTTGCGGTGATAACTCACCCTCAGCCACCACCAAACACGCAGGAGAGTCCACTAAACGTGTTGTTACACGCACTTCAGAGGTCTTATCTTTTAACGCATCCGACAGTTTTTCAACAACAGGTTTAAACTGCTCAGCAGCTTCCTCAAGTGCTTTCTTCTCTTCAGCATCTTGTAGATCACCCAAATCAACTGCACCTTTTGATACATTCTGTAATGGTGTTCCATCAAACTCAAAAACAAATTCCATCGCCCACTCATCCACTCGTTCAGTCATGAGCAGCACTTCGATACCTTTTTTCTTGAACAATTCAAGTTGTGGTGAGTTTTTCGCAGCATTTAAACTATCAGCAGTCACATAGTAAATTGCCTTTTGGCCTTCTTTCATATTGGCTTTATAGTCTGCAAATGATGTTTTCACTTCATCATTATTTGACGAAGCAAAGCGTAATAATTTTAGAATACGCTCACGATTCGCCATGTCTTCGCCTAAGCCTTCTTTTAAGACTGAACCAAACTCAGCGTAGAATTTTGCAAACTTCTCTTGATCAGCAACATCTTCAGATTTCGCCAAACTATCTAGCACTGTTAAAATACGGCGGGCGTTACCTTCACGAATCGTTTTAACGTCGCGACTTTCTTGTAATAATTCACGGCTTACATTAAGTGGTAAGTCTGCGCTATCCACCACACCTTGAACAAAACGTAAATAATTTGGAATCAAATTATCCGCATCATCCATGATAAATACACGTTTCACATAGAGCTTAATTCCTGCTTTAGCTTCACGTGTGAAAATATTGCTTGGTGCGCGAGATGGAATATAAAGTAACTGTGTATATTCCGTACTTCCCTCTACACGGTTGTGTGTCCATGCAAGCGGGGCTTCAAAATCATGGCTCAGGTTTTTATAAAACTCAGTATATTGTTCTTCACTGATCTCATTTTTATTACGCGTCCATAATGCACTTGCTGAGTTAATCGCTTCCCATTCATCCGTCAGTACATATTGACCAGGTTTTGCTTCTTCGCCTTCGGCAGCTTCCTCTTGTTGCCAAACTTCTTTCTGCATCTCAATTGGCAAACTAATATGATCAGAGTATTTATTAATAATCTGCTTAACTTTGTAACGATCCAAATAATCTAAAGCATCCTCGCGTAAATGCAAAATGATGTCGGTTCCACGTGAAGCCTTATCAATTGGCTCTACATCAAACTCACCTGTACCATTACTAACCCAACGTACCCCTTCAGCAGCATTTACCCCAGCACGACGTGATTCCACTGTAATTTTTTCAGCAACAATAAAACCTGAATAGAAGCCCACACCAAATTGACCAATCAATTGTGCATCTGACTTTTGATCACCCGTAAGCTTCGACATAAAATCTTTAGTGCCAGACTTAGCAATCGTACCCAAATGATCAATCGCTTCTTGTTGTGTCATACCAATACCATTATCCGAAATGGTAATTGTCTTCTGCTCTTTATTTAAATGAATACGCACATGTAAATCTGGATCATTTTCATAATATTCAGGATGGTTAATGCCTTCAAAACGTAATTTATCGCAGGCATCAGATGCGTTTGATACTAACTCACGAAGGAAAATTTCAGGATTTGAATATAAAGAATGTGTTACTAAATGCAGTAACTGAGCCACTTCCGCTTGGAAGCTGTGTTTTTGAGATTGTTGTTCGCTCATCAGTCTCTCCGTTCATACTGAGTAAAATTATCAATTGCCTATATGAATGGAGGGACTTCACTATTTTTCAATAGTGTGAATGGAAAATTTTTATTCTGTCGCACTAAATTTTAAGGTTTAAAAAGGTCCTTGTTTATAAACGCGGTCCATGTAGAGATCCAGTTTTTGCTGCCGCATTTTATATACATCACTTAAACAACTGACATTGTCACGGCACTGATCGCGTAGTTGTAGCCATTTTATTTGTTGATCTTGAATTGCACCACGTGTCCCCATGGGAGCTAAATGACGAATAATCGTATAGGTCGTGGCCATTTTGACATCGGCATCATTAATACTCCGGTTATCACAAACCGCATGTTCGGTAATGGTTTTCGCCTTTTTACAATCAAAACTTGCGGCATAACTTGTCGAAATAAAATAAGCACTGCCCAAGACCAGCATACCCTGAATAATTTTTTTCATCGTCTTTTCTCTTCTTCCAACTTGCTGATTTATTTCGACTCTAACAGTTCCACCTAAATTTTCTATTGCCTATTTGTTCAATTCGATCAACTGATGAATGGAATATTCTGCATAAAAAACCCTGCCTAATGGCAGGGTTTTAAGATCAGTTACAGCTTAGAATTTGTAGCTATAACCAATTGTATACACCATTGGATCGATATCTAAATCAAAAGTTGTAACATCTTTAATTTCAACTTCTGGGCTGATCTGTGCATAACGCGCATCAAAGAAAACACCCCAATTTTTAGCATCAGCTGGCTGGTAGTTAAAGCCGATTTGACCAGCAAAACCAAAATCTTCTTTTACTTTAACTTTACCTAGATCTGATTCTTCATCCCAAGCAACAAAGGCTGTACCACCCACACCGATATATGGTGTAAAGCGTGTTGAATTTTTAAAATTATATTTCGCAGTAATCGTTGGCGGTAAGTGTTTAAGCTTAACAGCCTTATCACCGTTTAACAGCACATCATGATTGATTGGAGTTGCCAAAAGCAATTCTGCTGAAATGTTGTCGTTAAAGAAATATTCCACCGATGGTGTAAATGCATATTCATTGTCTGCTTTTACAGTCGCAGCACCGTCTAGGATATCAGTATCTGCTGTTGGCGCGATTACAGACCCACCAACTTTTACCTGCCATTGACCAGCCATCGCTGAAGCAGACATACCCAATAATGCAATAAGAGCAGCTTGTTTTAACATTTTAAAGCAACCTTCTAGAATGAATAATTAATATTAAACATTAGTATTAAAATTATGCAATAACATTATTTAATAATTTATTACACTATTATATAAGTTATTATTAATTAACTATATTTATTTTAATCATAGCTCAAAGGTTGGTTTTATTTATCAACCATTATAATTAACTTATTATTTAAAATATACCAACCATTTTAATCAGAATTAATAAAATGAATTATTTTAATCCAACCAAAATCCTCAGGATTAAATAACAAAAAAGGCGATTATATAATCGCCTTCTTATTTATCTTTGAAAATTTTTTAGAGTACCATTGCGGCAATCCAACCAAAGATCATTAATGGAATATTGTAGTGAATGAAGGTCGGTACCACACTATCTTTCATGTGGTCATGCTGACCATCCATATTAAGACCTGATGTTGGCCCTAAAGTTGAGTCTGATGCTGGAGAACCTGCATCTCCCAAAGCTGCTGCTGTACCAATAATGGCAATCGTTGCCGCTGGGCTAAAACCAAATTGAATACAAAGTGGTACATAAATAATGGCCAAAATTGGGATTGTTGAGAATGAAGAACCAATACCTAAGGTAATTAATAACCCAATTAATAACATCCAAAATGCCGCTAAACCTTGGCTGTTTCCAATCCATTCAACTGAAGCTTGTACCAGTGTTGGTACTTGATTCGTAGCCTCAATCACAGATGCAAAGCCTTGCGCAGAAATCATAATGAAACCCACCAGTGCCATCATGCGCATACCACTGATAATGACATCATCGGCTTCTTTCCACTTAAAAATACCTGCACAGCTTAAGATCGCAACACCAACCAGACCCGCCAAAATCATCGACTCAGATATGACTTGAACAGAAAGCGTAGCAACTACTGCTACCGCAGCCATGATCAAAGTAAATTTAGCGACTTGTGGTTTACCATTTTCATCTGCTTTTACATCAGATGAGATGGTGTGCTGTGATTCCTTAACCTGAACGTCAGCATACTCTCGTGGTTTACGGTAGCTATAAAAAACAGCAATTAATAAGCCAACAAACATCCCAAATACTGGAATTGCCATAGCAGTTGGAATTTGATCATAGCTGATGTTGAAACCGTATGGCTTACCAAAGGTATTGATGTTTTGACCTAAAATATCATTAAGGAAAATAGCACCAAAACCAAAAGGTACCAGCATATAAGTCGCCACAAGACCAAAAGTCAGAACACAAGCAATCAAACGACGGTCAAGTTTTAAATGATTAAATACGCTGAGTAATGGTGGAATTAATACTGGAATAAACGCAATGTGCACTGGAATCACGTTTTGTGAACATACGGCGGCTAAAGCGATAGTAGCGAAAATTACGTATTTCACGCGATTCTGGGCTTTCACATTACTGTTACCTTTGAGTTTAGTAATGAGTTGATAAGCCAGTAAATCTGGCAAACCTGAACGCGCAAGTGCCAAAGCAAATGCCCCCAACACGCCATAAGCAAGTGCGATTTGAGCACCGTTGCCTAAGCCACTATTAAACGCTTCGATGGTGCCATGAATACCAAGACCAGCTAACAAGCCACCTGTTACTGCACCAATGATCAGCGCAAATACAACAGGCACGCGTGCCAGCGACAGTCCAAACATGACTGTAATTGCGGCAAGAATAGCAAACATAAGAAAAAAGGGAGTCTGACAAAAAACCGTATTTTATCAGAATTTGCTCGCTATTTAGCCCCCTATCGATGAAACTGCCACTGTTGAACGATTTACTTAAAGCTGCTGTGATTGCGCAAATTGAGCGATGTAACTTGCAATTTTTTCGGGTTGGCTCAGCACGGCCCAATGATTGGCATTGACTTCAACTACAGATAAATCTTCAACCCAATTAGGTAATTCTTTAATGTAATCTGGACTGACAAAATTATCATGTTTCAACACAATCGCTTGTACAGGACAGACGGCATGACGTTGTCTAGGCTGAGTTAAGCGGGGAATAAAATTAGCACGGTAAAGCGCAATACCGTGTTTACCATCATGCTGAATATTATGATTCAAAGGCAATTCTTGAGTACGTTCTAAATCATTCACAATTTTTCCCCAACGTTCAGCATTCAAAAAATGCCACGCCGTCGGTGCCAAAAATGGTAATTGGAATACCCCGATGTACCATGACTTACTTAATAATTTGAGTAATTTTTTCTGCTGATGCTTAAAGCTATTTCTGAGCAAAAATGCCGCATGATCCAAACATGGCCCAGAAATAGTTGAATAAGACAAAATACGTGAGCGAAATTTTGGCTCAGTTACCGATTCCCAAGATTGGATAGAGCCCCAATCATGCGCGGCTAAATGAAAACTACGCTCGCCTAATACCGCTTGCGTCACACTATCTAAATCAAGTGATAATTGCTCCAAACGATAATCTCGTACTTTACGGGGCACAGAGGACTGCCCTGCACCTCGCACGTCATAGCTCACAATATAAAATTCAGAACCAAGATGTTCAATAACCGGTTCCCATACTTCCTGATTATCAGGATAACCATGAACCAAAACCAAAGCGGGCTTGGTTTCATCACCCCATGTCTTTACATAGAGCCGTTGTTGATCTGTGGTATTCACCCATTGCGTATTTAGTGGTTGCATTCTTCTTGTCCTTTTATCGATTCCATCGAATTGACGTTTTATTTGTGAACATGGGCAATGTGATCAATGCCACAGTTTTGAAACTCATTTAGTATGCAAAGTTCAGCATAAAAAAAAATTGACCCAGTATGAGCATAATCCAGAAAATAATGACAATGCCTATTGTCTCTAAATTCTTACTCAATCATTATGCCCCTTATAAAGGTGCTGGCATTTCGATTGATAAAATTGATCTCGCCAATTATCACATTCGCGTCAAAATGCCATTAACTCGAAAAAATCAAAATATTGTCGGTGTACATTTTGGCGGTAGTCTATATTCAATGGTTGACCCATTTTATATGTTGATTTTGATGCATCACCTTGGCTCACGTTATATCGTGTGGGACAAAGCGGCAAATATCCAATTTTTATCTCCCGGGCGTGGAACGGTATACGCCGACATCCAGCTCGACCCAAATGAAATCAATCATATTAAAAACTTAGCAGATAACCACGCACCTGTTTTACGGAACTATAGCTTAAATATTTTTGATGAAGCAGGCTTACGTATCGCTGAAATTCAAAAAACGCTATACATTCGTCGCAAGCAACCCCATCCACGCAAATAAAAAAGGCGCTTATCTTTAAGCGCCTTTTCATTCAAATTTATCGGATTGGATTAGCGATTTTGCTCAATTGCAGCACCTGCGCCACCACCGATTGCACCACCAATCGCAGCACCAGTGTTACCACCAAAGATACTTTTACCGACTGCAGAACCAATCGCACCACCTACACCACTATATGTGGCATTTCGGTTTGAACCGTTTTGAGTTTTACTACCGACAGCTGCACCAGCACCACCACCAACGGCTGCACCTACACCACCACCGACATTATTACCCACACCACCACCTATGGCACCACCTAAAGCTGCAGCACCAATACGTTGTTCATTTGGCGACATGCTTTCACAACCAGCAAGCATTAGGGTCGACATCATCGCGACTGCGCATACGCTCATTACTTTTTTCATTGTGATGTTCCTTGTCTTCTTTAATACCTATGATTCTAAAACCATTGTATGAAACAATTAAACATAGCTTGTTACGGCTTGGAGCATAAATGCTGCATTTTGTAAAAACCATGCCTAATCGCTCACGAATCACTCAGGGTTTTCATCCAAAATCATCAAATCTTTTGTTGTTTCACCATTTTCAGTCAGCACCGCATGAGAGAATTTGGCTTTGCTTTCTGGATCTGTTGCCTGATCTAGTTTTAGCGTGCGTTTAATCGGGTCTTGCCCTTTCTTAAACTCTACACCTTCTGCATCAATATTGGTGTTTTGACGAATAATCTGACCGTCCTGCTTCACCGTCGTCTTGGTTTCAATTTTAGAAGTCGGGACGATGACACCACCACGTTGTAGTACTGGAATCGATAATTTCTTTTCAGAAAAATCACTTTGATGATCTGAAAGTTCAATTTCACGTGCCACGATATCCTGACCTTTATTGGTCATTTCTAACACTGTTGCAGTCACTTGGCGTACAGGTTCTTGACCTGCAACACGGCGAATCACTTCTGTTTTTAGTACTGGAACTACAGCTTTATCTTCTACCACAATCGAATTGGGCATAGGTGCAGCAATCGCTGTCAATGAGCTGAATAATGCAAAAACTGCGAATACTTGCTGTGTGAATTTCATCAAAAAGACCCCGTTATGTTTAAGTTTAAAAATCAAGAGATTTGTTATGTTCTATTTTTACTATAGGAAATAAATCAACATTAGGAAAGCTTTAATTTTCAATTCGTCCGCATAAAAAAAGCCACCCAAAGGTGGCTTTTTTGAATGATTTAAGGGCTAATTAAAGACCGTTAAATTCATCGCTAAATGCTTGGCTTAATGCTTGATCAACATCAGAGAAGTCATTGTGAAGCTCAAGCTCTGCAGCTTCAGACTCTTGACGACGACGTTCTAAGTGGTAAGCCAAACCTGTACCCGCTGGGATCAGACGACCTACAACTACGTTTTCTTTCAGACCACGTAATTCATCTTCTTTACCTGTTACAGCAGCCTCAGTTAACACACGAGTTGTTTCCTGGAACGATGCAGCAGAAATGAACGAGTCAGTAGAAAGCGACGCTTTGGTAATACCCATCAATTGACGTTCAAACTTCGCTGGGAACTTGTTCTGAGCTGCCACAGCTTGGTTTTCTTGAACAACGCGGATGTATTCCACTTGCTCGCCTTTGATGAAGCTTGTATCACCACCGTCAGTGATTTCAACTTTACGAAGCATTTGACGTACGATCACTTCAATGTGCTTGTCGTTGATTTTTACACCTTGCAGACGGTATACGTCCTGAACTTCGTTCACGATGTAGTTTGTCAGTGCAACTTCGCCTTTCAAACGTAAGATGTCGTGTGGGTTTTGCGGACCATCAGAAATGGTTTCACCACGGTTCACATGCTCGCCTTCGAACACGTTAATCGTACGCCATTTCGGAATTAGCTCTTCGTAAATCTCAGAGCCATCATCCGGAGTAATCACAAGACGGTTCTTACCTTTGGTCTCTTTACCGAAGCTTACGATACCTGAAATTTCAGCAAGGATCGCATGTTCTTTCGGTTTACGTGCTTCGAACAAGTCAGCTACACGCGGTAGACCACCGGTAATATCACGTGTACGTGAAGATTCTTGTGGTACACGACCAATAACGTCACCGACACCAATTGTTTCGCCGTCGCGCACAGTCAGAATCGTGTTTTGTGGTAGGAAGTAGAACTGTTCGCCGCCATCTGTTGTATCCAATACAACAGCTGGACGCATATCTTTACCAGATGCTGGACGTGAAGTTACTGGAAGTACCTCAATAGTCGTCATACCTGTTGCATCATCAGTTTTCGATGTCACAGTTACGCCATCAGCGATTTGGCTGAAACGCACTTTACCTGCAACTTCGGTAACCAATGGATGTGTATGCGGATCCCAAGTCGCTACGATACCGCCAGCTTCCACAGCTTCTCCATCTTTAATGATGATTGAAGCACCGTATGGAATTTTGTAACGTTCGCGTTCACGACCGATGTCATCTGCGATACCGATTTCACCTGAACGTGAAGTTGATACCAAGTGACCTTTAGCGTGTTGTACTGTTTTCACATTGTGGAAACGTACTGTACCTTTGTTACGAACTTGTACGCTGTTAGCAGCAGAAGTTCGGCTCGCAGCACCACCCACGTGGAACGTACGCATTGTTAACTGTGTACCTGGCTCACCAATTGATTGAGCAGCCATTACACCCACAGATTCACCTGGATTCACCAAGTGACCGCGAGCAAGGTCACGACCGTAACATTTCGCACATACACCGAAAGTAGATTCACAGTTTACAACTGAACGTACTTTCACTTCATCGACACCTTGCTCTTCTAAGTAGTTTGCAAGTTTTTCGTCGATTAAAGTATTACGTGGAAGAATCACATCATCCGAACCTGGTTTCTTCGCATCTTCAGCAAGTACACGACCCAATACTCGAGTACCTAAGTTCTCGATGACATCGCCACCTTGAATGAACGGAGTCATTACAAGACCGTCGAAAGTACCACAATCTGGCTCAGTAATTACCAAGTCTTGTGCAACGTCAACCAAACGACGAGTCAAGTAACCTGAGTTCGCAGTTTTCAATGCAGTATCGGCCAAACCTTTACGTGCACCGTGTGTTGAAATGAAGTACTGAAGTACGGTCAAACCTTCACGGAAGTTCGCTTTAATTGGTGTTTCAATGATCGAACCATCTGGTTTCGCCATCAAACCACGCATACCCGCTAACTGACGAATCTGAGCTGCCGAACCACGGGCACCTGAGTCAGACATCATGTAGATCGAGTTGAATGATTTTTGTTTCTCGTCTTCACCCTGTTTGTTTTTAACAGTTGTGAAAGACAAGTTGTCCATCATCGCTTTCGCTACTTGGTCGTTTGTACGCGCCCAAATATCGACAACTTTGTTATAACGTTCGCCGGCAGTTACGAAACCTTGCTCGAATTGTTGTTCAATTTCACGAACTTCAACTTCAGCTTTTTCGATAATTGCTTGTTTTTGTGGCGGAATTAACATGTCTTCCATACCAACAGACACACCTGAGTGAGTCGCTTGACGGAAGCCCAAATACATCAATTGGTCAGCGAAGATAACAGTATCTTTAAGACCTAATTTACGGTAGCAAGAGTTGATCAATTTAGAGATGTTCTTTTTAGTCATCTCAACGTTGATTTGTTGGAAATCCATACCTTCAGGTACAACTTCCCAAAGTAAACAACGACCTGGAGTTGTGTCTACAACAATGGTTTGTTGTTCACGGTTACCATTTTCGTCAATGACAGTTTGGTGTACACGTGCTTTTACGCGAGCGTGTAAATCAACTTGACCTGTTGCAAGTGCACGGTTTACTTCGTCAGTATCCGCAAACACCATGCCTTCACCTTTGGCATTGATCGCATCACGAGTGATGTAGTACAAGCCTAAGACAACGTCCTGAGAAGGTACGATGATTGGCTCACCGTTCGCAGGAGAAAGAATGTTGTTTGTTGACATCATTAACGCACGAGCTTCTAACTGAGCTTCAAGTGTTAATGGTACGTGTACCGCCATTTGGTCACCGTCGAAGTCGGCGTTAAATGCCGCACAAACTAACGGGTGAAGACGGATCGCTTTACCTTCAATCAGGGTTGGTTCAAATGCTTGAAGACCCAAACGGTGAAGTGTAGGCGCACGGTTCAACATCACTGGATGTTGACGAATTACGTGAGCAAGTACGTCCCAAACTTCTGGAGTTTCACGCTCAACCATTTTCTTCGCAGCTTTAATGGTTGTCGCTTGGCCAGATGCTTGTAGTTTCGCAAAAATGAATGGTTTGAATAATTCAAGCGCCATTTTTTTCGGAAGACCACATTGGTGAAGACGTAAAGTCGGACCTACGGTAATTACCGAACGACCAGAGTAATCGACACGTTTACCCAATAAGTTTTGACGGAAACGACCTTGTTTACCTTTGATCATGTCTGCCAAAGATTTAAGAGGACGTTTATTCGAACCAGTAATTGCACGACCACGACGACCGTTATCAAGCAATGCATCAACAGACTCTTGTAACATACGTTTTTCGTTACGTACGATAATGTCTGGTGCTGCAAGGTCTAGTAGACGTTTTAAACGGTTGTTACGGTTAATTACACGACGGTAAAGATCGTTTAAGTCAGAAGTCGCAAAACGACCACCTTCTAGAGGAACCAACGGACGAAGATCAGGTGGAAGTACTGGAAGTACATTCATCACCATCCATTCTGGTTTGTTGTTCGACTCTTTGAACGCTTCCATCAATTTCAGACGTTTAGAAGCTTTTTTAAGCTTCGTTTCTGAAGTTGTATTTGGAATTTCTTCACGAAGACGTGAAATTTCAGCTTCAAGATCGATGTCTTTCAACAAATCTTGAACTGCTTCTGCACCCATTTTCGCAGTGAATTCATCACCGTGTTCTTCTAAAGCAGTGAAGTATTCTTCATCGTTTAGAAGTTGGTATTTCTCAAGTGGAGTCATACCTGGGTCAGTTACAACGTATGATTCGAAATACAATACACGTTCGATATCACGTAAAGTCATGTCTAAAAGCAGACCGATACGGCTAGGAAGTGATTTTAAGAACCAAATATGTGCAACTGGAGAAGCAAGGTCAATATGACCCATACGCTCACGACGTACTTTTGCAGTTGTTACTTCAACGCCACATTTTTCACAAATGACGCCTTTGTATTTCATACGCTTGTATTTACCACACAAGCATTCGTAATCTTTTACTGGACCAAAGATTTTGGCACAGAATAAACCATCACGTTCAGGTTTGAACGTACGATAGTTAATGGTTTCAGGCTTTTTAACTTCACCATGAGACCACGACTTAATCATTTCTGGTGACGCAAGACCAATACGGATGCGATCAAACTCTACAGGAGCATGACCGTCTGAATCCGTCTTTTTGCGCATGATATCGAGCAAGTCTTTCAATTTTTTTCTCCGTGTGTTGTGGAGATTTTCACTTCACAACTGGGTCACAAATATTGTTTTTTTAACTGAGAAATCCCCCTTGCCCCTCTTGATTAAAGAGGTGAGAAGCACTGCTTCACAAGGGAGATTCAATGGAGCTAATTAGTCACCATTTTTCAGTTCAATGTTGATACCTAAAGAACGGATCTCTTTGGTCAATACGTTGAACGATTCAGGCATACCTGGGTCCATGTAATGGTTACCATCTACAATGTTCTTATAGATACGGGTACGACCTTCAACGTCATCCGACTTCACAGTAAGCATTTCTTGAAGTGTGTATGCTGCACCGTAAGCTTCGAGTGCCCATACTTCCATCTCACCGAAACGCTGACCACCGAATTGTGCTTTACCACCAAGCGGCTGTTGAGTTACTAGAGAGTAAGAACCAGTAGAACGCGCATGCATCTTGTCGTCAACCAAGTGGTTCAGTTTCAACATGTACATGTAACCCACAGTTACTGGACGGTCAAAACGTTCACCTGTACGACCATCATACAATACTGTTTGACCAGTACGTGAAATGCCACCAAGTTCTAACAATTCTTTGATTTGTGATTCTTCAGCACCATCAAATACCGGTGTTGCTAAAGGAACACCTTTACGCAAGTTACCTGAAAGCACCAAGATTTCTTCATCAGTCAAGCTATCAAGATCTTCTTGTTCGCCACCAACTTTGTTGTAAATCTTGTCTAAGAAATCACGAAGCTCAAGTACAGTACGTTGCTCTTTCATCATCTTGTCGATTTGATCGCCAAGACCTTTAGCCGCCATACCTAAGTGAGTTTCAAGAATCTGACCCACGTTCATACGTGATGGTACACCCAGTGGATTAAGTACAACATCAACTGGAACACCGTTTGCATCGTGTGGCATGTCTTCTACAGGTAGGATGTTTGATACAACACCTTTGTTACCATGACGACCCGCCATTTTATCACCCGGTTGGATGCGACGTTTTACAGCCAAGTAAACTTTAACAACTTTCAATACGCCAGTTGTCAGTTCATCGCCTGTAGACAATTTACGTTTTTTCTCTGCAAATTTTTCGTCAATTTCAAGGCTCTTCTCTTTCAAGAACACTTGAATTTGAGTTAAACGCTCAGCAATCGCTTCGTCAACTGGTTGGATTTCAATAAGATCAACCAACTCAAGACCAGACAATAACTCTTCAGTTAATTTGTCACCGCGTTTAGTTGTACCGCCACCATTCGATTCTTGACCTTTCAACAAACGAACAATACGTTCACGAGCTGCTTCTTCAAAGATTTTGAATTCTTCTTTCAAATCTTTACGGTAAGCATCTAATTGAGCTTTTTCAATTGCTTGAGCACGTTCGTCTTTTTCAAGACCATCACGTGTAAACACTTGAACGTCAATAACAGTACCTTTAACACCAGAAGATACACGTAAAGATGAATCTTTAACGTCAGCCGCTTTTTCGCCAAAGATTGCACGAAGAAGTTTTTCTTCCGGAGTAAGTTGAGTTTCACCCTTAGGTGTTACTTTACCTACAAGGATATCGCCCGCTGTTACTTCTGCACCGATGTAAACAATACCTGACTCATCAAGTTTAGAAAGTGCTGCTTCACCCACGTTCGGGATATCGGCAGTAATTTCTTCCGCACCCAATTTAGTATCACGTGCTACACATGACAATTCTTGAATGTGGATGGATGTTAAACGATCTTCTTGAAGCACACGCTCAGATAATAAGATCGAGTCTTCATAGTTGTAACCGTTCCAAGTCATGAATGCTACGCGCATGTTTTGACCCAATGCCAATTCACCGCCATCTGTAGATGGACCATCAGCTAATACGTCACCACGACCCACTTGATCACCAAGGCTTACAAGCACTTTTTGGTTAATACAAGTGTTTTGGTTAGAACGTGTATATTTGATCAGGTTGTAGATATCTACACCTGCTTCACCCGCGATCATTTCGTCTTCGTTTACACGAATAACAACACGAGACGCGTCGACGAATTCAATACGGCCACCACGTTTCGCAAGAACACATACACCTGAGTCGTGCGCTACGTTTGCTTCCATACCTGTACCAACAAGCGGCTTGTCAGCGATCAACGTAGGTACTGCCTGACGTTGCATGTTTGAACCCATCAATGCACGGTTGGCATCATCGTGTTCAAGGAATGGAATAAGTGATGCAGCAACAGATACAACCTGCTGTGCAGATACGTCCATATGCGTCACTTTTTCAGGAGGCATACGTACGAAATCACCTTGGTGACGTACAGAAACAAATTCTTCTATTAAATTACCGTCTTTATCTACACCTGAATCGGCCTGTGCAATCACAGTACCTACTTCTTCAATCGCAGAAAGGTATTCAACGTCATCCGTTACACGACCATCAACAACTTTACGGTAAGGCGTTTCTAAGAAACCAAAATCATTCGCTTTCGCATAAACAGAAAGTGAGTTGATCAAACCAATGTTTGGACCCTCAGGAGTCTCAATTGGACATACACGACCATAATGAGTTTGATGTACGTCACGTACTTCGAAGCCCGCACGCTCACGAGTCAAACCACCTGGGCCCAATGCTGATACACGACGTTTGTGTGTAATTTCAGACAACGGGTTGTTTTGGTCCATGAACTGAGACAACTGGCTTGAACCAAAGAATTCTTTGATTGCAGCAGCAACTGGTTTCGCATTGATTAAATCTTGCGGAGACAAGTTGTCAGTTTCAGCTTGAGATAAACGTTCTTTAACAGCACGTTCAACACGAACTAGACCAACACGGAATTGGTTTTCTGTCATTTCACCAACAGAACGAACACGACGGTTACCCAAGTGATCGATATCATCGACTTCACCTTTACCGTTACGGATTTCAACTAATGTTTTCAATACATCAGTGATGTCTTCGTTCGAAAGAATACCTTCAACTTCACGAGACTTCTGATCCGTACCCACTTCGTAAGGACGACCCAAACGACGGTTGAACTTCATACGACCTACTGGTGATAAGTCATAACGTTCAGAAGAGAAGAACAAATTGTTGAATAAGTTTTCAGCAGCTTCTTTTGTTGGTGGCTCACCCGGACGCATCACTTTGTAGATTTCTACAAGTGCTTCTTCACGACCAGTTGTAGTATCTGCACGTAAAGAGTCCGCAATGAATGGGCCACGGTCGATGTCATTGGTATAAAGTACGTTGAATTGTTTAACGCCGCCTTCAGCCAATTTCACCATAATTTCATGGCTTAGTACTGTATTTGCAGCAATTACTTCGCCATCACGTAACGTTACATCTTCAGCAACAATACGTTCATATAGGTATTCATCAGGAACAGAAAGTTTTTCAAGACCTGCTGCTTCCATTTGACGAACATGGCGCGCGTTAATACGTTTACCTTGTTCAACAATTGTTTTACCGTCTGTACCCACGATATCAAACTGTGCCATTTCGCCACGTAGACGTTCTGGAACCAAGTCAATTTGATAGCTACCCATATCAAGATATACAGGTACTTTTTCGTAGAACATGTCTAGGATTTGTTCGTTGTTATAACCCAAGGCACGAAGCACAACAGTCGCAAGTAATTTACGACGACGGTCAATACGAACATATACAAGATCTTTTGCATCGAATTCAAAGTCTAACCATGAACCACGGTAAGGAATGATACGAGCAGAATAAAGAACTTTACCGCTAGAGTGAGTTTTGCCTTTATCGTGGTCAAAGAATACACCTGGTGAACGGTGTAATTGAGATACAATTACACGCTCAGTACCATTGATCACAAAGGTACCGTTGTCTGTCATAAGTGGCATTTCACCCATGTAGACTTCTTGCTCACGCACGTCTTTGATTGTTTTAGTTTCGCGATCTTTAATGATCAGACGAATTTTTACACGCATTGGCGCCGCATAAGTTGAGCCACGAAGAATACATTCGCGCACATCAAATTCAGGCTTACCAAGACTATACTCAACAAATTCTAAAGCAGCATTGCCAGAATAACTTTCAATAGGAAAAACTGAACGAAATGCGGCTTGGAGACCGATATCTTCGCGGTTTTTTGGAGTTTTGCCGTCTTGAAGGAAAGTTCGGTACGAGTCGACTTGAATCGCGAGCAAGTACGGAACATCCATTACCTTGGGCAATTTACCAAAATTCTTACGGATCCGTTTCTTTTCGGTATATGAGTATGCCATCTGGAGTCCTCGGAAAGTAAACTAAGTCCGCCTGCAGAACGAACTTAGAAGGAATTACGCAGGCCGATATGGCCACCACTTTCACAAATGCTGCAATTTTTAGTGGTATTAAAACGCTTAACAATATTTTTTACTGAAAAATATTGGTAAGCGTTTGGTTTTATAAATTATTTTTAATTTGTATGATTTTTATATCATGCAAACAAAAATCGAGCCGATTATTGTAACGCAAAAAGGCTGATGACCCAAGGGCCACCAGCCATTTTTTGGGGCCGATTATAAAAAAATCGACTCCCCTTAAGATTACTTAAGTGTAACTGTAGCACCAGCTTCTTCAAGTTTTTTCTTAAGTTCTTCGCCTTCTTCTTTAGAAACGCCTTCTTTAAGAACTGAAGGAGCGCTTTCAACAAGATCTTTAGCTTCTTTAAGACCAAGGCCAGTAGCTTCACGAACTGCTTTAATTACAGCAACTTTGTTAGCACCGAAAGAAGTCAACTCAACGTTGAATTCTGATTGTTCTTCAGCAGCAGCACCAGCAGCGCCAGGAGCAGCAGCAACTGCTACAGCAGCAGCAGATACGTTGAATTTTTCTTCGAAAGCAGAAATAAGTTCAACAAGTTCAAGAACAGTTTTTTCAGCAACTGCGTTTAAGATTTCTTCGTTTGTTAAAGCCATGAGAGTAACTCCAAATGGGTATTGAATGGTGTGTAAATTGATTTAAGCTTAAGCAGCTTCTGACTCGTTTTTCTCTTTGAGCGCAGTAATAAGGCGACCCAATTTCGAAATAGGAGCTTGAAGAACGCTTGCAAGCATAGTAAGCGCTTTCTCTTGGTTTGGAAGGTTCGCGATAACGCTAACTTCAGCACCTTGATAAACTTTACCGTCAAATGCAGCAGCTTTAAGTTCAAATGCTTTATTAGTTTTAGCAAATTCTTCGAACAAACGAGCAGCTGCGCCCATGTCGTCTTCAGAAGTTGAGAAAGCTAAGATTGTTGGGCCAACAAGGTTGTCGCTCAAGATATTGAATTGAGTATCTTGAAGAGCACGTTTAGCCAAAGTGTTACGAACTACACGAGTAGCAACACCTAGTTTACGAGCTTCAACACGTAGAGCAGTTAATTGCTCAACAGTTAAACCTTGATAGTCAGCAACAACAGCAGCATACGCAGTAGAAGCAACTTCAGTTACTTCAGCTACGATCTGTTTTTTGCCTTCGATAAGAAGAGCCATTGTAAAACCTCCTAACGGTGATTTATGCACCTATACAGATGCACTCCCAATTCGTTAGCTCATCACTGAACCAACACGCGGAGGAGGAACAAATCACACCACCGCGTCTACTCAGGCTGGGCTATTAAGAAGAAAGCATAAAACTTCCCTCGCCTGAGGTCTTTGACGCTGATAAATCTAAATTTATCAATTCAAAGTTTGCCTGAATTACGCAATATACGACGAAGCGCTTCTTGCGTAATATTTAAAGCAGCGCTTTAAATATTACTCAGGGCTTTAAAATTCTGTAATAAGTCGAAACTTATTTAGAAACGTTTGCTACATCAACAACAAGACCAGGACCCATAGTAGAGCTTAGAGTGATCTTTTGGATGTAAACACCTTTAGAAGTAGCAGGTTTTGCTTTCTTAAGGTCAGCTACAAGAGCTTCAACGTTTGAACGAACAGCTTCAGCAGTAAAACCTACTTGACCGATCGCAGCGTGGATAATACCCGCTTTGTCTACACGGTAACGTGCTTGACCAGCTTTCGCGTTTTTAACAGCAGAAGCTACGTCAGGAGTTACAGTACCCACTTTAGGGTTTGGCATTAAGCCACGTGGACCAAGAATCGTACCTAACTTACCAACAACGCGCATTGCATCCGGAGCTGCAATTACTACGTCAAAGTCAAGGTTACCCGCTTGGATGCTTTCAGCAAGATCATCAAAACCAACAACGTCCGCGCCTTCAGCTTTAGCAGCTTCAGCAGCAGCGCCTTGAGCAAACACAGCTACACGTACAGTTTTACCAGTACCTGCAGGAAGTGTAGTCGCGCCACGAACAACTTGGTCAGATTTACGAGGATCAACACCTAGGTTTACAGCAACATCCAAAGATTCTTTGAATTTTACTGCTGGAAGGCCGTTAAGAACTGCAACTGCTTCTTCCAAAGTGTAAACTTTGTTAGCTTCAACAGCAGCAACAATGGCTTTTTGACGTTTAGTTAATTTAGCCATGTCTTATAGCTCCACTTCCAAGCCCATAGAACGCGCAGAACCAGCAATGGTACGTACACGTGCGTCTAAATCAGCACCAGTAAGATCTGGTTCTTTAGTAGTCGCAATTTCTTCTAATTGAGCGCGAGTCAACTTACCAACTTTAGTTTTGTTAGGTACAGCTGAACCCTTTTGGATGCCCGCAGCTTTCTTAAGAAGAATCGCAGCAGGAGGAGTTTTCATGATGAATGTGAACGACTTGTCGTTGTACACAGTGATCACTACTGGAATTGGAAGACCAGCTTCAACTTTTTGTGTCGCAGCATTGAATTCTTTACAGAATGCCATGATGTTAACACCACGTTGACCTAGTGCAGGACCAATCGGTGGAGATGGATTTGCTTTACCAGCTGGAACTTGCAGCTTGATATAGCCGTCAATCTTCTTAGCCATTTCAATTACCTCTGGGTACTAACGCCGCTAGGCTCCCCATACATATAAGTAACGATACCGTTACAACAACAATGCCCGACTCATAACAAATCGGGCGTTTATCAACCAAGTTAAATTAAACCGATTTTTCGACTTGGCGAAATTCCAGCTCAACCTGAGTTGGTCGATTAAATACATTAATCGTCAACGTCAAACGTGACTTATCGTATAGAACTTCTTCCACCACGCCTTTAAAATCGGTGAATGGACCGTCAATTACGAGTAATTCTTCACCTGGTTCAAACATCGTCTTAGGACGAGGTGCTTCGCCAGTATTGCGTACACGTGCAAGAATCGCATCAGCTTCTTTTTGCGTAATTGGTGCAGGCTTTTCTGCAGTACCACCGATGAAACCTAATACTTTTGGACATTCTTTAACAATGTGCCAAGTTTCATCATTCATTTCCATCTCGACTAACACATAGCCGGGAAAGAATTTACGCTCAGATTTACGTTTCTTACCATCCTTCATTTCCACTACTTCTTCAGTAGGGACAAGGACTTCACCAAAGCTATCGGCTACAGCGCTACGCTGGATTCGATCATTAAGTGAGCGTAACACTTGTTTTTCATAACCAGAATAGGCATGAATAATGTACCAACGTTTCATAGCTCTCTTACCCGATAATAAACTTCATTAACCAGCTCAAAGCATAGTCAAAGCACCATAATAAAATAGATGCCACTAAGACTACCGCAAGTACCTGCCAAGATGTGGTCATGGTCTCTTGCTTGGTTGGCCAAGTCACTCGACGTAACTCAATTCGAGCATCTTTCAACAATCGAACAAAGCCTTTGCCTTGATGGGTGGCGTATAATAAACCTAAAGCCACGATGATACAAGCCAAAATTACCCCAACACGGACCCAAACATCATTCGCTGGTGCCCAGTATGCTGGCAAATGTTGATTCACCATCATAGAACTACCGAGTAAAATCAACGCGATAACCCACAGAACATAGTCTAAAGGGGAACCAGAATTAACAACTTCAGCAGGATTATTTCTTTGAGGAATTGGCGCGTCGCTTAATGCGTCACGCGATTTATCATTCGACATTTTTGTACTCGTCGTAGGATTCGCGACTTATTATATGACCAGTTGAGCCAGCATCAAGCTTCTTTTTAAAAAAATTTGGCAGGCCAGGAGGGACTCGAACCCCCAACATTCGGTTTTGGAGACCGACGCTCTACCAATTGAACTACTGACCTGCAGAGCAAATCGAGAGTCGAAACTCTCGATCTGTACAAAGATAACTGTATTATATTATGCAGTTACTTTAGAAACAACACCCGCACCAACTGTACGGCCACCTTCACGGATCGCAAAGCGTAAGCCAGCGTCCATTGCGATTGGGTGGATTAATTCTACTGACATTTCTACGTTGTCACCAGGCATAACCATTTCAACGCCTTCTTTAAGCGAGATCGCACCAGTTACGTCAGTTGTACGGAAGTAGAACTGTGGACGGTAACCGTTAAGGAATGGAGTATGACGGCCACCTTCGTCTTTAGAAAG